>JBJDYV010000035.1:0-2481 GCA_051867655.1 Oscillospiraceae bacterium
CGCGAGCGGATGCAGTACATGACCGGCGAGAGCGACGCCGACGAATACCTGCCCGCGCCCTTCCGCCGCCAGTCCAAGGCGGGCCGGGGTGTTCCGCCCGAAAATATTTCCAGACGCTAAGGAGGTTTTCGCAATGACTGTTGCCCAGATCGCCGATACCCTCGGCCTGACCGTATTTTCCGCCCCCGAGCCCGACCGGGAGGTCACCGGCGGCTATATGGGGGATCTGCTCTCCTGGGTCATGGGCCGCGCCCAGGCGGGAGAGGCGTGGATCACCATCATGTCCAACCAGAACGTAGCTGCCGTGGCCGCCCTGTCCGACGTGGCCTGCGTCATCCTGACCGAGGGGGTGCAGCCCGACCCCGACCTGCTGAAAAAGGCCCAGACCCAGGGGATCAACCTGCTGGGGACGGGCAAGAGCTCCTTCCGCACGGCTGTGGAATTGAGCAGTGTTCTGTAACCATGCGCCTGGCCTTTGATTTTCACTTACATTCCTGCCTGTCGCCCTGCGGAGATACCGATATGACCCCGGCCAACCTGGCCGCTATGTGCGCGCTGGCCGGTCTGAACGCGGTGGCTCTGACCGACCACAATTCCACCGGAAACTGCGCCGCCTTTTGCCAGGCCGCCAAGCGGAACGGGCTGCTGGCCCTTCCCGGCATGGAGCTGTGTACCCGGGAGGAGGTCCATGTGGTCTGCCTGTTCCCGGACCTGGAGCGCGCGGATGCCTTTTCCGACTATGTGGGACATCTTTTGCCTTCCGTTCCCAACGACCGGGAGATGTTCGGCCCTCAGATCCTGATGGACAGCGAGGACAAGGTCCTGGGGGAGGAGACGCGCCTGCTGGCGGGCGCGGCGGACATCGGCCTGTACGATGTGCCCGAGCTGGTCGCCTCCTTCGGCGGGCTGGCCTATCCCGCCCACATCGACCGCCCATCCAACTCCCTGCTCTCCCAGATGGGCATTTGGGACCCGGAGCTGAAGTTCCCCCTGGCCGAAGTCTCTTTGCGCTGCCCGGAAAACCTGTTCGACCGGCCCGATTTGCGCGCGCTGCGCCATATTTCCGGATGCGATGCCCACTATCTGGACCAGATACCGGACGCCTTCCAGTTTATGGAGGTGCCGCAAGCCGATTCTAAAGCGGTGCTGAGTTGGCTTTTGCAGGCGTCAAATTGACAATTTGTACAAATTTAAAATTTTACAAAATCAATATTTCTCTCGTTAATTTTTAAACACCTATTTTATCTGCCCCGTTTCCGTGCTATTCTAAATGCATAAACAGTTTATCACAGTAAAGTGAGCATGTTTATAAAAAGGAGGAAGTGACTATGCCAAACTGCAAGACCGTCGTTCCTTATAAAGGGACTGCGGCTCAGGAAGAGCAGCTCCGCAAGGTCATTGCGGAGCACAAGGGACAGCCGGGCGCCACGATGCCGGTGCTTCAGGCTGCACAGGAGATCTTCGGCTATCTGCCGGAGGAGGTCCAGATCATCGTGGCGGAGGGACTGGAGATTCCCCTGTCCGAGGTGTACGGTGTGGCCTCGTTCTACGCCCAGTTCACCCTGAATCCCAAGGGCAAGTATCAGATCAGCCTGTGCCTGGGTACCGCCTGCTACGTCAAGGGCGCGGCCGATGTGCTGGCCGCTGTGGAGGAAAAGCTGGGGATTAAGCCCGGCTCCATCACGTCGGACGGCAAGTTTTCCCTGGACGCCTGCCGCTGCATCGGCGCCTGCGGTCTGGCCCCGGTCATGATGATCAACGAGGATGTGTACGGCCGCCTGACCCCCGATAAGGTCGGCCCCATCCTGGACAAGTATCGGTAATGAAGGAACTGTCCCTCCACCTGCTGGACATTGCCCAGAATTCCGTCTCCGCCGGGGCCCGGCACATCGACCTGAGCCTGGAGGAGGACGCGCAGCGCGACTGCCGCATGGTGGTCGCGGACGACGGCAAGGGGATGACCCCGGAATTTCTGGCCCAGGTGACCGACCCGTTCACCACCACCCGTACCACCCGCCCGGTGGGGCTGGGCCTGCCCCTGCTGCGTCTGGCGGCGGAGCAGACCGGGGGACGGCTGGAGATCGAAAGCCAGGTGGGCGTGGGGACCACTGTGACCGCCCTGTTCCGGACCGGCCATATCGACTGTCCGCCGCCGGGCGACCTGCCCTCCACCGTGGCCCTGCTGATCCAGGGCGCTCCCGCGGTGGAGTGGACGTACCGCCATACGACCCCGAAAGGGACCTTTACCCTGGATACGCGGGAGCTTCGGAGCATTCTGGGACCGGACGTGCCCCTCAGTGAGCCGGCCGTGACCCAGTGGATCCGGGAGTACCTGCAGGAACAGGAACAAACAATTTTGACTGAATAACCAGCACCGCCCCTGCTGAGAGCGGTGAGACAAAAACCAAGTAAGGAGTGATCCCCCTATGAAAAGCTTGGCAGAGCTTCAGGCCATCCGGGAGAAGATGCAAAAGCAAATGG
>JBJDYV010000036.1:0-48329 GCA_051867655.1 Oscillospiraceae bacterium
GGTTGCCCACGCCGGAGCCCGGCGTGATCCCCGTGTCGGCCAGCTGGATGGTGGAGCAGATCCGGTCCAGGGAGCGGGACGCCAGCGCGTCGATGGCGATGACGCAGGCGGGCCTGATCCGGTCCGTTACGGCCCGCACCAGCTCGCCGCTCTCCACGCCGGTGGTGGCCAGCACGCCGGCGGCCAGGGCCGCCACCGGGCGGAAGTGGCCGAAGTGCTCGGGCACCTGCTCCACCAAATGGCGGGTCACCAGGGTGTGCCCCACCGCGCCGGGGCCGATGTTGTCCGGGGTGATGGCCCGGTTGCCCAGGCCCACCACCAAAACGCCCTCACCCTCGCCTACGGGGATCAGCTCCCGCAGCTCCTCCGCCAGAGCCCGGGCCGCCCGGGGAAAGGCATCCTCCTCCCGGCGCTTCAGGCCGGACAGCTCCAGCGTCACATAGGTGCCCGCCGGCTTGCCCAGGGCCCGGGAGCCCCGCTCATTCGTGATGCGCACCGTGGTCACGGGGTAGCCCTCCCGGGTGGACTCCAGCGCCTCCACGCCCTCGATCTGCTCCTGTTCCCGGGCCGATTCCGCCCAGATCTCCCGCGCCTCCAGCGCAAGATCGGTCCGCCGCTGCAGCATGGCGCTCCCCTCCTGTTACAAGATATTGTGGTTTGACCATTTCTGCCCTCTATTTTTTGCGGCCCGATCAATCGATATACAAAAAATTGAGAAAAAGTTTAAAATAATGGTTGCTTTTTTGAAATTCTGATGTTAAAATACATATCTGCACGGGTGGAAAGCGCCCAAAAAACTGCCAATCGGAGGAGGTGTTTGGTTTGCCGAATATCAAGTCTGCCAAGAAGCGTGTCCTGGTGAATGAGACCAAGGCTGCGCAGAACAAGGCTAAGCGGTCCGAGCTGAAGACGAACCTGAAGAAGTTTGACGCCGCGGTGGCGGAAGGCAACCGCAGCGAGGCCGATAGCGCGTACAAGGTGGCTGTCAAGGCCGTGGACAAGGCTGTCGGATACGGTCTGCTGCACAAGAACAATGCCGCTCGCAAGAAGAGCGCCATGACCATCAAGCTCAACAAGCTGGCCTGATTGATTCAACAAGGAGCGCCTCAATGTCTTGAGACATTGAGGCGCTTTTGTTATTGCTTGGGGGCCGCGATGACCTTGATCCATTTGCCGGAGAGATAGCGGAAGAAGCAGATAACTCCCTTCAGCGGGAACTGGACCCGGATGATGACATAGACCCAGACCGGGCTCACATGCCAGACGAGGCCGGCCAGAGCCCCCACGGGGAGGGAGAAGAACCATACCAGGGCGCTTTCGGCCACCAGCAGGAAGCGGGTGTCGCCGCTGCCCCGCAGGATGCCCTTGGAGGTGATGTAGGCGTTGGTCTGCACGGGCATGGTCAGGCAGTTGTACAGCAGCATCCCTCCGGCCATGGCCCGGGTCCCCTCCGCGATGTTGTACAGGGACAGATAGGGGCCGCCCAGCAGGTACAGGGGCACGATGATGACCAGGCCGAACAGGAAGGACAGGAGCATGTAGGTGTTGCCCTCCCGCTTGGCCCGGGGGATGTCCCCTTCGCCGATGGTGTTGCCGATGACGATGGCGCTGGCGCCGCCCATGGCCGAGTTCAGAATGTCGATCATTTTGACCATGGACAGGATGATGGAGCTGGCGGCGCAGGCCGCTTCGCCCATATGACCCATGATCACGCTGGTCAGGGTCAGGCTGACGCCCAGCAGAGTGTCACTGATCAGCACGGGCAGGCCGTATTGGAAATAGGGCCGCCACAGTTCGCTGCCGGACAGGAAGAAGTGCTTCAGACGGAACCGGAACCGGTCGTCCCGGAACACGAAGTAGCCGAAGACAAAGCAGAATTCAAAGACGCGGGCGATGACGGTGCCCACGGCCGCGCCCACCAGCTCCAGCCGGGGTGCGCCCATCTTGCCGAAGATGAACACCCAGTTGAAAAAGATGTTCAGAACGAAAGCGCCGGCGGAGCCGATCAGGGGGATATTCACGTTGCCCACGCTGCGCAGCAGGTAGGTCGCCGTGGAGGACAGCCCGGCCAGCAGAAAGGTCAGGCCGATCAGGCGCATGTACGGGGCCCCCACCGTGACCACCGCGGCCTCATGGGTGAAGATGCGCAGGATGGCCTGGGGAAAGGCTACGGAAACCAGCGTAAAGAGCGCGCAGAGGGCCAGCGTCAGCTGCAGGCCGATGGCGGCCACCTTCCGCATGGGCTCCGGCTCCTTCCGGCCCCAGAACTGGGAGGACAGGACCACCGCCCCCGAGCCCAGGCCCATGCAGATGAACTGGAACAGGGAGTAGAACTGGTTTCCGAAGGAGGCCGCGGCGATTTGGGTCTCGCCGAAGCCGCCGATCATCAGATTGTCCATGAAGTTGACGCCCACGGTGATCAGCTGCTGCAGGATGACGGGCGCCATCAGGCGCAGGGTCTTGGTATAAAAAGATTTTGATTTCAACTCGAATTGCATAGGACACCTCTGGGTATGGGGGATTGGAAGCCATTATAGTCTGCTTTCCGGGCGCTGTCAAATAAGCGGGCCGGGCTTTGCCCCGGGAGCGCCCTGGACGGAAACAGACAGGTTTTTCTTTCCTATTGCGGGAAAGTATGATACAATAGCGTCACTTATCGAGCGCGAAGCGCGAGGTTGGTGAAACTTGCGCCTTTGGCACAAAAACGGCGATCCCTGTATTTTGTGTGGCGGCACAGAAGAGAAAGGAGGCGGCTTGGTGCGTAAAATCTGGGATTCAGGACCCGTCCGGTTCGTCCGGGAGATCGTGGAGCTGTATTTTTCCGCCCATGTATCCCGTTCGGCGGCGGAACTGGCGTACTTCCTCATCCTGACGGTTTTTCCGCTTATGATCTGCATCAACGCCTTTGTAGGCGCGCTTCATCTGGATATCAGTATGGTCCTGGGCGCGCTGGAGGAGTTCCTTCCCGCCAGCGTGATCACGGTCGTGGCCGACTATATCAGCTATATCACGGTGAACCAGTCCTTCGGCATGTTCCTGGCCGGCCTGTTTATGACGCTGCTGTCGGCCTCGGCGGCGGTCCGGGCCTTGATGAAAATCATGGACGATATCTATGGCCGGACCAATTATCCGGGCTTCTGGAGCCTGGTGGTCAGTTTTGTCTTTTCCATCCTGCTTCTGATCACCATGTATCTGTCCATCGTGGTGGTACTGACCGGAAACTGGTTTTTCCATTTGCTGGAGCGTATCTTCCACCTGGACAACCTGATTACCGACTGGCAGTGGATGCGATTCGTCCTGTTGTTTGCCCTGGTATTGCTGTTCATCCTTCTGCTCTACCGGGTGACCGCACCCATCGGCAAGCCCCGGCCGCCGGTCCTGACGGGAGCATTTCTGGCCTCGGTGGCGCTGGTGGCGGCCTCCATCCTGTTCTCCCTGTTCATCGGCATGTCCTCCCGCTATTCCCTGGTGTACGGCTCCCTGGCGTCGGTCATCATCCTGCTGGTGTGGCTGTATCTCTGCGGCAACATCCTCATTCTGGGCAATGTGTTCAACTGCGTGTGGTACCGGCGCAAGAAAAAGCGGTACGACGCGCGCAAATAAAAAGGAAAAAGCTCTCCCGAACCGGCGGTTCCGGAGAGCTGATTTTTTGATCCCTTACGGCAGATAGGACAGGGGGTTGACCGAGGTGCCGTTGATTTTGACTTCGAAATGCAGGTGGTTGCCGGTGGAACGGCCGGTGGAGCCCACCCGGGCGATGGTCTGGCCCTTGTAGACCTTGTCTCCGGCGGAGACCAGCAGGCTGGAGCAGTGGCCGTAGTAGGACTGTACGCCGTTGCCGTGGTCGATGATGACCAGGTTGCCGTAGGAGCCCTTGTAGCCGGACCAGATGACCGTACCGCCGTCGGCGGCGGCGATGGCCTTGCCGTAGGAAGTGGCGATGTCGATGCCGCTGTGATAGCTGTAGGAGCCGAAGATGGAGCGGTAGCCGAAGTAGGAGGAGATGCGCCCGGACAGCGGCCACTGGAAGGTGCCGGTGGGCATGGTCTTGGGCCGGGCCTTGGTCCCCACGGCCACCACTTCGGTGGTGGGCTCGGAGAGCGTGACAAAGGAGGTTACCTGGCGGCCCTCTTCATAGCCGTTGACGTAGGTGACGTTGGCGCTGACCAGAGCCTCGCCGGGGGTACCGGCAGTCAGGACCTTTCGGTCGCCCACATACATGCTGCTGTCCTCCACCTCTTCCACCGGGCACGCGATGGCCTCGGTGTAGGTGACGGCGTCCACCGTGCGGATGGACAGGTAGGGGATAGTCTTCTTGACGGTCAGGATATCGCCGATCATCAGGCGGTCCAGGCTGGCCTGGGGATTAAGCGCCATCAGCTCATCCAGGGACATATCGTTGGCGTAAGCGATGCCCAGGTAGGTGTCGCCCTTGACCACCTCGTAGGTGGTCTCGCCGGTGGTGTTGGCGCTCAGGATCTCTTCCATGGAGACCAGGTCCTGCAGCACGTCGGAGGAGATGTACTGATAGGAGATATCCACGTCTTCCACGTACTCCACGCTGACGGTGTTTTCCGTGACGTAGGGGGCGGCCAGCTCTTCCAGCATGCCGTTCAGGGCAGCCCTGTCGGCGGCGGCGCCGATGAACCTGCCGTCCACGGTGAGGACGTAGGACTTCATCACTTCGCCGACCTGATTGAACAGATAGGTCTCAAAGGCGCCGACGGAGGAGAGCTTATCTTTTTGGGTCAGGACAAAGGTGTATTCCACCTCCTGATCCAGGGTATAATCGTAACCCAGAATGTCGGAAGCACGCTGCTCCACGCGCTCCACCACCCGCTCAAACACGGCGGGCTCGGCCACGGTGCCCAGATCCATGCCGTCCACGGTGACCACATAGCTGGGGGTGTAGACCGTGGTGGTCACCAGGGCCACGGCGGCCACGGTGGCCACGGCCAGGAAGGGCAGCGGAGCCATCAGCTTGTGCCCGGCCAGGACACAGTCTGCCTTGTGCCAGGAACGGACGGCGGTGCGCTTCAGCACCAGCGCGCCCGCCTGCACGGCGGACCAGACCCGGCGGGCCTTGGCGCGCAGGCCTTCCGCCGGTTCTTCCGCGCGGAGCGTTTCTGCAATTGCGGTCCCGACTTCCGGCCGGGTACGGTGTAAAATTTCATCCATGGGGGTGAATTCCTCCCGTTGGCTTATTTGAAAACGGCATCGGATGCCGATAGTTACAGAGAAACACAAAATGATTACAAATGGTTACAATCGTTATCTTACACATATCTTATCAGAATGTCAAGAAGTTTTTGGCGCTCTTCCATTTTCTTGTGAAAAATGTAAAAAAGCCCCGGCTTCAACAAGGAAGCCGGGGCTTTTGAAACGGGATCAGTCGTTGCGCTGTGCCGGAGCAGAAGAGGCCTTAGGCCAGAGCAGCCGTCGGGCCGTATCAAAAATATGCCAGTGGCATATTTTTAGGCTCCGCCTTCGACGGCTGTGCCGGCGAAGGCCCGTTTACAGGGAAGGAAACGGTTTAGGCCAGGGCGGCGGTGATAATGGCCATGATGTAGACCTCGTCGGCGACGCAGCCGCGGGACAGGTCGTTGATGGGGGCGTTCAGGCCCAGCAGGATGGGGCCGTAAGCCTCGAAGCCGCCCAGACGGGCAGCGATCTTGTAGCCGATGTTGCCGGCGTCGCAGTCGGGGAAGATGAAGGTGTTGGCCTGGCCGGCAACCTTGGAGCCCTTGCACTTCTGGGCGGCCACCACGGGGGAGACGGCGGCGTCGAACTGCATCTCACCGTCGATGGCCTCGTCGGGCATCTGCTCCTGGGCCTTTTTGCAGGCGTTCTGCATGGTGGTGACGGATTCGGACTTGGCGGAGCCCTTGGTGGAGAAGCTCAGGAAGGCGGTCTTGGGCTCGATGCCGAAGGTGCGGGCGCACTTGATGGTCTCACGGCAGATCTCGGCCAGCTCGTCCTCGTTGGGGGAGATGTTGATGGCGCAGTCGCCCATGGCCAGCATCTCTTCCTGGCCGTCCTTCTCCCGGCGCATGATGAAGCAGGAGGAGACGATGGTGTTGCCCGGCTTGGTCTTGATCAGCTGCAGGGCGGGACGGACGGTGTCGGCGGTGGAGTAGGTGGCGCCGCCCAGCAGGGCGTCGGCCTTGCCCATCTTCACCAGCATGGTGCCGAAGTAGTTGCTCTTGCTCAGGGCGGCGCGGCAGTCCTCCGCGCTCATCTTGCCCTTGCGCAGCTCCACCATCTTCTCCACCATGGCGTCCATCTCGGGATAGGTAGCGGGGTCGATGATCTCCACGCCGGCGATGTTGAAGCCGCGCTCCTTGGCAACAGCGTTGATCTCGTCCACATTGCCCACCAGGATGGGCTTCAGGAAGGTGTCTTCATTCAGACGGGCGGCAGCTTCCAGAATGCGGTAGTCGGGGCCTTCGGGGAACACGATGGTGCGGGGCTGCTTTCTCAGGGTATCAATCAGTTTGTCCAGGAACATAATTCAGTGACCTCCAGACGGTATGTATTTTATGCGCACCCATTATACACCAGCTTTGGGAAAAAACTCAACATGAAAGCGGAAAAAAATCCTCCAAGAAGGCTTTACATTTTGTAATGAATTTTCTATACTATACTCACTGTCATTTTCCCGTAAGGTGTGTGTTGTTTATGAGTACTGATTTTTCCCGTTCCCTGGCCCTGCTGCGGCGGGAAAAGGGCGTCTCCCAGCGCGCGGCCGCCAAGGAGCTGGGGATCAGCCAGGCCCTGCTGTCTCACTACGAGAACGGCGTGCGCGAGCCGGGTCTGGCCTTTGTGACCAAGGCCTGCGATTATTATAATGTCTCCGCCGACTTTCTGCTGGGCCGTACCCTGTCCCGGGACGGCACCACCATCCTGGACGCGGACACCCTGTTTGACGCCAGCGAATCCCGCGACAATGTCCTCCACGGCTCGGTCATGGCCACCCTGGCCAAAAAGCTGCTGGTCAACTCCATCAGCATGCTCTTCGACCTGCTAAGCAAGACGGGGGACCGCGCCGCCATCAAGTCGGCCACGGAATTCCTGTCTTCCGCGGTGTATAAGATGTTCCGCCATCTGTACCGGGCGCCCGGTACCAACAATGAGGACTTCTTCTCTGTGCCGGCCCACCGGTTTACGTCCGGCGTGGCCACGGCCGACATGATCTTCTGCGAATCGGAGTATGTGGACGCCCTGGCCGCCCACAGCAAGGAGAAGGGCACTTTCCCGGAGATGAACCACGCGGCGCTGTCGGAGGCCTATCCCGGCCCCTACCAATCCCTGCTGCAGATCATCCACACTACCGGCGAGCGGATCAACCACGGCCTGCACGACCGCACTCAAATTCATTCCAAGTAAACCCGCTGGCCGTTTCAACCGCTTTGTACCTATGGAGGTTTCTTTTATGACTGACCAAAGCAAGATCCGCAATTTTTCCATCATCGCCCACATTGACCATGGCAAGTCCACCCTGTCCGACCGGCTGATCGAGAAGTGCCACGCTGTCTCCCAGCGGGAGATGGAGAGCCAGCTGCTGGACAACATGGACCTGGAACGGGAGCGGGGCATCACCATCAAGGCCCGGGCGGTGCGCCTGAACTACACGGCCGCCGACGGGGAGACCTACCAGCTCAACCTGATCGACACCCCGGGCCATGTGGACTTCAACTACGAGGTCTCCCGCAGCCTGGCCGCCTGCGAGGGCGCCGTGCTGATCGTGGATGCCGCCCAGGGCATCGAGGCCCAGACCCTGGCCAACACCTACCTGGCTTTGGAGCACGACCTGGAGATCCGCCCGGTCATCAACAAGATCGACCTGCCCGCCGCCGACCCCAAGCGGGTCAAGGACGAGATCGAGAACGTCATCGGCCTGCCCGCCCAGGACGCCCCCGAGATCTCCGCCAAGGTGGGATTGAACATCGACGCGGTGCTGGAGGATATTGTCCAGAACATTCCCGCCCCCACCGGCGACCCCGCCGCCCCCCTGAAAGCCCTGATCTTTGACAGCCAGTACGACCCCTACCGGGGCGTGGTGGTCTATTTCCGCATCATGGAGGGCAGCATCCGCACCGGCATGAAGGTGAAGATGATGGCCTCCGACGCCGCCTACGAGGTGCTGGAGTGCGGCTATCTGCTCCCCCTGGGCCTGCAGCCCTGCGACGAGCTGATCGCCGGCGAGGTGGGCTACTTCACCGCCTCCATCAAGAACGTGAAGGACACCCAGGTGGGCGACACTGTCACCGAGGCGGACCGCCCCGCCGCCGAGCCCCTGCCCGGCTACCGCCCCGCCCGGGCCATGGTCTACTGCGGCATCTACACCGAGGACGGCTCCAAGTACCCCGACCTGCGGGACGCCCTGGAGAAGCTGCAGCTGAACGACGCCTCCCTGTCCTTCGAGCCGGAATCCTCCGCCGCCCTGGGCTTCGGCTTCCGCTGCGGCTTTTTGGGCATGCTCCACATGGAGATCATCCAGGAGCGCCTGGAGCGGGAGTTCGACCTGGACCTGATCACCACCCTGCCCTCGGTCATCTACAAGATCACCAAGACCGACGGCACCGTGGTCATGGTGGATAACCCCCACAACTACCCGGAGACCGGGGCCATCGCCGAGGCGGAGGAGCCCTACGCCAACGTCACCATCGTTACCCCGCCGGACTACGTGGGCAACATCATGCCCCTGTGCCAGGAGCGCCGGGGGATTTATAAGGATATGCAGTATCTGGACACCACCCTGTGCGAGCTGCACTACTCCATGCCCATCGGCGAGATCATCTACGACTTCTTTGACACCCTGAAGGCCCGCACCAAGGGCTATGCCTCCCTGGACTACGAGCTGGACGAGTACCGTCCATCCGAGCTGGTGAAGGTGGATATGCTCCTGAACGGCGACCAGGTGGACGCCCTTTCCTTCATTGCCCACAAAGATAAGGCCTATCCCCGCGCCCGCCGCCTGTGCGAAAAGCTGAAGGAGAATATTCCCCGTCAGCTGTTCGAGGTGCCCATCCAGGCGGCCATCGGCGGCAAGGTCATCGCCCGGGAGACCGTCAAGGCCATGCGCAAGGACGTGCTGGCCAAGTGCTACGGCGGCGACATCACCCGTAAGAAGAAGCTGCTGGAAAAGCAGAAGGAGGGCAAGAAGAAGATGCGCTCGCTGGGAACGGTGCAGATCCCTACCGAAGCGTTCATGGCCGTGTTGAAGCTGGACGAAGAATAAGAAAAAGCAAGACCTTCCCGGCAGTGTCGGGGGGGTCTTGCTTTTTGGTTCGGAGCGGGCGGCAGATTGCCGCCCCTACATGGTTTTCTGAGCCTTGTGGCGGAAATGTAGGGGAGACCCTTGGGTCTCCCGCGCAACCGTGTGGATTTTTGCCGTGTTTCGGGAGGGGCAAGCCCCTCCCCTACATGAATGCTTCGGCAGGAACATCTTGGTCGGCGGGCTCCCAGTGGGGGCAGACCTCGTCCGGGGTGCGGCGCTTGCTGCGCGGAGTGCAGCAGTGGCCGTACCAGAGGGCGTACGGTCTGCCGCCCTCCCGCAAAATATAGTGCTGGCGGTAGTGGACGCAGGTGCCGCAGCAGGATTTTTCCACCACCACATAGCGGGGCTCTTTCATAAACATCACCTCGGCTTATTTTAACCTGAAACAGGTTAAAATGCAATAACCTAAAATAGGTTATTGCATAATAGGCCTGAGGTGATACCAATGTATCCGCGAATTCGTGATTTGCGCAACGACAAGGATATGACGCAAAAAGAAGTTGCTGAGGTGCTGGGGATGTCTCAGACGGGGTACTCCAAATATGAAACCGGGGAAAATGACACGCCCACGGCGATCCTGATCCAATTAGCAATTCTCCATAAAACCAGCGTGGACTACCTGCTGGGCCTGACCGACGTGCGGGAACCCTATCCCAGAAAGCGGTGAAAACGCAATGAATCAGACTGATCAGATGATTATAAACGGCGTGCTGGCGCAGTTTTTTGAGCTGTGCCGCCATCCCCACCCCTCCTGGGGCGAGGGGCCGCTGGCGGACTATGTGGAAGACCTGCTGCGCCGGCGGGGGCTGTCCCCCGTCCGGGACGAGTGGAACAACCTGACGGCGGACATCCCCGCATCGCCCGGCCGGGAAAACGCCCCCCTTGTCATCGTGCAGGGGCATCTGGATATGGTGTGCGCCGTCAAGCCGGACAGCGGCTACGACCCGGCCACATCGCCGGTCACGCCCGTGGTGGAAAACGGCGTGCTGTGCTCCGACGGGAATTCCTCTCTGGGGGCGGACAACAACCTGGGCAACGCCGCCGCCCTCTGGCTGCTGGGGCAGGACGCGCCCCACGGCCCGGTGCGCCTGCTGTTCACCGTGGCCGAGGAGGTGGGCCTGCAGGGGGCCAAGCAGGTGGACCCATCCTGGCTGGCCGGGGCAAAATATCTCATCAACACAGACGGCTTTGCCTTGGGCAAGGCCATCGTGGCCTCCGCCGGGGGTCTGCGGGAGACCTTTTCCCGCCCCCTGGAGACTGTCCCCCGGCGGAAAAGCGCCATATTCTGCCTGAAGCTGACCGATTTTCCCGGCGGACACTCGGGCTATGACATCCACCGGGGCCGCCCCAACCCCATCCGGTTGACGGCGGAATTTCTGCTTGCTCTGCGGGAGCGGGCGGACTTTGAGCTCCTGTACCTGTCCGGCGGCCATGCCCACAACGCCATCCCCATGGACTGCGCCGCCCTGCTGGCGGTGGACGAAAAAGACGCGCCCGCCCTGGAAGCGGCGGCGGAGTCCTTTGCCCGGGAGACCTCCGGCGGCACGGCGGAGCTGGAGCGGACGGACCGTGCCCCTGCGCGGGCCTGGACCCCGAAGTACCGGGATCAGGTGCTGGAGGCCCTGGCGGAGCTGACCGTGGGGGTCTACGCCTGGAGGGACCGGGAAAAGGAACAGGTCAGCGCCTCGGCCAATCTGGGCCGGGTGGAACAGAGCGAAGACACCGTTACCGTGTCCTGCTTCATCCGGGCGACCCGGCAGGAGGACGAGGACGTCCTGGCCGGACAGCACCGACAAGCTATGGAGGGCTTTTCCTTCGAGAGCAACGGCTACCCCGGCTGGCCCGAGCGGGCGGAAAACCCGCTGGCGGACGCCCTGGCGGCGGTGTGGAAGGACCTGACCGGGCGGGACATGGTCATTGAGGCCGTCCATGTGGGTCTGGAGCCGTCGGTGCTGGGGGCCAAGAATCGGTCATTATGCATGGTCAACACCGGCCCGGACATCCTGAACCCCCACAGCCTGACCGAGCGCGCGCCCCTGGCGGGCCTGCCCGATTACGTCCGCCTGCTGGCGGGGACGCTGGACAAATTATCGCAATAAGAAAAGAGGTCGAAACCGGGCGGTTTCGGCCTCTTTTCATCAAATCACGGTTCATCCGGGCCCCAAAGGCGGGCCGACAGGGGCGGCAGGGTGACCACCCGCCCGTGCCAGGTAAAGCGCGCCGGGGTGTCCCCCCGGTTGGCGGCGGCCAGGACGGCCCCCTTGCCGTGCCCGCGGACAAAGGCCAGCACCGGCCCCTCCGCCTTCACCCAGCGCAGTTCACCCGTGCGCAGGGCGGGCCATTGGTGACGGGCACGGCCCAAGGCGGCAAACCAGTCAAACAACTGCTTGTCCTCCTGCCCCCAGGGGAAAGTGCGGCGGTTGAAGGGGTCCTCAAAGCCCTCCATGCCCGCCTCGTCCCCGTAGTACACCGTGGGGGAACCGGGGAAGGCGTACAGCACCACGGCCCCCAGCTTCAGCAGGGCGGCCGCCCGCTCCCGCTGCTCCGGACTTAAGCGGTGGGCGGAGCGCCAGTCCCGGGACATGTCCCGGCGCTCTCCGCCCTCGCCCAGCAGGGTCAGGATGCGGGGGGTGTCGTGGGTGCCCAGGGTGTTCATGGCGGAGTAGAAGGCCCAGGCGGGGTAGTGGTCCCGCAGGGTCTCCATGGATTCCTTAAAATCCTCCGCCCGGCCGCCCAGCAGATAGGACAGCAGGGCCGTGCGGAAGGGGTAGTTCATCAGCCCGTCGCAGTGGCCGCCCCAGATGTGCTTGCGGCGCACGCCGTAGGCCATCTTGTTGGAGCCGTCCTCCCACACCTCGCCGATGATGACGGCGTCGGGCTTTTCCGAACGGGCGGCGGTATGGACGGTGTGCAGAAACTCGTCGGGCAGCTCGTCGGCCACGTCCAGCCGCCAGCCGTCGGCTCCCGTGCGCAGCCAGCGGCGAACAATGCTGTCCTCCCCGGCAGCAATATAGTTGACATAACTCGGACAGCTCTCCTCCACGGCGGGCAGCGAGTAGATGCCCCACCAGGACTCATAGTGATCCGGCCAGTGGGAGAAGCGGAACCAGGGGTAGTAGGGCGACTCCTGCGACTGGGTGGCCCCCGGCGTGGGGTAACTGCCGTCCCCGTTGAAGTAGCGGCTGACATAGCCGGTGTGGTTGAACACGCCGTCCAGCAGAATGCGCATGCCCAGCTTGTGGGCGGCAGCGCAGAGGGCGGAAAAGTCCTCGTTGGTGCCCAGCATGGGATCGATCTTCTCGTAGTCCCCGGTGCCGTAGCGGTGGTTTTCCGCCGCCTCGAAGATGGGGCAGAAGTATAGCGTGTCCACGCCCAGCTCCTTCAGGTAGGGCAGTCTGCTCTGAACGCCCGCCAGACTTCCGCCGAAGAAGTCCCGGTTGCGGATCTCGCCGTGCTCGTTGGGGCGGTATTCCGGCTTCTCGTCCCAGCTTTGATGAACGGTGCGCCCACCCACCATGCCGGCGGGGTCGGGCACGCTCAGGCGGCAGAAGCGGTCGGGGAAGATCTGATAGGAGACCCCCTCCCCAAACCAGGTGGGGGGCGGGTCGGCGGGATCGTACACGGTCAGCTGGTATTCCGGGGACTGCCAAAGCCGGTCCCCGAAGCCCTCCAGACGCAGGGAGTACCAGACCAGGCCCACATAGCCGCCCACGTCCAGCGTCCCGGCAAACACGTCGGTTCCCCGGGCGGCGCAGCGCCAGGGCAGCTCCACCGTGACGGTCTCGTCCTCCCGCTGCTCAAACCGGGCGGTCAGGCTGGCGCGGGAAAAGCCCTCTGCCCGGTCGGGGCGGAGGGCGAAGCGGACGCGCGTCCCCGCAGGGACGGCGCCGGTGGGCTTTTTGCATTGCTTGTTCCGCGGATCAAAAATCATAGCTGTCACCTGATCAGCGTATTTTCTCCCTGCTCGGCCCCGATGGAGGCCTCCGAGCTGAAGTAGAAGGAAATGATGTCGGCGGCAATGGCGCCCAGCTCGGAGCCGGAGCCGCCCTTTTCCACCACGATGCACAGGGCGATCTCGGGGTCGTCATAGGGGGCGAAGGCCACGAACACGGCGTTGGATTCGCTCTCGACAGATACCTGGGCGGAGCCGGTCTTGGCGCCCACCTTGATGTCCAGGTCCTTGAAATATTTGTAGGCTGAGCCGCCCTCCTGGGTCACGGCCAGCATGCCCTTTTTCACCGCCTCCAGGTTTACCGGGTCGATGTCGATGGTGTCCAGCAGCTCGGGCTCCCGGGTGTAGACCACTTCGGAGAAGTCGGCGGACTTGACCTCTTTCAGCAGATGGGCGGAGTAGTGGTTGCCCCCGTTGACCAGGGTGGCGATATAGTTGGCCAGCTGCAGGGGAGTAAACTGGTTGTTCTCCTGGCCGATGGCAGCGGCCAGAGTGGAGCCTTCATACCAGGGCTGGTGGAGGACGTTTTCGGTGTAGTCCCGCCCAGCCACCACGCCGGCTTTCTCCTCCAGCTCGATGCCGGTCTTTTCGCCCAGGCCGAACATGCGGGCGTACTCGTTCAGCTTGTCAATGCCCAGGCGGCGGCCCACGTCGTAGAAGAAGACATTGCAGGAGTCCCGGATGGCGTCGCTGACGGTTTCCAAACCATGGGTCCTGCCCAGCTGACGGTAGATCCAGCAGCTGGGGGTGTAGCTGGGGGCGTAATACATATACTTGCCGGTGTCCTGGATCTTGGTGGTGGGGGTGATGATCCCCTCCTCCAGGGCGCCGATGGCGGTGACCATCTTGAAGGTGGAGCCGGGGGGATAGAGGCCCTGGGTGGCCCGGTTGTACATGGGGGCCAGAGGGTCGTCCTTGATGTCGTTCCAGACGGAGGAGAAATTCGCCAGGTCATAGGTGGGGTAGGAGGCCATGGCCAGCACACTGGCGTCGTTGACGTCCAGCACCACGACGGCGGCGCCCTCCGCCTCGGGCAGGGTGGGCACATGCTCGGCCAGCGCCCGCTCCACCGCCTCCTGCAGGCGGATATTCAGAGTCAGCACCACGTTGTCGCCCGGCTGGGGCGTCAGCTCCTCCCCGGTCTCCTCGTCGATCTTCCAGCTTTCGCTGACGATCTTGCCGCTGGTGTTGGTCTCGATATAGCGCACCCCGGAGGTGCCGCGCAGGTATTCCTCAAAGGCCTTTTCCACGCCGTCCTTGCCCACCATGGCGTCCATGGAATAGCCCAGCTCCTTGTACTGCTCCCACTCCTCCTTGTAGATCTGGCCTACCCGGCCCAGCAGATGGGCGGCGTAGGAGGTGTTGTACTGGCGGGTGCTGACGGTCTTGAACTGGACGCCCGCCAGGCTGCGCTCCTTGACGATGGAGATGAATTCAATGTCCACATCCTCGGCGAAGATGTAGGAGGACCAGGTGACGTCCTTGGAGCGCAGGTACAGCTCGTACAGGACCCCGGCCACCCCCCGGTTTTCCGCGGTGGCGCCCCCCTCCAGGGAGAAGGTCTTGCACATCTGCTCCAGCAGCTCCTCCGCCGTGGGGAATTCCACCTTGGCGTCCTCTTCCGTGGGGTCGTCGTCCAGCCATTTCATCTTAACCGCCAGCTTGCCCAGCTGGGTCAGGGTTTTGGTCTCCACGCCCTCCTCATCGGTGGAGGTGGTATAGAAGGGATCATCGGTGGTGTAGGTGAACGGCTCCTGCGTGGTGATGGGCAGGGTGTCGGTCCAGGTCATCTCCTGCTCCCGGCTCAGCTCCAGAAGCTCTTTCAATGTGGCGTTGCGCTGTTCGGTGCTGCCCATCAGGGACAGGTCCAGTGTGGTCTGATAGCTGATCCGGTTGGACACCAGCACCCGGCCCAGACTGTCCAGGATCTCACCCCGGTCGGCGTCCACGGTCTCGGTCTGGGGGATCTTGCGCTGGGAGCGTTCCAGATAATCCGTGCCCTGGACCACCTGCAGGTCATAGAGCACATAGCAAAAAGCGCCCACTAGGGCGGCCAGGATCAGCACAAGCGCCCACAAGCGGCGGCGGATCAGCTTCCTGTCTTCCATTCTGTCGTCACCCATGGCAGGCGCTCCTTTCTGAAAAATACCGTTGCTTTTACAGGATCGACGCCCGGGGTACCCGGTGGAAGACCCAGAGGAAGATCCCGTAGATCAGGGGGAGGAAGATCAGGGACCAGAAAATTTCAGGCAGAGCCACCCACAGCAGCTCCGGCAGGGACGCCCTGCTGCGCAGCAGAGCGGACACCACACGGATCAGGTCGATGATGATCAGCGCCCCGGCGGAGCAGAGCAGACAGCCCCAAAAGTTTTGGCGCACCCCGTACCGGGCGGCGGCGCCCGCCGCCATCCCCAGAAGGGACAGCCCCAGCGTCATGGCCCCGGGCAGGCCGGGGATCAGGGCGTCGGACAGGATGCCCACGAACAGGCCAAAACCGGCCCCGGCCGCCGGCCCCTCCAGCACCGCCACGGTGATGGCCGCCACCGGCAGCAGGGAGGGAATGGTGCCGAAAATGGGGAACCAGGGCAGCACATACAGGTCCAGCAGCAGAATGGGCAGAAAGGCCAGAGCGTACAGCAGCCATTTCAGGATGTGATCACGCCGTGTCATACCGCATCCCCCTTATTCCACGATGTCGAACTGCTTGATGATCAGCACCTGGCGCAGTTCGTCCAGATCGGCGGAGGGGGAGAGAATGGCGTACCGGCCCATGCCGGAGGCGTCGGTCAGGATCTCGTCGATGGTGCCCACCTTCAGCCCGGAGGGATACACGCCGCCCATGCCGGAGGTCAGCACCTCGTCGCCGGAGATCAGCTGGGTGTTTTCCGGCAGATAGGTCAGCTTCAGCTTGCCCTCTCCCATCAGGGCAAAGTCGCCCTCCACGATGGCGGGGCTGTTGGTGCGGGACACCAGGCCGCCCATCTCCAGCTCGGGGTCGATCACGGTGATGATGGTGCACCAGTTGTAGGCCACCTCGTCCACCACGCCCACCAGGTTGCCGTACTGGTCCACCACGCAGTTGCCCACGGCCACGCCGTGCTTGCTGCCCTTGCTCAGGGTCAGGGTGGAGGCCCAGTTGGTGGCGCCCCGGGCGGTGATCTGGGCCGATTCAAAGACAAAGTCCGCCCGCTTCTGTGCCAGCCCAAGGGCGTCCCGGAGGAACTCGTTCTCCTCAATGGCGTCCTCGCCCTCCCGGGCCGACTCCTCCAGCTCGGCGATGCGCTGCTTCAGCTCCTCGTTTTCCTGAACCAGCTTGTCGTATTGAAAGGCGTAGTTGTACCGGTCCTCCATCCAGCCCGCCAGGGAGCTGAGGGCACTCCGGGCCGGGGTGGTGATCACGCCGAGAACGCCGGACAGCGGTCCGGAAGAGCCGCCCAGCAGGGAAAATACCAGTGTGACCACGGCGATGACCACCGCGGCGGCAACGATCCAGATTCCCTTGTGACGAGACGGTCTTCTGTTCAAAGCAGGTGTTTCCCTTCTTTGTAAAATATTACCGGGCGGCCAGCTTTAGACAGTCCACCCCGAACTCTTTCAGCATCTGAGCCAGGCAGGCCACGGGCAGGCCCATGACGTTGTAATAGTCGCCGTTGATGCCCTCAATCAAGAGAGCGCCGTAGCCCTGGATGCCGTAGGCCCCGGCTTTGTCCATGCACTCGCCGGTGGCGATGTAGCGTTCCACTTCCTCCGCCTCCAGCGCCCGGAAGTCCACCGAGGTGACCTCGTGCCGGGTCAGGATCTTATCGTCCTGCCGGACGGTGACGCCGGTGTACACCTGATGGCGTACTCCAGACAGGGCGGACAGCATCCGGAACGCCTCTTCTTCGTCGGCGGGCTTGCCCAGAATGGTACCGTCCAGCGCCACCACCGTGTCGGCGGCAATGATCAGCGCGCCCGGCTCGGCCTCGGCGGCCACCGCGTCCGCTTTCAGCCGGGACAGGCGCTCCACCTGCCCGGCGGGGGGCAGGCCCTCCTCCAGGCTCTCGTCGGCGTCGGGGGAGACGACGGTAAAGTCCCGGACGCCCATGCGCTCCAGCAGCTCCCGCCTGCGGGGGGAGCCGGAGGCTAAAATGATCTCCATGCGATGTTCTCCTTTAAGTGATTAATCAATCTCGGCCTGTTGGGGGCCGTCGGCCAGGGTGCCGGTCACATGGACCGGATGCGCCAGGAACAGGTCGTCGCCGCTGAACCAAAATTCAAAAGCGCCCTCCGGGCCGGCCAGGATGGAGTCCGGCTCCAGCTGGGCCAGAAAGTCCTCCCGGGTAAGGGCCTCCACATCTTCGTCCTCACCCAGCAGCTCGTTGGCCCGGTCCAGCAGCGTGTCGGCGGCGTAGGCGCGCACGCGCTCGTCCCAGGACTCCTGCCCGTCCAGCAGGGCCCGGGCGGTGTCCTGGGCGGCGTCCCGGGTCTCCTCCGCCTGGTCGAAGGTCAGGGAGACCTCGGCCCCCTTCCAGTCCACCGCGGCCTCAAACCAGCCCAGGCTGCGGTTCAGGGTGAAGGTGCCCAGACCCTCGACCTCCAGCGTGACGGGCTTTTTCTGCTCCTCCAGGATGGCCTTCAGCTCCGGGTCGAAGCCGGGCTTGGGCAGGTCGGTCATCAGAAAGCGCGTGCCGTCCTCGGAAGGGCGCACCGTGGCCGCGATGATGAAATTCCCGGGCACCCGGGTGTGCAGATATTCCCGCAGCTTGTCGTCCACCACGGCCTCCAGCCGGGCGTCTCCCTGCCGCAGCTCGTGGGTGTACTCATCCAGCCAGGCGGTCAGGCCGATGGTGACCTTCCACAGGCCGGAGTCGCCCACCTTCTCGCTGCCCACGGCGGCGGGGGCGGTGACGGCCAGAATGTCGGTCTCCTCCCCCGGGAAGTCCGCCGCGAAGGCCTTGACCTCCTGGCTCTGCTCCTGCTCCGGGGCCTGAGCGGCCTCCTGGACAGGTTCCTCTTTTTTCTTCTTGAACAGGCCGAACATCGTGAAACACCTCGTCTTATTACTTTCCGGTGGACCCGAAACCCCCGGCGCCCCGGCCGGTCTCGTCCAGCTCGCTGACCTGGACCACGGTCGCCTGGGTCACGGGCAGGACGGCCAGCTGGGCCACCCGGTCGCCGGGCTGGATGGTGTAGGGCTCGTCGGACAGGTTGGTCAGACCCACCTTGATCTCTCCCCGGTAGTCGCTGTCGATGACCCCCACGCCGTTGGACAGGGAGATGCCGTGCTTGACCCCCAGCCCGGAGCGGGCGAACACCAGGGCTACATAGTCTGCCGAGGGCAGGGCGATGGCGATGCCGGTGGGCAGGGTGACCAACTGGCGGGGGGCAACGGTAACGCTCTCGTCGATGCAGGCGATCAGGTCCATGGCCGCCGAGCCGGGGGTGGCGTACCGGGGCAGGACGGCGTTGGGAGAGAGCAATTTGATCTTCAGTTCCATAAACGTATTTACTCCACTTCTCGGTAATATAACCCTCTGGTATAATCAGGCGGCGTCCAGTTGCCCCGGCCCAGATAGCGCTCCGCGGCCTGGACGCACTCCACGGCGTTCTCTGTGGTGAACTGCAGGCGGGCGGCCCAAAGGCCCAGCCGCCGGTAGTCCTCCTGCTTATCCGCCAGAAAGAGCTTTTTCGAGTTCAGAATCTCGTTGCGGCAGCCGGGGGCCTTCACCACCGGGAACCGCGCCCCGGTGCGGTCGGTCAGGGCGTTGTTGTTTTCGCAGCCGCAGCGGCCGTACCGGCCCTCGATGATGCAGTTTTCGGTGATCATCAGCGGCAGGCGGCCGTAGACGATCAGCTCCAAGTCCAGAGCCTTGGACAGGTCGCGGATCTGGGGCAGCCGGGCCTCGAAGGAGGCGGTGGCCGAGCGGAAGCCCAGGCGTTTCAGTTCCTTCAGCGTCTGGGAGTTGTACACCCCCAGACCGAAATCCCCCCGGATGTTCATGCCCGCGTCCCGGGCGGGGCGGATCAGCCCCAGGGTGCCCACCAGCGCGTCGGTGATCCCCATCTCGCGTACGGCGTCCAGATCCTTTTTCAGCAAACTTTTTTCGTTATCCCAGAGGATGCGAGGCAGCGTCACCGCCACCGGGATGCCCTTTTCCTTGGCCTGTTCCACCACCTCAGGGTGGGCGGCGGCCTCGGCCACGGGCAGGTAGAGCAGCGCGGGTTTCAGATTCAGCAGCTCCCGGGACGCCTGTTTGGCGTGGGACAGGGAGAAGGTGAACACCGGCTCCTCCCGCCGGCCCTCGTAGCGCACGCCGGGGTGGAACTCCTCCTTGCGGCGCTGGGGCGGCGCGGCGCGCCGGGCGGCCAGCTCCTCCAGCACCTGGCGCCGCAGGGCGTTCAGGGCGGACAGGGGCAGGGACAGGCCGCTTTCCACATGGGCCTTGACCTCCTTGCACAGGAAAGGGGTTCCGCCGGTCTTGGACAGCTGGGCGCACACCTCGTCCTTTGTCAAGGCACGGGTGCGGGCGGCTTCGGGAATGGGGCCCTCGGCGGTGACCACCCGGCCCGCGTTGTCCTCCACCCCCACCTTGGCGCTCTCGCCGGGGCGGATCATGGCGTAGAAGGTCACCGGCACCCGGGGGTTCTCCCTGCTGTAGGCGGCCTTGGCCTGGGCGAACAGCTCTTTGGGTTCCGGCTCCTTTTCCCGGACGCCGAACATGGCACTTCCGGTCTGGTTGACATAATATCCATCCGTAAAGCCCTGACGGGAGAAGGCGGCCTGAAGCTGGCGCACCTCCTCCGCCGTGGGCTCCCGGTCCTCATGAATCAGCTTGGAGTAGACGCTCGTGACCACCGCCACATACTCCGGGCGTTTCATGCGCCCCTCGATCTTGACGCAGGCCACGCCCATCTTGCGCAGCTGGCGCAGGTACTGGGCCAGGGACATGTCTTTCAGGGAGAGGGGATAGCTGTCGGCGGCGTCCCCCCAGCCGTAGTTCAGGCGGCAGGGCTGGGCGCACAGTCCCCGGTTCCCGCTGCGCCCCCCGATGACCGAGGAGAAGAAGCACTGGCCGGAGTAGCACATGCACAGGGCCCCGTGGACGAACACTTCGATCTCAATGGGGGAGTGGGCGCAGATGTACTCGATGGCTTGGCGGGACAGTTCCCGGGCCAGGACCACCCGTTTCAGACCTAAGTCGGCGGCCATCTTGACCCCATCCAGGGAGTGGAGGGACATTTGGGTGGAGGCGTGCAGGGGCAGGTCGGGCACGGTCTGGCGCAGCATCCGCAGCACGCCCAGGTCCTGGACCAGCACGGCGTCCGCCCCCAGGTCGGAGGCCTCGGCGGCCACCTTGGCGGCGGCGGGCAGCTCCCGGTCGGTCAGCAGGGTGTTCAGGGTCAGGTAGACCTTGACCCCCCGCACATGACAATAGGAGATCGCCGCCGCGGCGTCCTCCCGGGAAAAGTTTTTCGCGTTGCGGCGGGCGTTATAATTTCCGTATCCCAGATAAACGGCGTCGGCCCCAGCCTGCACCGCGGCGGTGACGGCCTCCGGCGAACCGGCGGGGGCGAGCAATTCCAACGTGTGTGCCATTCCTTATCGTTTATTCTGCAGCTTGAAGATCTCCCGCTTGGCCTCGGACAGCTCCTGCTTGACCTTCGCGCCCTCCTCCAGGTACTCCTTCAGCTGACGGCGCAGATTCTCGGAGGCTTCCTGCTCTTTGAAATACTCCTCAGCGATGTTCATGGAGGCCAGAATGGCGCTGTCGGCCAGGGACAGGTGGCTTCCCCCCATGACCTCACGCACCTTGGCGTCCACATGGGCGGCGATCTTCTCCACCGCGGCAGTGTCCTGGTCTGCGATCAGGGTGTATTCCTGCTCAGCGATGGTGACGGTTACTTTGTTTTTCATAGTTGCCCCTCCCGCATTTTTATATGTATCAGAATTATAACACAGATACCGGAGAATGAAAAATGAATTTATGATAAACTTTGCAACTTTTTGACGAAAAAATCTTCCGGCTGATTCTCAGCTTTACGCCGCCGCATTTTTCGTGTACAATAGAACAACAAGAAAGAAGGTGTCGAAATGGCGGAACTGATCGTGGGGCAGGTGGTATCCCTGGCCGGGGAGGCGGCGGACAAGCTGATCGCCCGGGGCGAGGGGGACGCGGCCCTGCTGTGCCTGGCCCTGCTGCGCCATGGAGACACGGAAAAGGCCCGCAAGGCCCTGCGCTGGACGGCGGAGCGGACGGAAAAGGCCTGGTCCGTCCTGGCCCAGCTGGGGCTGGTGGCCGCCGAAAAAGCCCCCGAGAGCGCCCCGCCCCCCCTGGAGCCGGAGGGCCCGCCGGACTATCTGCGCGCCGACATCCTGAAGGCCATGGAGGAGGAGCCCACCTTCCAGGGCCTGTACCGGGCGATGGAGCGGCGGCTGGGCAAGAAGCTGTCCGACGCCGACCTGAAGGGCCTTTTTGAGATCTACGACTTTCTGGGCCTGCCCGCCGAGGTCATCCTGCTGCTGACCACCTGGTGTGTGGAGCAGTTCCAGGAGAAATACGGCCCCGGCCGGGTGCCCCGTATGGGCCTGATCAAAAAGACCGCCTATGCCTGGCAGCGCATGGGCGTGGACACGGCGGAGGCGGCGGAGGAGTATCTGAAAAACCAGTCCCGGCTGCGGGAGCGGGAGAAGGAGATCCTCCCCCTGCTGGACATCACCGGCCGTCCCCCCGTGGAGCGGGAGCGGGAGTACCTGGACGCCTGGGTGGACATGGGCTTTCCCGACGACGCTATCCGGCTGGCCTACGAGCGCACGGTGCTGAAAAAGCAGGCGCTGAACTGGCCGTACATGAATTCCATTCTGAAAAGTTGGCACGAAAAGGGGCTGCACACCGTGGCCGACATTCTGGCCAAGGATTCCGACCCCAGCCGCAAAAAGGCCGCGAGCGCCCAGAACCAGAAGCCCCAGGACGCCGGGGACCGCCTGCGCCGGGATATGGAGTGGCTGGAGCGCTTTGCCAAAGAAAATGACAGCAAGAGGTGAGAGCAATGTCCTATGACGCCGCGGTCCTGCGCCGGGCCACCGCCCGGCTGGAGGAGCAGCGCCGCCTGCGCGAGCGGGCTCTGGAGGACCGCCGGGCCGAGGTGGAGCTGCGGGTGCCCCGGGTGGCCGAGATCGACGCGCGGCTGCGCCGCACGCTGCTGGAGGTGGCCCGTGCCACCTTCCAGGGGGGCGACCCCACCGACAGCATCAACGCCCTGCGGGACGAGAACCTGGCCCTGCAGGCCGAGCGGGAGCGGCTTCTGGCCGCCGCCGGCTATCCCCCCGACGTGCTGGAGGACAAGCCGGCCTGCCCCAAGTGTCGGGACAAGGGCTGGGTGGGCTCCCGGATGTGCGACTGCCTGAAGGTCCTCTGCGCCCAGGAACAGATCAGGGAACTGTCCAAGCTGCTGGACCTGGGGGAGCAGTCCTTCCAGACCTTCCGGCTGGACGTCTACTCCGCCGAGTCTGACCCGCGCATGGGCAAGTCCCCCCGGGAGAATATGTCCCTGGTGCTGGACATATGCCGCAATTACGCCAACAAGTTCGGCAAATACTACTTCGACAACCTGTACCTCTACGGCGCCCCCGGCCTGGGCAAGACCTTCCTGTCCGCCTGCATTGCCCGGGTGGTGTCGGAAAACGGATTTTCCGTGGTGTACGACACGGCGGGCAATGTGTTTGCCGCCTTTGAGTCCCAGAAGTTCTCCAAGGACGAGGAGGACGCCCGGGACGCCCGGGAGGAGACCAACCGCTACCTGAACTGCGACCTGCTGATCCTGGACGACCTGGGCAGCGAGATGACCACCGCCTTCGTCCAGTCTACTCTGTACACCCTGATCAACACCCGCCTGACCGCAGGGCGGCGGACGGTGATCTCCTCCAACCTGTCTCCGGATGAGCTGCGCCGGCGCTACACGCCCCAGATCGCCTCCCGCCTGGAGGGCGAGTTCCGGGCCCTGCCCTTCTTCGGATCGGATATCCGCCTGAGCCGGAATCAATAAAAAACGAAAAAACAGCGGACGGCAAGGCACCGTCCGCTGTTTCTATCTCATTCTTCCGGGGCTTCCGCGTCAAAGTCCAGCAGGGACGCGATGTGGTCCCAGTCGATCTCGTCCTCCAGAAGAAAGGTCAGCCGGTCCTGACCGTCAAAAGGAAACTCCACAAACAGGAGACCGTCGCAGAGGAAGAAGGGGCACCATCTGCCGCTTGTTTCCGAACGGTAGTCGATGATCAGGGCACGCCGCCCGTCGGGTGAGTACGTGTCGGCGGTATACACCTGCCGGACGGTGAGGGAGCCGAGATATTCGGTCAGGGCCTCCTCGTCCCAGCCGTAGATGTTGCGGTTGGGGGAAACCTCGCCCCAGTTCTGGATGAAGATACCGTCCATAACACCTCCCGCCAGGGCCTGCTCGAATACGAGGGTCTGAACCGTGTCCGGGCTGTCAGCCAGGGCGAGGGTGTTGCTGCCCATAATCAGGGCAAACAGGACGAAGCCGACCAGAAGGGACCCGGAAAGGCGCTGGCGGGGCTTGACAATATTTTTCAGCCGGTAGCGCAGGGAGGAGGCTGCGGCGGACAGGCAGGTGGTGTAGCCTTTTCCGCTGCCCGCCGTGTCCAGAAGCAGCCTTCCGTACTGTTTCCGGGTATATTCATCCGCGTAGGTCAGCACCAGCTCGTCGCAGCTCAGCTCCAGATCGTCCGCCACCTTCCGCCGGGCGACCCACATCAAGGGGTTGAACCAGCACAGGGCCGTACAGAAGCCCAGGAACGCCTTGGTGCGGGTGTCCGCGCGCTGGATGTGGCGCATCTCATGCCGGAAGATCAGTTGAAACTCCTCCCGGGTGTAGTTCAGATGAGGCAGGACCAGCCGCATGGACCGGGGATAGCAGCCGATGGTCAGGGGCGTCTGGGTACGGTCGGACACCAGAAAGGGGATCATCCGCTTGGCGGCCCGGCGCTTTTGCTCATTTTCCCACAGGGAGATCAGTTCCACGTCCCGCACCGGCTCCGCGCCGCGCAGCAAAAATCTCCGGTACCGGAAGTGGGACGCGATCTGCCAAAGCAGGACCAAAACAAAGCCTGCGCCCCATACCAATCCGATGCCCTCCAGCCACCGGCGGGGCAGGGTCAGGGTAAACAGGGGAGGGGCGTTGTTCAGACTACGGAAATTCACGAGCAGATACAGAAAATTGGGCAGCAGCCATAGGGTAGCGCAGGCCCGGGCGCTGAAGTATCGGCGTAAAAGGGGGAGAACGCACAGAAGAACGGCATAATAGACGCTGATATACAAAAGCAGAAGGATGAAGGAACTGACCAGAAGGGTTTCGGTGCTTTCGGAGCGGGAAAGAAACGGCGCCAGGATAAACATGATGATCAAATAAAGAGGGAGAAGGAGCGGATCCACCAAAGAGGTTTGTCTGGTTTTTCGCTCGCTGGAATTACACAAATCGGACTCAGCCTGCCCACGTGCATAAAACGCCCAGGAGGCGCACGCGGCACAAATAAGCGCCGAAAACAGGAGAATGACGATCTGCTCCATTACAGCGCTCCCTTCTCCAGCAGGGAACGCAGCTCCTCGATCTCGTCCCGGCTCAGGCCGCTGTCGCAGAGGGCGGCGGCAAAGGCGCTCATGCTCCCGCCGCAGAGCTTTTCCACAAAGCGTTTGCTCTGGGCGGCCAGGTAGTCGTGTTTGGCGATCAGCGGCGTGTAGCAGTTGGCGCGGCCCTGCTTGTCAGCGCGCAGGAAGCCCTTTTCGGTCAGGCGGGTCAGCAGGGTCAGAATGGTGGTGGGTGCCATGGGGTGTTCTTTGCACAGGACGGTCTCAATGTCGGCGCGCGCCACGGGCGGGGTACAATCCCACACGGCGTTCATGACCTCCAGCTCCGCGTCGGGCAGCCGTCGGATGGATTCACGCATCTTGTCCACCTCACTATTCTACAAATGTAGCGGATACAAGAATATTTTACAACTGTAGAATGAAAATGTCAAGAAAAAACGTGGGCGGTTATGTACCGTCCACGTTTTTGGCTTCTTTCGGCTTTTGCGTGACCTTGACCTCCACCACCCGGGGACCGTCGCATTGGGTGACTGTCACGGTCAGGTCGCCATAGGTAAAGGAATCGCCCGTGTCGGGGATGCGGCCGAACTGGTTGATGACCCAGCCGCTGACGGTGGGGAACTCAGGCTCCTCGTCTACCCCAAGCAGGTCGAACAGGTCCTCCAGGTCGGCGGTGCAGAGCACCTTGTACTCATGCTCCCCAAGGGGCTGGATCTCCTCCACCACCTCGTCGTGCTCGTCCCAGATCTCGCCCACCAGCTCCTCCAGAATGTCCTCCAGGGTGACGATGCCCACCGTGCCGCCGTACTCGTCCACGATGATGGCCATATGGGCCCGGTTTTTCTGCAGCAGGGAGAACAGCTGGAAGGTCTTGATGCCCGGCGTGACGAACAGGGGGTTGGTCAAAATCTCCTCCAGGGGCTTGCCCTCGTTGCGGGGGTCGTAAAAATCCTTCTGGTTCAGAATGCCCACAATGTTGTCGATGGTGTCCCGGTACACGGGCAGGCGGGAGAAGCCGCTGTCGCAGAAGACCTTGCGCACCTCGTCCCGGGTGTCCTCCACGTCCACGGCCTCCACGTCAACCCGGGGGATCAGGATGTCGGAGGCGTCGATATCGTAAAATTCAATGGCGCTTCGCAGCAGCTCGCCCTCGTTGGAGTTAATGCCACCCTCGTTCTCCGCCTCGTCCACCAGGGTCAGCAGCTCTTCCTCGGTGATGCCGGGGGCCTTCTGGGTCTTGAACAGGCGGTTGAGCATCTTCTTCCAGAGGGTGAAGAAAGCGTTGACCGGGGTCAGAATCACCATCAGCACCCGCAGCAGGGGGGCGGAGAACATGGCGAACCGCTCCGGGGAGTCCTTGGCCAAGCTCTTGGGGGACACCTCGCCGAAGATGAGCACCGCCACAGTCATGACGACGGTGGACAGGGTGGGTCCCAGGTCGCCGAAGTGCCGGACGAACAGCACCGTGGCCAGGGAGGTGGCGGCGATGTTCACCAGGTTGTTGCCCACCAGAATGGTGGACAGCAGCTTGTCGTAGTTGTCCGCCAGCTTCAGGGCCAGCGCCGCCCGGCTGTTGTGCTCGGCCAGGCTCTTCATGCGGATGCGGTTCATGGAGGAAAACGCAGTCTCGGTGGCGGAAAAATACGCGGAGCAAAGGATCAGACACGCTAAAATAATAATTTGGGCAATACTGTCGCCGTCCATGCAGGACATAACCTCTTTCTGTGTTTAGATAGCTTAATACTATATCATATGCCCTGCCGGAACGCAAGAAAAACATTACAGCGTCCCAATTAACTCAAAATGTTGGTGAGCGAAACTCCGGCGATTTCGCCAACAAGTATTGTTGTACATAATTCCATGGTATGGTATGATAAACTCCATAAATCGGGATTTGTATACAGGACAGTCATGTCTAATTGAAGAAATTCGGCATTTCTCACTTTGTGTCGTGTTCAAATGATATGACTGGCGCTATGCTGACAGTGAAAGGAGGGCATCCGTATGGATCAGATCAAAATCGGAGCATTTCTAAAGGAGCTTCGAAAAGAAAAAGAGCTGACGCAGGAACAGTTAGCAGAGAAGCTGAATGTATCTAGCAGGACGGTATCCCGTTGGGAGACCGGAAGTAATATGCCTGATATCGGTATGCTGGTCGAGATAGCTGATTTTTATGATGTGAGCATACCTGAAATCATGATTGGAGAAAGGAAAAGCAAGACTATGAATCAAGAAACAAGAGATACTGCTGTTGCTTTGGCAGAATACAGTCGAAATGAGGTAAAGACCGGAAAACAAAAGGTAATTGGCATTCTGATGTCGGCGTTCGGCATATTCATCATTGTGTCAGCGCTGTCTATATTTCCGAGTGATAGCAGTTGGGGGAGCATTTATTCGGTTTTGGGAAGTATTTTCTTAGTTGCTGGTATATATCTCATTATCCGTCCAGTGGTGGCTAAACGAAGCTTACGCATAATGATAGCCCTCGGATGCATTGCTCTATTATTTGGAGCTTTTACGCTATCCGATTATATTGCGGTTACGCAGTTCAATCAGGTGCCAAGATTCCGGTATGAGACAAGTTACGATTCGCGGAAACCCGATCAATTAGTGTATAAAACCATATTTTTCACAGTAGTTCAGAAAAATCCAGGAACAAAGGAAGAGCAAGTCTTTATTGTAAAATAGTTTTTTATGAAGTAATACAACCTCCAGTTTATCTGATTGTTGAAAGACTTCGCCTTGGACTGGCGAAGTCTTTTCCGTTATTTCGGCGAAGAAAAATTGAAATGATTAAAACCAACACATTAAGTTAAAAGGGATGTTACAGCCGGTTGACCACGCCCACGAACAGGGGCGTGCCGCTGACCGTCACAAAGAACAGGAAGGGCCGGTCCAGGATCAGCTCGGCGCGGCCATCCGGGGGCGCGGCGCCGGCGTAGTCGATCTGGGTATAGGCCGCGGCGGTGACGCCCTTCTCGTCGATGGACAGGGTGGCCTCCTGCTTGACGGAGGACAGGCAGAGCGCCTCCTCCGACAGGTTGGAAAAGTCGGCCCGCTCCGCGTCGAAGACGATCCCGGCCCCCAGGCCGGTGAGGGTGTCCTTCAGGTCCAGGGAGTGGGTCACTTCAAATTTGGGGATCTGGAACACCACCTCGCCCCAGCCGCCGCTGCTGTCTTGGGCCAGGATCGCCGCCAGGGTCTCCGGGTCAGCGAGCAGGTCGCCGGGGGTCACGCCCTCGTCGGGCAGGACGAAGACCATGCTGCCGCCGTTTTTCAGGCTCAGACCGGCGGACAGCCAGCCGTCGCCCGCCTGCCATCCGTGGCTGCCGTAGGTGCGGTTCATGTACTCCGCCTGGCTGATGGTGCCGTCGGCGTTGTGGAAATCTCCGGTGGTGTTCTGATCCTTTTGAAACTCGTCGATCCACTGGTCGGAGTAGTACAGGGCGGAAAACAGGGTCATCAGGGTCTCGGGATCGGTCTCCAGCGTCTGGCCGCCCAGCAGGCCGCCGGTGGCCTCGTCCAGCCAGCGACCCATGGCTTTTCCGGTGGCCGGGTCGCTGAAATCGCAGACGTAGGAGTGGGCGTAGAAATTCTCCGCCGCCCGCTCCAAAAAGTCCTGATGGACGGAAAACTCCTGATTGACCCACAGGGAGCTGGCCAGCTTCAGCGCGCCCATCTTGTTGTCCTGGTACAGGCTGTTGTACAGGGCCTTGGCGGCCCCGGCCGTGTCACCGGACAGTCCCAGGGCGTCCAGCAGGGCGGCGCGGGTGTCCCCCTGGGCGCTCTCGGCGCAGAGAGCCAGGGCGAACCACAGGCTGACAGGGGAGTACAGGGCGTTTTCCTCCGTGCCGCCCAGGACCAGACTGGCGGAGCGGGCGGCGAAGGCGGAGACGCTTTCCCACACATCGTCGGACACCGGGTATTCTTCCCGCCGGGCCCAGCGGCCCTCGTAGTCGTCAAAGGCAAGCGCCTTGGGGTATTCCGGCTCGGCGGCGGGCTTCGTGCCGCCCCCGGACGCGGGAGAACAGGCGGTCAGGCCCAGAACAAGAGCCAGGGTCAGCGCAAGCAGTTTTCGTTTCATGGGAAACCCTCCTTTACCTTTGTAAATATAGACGCAAAAGAGAGCCAAATGTTCCCATCAGCCGGCGGAATTCTCCGCGGCTTTTTTCTTCTTCTTTTTGCAGTAGCGGTCTTCCTCGCTGAAGATGCAGCCGCAGTATTTCTGCATATACAGCCCCAGTTCCCGGGCCTCCGCCTGGCCCTCCCGGAAATGGGGGGAGAAGTCGTAGGGGGCGAATTGGACGCCGAATTTCCGCGCCAGCTTTTCCCCGGTCTCAAAGATCAGCGGAGTGTTTTGATAGGGGCTGACGGTCAGGGTGGTGCAGAAGGCGTCAAAGCCGTGCTCGGCGGCGTACTGCGCCGTCTTGGCAAGGCGGCAGGCGTAGCAGTAGCCGCAGCGGTGGTCGATGTCCCCGCACACCGCCTGGACAAAGGGCCGCAGGCCGTACTCGTCCTCCGTCACCAGCTCCAGGCCGATGGACTGAGCGTACTCGGTCAGACAGTTGCGCCGGGCGCGGTACTCGGTGAAGGGGTGGATGTTGGGATTATACCAGTAGCCCACCGGCTCAATGCCCTCGCCGCGCAGCTGCTGGATGCAGGCCACGGAGCAGGGGGCGCAGCAGATGTGAAGCAGAAGTTTCATCTGAATATTTCTCCTTGCAAAACAAAATACTAACCGTATCTATTCTAACAAGGTGGTGCGGTTTATGCAAGTACGCGATCTCATGAACCCCAGCGTCGTCTCCATCACCCCCGGCGAATCGGCGGCCCTGGCGGCCCGGCTGCTGTCCCGGCACAATGTGGGCTCCCTGCCCGTGTGCGGGGAGGACGGGCACCTGCGGGGCATCGTCACTGACCGGGACATCGTCACCCGCTGCATCGCGGCGGAGGAGGACCCGGCTCAGACTCCCGTGCGGGACATCATGACCCGCAACTGTACGGTGGTCTCCCCCGACGACGATCCCCGGGAGGCCACCCGGCTCATGGCGGCCCGGCAGGTGCGGCGGCTGCCCGTGCTGGAGGACGGCCGGGTGGTGGGCATGGTCTCCCTGGGTGACCTGGCCACCTCCCACGCCTTTGACATGGAGACCTCCAAGGCCCTGAGCGAGATCTCCGAGCAGGTGAAAAAACCGTGAAAAATGCCCCCGCTCATGCTGCATGAGCGGGGGCGCTTTTATAGCGTTTTTACTTACGGGCAATGGCCTTCTTGGCAGCCTCGGCGATGTGCTCGGCGTCCAGACCGTAGGCGGCAAGCACCTTCTTGGCGGCGCCGGAGCGGCCAAACTCGTCGTACACGCCGTGGCGCACCACGGGCACGGGGCAGTTCTCGGCCACGAACTCGCACACGGCGGAGCCCAGACCGCCGATGACGTTGGCCTCCTCGGTGGTGACGATGGCGCCGGTCTCCTGAGCGGCCTTGCGCAGAAGGTCCTCGTCGATGGGCTTGATGGTGTGGAAGTCCAGCACCCGGGCGGAGACGCCCTCGGCGGCGAGCAGCTCGGCGGCCTGGGCGGCCATCTGCACCATCATGCCGGTGGCCACGATGGTCACGTCCTTGCCGTCCCGGATGGTGACGCCCTTGCCCAGCTCGAACTTGTAGCCGGGGATGGAGTCGGTGATGGAGTCCACCGCCAGACGGCCCAGGCGCATATAGGCGGGGCCGTCGTAGTCCAGCAGAGCCTTGACGGCGGCGCGCATCTCGGGGCCGTCGCAGGGGGAGACCACCGTCATGCCGGGAATGGCGCGCATGATGGCGTAGTCCTCGATGCACTGGTGGGTGGCGCCGTCCTCGCCCACGGACAGGCCGCCATGAGAGCCGATGACCTTCACGTTCAGGCGGGGGTAGGCGATGGAGTTGCGCACCTGCTCCCAGGCGCGGCCGGCGGAGAACATGGCGAAGGAGTTGAAGAAGGGCTTTTTGCCGCAGGCGGCCAGACCGGCGGCCACGCCGGCCATGTTGCCCTCGGCAATGCCCATGTTGAAGAAGCGGTCGGGATGGGCCGCGGCAAAGCCCTTGGTCATGGTGGAGCCGGACAGGTCGGCGTCCAGAACCACCAGGTCGGGATATTCCTCGGCCAGAGCTACCAGAGCCTCGCCGTAGGCGGCGCGGGTCGCAATGTTTTCACTCATGTCAGTTCCCCTCCAATTCCGCCACTTTGGCTTCCAGCTCGGCCTTGGCCTGGTCGTACTGCTCGGCGTTGGGCGCCTTGCCGTGCCAGCCGGCGTTGTTCTCCATGAAGGAGACGCCCTTGCCCTTGACGGTCTTGGCCAGGATGACCACGGGGCAGCCCTCGTCCTTTTGGGCCTCGTCAAAGGCGTGGATCAGCGCGTCAAAGTCGTGGCCGTCGGTCTTGATGACCCGCCAGCCGAAGGCCTCAAACTTCTTGTCCAGGGGTTCGGAGGGCATGACGTCGGCGGTTTTGCCGTCGATCTGCAGACCGTTCACGTCCACCACGGCGCACAGGTTGGACAGCTTGTACTTGGCGGCGGCCATGGCGGCCTCCCAGACCTGGCCCTCCTCGATCTCGCCGTCGCCCAGGATGGTGTACACCCGGTAGCTCTTGCCGTCCATCTTGCCCGCCAGGGCCATGCCCACGGCGGCGGAGATGCCCTGGCCCAAACTGCCGGTGGACATATCCACGCCCTTCACATGGTGCATTTCGGCGTGGCCGGACATGTGGCCGTCAATGGATCGGAACATGCCCAGCTCCTCCACGGGGAAGTAGCCCCGCAGGGCCAGCACGGGGTAGAGGGCGGGGGTGCAGTGGCCCTTGGACAGGACGAAGCGGTCCCGGTCGGGGTCGGCGGGGTTCTGAGGATCGATGCGCATGGTGTGGAAATACAGGGTGGTCAGCGCGTCCACTGCGGAGAAGGAACCGCCCAGGTGGCCGGAGTTGGCCTTGTAGACCATATCCAGACCCAACACGCGGGCTTTCGCGGCCGTGACGGCCAGCAGCTTGGAGTCCATGTTGTCATTCCTTTCAATCATCGGCGAAGTGGTTCCGCCAATAGTACTGCAGATTTTTATAGTCTTCCACCAGGGCCGCCCCCTCCGGGGTCAGGCTGTCGGTGAGAACGCCGTTTTCCAGAAAGCGCCCGGTGGTGTGGACCACGGGAACCTGTTGGGATACCTCCTCGATGGCCTGCATATAGGCCGGGCCCTCCCAGCCGCACAGCCGGAAGACCTCGTTCATCAGGAAATAGGGGCCCAGGTCGGGGCCTTCCCCCTGGAAGTCGCAGCCCAGGATCTCCTTGGCCGCGTCGTTAGCCCAGATGATGTACCGGGTGGAGTAGTAGTTCAGAAAGCCCTCCTGGGTGCTCATGTCGAAGTCGATGCCCATGGCGGTGTAGACGCTGTTGCCGTCTCCCATCCAGGGGTTGTGGTCCCCGAAGAGGATCAGGATCACCGGCTCGTCGTCGGCGCGGAAATAGTCGGTCAGCTCCTTCAGATGCTCGTTGGTGTTGGCGATGGAGCCGAAGTAGTTGTCCAGAATAACCTGCTGCTCGTCGGTGTAGGTGCCGTCGTCCACCACGAAGTCGCCCCGCTCCCCCCACCAGCAGGTTTCGGTGTCATAGGGACCGTGGCCCTGGTAGGTCACGGAGAAGTTGAAATAGGGCTTGTCCCCGGCAGTGCCCACCTCATAGGCCTGGAGCAGCTTGGGGAAGAATACGTCGTCAAAGGCCACAGCGCCGTCGGTGAACTGACCGAAGTAATTCTCCACATACTGATAATTCTCAAAGCCCAGGTTCTCGTTGACGTTCAGGCGGTTGTAGAACCACTGGTAGCAGGGGTGCATCCCCTCCACAGTGTAGCCCTGGGAGCGGAAATACCAGGGGTAGGCATTGGTCTTGCCCCGGAAATTGCCCAGACTGGAATAGCCGGTCAGAAAGCAGCGCTCGGTGTCCACCGTGCCGCCGGCGAAGATGTTGGTGACCAGATTGCCGGAATAGCCCTCGGCCTCCAGATCATGCCAGACCTTGTACACATCCTGGGCCAGCTCGGGCACGCCGAACTTAGTGAAGTCGTTATAGGCCTCCAGCATGATGCCCACGATATTGACCTTCTCCTCCTCGGGAATGTCGGCGTCCTCATACCCGTCCAGCAGCGCGGCGGCCTGGTTTTTGTCATACCCCTCCGGGGGAGTCTCCACGGCGTCGTTGATGCTGTAGAGGAAGGGGTAGACGGAGCCGTGGGCAATATACTGCTGGGTGGAGGACCACTGGCTGTCCAGCCGGTCATAATAGGCGGCCTTGCCGTTGTAGATCGTGCTGTTCCGGCACAGCAGGAGAACGATGATGCAGGCACCCACGGACAAAAGCGTGCAGGCCTGCCGGCTGCGCCGCGCGGGCCTGCCTCGCACGAAAAAGTGCAGGAAAAGCCACCCGAACGCCACGCACAGGACGGTCAGGATCAGCTTCCAGTCCAGAAAGAGGTGGTATTTGCCCGCCATGTCGCCCACCTCTTTCAGAAGAAGCAGGTCGGCAGCCTGAACGGGGTCGTCCCGGAACATGAGCTTGTAGTAGTTGCCCACGGAGAAGCCCAGCACGACCGCGGCGGTGAGCAGAAAGGAGGCTCCCGCCCGGCCGATGAGACCGTACAGCAGGAAGAGCAGCGCCAGGCAGGGCAGCAGATTGAGCAGCAGGATCAGCGGGCGCTCAAAGTAACCCAGGGCCAGCCGCAGGGAGTAGGGCCCCACGGCCAGCAGAAGGGAGACCAGCGTGATCCCGAGGGCGGACAGGGCCAGGATACCCAGGTTCCAGGCCCAGAAGCCCGCCCGTTTTCCGGCGGACCAGTTTTCGTCCGGCCGGCGCTGAAACAGGAAAAAGTGCTTCATGAATTAATACGCGATCTTGTCCAGAATATAATCCTTTACCTGGTCGATGGGGATGCGCACCTGCTCCATGGAGTCGCGCTCCCGGATGGTGACGCAGTGGTCGGCGGGGGTGTTCTCGTCGCCCACGGTCTCAAAGTCGAAGGTGACGCAGAAGGGGGTGCCGATCTCGTCCTGGCGGCGGTAGCGCTTGCCGATGGAGCCGGCGTCATCGTAGTCCACCATGAAGTACTTGCTCAGCTGCACCTGCAGCTCGCGGGCGGGGCCGGAGAGGACTTCCTTCTTGCTCAGGGGCAGGATGGCGCACTTGAAGGGAGCCAGGGCGGGGTGCAGGCGCAGCACGGTGCGCACGTCGTCCTTGCCGTTCTTGTCCTGACCCACGACCTCCTCGTCGTAGGCGTCGCACAGGACGGCCAGCACGGAGCGCTCCACACCCAGGGAGGGCTCGATGACGTAGGGGATATAGTGCTCGTTCTTCTCCTGGTCGAAGTAGGTCAGGTCCTTGCCGGAGGTGTTCTGGTGCTGGGTCAGGTCGTAGTCGGTGCGGTCGGCCACGCCCCACAGCTCGCCCCAGCCGAAGGGGAACAGGAACTCGAAGTCGGTGGTGGCCTTGGAGTAGAAGCACAGCTCCTCGGGATCGTGGTCGCGCAGGCGCAGGTTCTCGTCCTTCAGGCCGATGCCCAGCAGCCACTCATGGCAGAAGTTGCGCCAGTACTGGAACCACTCCAGGTCGGTGCCCGGCTCGCAGAAGAACTCCAGCTCCATCTGCTCGAACTCACGCACGCGGAAGATGAAGTTGCCCGGGGTGATCTCGTTGCGGAAGCTCTTGCCGATCTGGCCGATGCCGAAGGGCAGCTTGCGGCGGGTGGTGCGCTGGACGTTGACAAAGTTGGTAAAGATGCCCTGGGCGGTCTCGGGGCGCAGGTACACGGTGTTCTTGGCGTCCTCGGTGACGCCCTGGAAGGTCTTGAACATCAGGTTGAACTGGCGGATGTCGGTCCAGTTGTGCTTGCCGCAGGTGGGGCAGGGGATGTTGTGCTCCTCCACGAAGTCCTTCATCTCCTGCTGGGAGAAGGCGTCGATGGGCTTGGGCAGCTCAAAGCCGGTCTGGGCGCACCACTCCTCGATGACCTTGTCGGCGCGGAAGCGCTCGTGGCACTCGCGGCAGTCCATCAGAGGGTCGGAGAAGCCCGCCAGGTGGCCGGAGGCCACCCAGGTCTGGGGGTTCATGAGAATGGCGGCGTCCAGGCCCACGTTGTAGGGGTTCTCCTGAACGAATTTCTGCCACCAGGCCTTCTTGATGTTGTTTTTCAGCTCCACGCCCAGGGGGCCGTAGTCCCAGGTGTTGGCCAGACCGCCGTAGATCTCGCTGCCGGCAAAAATGAAGCCGCGGCCTTTGCACAGGGCCACGATCTTTTCCATAGTTTTTTCCTGATTTTTCATGGTGAAAAACCTCCGATTCGGATTTTTTTGATCGTCAATATTACAATTATATACGCCAACCGCCAATTGTCAACCGCCGACGGGTGTGATACAATGGAGAAAATTTATGTGTTTGAGCGAGGTTTTGCGTCATGTCCGCCAAAGAGGAATTCATCGAGATCTATCAGACCAACATTCACCGGGAGGGTTCGGCCGCCCTGCTGGATTATCTGCAGAACAAAAGCGACTTCTTCACCGCCCCCGCCTCCGCCCGGTACCACGGCTCTTACCCGGGGGGGCTGTGCGACCACAGCGTCAACGTCTACCACTGCCTGGCCGACTATCTGGCGCGCCCCCGGGTGCAGGAGCTGTACGGCCTGGAGTATGAGCCGGAGTCCGTGGCCGTCGTCTCCCTGCTCCATGATGTGTGCAAGATCGGCTGCTACCGCGCCGGGACCCGCAATGTGAAGAACGAGACCACCGGCCAGTGGGAGAAGGTGCCCACCTTCTTCTACGAGGACAAGCTGCCCTACGGCCACGGGGAGAAGTCGGTGTACATCATCTCCGGCTTCATGCGCCTGACCCGGGAGGAGGCCATGGCCATCCGCTGGCATATGGGCTTTTCCGGCACGGAGGACTCCCGTACCGTGGGCCAGGCCCTGCAGCAGTTCCCCCTGGCCTTCGCTCTGGCTACCGCCGACATGGAAGCCAGCTACTTTCTGGAAGGGGAGAACACCTGATGGCACGTACCAATGATCTGGGGCGGGACCCCATTCCCCGCCTGCTGCTCCGGCTGGCCCTGCCCGCGGTGGCGGCCCAGCTGGTCAACGCCCTGTACAACATCGTGGACCGTATGTACATCGGCCACATCCCCGGCGAGGGCAAGCTGGCCCTGACCGGCGTGGGCGTCACCTTCGCGGTCATCATGCTGGTGTCCGCCCTGGCCAGCCTGGTCTGCGTGGGCGGCGGCGCCCGGGCGGCCATCCACATGGGCGAGGGCAACCGGGACCGGGCGGAGGAGATCCTGGGCAACTGTACCCTGCTGCTGATCCTGATCGCCGTGGTGGTGACAGGCGGGCTCTGGTTCATCCGGGAGCCCATGCTCCTGCTCTTCGGCGCCACGGAGAACACCGTGGGCTACGGCAGCGATTACCTGGGCATCTACCTGCTGGGCACCCTGTTTGTCATGGCGTCGGTGGGCCTGAACTACTTTATCTCCACCCAGGGCTTTTCCACCGTGTCCATGCTGACCGTTCTGATCGGCGCGGTGATCAACATCGTACTGGACCCCATCTTCATCTTTGGCTTTGGCATGGGGGTGCAGGGGGCCGCTCTGGCCACTGTGCTGGCCCAGATGGTGTCCGCCCTGTGGGTGGTGCGCTTTCTGACCGGGAAGCGCACCAAGCTGCGCATCCGCCGGAAATATCTGCGCCTGCGGTGGAACATCCTGGCCCCTGTGCTGGCCATCGGCGTGTCCCCCTTCGTCATGCAGGCCACCGAGAGCATCCTGAACGTGGTGTTCAACTCCTCCCTGAAGCTGTACGGCGGCGATCTGGCCGTGGGCTCCATGACCATCGCCTCCAGCGTCATGCAGCTGATGAGCACCCTGTTCCTGGGCTTTTCCCAGGGCGCCAGCCCCATCGTCGGCTTCAACTACGGCGCGGGACAGAGCGGCCGGGTGAAGCAGACCGTGCGCCTGCTGGTCACCATCGCCCTGTCCATTTCGGTTACCTTCTGGCTGCTGGTGGAGCTGTTCCCCGGCCTGTTCGTGCTCATTTTCAACGACGACCCGGAGCTGGTGGGATACGCCACCTGGGCTCTGCGGGTCTATGCCGCGGGTATGTTCGCCATGGGGATGCAGCACGCCTGCCAGCAGTCCTTTGTGGCTTTGGGACAGGCCAAGATCTCCCTGTTCCTGGCCCTGCTGCGCAAGTTTATCCTGCTGATCCCCCTGATCTTCATCCTGCCCCACTTCTTTGCAAACCAGGTGTTTGCCGTCTTCCTGGCTGAGCCGGTGGCCGACATCCTGGCTGCCACGACGACGGGCACGCTGTTCTTCACCCGCCTGCCGAAGATCCTGAACGAGCGGGAGGTCTTGCTGCGGGAGCAGCGCGGCGGAGCGTAAAATTCATGAAAACGTAAGGATTTCTTTCACTTTTTCTTTATTCTTCCATGGTACGCTTTTTTGCGACAAAAGCCGACATGGAAGGAGATGCTCCCCGTGACCCTGACCAGAACCCGCGCCGCAGCCCGGGCTGTCCCGGCGCGCCCGGATCTTTACCGCCTGTTTTGGGTTTTCCTCTGCGCCTCGGTGCTGGGAGTGCTCGTCGAGACGGTGTTCATGCTGGCCACGCGGGGCGTGCTGATGAACCGCAGCGGCGTGCTGTACGGGCCCTTCTCCCTGGTGTGGGGCGCGGGCGCGGTGCTGTTTACCCTGCTGCTCTACCGCCTGCAGCCGTACGGCGCCTGGGCTCTCTTTTTCGGGGGCGCGGCGGTGGGCACCGCGCTGGAATACTTCTGCTCCTGGCTGCAGGAGGTGCTGTTCGGCCTGCGCTTCTGGAGCTATGACCATCTGCCGCTGAACCTGAACGGGCGGGTGTGCCTGCTTTTCTCCGTTTTCTGGGGGGCGGCCGCCCTGGTGTGGATGCGCCTTTGCTGGCCCGCCCTGTGCGCCCGGCTGGACCGGCCCCGCCATCCTTCCCGCCGCCTGACCCGGGTGTTGGCGGCGCTTCTGGCTCTGGATGTGGCCCTGACCGCCGCCGCCCTGCTGCGCATGGACCGGCGGCAGCAGGGGGTGCCGCCCGGGAATGCCGTGGAGGTCTTTCTGGACCAGCGGTTCCCCGACGAGCGGCTGATCGGGTATTTTACCAATGTAAAATACATCGGGTGATTTCATGCATCAAAATAATAGGGAGGTTTTGCAAATGAAAAAATTCTTTGGGTTGACCATGGCTCTGCTCTGTCTCCTGGCCTTGGCGGGGTGCGGCGATGCACCGGAGCAGGAGGAAAGTAAGCTGGACACGATCCCCTTCCGGGACGATCAGCTGTATGCCGTGGCCTATCTGGGCTATGATGAGATCAATGATCTGTCCTTTTACACGGAGAACTATCTGGATGACGAAAATCTGCCGGTCCACTACATTTCCAAGGGCGAGTACTATCTGATCATACCGCGATATGCGGATATGGCTGTGCGCCTGTATCGAAATGACATCGAAACCATGGACACGTCCCTGATCTATGAGGATGCGCAGTGCCGGCCGTTTATCATCCAGTGCAATATCAGTGATATTTTCACGGACGTTACGATCTGCCTGACCCATCAGACGGAAACGGTGGAATTTTCACCGTATATTTCCCTGATGGATGGGAGCGTTATGGTGGGAGACCGGGGATTGAACATAACAAAATAGAACTGCAAAAATCCGGCAGTTGCCCTGCCGGATTTTTTTTGCTATAATAATTTAATTATCGAATCTTGTTTGCCCAAAGGAGTTATCCTAAGGAAGCGCTGACTGAATCGGAGGTGGAGGGATGGCCGAGAGATTTTTTCGGCAGCTGTGACAAAAAACGCAGGGAATACTTTGTGTATTCCCGAGCATTTTTGGCGCAGATGATGGGGAAAGATCCGGCCAGTTCCCATCTCCCGATTCAATCAGGGCTTCCCTAACAATATGGACAACATCATCCTCATCGGTATGCCCGGCTCGGGCAAGAGCACAGTGGGTGTGCTTCTGGCCAAAGCCCTGGGTTTTGATTTTATCGACACCGACCTGACCCTCCAGCAGCGGGAGGGCGCACTGCTCCAGGACATTCTCAACAAGCGCGGCATCCAGGCCTTTCTCGACCTGGAACAGGCCGCCATCTGCTCGGTTGCGTGTGAGAATTCCGTTATTTCCCCCGGCGGAAGCTGCGTCTGCCGGGAGCTTTCCATGGCTCACCTCAAGGGCCTGGGCCGGGTCATTTACCTGCGCCTGCCCCTGGAGGAACTGGAAGCACGCCTGAATAACATCAGCACCCGCGGCATCGCCATGGAGCCCGGGCAGACCCTGCAAGATCTGTATGACTACCGCACCCCCCTGTACGAGCACTGGGCCGACGTGACCGTGGACTGCGCCGGACAGACGCTGGAGGAGACGGTGGCCGCCGTTCTTCGTGCATTGATCGCGCAGGAGCATCAATAAAAGGACTGAAAACATGACATTTCAACAACTCGGGCTTTTGCCCCAAATACTCACCGCTTTGGAGGAGCAGGGCTATTCCGAACCCACTCCCATCCAGCGGGGAGCTATTCCTCCTGCCCTGAAAGGGCAGGATGTGCTGGGCTGCGCCCAGACGGGCACGGGGAAGACCTGTGCCTTCGCCGCGCCCATTTTACAGCGCCTGACCAACACCCATAAAAAGGGCCCCCGTTCCATCCGTGCCCTGATCCTGACGCCCACCCGGGAGCTGGCTTTGCAGATCGAGGAGTGCTTCGAGGCCTACGGCAAGCACCTGCCCCTGCGCTGCGCCGTCATCTTCGGCGGTGTGGGGCAGCAGCCCCAGGTGGACAAGATCAAGCAGGGCCTGGACATTCTGGTGGCCACCCCCGGCCGCCTGCTGGACCTCCACGGCCAGGGCCTGTTGGATCTGTCCCACATCGAGATCTTTGTGCTGGACGAGGCCGACCGGATGCTGGACATGGGCTTTATCCACGATGTGCGCCGGGTGCTCAAGCTGCTGCCGGAGCGCAAGCAGACCCTGTTTTTCTCCGCCACCATGCCCCCTGAGGTCATGGAACTGGTGAACGCCCTGCTGCATAACTACGCGCGGGTGGAGGTGGACCCCGTCTCCTCCCCGGTGGAGGTCATTGCCCAGAGCATCTACTTTGTGGACAAGGGCAACAAGACCAAGCTGTTGGCCCATCTGATCGAGGAGAAGGCCATGGACAGCGTGCTGGTCTTTTCCCGCACCAAGCACGGGGCCAACCGCATTGCTCAGGACCTGATCAAGCGGGGCATCACCGCCGCCGCCATCCACGGCAACAAGAGCCAGACCGCCCGTCAGCAGGCCCTGGCCGACTTCAAGGCGGGCAAAGTGACCGCCCTGATCGCCACCGACATCGCCGCCCGGGGCATTGACATCGACGAGCTGAACTGGGTGGTCAACTACGACCTGCCCGAGGTGCCCGAGACCTACGTCCACCGCATCGGCCGCACCGGCCGGGCCGGACGGGAGGGCACCGCCCTGTCCTTCTGCCGGGCGGATGAAATGGACTATCTGAAGGCCATAGAAAAGCTGCTGGGCCGCAAGCTGCCCGTCACCGAGGACCACCCTTATCCCATGGTGGAGAGCGCCACCGGCGTGGACCCCATGGTTCAGGCCCGCAGGGAGGGCAAGGAGAACGCCCGCGCCCGGGCCGCGGAGCGCCGCAAGGCCCAGGCCGCCCAGGCGGCGGAAGCCCCCGCGCCCAAGAAACCCGCTCCCAAAGCTGTCAAGGCGAAGGAACCCGCCAGGCCGAAGGAGCCGCCCAAGGCGCAGGAGCCCAAAAAGAAGGCCGAGCCCCCCAAAAAGGCCGAGCCGCAAAAGGCGAAGGCTGTCCCCAAGGCAGAAGTGCCCGGCAAGGCCGCGCCCAAGCGCGGCGTGCGCCAGCAGCGGCTGGAGGATACCCTGCCCACCCGGCCGGTTCAGGCGTCCGGGGACTTTGTGCGCCCCGATCCCTTTGCCAGCGACCGCATTATGGACGCAACTGCCCGCCTGCTGGCCCCCCGGCCCCGAACGGCCCAGCCCCGGCAGGAGCAGCCCGAACAGCCGCGCCGCAAAAAGCAGCCGTCCAAGGGGAATACCCCCGTGGGGAATCAAGCGGCTCCGGCCCCGAAGCAGAACATCCCCGCCAAACAGAAAAAACCTGAACCCATCAAGGAAAAAACTGCTGCGCCCAAAGCGGAGGCCGCCCCCGCCTCCGGCAGCAAAAAGCGCTCCCGGTCCCGCCGCAGCGACCGGCCCCGTCCGGTGGAGCTGAAGCGCAGCCATGTGAAGGACTCCACGGAGCAGCCCTCCCTGATGAAGCCCTATTACCTGAACGATGATTGAGAAGTATGTATATTCCCGCCGCGGTTTCCACGTGGGGCGGTGGATCCTTGTGATCGTGATCCTCCTGCTCCTTCTGGCTCTGTTCTTCTGGGGGCAGCAGAACAGCATCAAGAAACAGACGGTGGAGGTGTCCTCCCCTGAACTGCCCGCCGCCTTTGACGCTCTGCGCATCGTTCACCTGTCCGACCTTCACGGGAAGGAGCTGGGGAAGGACAATGAAACGCTCCTGATGGCTGTGGCCCAGATGGAGCCCGACCTGATCGCCATTACCGGCGACCTGATCGACCAGGAGAGCCAAATGGACATCGCGCGCACCCTGGCGGAGGGGCTGGTGGATATCGCGCCCACCTATTATGTTACCGGAAACCACGAGTGGGCGGTCAAGCGGGTCAGCGAGCTGAAGCAGATGCTGACCGACTGCGGCGTGCGGGTGCTGACCAACGAGTATGAGATCTGGGAGAAGGACGGCGCCACCCTGGCCATTGCCGGTGTGGATGACCCCAACGGCCCCGCCGACCAGAAGACCGGCGACGTGCTGCGCCGGGAGATCGACGCCGACTATACCATCCTTCTGTCCCACCGGGACACCGTGGAGGAGTACGCAGACTGGGGCTACGATCTGGTACTCTGCGGCCACGGCCACGGCGGCGTCATCCGCATCCCGATCCTGGACAAGGGCGTGCTGGGCACCGACCGGAAGCTTTTCCCGGAATACGACGGCGGGCTGTACCCCTTTGAGGGGGGCGGCTATTGCTTCGTCTCCCGGGGCCTGGGCAGCAACACAGTCCCCTCTTACTCGTTCCGGCTGTTTAACCGCCCCGACCTGCCCCTGCTGATTCTGCATTCAGGTGAATGACCATGGACTACCTTGCCGGACAATTTGATATCGCCGTCATCGGTGCGGGCCATGCGGGCATTGAGGCCGCCCTGGCTCCCGCCCGCATGGGCTTAAAAACGATCTGCTTTACCGTCAACCTGGACGCGGTGGGCAACATGCCCTGCAACCCCGCCATCGGCGGCACGGGCAAGGGCCACCTGGTACGGGAGCTGGACGCCCTGGGGGGCGAGATGGGCAAGGCCGCCGACCGCGCCTGCATCCAGTACCGCATCCTGAACCGGGGCAAAGGCCCCGCCGTGTGGTCCCTGCGGGCCCAGGCCGACCGCCGCCGCTACCAGGAGGTCATGAAGCACACCCTGGAGCTGCAGGAGAACCTGTCCGTCAAGCAGGCGGAGGTGACCGAGATCCTGACGGAAAACGGCGCGGTGTCCGGCGTCAAGACCGCCACGGGGGCCATTTATCAAGTGAAAGCCGCCGTGATCTGTACGGGTACTTACCTGGGAGGGCGCACCATCGTGGGCGAAGTGACCCGGCAGTCCGGCCCCGACGGGCTGGCCCCCGCCCTGGCGCTGACCGGAAGCCTGGAAAAGCTGGGCCTGTCCCTGCGCCGGTTCAAGACGGGCACGCCGCCCCGGGTCAACCGCCGCAGTGTGGACTTTTCCCAGCTGGAGGTCCAGGAGGGCGACCCCGACGCGCTGCCTTTCTCCTTTCAGACGGAGCGCGCCCCGGAAAACAGGGCGGTGTGCTACCTGACCTACACCAACCAGAAGACCCACGATATTATCCGGGCCAACCTGCACCGCTCCCCGCTGTTCTCCGGGGTCATCGAGGGGGTCGGCCCCCGCTACTGCCCCTCCATTGAAGATAAAGTTGTGCGCTTCGCGGACAAGCCCCGCCACCAACTGTTCATCGAGCCCATGGGGCTGAACACCGAGGAACTGTACATCCAGGGTTTTTCATCCTCCCTGCCGGAGGATGTGCAGATCGAGATGCTCCACACCCTGCCCGGCCTGGAGAGGGCCGAGATGACCCGGGCGGCCTACGCCATCGAGTACGACTGTGTGGACCCCACCGAGTTGCTGCCCACCTTAGAGTGCAAAAAAGTGCCCGGGCTGTACGGCGCGGGCCAGTTCAACGGCTCCTCCGGTTATGAGGAGGCCGCCGCCCAGGGCTTCATGGCGGGCGTCAACGCCGCGCTGAAGCTGCTGGGCAGGCCACCCCTGATTTTGGGCCGGGAGCAGGGGTATATCGGCGTGCTCATCGACGACCTGGTGACCAAGGGCACCAACGAGCCCTACCGCATGATGACCTCCCGCACGGAGTACCGCCTGCTCTGCCGCCAGGACAACGCCGACCGCCGCCTGACCCACATCGGGTATGAGCTGGGCCTGGTCACCAAAGAGCAGTACGACCATGTGCAGGAGAAATATGCCGCCGTGGACAAGGAGATCAAGCGCCTGGAGCACACGGGTACGGCGGAGGGGCGTTTGTGCGACCTGCTGCGCCGTCCGGAAAATACCTATGAAAGTTTAGCCGATTGTGACCCCGGCCGCCCCGCGCTTCCCCATGAGGTGACCGAGGCGGTGGAGATTGCCATCAAATATCAGGGCTACATCGACCGCCAGCTGCGGCAGGTGGAGGAGATGAAGAAGCTGGAGCGCCACCCGCTCCCCGCCGATCTGGACTACTCCGCCCTGGCGGGGCTGCGGCTGGAGGCCCGCCAGAAGCTCTCCCAGATCCGCCCGGCCAACCTGGGCCAGGCCAGCCGCATTTCCGGCGTCTCCCCGGCGGACATCGCCGCCCTGATGGTGTGGCTGGAGCGGGAGAAAAGCCAGACGACCTGAGGAGGTTCCATGAACAAGAAAATCGTTCTCGGTTTGTCCGGCGGAGTGGATTCGGCCGTCTCCGCCCGGCTGCTGCTGGAGCAGGGCTATGACGTGACCGGTGTGTATCTGGACATCGGACAGGGCGGCAGCGGCGCGGACGACGCCCGCGCGGTGGCCGGCTCCCTGGGCATCCCCTTCGCGGTGCGCTCCATCGCGGAGGAGCTGGAACTGCACGTCTGCGCTCCCTTTGCCGCCGACTATCTGGCCGGGCGCACCCCGCTGCCCTGCGCCCGGTGCAACCCCCTGGTGAAGTTTCCCGCCCTGCTGGCCGAGGGGGAGCGCATCGGCGCGGAGCGGGTGGCCACCGGCCACTATGCCCGGACCGCGGACGGCGGGCTGTACCGGGGTCAGCCGTCCAACGACCAGTCCTATCTGCTCGCCCGCCTGCCCCGGGAGATTTTACAGAGAGTCATTTTCCCCCTGGGTGAGTACGAAAAAACCGCCGTGCGCGCCCTAGCGGAGGGGTACGGCATCCCCGTGGCCCACAAGCCGGACTCCATGGAAATCTGCTTCGTCCCCGACGACGACTACGCCGCCTGGCTGGAAGCGCGGGGGGCGGTCGCCCCGCCGGGGGATTTTATCGACCAGGACGGCAAGGTGCTGGGGCGGCACAAGGGCATCCACTGCTACACTCTGGGGCAGCGGAGGGGCCTGGGTGTGTCCGGCCCCCACCGCTACTTTGTCACCGCCATCGACCCGGTGAACAACACCGTCACCCTGTCCGACGGCGGCGACCTGGGCCGCACAGAGGTGGTGTGCGCCGGCCCCAACTGGCTGACGGAGACGTCCCCGGCCGGGCCCTTTTCCTGCCAGGTGCGCCTGCGCCACTCCAAACGCGCCGACCCGGTGACCGTTACGCCGGGAGAGGACGGGAAGGTCATCGTCCGCTCTGATACCCCGCTGCGCGCCCCCACGCCGGGGCAGCTGGCCGTCTTCTACGACGGGGACCGGGTATTGGGCTCGGCGTGGATCTTATAAAGAAACGTAAAAACAAGACCGGAGCGCCGCGGCGCTCCGGTCTTGTTTTGCTTCGGGGGAGATTATTTGCTGTTGGCGGTGGACCAGGTCCGCTCCAGGGCGGCCCAGTCGGGAACCGCCAGGATCTCCTGCCAGTCCTCGTAGCAGAAGTCCTGTCCGGGGACCAGCTCGGCCAGCCGGACATACTCGTGGGAATTGGTGGCCTCCTGCACCGCCTCGTAGTACCAGGTACCGGGTACGTTATCGACCCAGGTCACCATGTCGGGCAGCATGTGCTCCTCCTCCACGGCGCGTTCCAGCACCCGGTTGATCAGGGTCATGGACTCGGCGCGGGTAATGTTCTGCTCGGGCTTGAAGGTGCCGTCAGGGTAGCCGGTGATCCAGCCCAGGTGCTCAGCCAGGGCAATGTACCGGGCTGCCCAATGGTTCTCCGGCACGTCGCTGAAGCTGTTGCCGCCGTTCCAGACCACCTCGCTGAACCGGGCGGCGATGGCGGCAAACTCGGAGCGGGTGATGGGCGCGTCAGGGCGGAAGGTTCCGTCCGGATAGCCGGTGATGATGCCCGCGTTGGACAGGGTGGAGATGGCGTTGTTGAACCAGTCGTCGGCGTCCACGTCACTGTACGGGTTGGTCTGGCTCCAGTAGTACGCGCGGCTCTCGTCGGTCAGCAGGCGGAAAAAGATCGTGGCAACTTCGGAGCGGCTGATGTCATTCAAGGGCCGCACGGTGCCGTCCACATAGCCGATGATGTAGGCCACATGGTCCTCCAGGTTCAGTTCGGGCTTGCTGGGCTCAACGGGGGTAGTGGGAATCGTGGGACCGACGGGAGGATCAGGAATAACTGGGGTGTATTGATAGGTGTTGGTGTAGTGAACAACAGCCGCCGCGCCGGCTACGATCGTTCCGCTGGCGGTGTTGCCATAACAGGGATCGGTGGCGTCATGGCCGGAAACCGTGGTGGTATAGCCGTCCTCAGCCGTCTCAGTCACGGTGTAGGTGGTGCCCTCAGGCAGGTTGTTGATGGAGATGCTCTCGCCGTTCTTCAGGGTGACCGTTTCGCCGCTGGCGATGGTACCAATCTTGGAGCCGGTGTAACGGTACTCTCCTTCTGCGGACAGCTCTACCGTGAAGGTAAACTCCTTGGTCAGGCTGCCGCCGTTGACGGTCTTGCTGACGACCAGCGCACCCTCGTCGCTGGGAACGTTGATGACCACCGCCGCCGCATCGGGGTTCTCCTCGGTGATTATGCCGGCTTCATTGTAGTAGGTGGTATTGTAGCCGTTCGAGTTGGTCTCTTTAATGCTGTATGTAGTATCCAGCGCAATACCGGATTTTGTCCAGGTCTCGCCGGCTTTCAGCGTGAAGGGTTCCTCCCGGCCGTTGATCGTCGCCGTAAAGGTGTATTCCTGACCCTCCACGGCCTTGTTATCCGCCACATACTTGGTGACGGTCAATGTGCCGGTGGGCTGCTCGGGACCATCCACGTGGGCGTACACACTGTTGGCATCCAGGATGATATTTGCCATAGCATTCTTTAATTGTTTTGCCGCTTTGAGAATATCAATATAGGTCCAATTATTATCGGCTGGCTTAAACGCATTTTCCCACGTTGTATCACCAACCATTAAGTAGGAAACCACATCCGTCTCTTGGACGCCCGCTTCAGCAAGGTCGATGCGTCCGGTGATGACACCAGTGGCCACTACGGTCTGTTCCTCTTCCCCCGAGACCTTCGTGGCGGCAACTTCCAGGCAAATCTCCTGGGTCAGCATCTCTGCACTGTATTTTCCGGGCTTCCACTCCATGGGGATGATAAAGGTGGTATTGTTTTTCAGCACACTGGCAGGAACGGTATATACATAGGAATCGCCGTCTGTTGTATATCCGCCGCTGTAAATGATCTCGCCGGCTTTATTCTTGATAACTCCGGTCTTTCCTTCAACCTTCATAGGCTGCAGGAATGTACAGGTAAACCTAAAGGTCACATACCCGTTGTTATCTGCCACGGGTTCCAGGGCCTCGTCCAGCTGCACCTTAATGTCAAAACTGGCAAAAGCGGGGTTCTGAATGTCCCGGTCCGCAAGCAGATTCTTTAGCCTTGTATCGCCAACCTTGACCTCGGCAATCAACGGGTTCATGGACAGCTCAGCCTTGTAATAGACCTCCCGGTCCTCTTCCAATTCCAGTGCGGTTGCTTCGCTGTTTTCAGTGGTCCAGTCCTCGTCACTTGCCCCGCTTTTCGCAGAACTGTGCTGCGAGATCATTGCATCTGTGCCCGTTTCCCGCTCAACAGCAAAGGGGACTTCCAGTGCCTGCTGTTCGTCGGTGAGTATCAGATTGTCAAAATCAACCTCCGTCCAGTGAGCGACCAGCGCGACATTGCCGTTCACAGTCGGCATATTGCCTTCGGTATAAATGAGGTCATTCTTGTCCTCACCCTTGACATACTGGGTTTCCTCGGATTCAGAACTGCCGTCCACCATCATCCAGCCGTCAAACTGATAATAGGTCTGAATGATATTTCCGTTTTCTGTTGTGGGGATGCCACCGATCAGGCCGATTTTATCTCCCATCACACCGGTCGGATAATACGGGATCTCCGCACCTTCATTCATCTTTTGGCCTGTGGCTTTCAGCGAAGAGAGGGTGTCCCCATTGATATAACCTTCCGCAAACGCTGCGTAAGGGATACCAAGCACACTCTCCACATAATAGGCGTGCGCACCCGTGGGCAGATTAAAGTCATAGGTGACGCTGCTCTTTGCGTGAGTTGAATCCTGCACAGTTGTTTTTACCCAAGTATAAGTAATTGTGGAATACACTGTTATGGAGTCATTACGTGAGGAATATGTATATGGCGCATAATATTCTAATGTTATGTTATTCCATTTCTCGTCCGAAAGATTTTCCGCGGAGGTAGTAGGGGTAGAACTGTTGTCATAGTACCTATACTCATACGACGTCACAACCCACTTATAGCCGTCGTCATCCCAGAAGTAGGGGATAACACTGGTATCTGTCTTATCCCCGACCGTCATGTCGCTGGTGGTGGGTCTTGGAAGCACGAAGCTTTCATTCTGCACAGCGACATTATAATCAGGGCCTGGCACATCCATTTTATTGAGAAAATCCGAATTGTTCTTGCTGCCAGTATAGCTATGAGCTATTTTGATCTGACCGGTAGTCGGATCCTCCGACTCGTCCGCCAAAACTGCCGGTACCAGCGAAAGCAGCAGCGCAATCACCAACGCACTGCTCAGCAGACGTTTGATTCGCCTTTTCATAAAAGGCTTTCCTCCTTAATTCACATATAATTCCACGGAAAACAGATTTAAGAAAAATCATTGTAGAAGCATGCATCTCGATCCAGATCCGTAGCCGTGCCAGTACCAATGATCCACTTCCCGGTTTCCAGCCCGATACCG
>JBJDYV010000037.1:0-2441 GCA_051867655.1 Oscillospiraceae bacterium
ACGAGGTGAGAGTTCTATGGTAAATGTAGCGATCCTGGGTTTCGGGACCGTGGGCTCCGGCGTGGCCGAGGTGCTGACGAAAAACAGCGACTCCATCGCCCACCGGACCAATGATCTGATCCGGCTGAAGTATATCCTGGACGTGCGGGATTTCCCCGACAGCCCCTTTGCGGACAAGTTTGTCAAGGATTTTTCGGTCATTGAGAACGACCCCGAGCTGGACATCGTGGTAGAGACCATCGGCGGCGCCACCATCGCCAAGGAGTACACTGAGCGCGCCCTGCGCGCGGGCAAGAGTGTGGTGACCTCCAACAAGGAGCTGGTGGCCACCTGCGGCTACGATCTGCTGCAGATTGCCAAGGAAAAGAAGGTCAGCTACCTGTTTGAGGCCAGCGTGGGCGGCGGCATCCCCATCATCCGCCCCCTGAGCCAGTGCCTGGCCGCCAACGAGATCCTGGAGGTGTGCGGCATTCTGAACGGCACCACCAACTATATCCTGACCCGCATGATCAAGGCCGGCCTGCCCTTTGAGACCGCTCTGAAGGAGGCCCAGGACAACGGCTACGCCGAGCGCGATCCCTCCGCCGACATCGAGGGCCACGACGCCTGCCGCAAGATCTGCATTCTGGCCGCCATCGCCTTCGGCCGCCATGTCTATCCCAACCAGGTGCCCACTGAGGGCATCACCGGCGTGACCCTGGCCGACGTGGACTACGCCGACGCCGCGGGCAAGAAGATCAAGCTGCTGGGCCGGGCCATCAAGGGCGCGGACGGCAAGGTCACCGCCTACGTCGCCCCCCACCTGGTGGATCAGAGCAATCCCCTGGCCGGGGTGGAGGATGTGTTCAACGCCATCACCGTCAAGGGCGACGCCATCGGCGACGTCATGTTCTACGGCCGGGGCGCCGGCAAGCTGCCCACCGCCTCCGCCGTGGTGGCCGACGTCATCGACGCCGCCAAGCACATCCACACCAAGAAGTATCTGGACTGGGACCAGGGCGGCGACGATGTGTGCACCCCGCCCGACGGCCTGAAATCTGCCTGGTACGTCCGGGCCAACGGCACCGCTGAGGCGGCCCGCGCCGCGCTGGGCGATGTGAACCTTCTGGCCCGCCGGGGCAGCGCCGACGGCGAGATCGCCTTCCTGACCGGCGAGATGACCCGGGGCGAGCTGGAGGAAAAGCTCGGCGGACTGGAAAAGCTGTCCGTTCTGCGGGTGCTGGACTGAGAAAGGGCAAATGAACCGCATGGACCAAGGCGCATAAAATGGAAGAGAAACAACGCCTCGATCCAATTTGAGGAGGTATGACATACATGGGACTCATCGTACAAAAATTTGGCGGGACCTCCGTCGCGGACGCTGACCGCATCCGCAATGTGGCCCGCATTATCACGGAGACCTACCGCAAGGGCAACAAGGTGGTGGCGGTGCTCTCCGCCCAGGGAGACACCACCGACGACCTGATCGCCAAGGCGGAGGAGATCAATCCGAAGGCCTCCAAGCGGGAGATGGATATGCTGCTGTCCACCGGCGAGCAGATCTCCTGCTCCCTGTGCGCCATGGCCATCGAGGCCATGGGCTATCCGGTCATCTCCCTGACCGGCTGGCAGGCGGGCGTGCGCACCAACTCCGGCTACGGCAACGCCCGCATCAAGCGCATCCAGGCCGAGCGCATCCAGGCTGAGCTGGACAAGAACTCCATCGTCATCGTCACCGGCTTCCAGGGCATCAACAAGTATGATGACATCACCACCCTGGGCCGGGGCGGCTCGGACACCTCGGCGGTGGCGCTGGCCGCCGTCCTCCACGCCGACCTGTGCCAGATCTACACCGACGTGGACGGCGTCTACACCGCCGATCCCCGCTACGTCAAGGGCGCCAAAAAGCTGGATGAGATCACCTTTGACGAGATGCTGGAGCTGGCGACCCTGGGCGCCCAGGTGCTCCACAACCGTTCGGTGGAAATGGCGAAACGCTACAATGTCAACCTGGAGGTCATCTCCAGCTTCACGGGAAATCCCGGCACAAAAGTCAAGGAGGTTGTCAAAACCATGGAAAAAACCCACGTCAGCGGCGTTGCCAAGGATAAGAACGTGGCCCGTCTGGCCCTGGTGGGCCTGGCCGATCAGCCCGGCATCGCCTTTAAGATCTTCTCCCTGCTGGCCAAGGAAGGCATCAACGTCGATATCATTCTCCAGTCCATCGGCCGCAACGACACCAAGGACATTTCCTTCACCGTCCACAAGAGCGATATGGCCGCGGCCAAGGCCGTGCTGGAGGAGCACAAGGACTCCATCCGCTTCGACCACATCGACGTCAACGACAACATCGCCAAGGTGTCCATCGTGGGCGCCGGCATGATCAACAACCCCGGTGTGGCCGCCCTGATGTTCGAGGCCCTGTTCAACGCCGGCATCAACATCAACATGATCTCCACCAG
>JBJDYV010000038.1:0-2421 GCA_051867655.1 Oscillospiraceae bacterium
TGCGCATCCAACTCCTGCGAAACCAACGTACGTTAGTGCGATAAACGATCCTTTACGCACAATCAACTCCAAACGCCTAACTCCACACTATATTACGCTTCCGCCTGCAGGTCCACGGTGCTCAGGTCCCACTCCTCGTGGATCTTGGGCACGTCGCTGATCAGGCGCTTGGTGTAGGCGGCGGTGGGGTTCAGGATCACGTCGTCCGCCTTGCCGTACTCCACGAACTTGCCGTGCTCCATGATGTACACGGTGTCGGAGATGTAGTAGGCCAGGCCGATGTCGTGGGTGATGAAGATAACCGTCATGCCGATCTCATCCCGCAGCTGCAGCAGCATGTCCAGGATGGTAGCCCGGGAGCAGGCGTCCACCATGCTGGTGGGCTCGTCGGCCAGCAGAATCTTGGGCTTCAGCAGGAAGATCCGGGCGATCATCAGCCGCTGCATCTGGCCGCCGGACAGCTCGAAGGGATACTTGTTGGTCAGCTCCGCGAACTTCAGGTTGACGAAGCTGCAGGCCTCGGTCATCATTTCGATCTTCTGTTCCTTGGGCAGGTGCTTGCCGCCGCGCATGTTGATGCAGTCAAGCAGCACGGTGTCGATCTTCTGGAAGGTATTGAAGGAGGAGAAGGGATCCTGGAAAATGGCCTGGATGCCCTTCCAGTATTCCCGCTTCTTCCTGCCGCTGGAAATATCCCGGGGCTTGCCCTGGAACAGGATCTCGCCCTCGGAGGGGTTTAATAGACCCAGCAGCATTTTGGACAGGGTTGTCTTGCCGGAGCCGGACTCGCCCACGATGGAGACGAACTCACCCTCGTGGAAGTCAAAGTCCACATGGTCCACGGCCACGGTTTTCTTGTCGCCCAGGCCGAAGACCCGGGTGACGCCCCGGCCGGACAGGCACAGGGGCTGACCGGTGAAATCCTTATCACTCATGGCTGTACACCTCCTTCAGCTGGTCCAGGCCCATCAGGCAGCGGTACATGCGGCCTTCGTCGAAGGGCTTTGGCGGCGGCGCGGTATAGAAGCATTCGGGCTTCGCGTATTTGCAGCGCTCCGCGAACCGGCAGCCCTTGGGAGGCCGCTTCAGGTTGGGCGGGGTGCCGGGGATGGCGGTGAGCTTGTTGCCCCGGGTGCCCTCCTCGGGGACCAGGATGGAGTTCATCAGGCCGTGGGAGTAGGGGTGGATGGGGTCGAAGACCATTTCCTGGGCGGTGCCCCGCTCCACGATCTGTCCGGCGTACATGACCATGATGTCGTCGGTGACGTTGTACAGCAGGGGCAGCTCGTGGGTGATGAACAGCATGGCCTTGATGTAGCCCTTTTCCATCAGCTGGCGCATCATCTTGATGACCATCTTCTGGCTGGTGACGTCCAGGGCGGAGGAAGGCTCGTCGGCGATCAGCACCTTGGGGTTCAGGATGGTGGACACGGCGATAACGGTCCGCTGCTTCATGCCGCCGGACAGCTCCACCGCGTGCTTGTCCAGGACCTCTTTCGGCAGGCCCAGCTCGGCAAACCGCGCTTCTGCCTGCTCCCGGATCACCTTTTTGTCGGCCTTGGGGTCATGGGCCCGGATCACGTCCTCCATGAAGCGGATGATCTTCTGGGTGGGGTTCAGGGCATTCATGGCCGCCTGGGGAATGTAGGCGATCTCGCTGCCCAGGATGGTTTTGCGCACGTCGTCCGGCTTCATGCCGGAGATATTCTTTCCGTCGATGATGATGTCGCCGCTGATGTAGTGCAGGGGCGGGAAGTAGTAGCCCATCATGGACAGGGCCAGGGTGGACTTGCCGCAGCCGGACTCACCGGCGATGCCCAGGGACTTGCCCTCCTCGATGGTGAAGCTGACGCCGTCCACGGCATAGACATCCTCATGGAACCGGGTGACATATTTGGTTTTGAGGTCTCTGACCTCCAGCATAACGTTTCCCATAGCGTCCTCCTTAGTCTCTCAGGGTGGGGTTGAACACCTGATCCAGGCCCGTGTTCATCAGGTTCAGGGAGAACGAGATCAGGGTAATGGTCAGGATCACGGGGAAGTAAGCCCACCAGGAGCCGTTGGTATGTGCCGAATACAGCATGGCCCAGTTCATCATCAGGCCCAGGGTAGCGGTCTCGGTGGTCTTGGGACCCAGGCCCAGCAAGCTCAGCTGTGCCTCGCTGAGGATACCGGTGGAGACCTGGAGGATGAAGGCCATGACCACATAGGAGGCGATGTAGGGCAGGATGTCGGTGACGACGATCCGCAGCATGCTGTGGCCGGAGAGCTTGGACAGGTTCACATGGTCACGGTTGCGCAGGGAGATGACCTGGGAGCGGACGCTGCGGCAGGTCCAGGTCCAGCTGGTGAGACCGATGACCAATGCCACCACGGCGGCGCCCCGCTGCTCCTGGCCGATGGAGTAGGAGATCAGGATCA
>JBJDYV010000039.1:0-11762 GCA_051867655.1 Oscillospiraceae bacterium
GGCGTGGATGGAGCCGTCCCGGACCTGGTTGGGGGTCAGGATGATGGGCACGTTGCCGCAGTCCACGTTCTTCTGGCCGCCCAGGATGCCGCAGGGCTCGGTGGGGCAGATGACGTTGTCGTGCATGGCGCCCTGGCCCATGATCTCCTTGACCAGGACCACCCGGGGATTGCCCCGGCGGCGCACGTCCTCGCAGAGCTCCTCCCGGACGACCTCGCCATCGTACTTCTTCAGCTCGTCCCGGACGGCCTGGATGATATAGTCCTGGCACTTGTGGGCCGCGAACGGGCCGGGCCGGGTCATGCCGGTCAGGCGCTGGATGACCACGTGGCAGCGGATGATGATGTCGTTTTCATCGGCGCAGCCGGGGTGGCCGAAGTACATCTTCTCGTCCAGATAGCCCTCGGAGGAGCCGAACTCGTGGACCTGAACGCCGTCCTCGTCCACGCCGGTCAGCATGAACACCACGCCGTCCGCCACCTTTGTGATGCCGGAGCCCAGTTCGCCCTCCACCTTCGTGGCGATGGGGCAGACATCCATGATGGTCTCGGTGTACACGTGGCGGTTTTCCGGCCTGATGACATCCAGCTGGATGCTCTTGCACAGGGGGTCCTGCAGCACGGCCTTGTCTACGATGGAGCCGTCGATGGTGATCTTGCCGTCTTTGATGGAGGTCTCCGTGCCGATCTCGGCGTCGGTGATCCGGATGTGCTTTTTGACCAGAGTGCGGATGACCTTCTTTTCACCCGTCTCCGGTGCGGCCGGTGCCGCCTGCGGCGCGGGTGCCTCCGGCGCGCCGGAGAGCAGCGGAATGTCCAGGACCAGTCCCTCGAGCTTTTCCGCCTTGCCGATCTCAATGTGGAGCATACCGTTTCCCCCTGTCCTGGTCTGGATCACGGGCGCGGCCGCGGGTGCGGGCGCTTCCGTTTGTGGTTCTGTTTCATTTACCCTGTCCAGCACCGCCCGGGTGATGGGGGTCAGCGCCTCCACGTCGGTCAGCAGGGTGGCGCCCAGCACCTGTTCGATGGTCAGACCGTCTTCGCTGAGCGTCAGCAGCCCGGCGTCCACCATGTCGTCAAACAGCGCCGGGTCCTCCAGGTCGGCGGCGCTGATGACCAGACCCTTCTGCCTGCGGCAGCAGAAAATGGCGGGGTCCTTCAGATGCTGCTGCAGAGTTTCCTTTGTGATAGACATATTTGTTCCTCCTCTTTGGGATCATCCATGGATGCGGCGGACCAGGGGCAGGTTGACCGCCCGCAGCGCGCCGTCTGTGCAGTGATAGACGGGCAGGCCCAGCTTAGGGGCGCAGGACATGACCGTGTTGGAGCAGTCGGTGCAGTTGCTGATGAGCACCGCCTGCGCTCCCGCCTTTTTCAGCGCCAGGACCTTCTGGACCTGGCCGGGACAGCGGCCCGGATTTTCGCATTTCAGGCTGCCCTTGACCTGACGGGCCTGCTTGCAGCGCTCCACGCCGGCCACCTGGCTGCCCATACTGGCGGCGATCTCCTCCAGCCGCTTCTGGTCCGCGCCGCAGGCGCACACCAGAAGGCCGATCTTCTCCGGACCTTTCATAAAACATTCGGCAGCAATCAGACCGCCGGTGGTCTTGATGAACGGGGCATCCGGTGCGGTACGCTTTCCGGTGAAGGGTCCGCCCATGATCAGCTCGCCGTAGTCCTCCGCCAGACCGCCCACGCGCGCAAACAGATCGGCCACGGTGCAGCCCAGGGGAACGTCGCGGAACACCCGGATCAGGTTTTCGTTGCCCGCCAGCTTTCCGGCCACGGTCAGATCCTTGTCGATCAGGGGCTTTTTCAGATCCACCGCCTCCTGGACCCGGCAGGCCGTCTCCGCGTTCACCACCACGGCGTCCGCCTCCAGCGGCAGGCTCTCCACGCCCAGCAGCTTCCCCAGAACCTCCCGGAGGATGGCCCGCTCCTCGCCCATGGGGTACAGGTCGGGCAAAAGGGCGACGCGGACGCCCCGTTCGGGCAGGGCCGCGTTCAGCCGGGCGACGGCTTCGGTGTGTCTGGCCTTGACGGCGATGACACCTTCGGCGGCGTTCATCACCTCCATCAGGATCTGCAAGCCCCGGATCAGCCGGGCGGGGTCCTCCTCAATGGCGGCGATGTTGTGGCTCAGGATCGGCTCACACTCGGCGGCGTTGACGATGACCACGCCATCCCGGGAAAAGGGCCTGGTCAGCTTGGCGTAGGTGGGAAAGCCCGCGCCGCCCAGGCCCACCAGCCCGGACTCCTCGATCCGCTCCAGCGGGGTTTCAGCGGTCAGGGGGACGTAATCCCGCGGCTGAACGGCGTCCGCCTCCACCACGATCCGGTCCTCCGTGATTTGAAGCACCGTGCCGGAGACGCTGGTGTGCAGATTGGCACCCAGGGAATTTTCCGGCTTCTTCGCCAGCAGACCGCCCCGGTCCACATGACTGCCCACGGAGACAACAGGGACGCTGGGGGCCCCGATGTGCTGCTTCAGAGGAAACTGAAACCGTTTTTCCATGTTCTCACCTCGATCCTCTCGAAAAATCAAAACCGATTATACAGACAAACCGGTCATTTGTATCACGCCACTTTTCCGCGCCTGACATGACAAACTTTCATGACTTCCCGCGTCCCGATTTTTCGGTTGACAACGGCGGAAAGAGTTGCTATATTGAAAACTGGACACAGGAGTTCGGCCGTGTCTCCGGGAGCAATGACGTTCCTCATGCGTGTGCATGGGAGCGTCTTTTTTTATGCCTGGGGGAATCAGCGGCTGCCCAAGAGAAAGCCGTAACGCAGGGGGTCGTCCTCATCCAGCACCCATTCGTTGTAACCGGTGATGTAGGCGCTGCCCGTGATGCGGGGGATCACCGCCTTGAAATCGCCCACGCGGGTCTCCCCGGTGAGGGTGCCCCGGAACAGGGAGCCGGTGATGCTCTCGTAGACGAATTCCTGGCCGAGGGCCAGCTCGCCCTTGGCGTACAGGGCCGCCAGCTTGGCGCTGGTCCCGGTCCCGCAGGGGGAGCGGTCGGTCTGGGCGTCCCCGAAGATCACCACGTTCTTCCGGTCCGCCCGGGGATCGGTGGGCGGGCCGTAGATCTCCACCAGGTCCACCGTGTGGATGTTCAGCTCCGGGTGGCGGACGTAGACGATCCGGTTGATCTTCTCTCGCAGGCGCATGCCGAAATCGGTCAGCCGCTCCAGATTCTCCTGCCTGATCTCCAGGCCGATCTTTTCGGAATCCACCAGAGCGAAAAAGCTGCCGCCGAAGGAGATATCGAAGAGCACTGTGCCGTAGCCGTCCAGCTCCAGCTCCAGGTTTTCCCGGTACAGGAACGCGGGGACGTTCCAGATGCTGACCTCCACCGCCTTTCCGTGCTCCACCTTCACCCGGGCCCGGACGATGCCCACGGGGGCTTCCAGCACCACGTCGGTGTAGGGTTCGGTCACGGGGACCATGCCGGTCTCCACCGCCACCGTGGCGCTGCCGATGCTTCCATGGCCGCACATGTTCAGGTAGCCGCCGCTGTCCATGAAGATCACACCCAGGTCGGCCTCCGGGCTGACCGGCTCGGTCAGAAGGGCGCCGAACATGTCCCGGTGCCCCCGGGGCTCCAGCATCAGGGCCTTCCGGTAGTGGTCGAAGTTCCGCTCCAGGTACTCCTTCCGCTCCATCATGGTGGCACCCTCCAGAGGAGGAAAGCCGTCGTAGATGATCCGGGTCGGCTCCCCCATGGTATGGGAGTCCACCACCCGAAAGGTCTTGCCCAGATCCTTCTTTACCGCGCTCAGCCGCATAATCCATATACCCCCTGTTATCAATGGCGCTATTATACGTCCCGTGATCGCAAAAGTGAAATCGGGATGTGGCATCGTCCCGATTCAAATTTCTCATGGGAGGCGCGAACCATGGATATCAAAAAATACGAGCTGTTCGCCGATGTGGCGGAGACCAAAAACTTCACCAAAAGCGGGGAGCGCATCGGCTATACCCAGTCGGGCGTCAGCCACATCCTGAAATCCCTGGAAAACGAGATCGGCTTCACCCTGTTCGCCCGGACCAAGCAGGGGGTCCGCCTGACGCCCAACGCCAAGCGGCTTCTGCCCCTGGTCCATGCGCTGCTTTCCTCCAATGAGAACCTGACCCAGACCATCAACGATCTGAACGGGGTCAACACCGGCAAGCTGGTCATCGCCTCCTTTTCCAGCGTCTCCATCCACTGGCTGCCGAAGATCATCCGCCGCTTTCAGGAGATCTATCCCGGCATTACCATCAGCCTGATGGAGGGCGGCACGGACGAGATCGTGGGCTGGGTGGAGGACGCCATGGCGGACTTCGGCTTCCTCAGCCGGCAGAACATCCGGGGACTGGACTGGGTCCCCCTGTGCGACGATCCGCTGATGGCGGTCCTGCCCCGGGACCACCCGGTCCCGGAAGGGGGGCGGTTCCCCATCACCGGCTTCCGGGACCAACCCTTTATCATTTCCGCCATGGGGACGGACTACGATGTTCACGACGCCCTGGATGCCGCCAACGTGGTCCCCTGCGTCCATTTCACGTCCAAGGACGACCACGCCATCATCTCCATGATCTCCAGCCATCTGGGCATCAGTATCCTGCCCAAGCTGGTCCTCCGGGGGTACGAGGATCAGGTGCAGGCCTATCCGCTGGATCCCTTCTGCTCCCGGAATCTGGGGGTGGCGGTGAAGTCCCTGCAGGAGATGTCGCCCGCGGCGAAAAAGTTTCTGAAGCTCACCCAGGAGATGCTCCCGGAGCTTCTTTGACTGAAGGCATAAAATGACAATTCAGCATGGGAAAGATGCCGTTTTAACGGAACCGGCTTTCTTGACAGCGGCGCACACGAAATTTATACTGAATCAAATACTGTGTAAAAGGAGGAATCCGACTTGAAGTTCAACTATTATCTGCCCGCCAACCTGGTGTTCGGACGGGGCCGGGTCAGCGAGGTGGGGGCCCTCGCCGCCCAATACAGCAAGCGGGCCCTGCTGGTCACCGGCACGGGCAGCACCAAGCGCTCCGGCCTGCTGGACCGGGTGGTGTCCTGCTTGGCGGAGTCCGGGGTGGAGACAGTCGTTTTTGACAAGGCGACCCCCAATCCCCTGACCACCACTGCCGTCGAGGGCGCGCAATTGGCAAAGGAAAAGGGCTGCGGCGTGGTCGTGGGCCTGGGCGGCGGCAGCATCATGGATTGCGCCAAGGCGGTGGCGTTTCTCAGCGTCAACGACGGGGATATCAATGACTACATCTTTAAGCGCAAGACCGGCGAGAGCGCCCTGCCGCTGATCCTCGTCCCCACCACCTGCGGCACGGGCAGCGAGGGCAACGGCTTCTCCGTTCTGACCAACCCTGAAAACGGCGACAAGAAATCTCTGTACACCAGCGCCATCGTGGCCAAGGCCTCCATCATTGACTCGGAGCTGATGGAGACCATGCCCCAAACGGTCCTGGCCGCGGTGGGCTTTGACGCCCTGTGCCACTCCATGGAGGCCTATATTTCCAGGGGCGCGCAGCCCATGACGGATCTCATGTGCCGGTCGGCCATCGCCCTGACCGGGCAGAATCTGGTCCGGGTGTACGAGGGGGAGCGCTCACCCGAGGCGTGGGACGCCATCACCTGGGCCAGCACGATCGGCGGCATGGTCATCCACACCGCCGGCGTGGCCCTGCCCCACGGGATGGAGCACCCCGCCAGCGGCCTGCGCAATATCGTGCATGGCCGGGGCCTGGCAGCGCTGACGCCCGTGATCACCGAGCGCAGCATCAGCGGTGCGCCGGAGCGGTACGGGGAGATCTCCCGCCTGCTGGGCGGGACCGGCGCGGAGGACTGCGCTGACACCATCCGCGCCCTGTTGGAGAAGATCGGCCTGACGACCAGCCTCTCCGAGCAGGGGATTACAGCGGAGGACATCCCCTGGATGACGGAAAACTGCTTCCGGGTCTCTGCCGCCAGCATTCAGAACCACCCGGTCCAGTTTGACCGGGAGGGCGTCAGCGACATTTACCGGGCGGCGCTGTAATTCCAACGGATTATGGAAGGGAATTTTCAAATTTTAAGGTTTTAGAACAGGAAGGAGAACCCCATGAAAAAGAGACTGCTTTCCCTGGTGATGGTCCTGGCCCTGGTGCTGTCACTGTGCCCCGCGGCGCTGGCGGCCGGGCCGAGAGTCCGTAAAACCGATTTTTTCAAGGACAACAATGCGGCTAAGCGAACGGATCTGAACTTCAGCGAGATCAACTATGAAGAATATGGCTTTGGGGAAGAGGAAGAAGCCAGATTCTATGAGCTGTACGAAAATATTCTTGCGCTGATGGGCACTGGCACCGAAGAAAATGGCTTCAATGCCGACGCGATCGCGGAAGATTTCGCTGAATTCTATGATTTGGTCGAACTGACCTGGACCATGTGCAGATTCACCACCATCACCGGGTATCAGAATTATGCCAGAGAAGACGCCTGGGATGATTACAATGAGAACTACGGATATTGGTATTGGACTGCGAGCTCTGAGCAGAATGACGATGAAGAGTGGGGCGATTGGGTTTGGTACGATGCGAATTGGTACTGGGACGATTATGCCGTAGATGAAGAGACAGGTGAGTATGGCGCCTGGGTTTGGTACGACGAGGGCTATTATTGGGTTCCCGGTACGTGGGATGACGATATGCAGGAATACGGCACCTGGAACTGGTACTCCGGCCCCTATTACTGGACATGGGACTATTTCTATTATGTGGTCTATGAGCTGCGGGAGGCTGGCTATGAGGAGGTTCTGGAGCCCTATTTCAACAGCGACGACCCTACGAACTACTGCTGCCTGGACTACTATTGGAGTGAGTACGAACAGTATGATTACGACTACGACGTCAATTCCGAGCTCCTGGACGAGTACGAGTCCTATATATATTGGAAAGATTATTATGTGGAAACCTACGGCAGAGAAGAATACTACAGTTGGCTGGGCGGCATCTACCTCGAAATGATTGAAAATTGGAATGCCGAGGCCGCGTCCATGGGCTATAACAACTATATGGAGTATATCTACGACTACTATGGCCGGGACTACACCCCGGAGGAGATCCGGGAATTTGAGGACGCGGTCAAGGAGTATCTGGTGCCCATCTACATGGCTCTCTGCGAGCGCAACGCAGACATCGATCTGTACAGCGGCGTGTTCGCACACGACTATACCACCGACGCAGCCGTGCAGTCCATCCGGCCGTACCTGGCGGACATGTCCAGTGAGCTTCTGGATTCCTTTAATTACATGGTGGACCACGGAATGTACGACTTCCAGGCCACGGAGGACAAGTACTACGGCGGCGCGTACACCGACTGGTTTTACAGCTTCGGAACGCCCTTCATCTTCAGTGACCCCTACACCGGCAGTTATAATGTGATCAACTTCTCCACCATCGTCCACGAGTTCGGCCACTACAACGCCATGTATTATGACCCCATGGGCTTCACGCTGGAGACCAAGGCGGAAGACATCATGGAGGTCCACTCCCAGGGACTGGAGCTGCTGATGACCGAGTACTATCCCAAGCTGTTCGGCAAACAGGCCGACGAGGTGACCAGCTACTTCATGGCCTACTTCCTGGGCAACATCGTGTGGCAGTGCATCCGGGATGAGTTCGAGCAGTATGCGTTTACCACTCCGGGGGTGACCGTGGAACAGCTCAATCGGAAATACTACGCGCTGCAGGCGGAATATGGTATCATCGCTGCGGAAGATGTGCAGGAAGACGGCGAGAGTACTTCCTGGATGGAGGTCAACCATTTCTTCAGCTATCCCTGTTACCTGATCAGCTATGCCACCTCTCTGTCCGGCGCGTTCTCCTTCTGGCTGGAGGCCCAGGATGATTTCTACGGCGCCGTGGATGACTATCTGAAATTCTGCGCCTTGGACGTGGATCTGGGCTTTGAGGAGAGCTTCGCGGAAGTCGGCGTGGAAAGCCCCATCAGCCCCGCATATGTGAAAGACCTGGCGGATGAGCTGACTGCGGTTCTTCTGACCGAGGAACCTGACGATCCCTACATCCCCGTCTATCCCAGTAAGCCAGATACCTCCACGGATACAGACACCCCCGACACTCCTGACGAACCGGATGAGCCTGACGTTCCGGACGTGCCCGCGGCCTCGTTCCTTGACGTTCCCGACGACGCCTGGTACCGCGACGCCGTGAACTATGTGACGGAAAACGGCCTGATGGAGGGCATCGGCGGCGGTCAGTTTGCTCCGGAGCTGAACCTGTCCCGCAGCCAGATCGTCACGATTCTGTACCGCCTGGACGGCGAACCCAGTGTGTCCGGTGCGTCCGGCTTCTCTGATGTGGCCGACGGCACCTGGTACACCGATGCGGTGGCCTGGGCCGCCGCCAGCGGCATCGTGAACGGCTATGACGGCGTCTTCGGCCCTGACGATGACATCACCCGCCAGGATATGGCGGTCATTCTGTACCGCTACGCCCAGTACAAGGGCTATGACGTCAGCGTGGGCGAGAATACGAACATCCTGTCCTATACCGACGCGGAGAGCATCGGTGACTACGCCTTCTCCGCTCTGCAGTGGGCCTGCGGCTCGGGCATCATTCAGGGCACGGACACCGGAGCTCTGGCACCTGCAGACAGCACCAGCCGCGCTGTATTCGCCACGATCCTCATGCGCTTTGCCGAGCTGTAAGAAACGCCGCGCTTGAACAGCCTTGAACAACTGCCTTGAACAGCAAAAAGCAAAACCGGGGACCTGTCCATCTTGGACGGGTTCCCGGTTTGTCATCAATATGGGAGGCCGGCCGGCCCGCAAACGTGCAAATCGTCCATCATAGGGCTGACAATGCAGACCGCATCTTTTTGTCGGAAAAGGCGCAGACTTTTTCGATAGCCTCGGCAGAAAGCCCGTGGACGCAGAGGTCCACGGGCTTTCCGCTATGCAATGTACGTGTGGAATCGGAGTGGAGGGCTTAATAGATGCCCAGAAGCATGGTCTGATAGCCTGCGTAATCGGGCAGCAGGGTGTCCAGATAGTTGCAGGGATCGCCGTAGTCGGGGATCCAGCCGGTCAAGTCGTAAACATCGCAGTTTGCTTCGTAACCGTAGCTGATGTAATATCCGCAATAATACCATTCATAATGATCCGCACGTGCCACCAGATTGACCACGACCTTACCGCCCAGGGAGGCCTCGACAGACTGCTTATAGGCATTGGCCCGGTTGGAAAAGGTCTCGCTGCTGCTGTCGTAGGGGAGATCCAGATAGATGGGGTTGTCCGCATCCACCACAATGCCGTCCTCGGCCAGCTCTGCGATGGCCAGCTCCAGTTCGGCTGCCGCATTCTCCGGATTGTACCAGCCGTCATAGCCGTCGCCGCCGCCGTTTCCGTCGTCGGCCTCCGGGTTCCAGACCAGGACGGGATAGTTATCCGCGTCCAGCTGGGCCTGCATGATCTCGCCGTAATAGGTACCCTCGGGGAAGGTGACGTCCGTGCCGTTGATGCTGACGGTGACGTCTTCCAGCAGGGTCACAAAGTTCGCGGGCGTATAGGAGTTGCGCAGAGAGGTATATTTCAGATCCTCGCCGGTCTGCTGTGCGTTATAGGCCGCCCGGTCCACGGAGAAGGTGAGCGCCCGGCGGAAATGCACGTTGCTGACCGCCGCGTTGGTCCGGGCCGCGTCTTCCTCCGTCTGGGGGGAGACGGCCGCCGTGTCGTCGTTGACGTTGGAGAACGCGCCGCGGTTCAGGTTCAGATAGGTGACATAGGTGGTCGCGTCTGTATTGGAGACATAGGCATACTTGTCAAACAAGCCCTCCGCCTTCGCGGTCTCCAGGGTGGAGGTGTTCAGCGATACGCCGTCCAGCGTTCCGTTGACCGCGTCGCGGTAGATCTTTGTGACGTCGGAGCCATCGTCGTACAGCCAGGTGATTTTGGTGACGTTGATGTTGCCCGCGTTCCAATAGCTCTCGTTTGCTTCAAACACGATGGAGTTGTTATCGGTGGCGCTGGTGACCAGGTACGGTCCGCAGTACACAATGCAGGACGGGTCTCTGCCATAGGTATAATCCGCCGCGGAGGGATCATACTCAGCGCCGAACTTGCCGCCCAGGGATTCATAATAGCTGCGGCACAGGGGGGCGAAGGTGGTGTAGCCCAACATGGTCTCAAAGTAGGTACAGGGGGCGGCCAGGGTGTACTCCACGGTATACTTGTCCACGGCCTTGACGCCGACCTCGGCGAAGTCGGTCACCTCACCGGCCATGTAGGCGTCGGCGTTAACGATGTTGCAGCCGCCGTAGGCGCCGGCCAGATACTCCATGCCGGCCTGGGCGTCCATCAGGTGCTGCAGGCCGGCCACAAAGTCATCCGCCTGCACTTCGGCCACCTCACGGCCCTGGACGTCCACCCACTTCACGCCTTCCCGCAGATGGAAGGTATACGTGCAGCCGTCCGCGGAGACCTCGTAGCTGGTGGCCAGAGCGGGCTGGATGTAGCCCTCACAGTCATACTCATACAGACCGTCATAGGTGTTGACGATGGCGCTGCTGTCCGTGGTCCAATAGGTGGAGAACACATCCCAGGTGGTGGGGTTGGCGCTGTAGGACAGGGTGTAGTCGGACTTCAGAGTATATCCCTTATCCTCCAGATAGGACTTTGCCCAGGACTCGTAGGTGCCGGTGCCCCGCAGCTCATTCCACTTGGCCTTCATTTCCGAACGGTCCTCCGCTGTGATGAACTCGGTGCAGACCAGCGCCTGGTGGTAGCGCTCATAGTCGGAGCCCCACTGTACATAGTCCACCGTATAAGGAGCCACACGGAAAAGGGCGTATCGTCCGCCTGCGGTATAGGTCGGCATGATGACGCCGGACTCCAGCAGCTTGGCCTCCGCGATGGCCGCCAGCGCGTAGCGCTCGGAGACGGTCTCCGCTTCCTTGGCGGCTTCATAGGTGCTGTAAAATTCGCCCAGCACCTGTTCATAGATGTACGCGGAGAGCTCGTCGTAGCTCATGGAACTCTTGTCGATCTCCGGACTCTCACTTTCGCCGGCGGCCGCGTTTCCGCTGTCGCTGGGCTTCTGCTCCTCATCGCCTGTCTTGGAACCGCCGCACGCGGCCAGGCTCAGGCACATGACCAGGATCAGGAGCAAACTGATGATCCTCTTTTTCATAATGACCCTCCTTAAAATAAAAATAAAAGCAGACAAAGGCCTTAATTCGACGCCTTTGTCTGCTTTTATTGGCTTATTATAGCCTGCCTTCGATTCTCTTGTCAAGGGACAATCCGTCATGCAGGCCATGACGGGTTATCCCGCGCTGTCCGGCTCAACTCAGATCACCGCCAGCAGGAGCAGAAGCAGGAACAGCAGGACGATCACCCCGAGGGTGATAAACCCGGCGATGGCGCCCTTTTTGCACGCCTTGTAGTTGCGGATGTACCGGAAGCGCTTCAGAATCAGGGCTGCGATCAGCCCCGGGACCGGCAGCAGGAAGGACAGGAAGGTATACCAGCGGCTCCCCGTGTCGCGGACCGGGGCCTTGATGTACTCGCCCTCGGGGATGGCCGCCGGCTGCTCGGGGGCCGCTTCCGGTTCGCTCCCGTCCGCGATGGTGATGGTCTTCAGGGGTACGCCCTTTTCCCGGATGGCTCTGTACTCCTCAATTTCCTTCTTGTTGCCGTAGACGTAGTGGTCGTGCCCGATGCACACGAACTCCGGCTTGTCCTCGCTGTAATCGTGCACGGAGGGGTCGT
>JBJDYV010000040.1:0-2401 GCA_051867655.1 Oscillospiraceae bacterium
ATCTTCGCGCCGCCCAGGTCCTTCGTCATCTTCTCCGCGTAGTAGAGCCGGGAGGGCCGCCCGGCGTATTCGTTCAGCAGCTCGGTCAGCTCCCGGTTGAACTCCGGGTCGTTCTTGTAGTGCTCGTAAGCCGCCTCCAGCTCGATGACCGCGTTCATCAGCGTCTCGGGGATGTATTGTCCGCCGTGGACGCCGAAGCGGCCTTTCTCGTTCGTCATGGTCACTCTTCCTTTCCGCTCACGCCGCGCACGGCGCGTACAAATTCTCTCATTTTCTCCGGGTCCTTGACCCCGTCGGTCTCGATCCCCGAGCTGACGTCCACGGCGTAGGGGTGCAGGGTCTCCACCGCGCCGCGCACATTGTCCAAATTCAGCCCGCCCGCCAGGAAATAGGGCCGCTTGATCGTTTCGATCAGGCTCCAGTCGAAGGCCGTCCCCGTGCCGCAGCCGGAATCCAGCAGGACGTGGTCCGCCGAGCTGCCCTCGGCGGCGGCCACATCCTCCTCGGTTTCGATCCGGAAGGCCTTAATGACCGGCATGTCAGTCAGCTCCCGGAGGGCCGTAATATAGTCCTCGTCCTCATCGCCGTGGAGCTGCGCCGCGTCGATGATGCCGCACTCCCGCAGGGCGGAGATGGTCTCCATGGATTCATCGACGAACACGCCTACCACGGTGATCTCCGGGTCCAGCTGCTCCTCCAGCTGCGCCGCCTGCTTCGGCGTCACATACCGGCGGCTTTTGGGGGCGAAGACGAAGCCGATGTAATCCGGCTTCAGCTCGTTGGCCGTTTGAATGTCCTCGGGCCGGGACAGCCCGCAAAGCTTGATTTTTGTCATTGTGCCGCCTCCCGCAGGGCCGCCAGCATGGCCCCCTTGTCTTTCGCGCGCATCAGGGTCTCCCCCACCAGGGCCGCGTCCGCCCCGATGGCTTTCAGCGTGCGGGCGTCCTCCGGGCCCTTCACGCCGCTCTCCGCCACATAGACCGTCCCGGCCGGGATCAGGTCCCGCAGCCGGGCGGCGTTGGAGAAGTCCACGGAAAAGTCCTTCAAATTCCGGTTGTTTACGCCGATGATCCGCGCCCCGGCGGACACGGCGGAGGCGATTTCGTCCTTGTCGTGGGCCTCCACCAGAGCGGCCAGGCCCAACTGCCCGCACAGCTCCAGATACCGCGCCACGGTGCGGGTGTCCAGCAGGGCGCAGATCAGCAGCACTGCATTGGCCCCCAGCACCTTGGCCTGGTAGATTTGATACTCGTCCACGGTGAAGTCCTTGCGGATCATGGGGGTGGCCACCGTCTGCCGGATCTCCCGGAAGATTTGGTCCGAGCCTAAAAACCACTTGGGCTCGGTCAGGCAGGAGATGCAGTCGGCCCCCGCCGCCTCGTAATCCCGGGCGATGTCCACATAGGGGAAGTCTTCGGCGATAATTCCCTTGGAGGGGGACGCCTTCTTCACCTCGCAGATGAAGCTCATGCCCGGCTTGCGCAGGGCGTTCTCAAACTCCGCGCCGTGGGCGGCTCCCCCCTGCCGGGCCAGCTCCCGCATTTCCTCCGGGCCGGTCTTCTCCTTGTCCGCCGCCACCCGCTGCCGGGCGTAATCGGCGATGGTGTCCAGAATGGTCACGCCTCCACCTCCGGGCGGTTGCTGACCTCGATCAGGCCCTGCAGGGTCCGGGCGGCCTTACCCGAGTCGATCAGCTCCGCCGCCAGGGCCACGCCGTCTTTCATGGTGTCCGCCTTGCCGCCGATATAGAGGGCCGCGCCGGCGTTCAGCAGCACCGCGCTGCGCTTGGGGCCCTTCTCGCCGTTCAGGATGGCCCGGGTGATGGTGGCGTTCTCCTCCGGGGTGCCGCCCACCAGGTCGGCCTTGGTGCAGCGCTCCAGGCCGAAGTCCTCGGGGGTGATGGTGTAGGTCTTGTACCAGCCGTCCTTGAACTCGCAGACGGTGGTGGGGGCGCTGGCGGAGATCTCGTCCAGCTTGTCCTGGCCGTAGACCACCATGCCCCGCCGCACGCCCAGGCTCATGAGCACCTGGGCCAGCGGGCCCACCAGGTATTCATCATAGACGCCCAGCAGCTGCATGGCGGGGCTTCCGGGGTTGGTCAGGGGGCCCAGGATGTTGAACACGGTGCGGAAGCCCAGCTCCTTGCGGATGGCCCCCACGTATTTCATGGAGGTGTGGTACTTCTGGGCGTAGAAGAAGCACATGCCCACCTCGTTCAGAAGCTCCACGCACCGCGCGGGGCTCTGCTGGATGTTGACCCCCAGAGCCTCCAGACAGTCCGCCGTGCCGCATTTCGAGGAGGCCGCGCGGTTGCCGTGCTTGGCCACCTTCACGCCGCCCGCCGCCGTCACCAGGGCGGCGGTGGTGGAGATGTTGAAGCTGTGGGCCCCGTCGCCGCCGG
>JBJDYV010000041.1:0-11627 GCA_051867655.1 Oscillospiraceae bacterium
TCATACAGTTGTATTCTTATTGCAGCGCGAACCGGGCGGCAGCCTGCTCACGGCACCACTGCACACATTCATCGTAGCCGTAGCCGTTGCAAGCGGAGCGCATATTGTCCACGATCTGCTGGAACTCGGCATCGGTCTTGGCGTACATGGCGTTCCAGGAGCCCTCCTTGATGGCCTTGATGACCTGCTGCCATTTCAGGTCCAGCTCGGGGGACTTGGTGGCTTCCGCGAAGTTCACGGCGGGGATCATGGTGTAGCTGCAGGAATCCAGATACTCCTGGGTGCCCACGCAGCCGGTCTTTTCCCGCCAGTCGGCTTCGGTATCGTTCTTGGCGTCGCCCATGCGGCTGGCCCAGGTGCTCTGGTGGAAGCATTCGCCCTCCACGGAGTCAGGATTCTCCGCGCCGGAAGCCCAAGTGGTATTGTTGATCTGGAGCATGCCATCGTTGAAGGTGCCGTCCAGGGTGTAGGTCTTCCCGGTATAGGGAGAGGTCCACTCCACACCGGTCAGGTCGGTGGAGTTGTCCTCATAGCACTTTTTGCCCAGCTCGGTGAAATAGGTGTTGCCGTTTTCATCATAGTCCCACATCAGGCCCTTGATGCCGTACCAGATGGTCATGGCACCGTCGGGGGTGGACAGCCAGTTAATCAGCTGCATGCACTTTTCCGGATATACGGTATTGTTGCCAATGGACCAGATCCGGTCCTTGCCGGCGGTGGTCAGGCCTTCCACGATGACGCTGGCATCCTTGGGAACCAGGGGGGCCATGTACTTGTTCTCGGCAACGTGCTGCTCGGAGTTGAAGGCGATGGAGCCGGCATAGTCAAAGATGGAGAACAGGATATTGCCGCTGCGGACCTTGGCGATCATAGTGTCATAGGTCTGGGTCATGGAGTCGGGATCCAGCAGGCCCGCCTGATACAGATTGTTGAAAAATTTCAGAGCATTCAGGTAGGGGCCGTTCTCCTCCAGACAGTCGTAGAAATCGCCGGTGGCGGAGTCATACAGGCCGATGCCCAGCTCCTTGTAGCCGTAGTAGCCTTCGGCCAATGCCTTGACATACATAACCATGTTGCCGTCCCAGTCGGGCCACAGGGAGGCTGCGTAGGTGGTCTTGCCGTCGTCGCCGGTGGGCACCGCTTCCTTCATGGCTTTCAGCGCCACAACAAAATCATCCAGATCCTTCACTTCCGGATAGCCCGCGGCGGCATAGGCGTCCCAGCGGATGCCCCAGTCATAGGTGAACAGGTCGTGCTGGCCGGATTCGCTGGCCACATTGTAGCCGTAGCCGTAGATCTTACCGTCGGCATTCAGTTCCCGGTTGGCCTCCAGGGCATCGGGGAAATAGCTCAGAATGTCCTTGCCGTAGGTGGCAACCAGATCCTCCTCTTCCCAGTCGAAGAGCATGCCCTGGTCAACAGCGGCTTTGTACTCGTCGCCGTTGCTGCCCCAGACCACGATGTCGCCCAGGTTGCCGCTCTCCATGCGGGTCTCGTAGGTGCCGTCGGAATCGGGGATGATGGTCAGCTCGATGTTAAACATATCCTTCAGAAGCACAGCGCCCCAGCCGGTCTGGGCGCCGGACCAGTTGGCCAGCTGGCTGAAGACAGTCAGGTTGATGGTCTCGTCGTTGTCGATCAGGGGATCGTAGCCGTCATCCGCCTTGGCGGAGCTGCCGGAGGAGGTCTTGGAGCCGCAGCCGGCAAAGAGGGATAACACCATCATGGCTGCCAGCAGCAGGCTGAGAATACGCTTGGATGTTTTCTTCATAATATCGTTCCTTTCCAGAGAAATCAACCCTTAACCGCGCCCAGCATGATGCCTTCTTCAAAGTAGCGCTGCATGAAGGGGTAGACCAGCATAATGGGAATGATCGTCACCATGGAGATGGTGTACTTGATGACCTTGCTGTTGAGCATACCGGAGGAGACAGCGCCGCCGGACTGCATGGCAGCAGCCAGGTTGGAGGAGCTGTTCAGATAGATCCACAGCCGGTGCTGCATGGTATACAGCTGGGGACTGTTGGACATCAGAATCAGGGAGTCCTGCAGGGAGTTCCAGTTGCCCACCGCGCCGAAGACGGCAATGGTGGCCAGGATCGGCTTTGCCAACGGCAGAATGATCTTGGTGAAGGTCTTCATGGCGCTGGCGCCGTCAATGGTGGCGCTTTCCTCCAGGGAGGCGGGGATGGACTCGATGTAGGTCTTCACCAGAATGATGTTGTAGGGCTGCACCATGCCGGGGATGATATAGCCCCAGTAGTTGTCCGTCAGACCCAAGCCCAGCATGTTCAGATACCAGGGGATCATGCCGGCGTTAAAGTACATGGTGATGACCAAGGCCCGGTACCACAGGCTCCGGTGCCACATCTTCTGCTTGGTGGTCAGATATCCGGCAAAAGCGGAGGTAATGACCATCAGAGCCGTGCCCAGGATGGTACGGGACACGGTGACAAGCACCGCGTTGCCGAAGTCGTTGACATCCTTCAGGGCGATATAGTTGGCTAAGTGAATGCCCTTGGGAATCAGGGTAATCATGTTCTTGCCCACCAGGTCGTTGTTGGAGATGGTGTTGATGAACAGGTAGTAGAAGGGGAAGATACAGATCAGCGTGAAGACGGTGAACACCGTATAGTTGACCACTTTGAAGATCACATCGCCGGGTGTGGCCTTATACCGGACGGAGCCGAGAGAATTTTTCGCCATATCGCTGCCTCCTTAAATGATGCTCTCGCCGCGGAACTTCTTGGAGAAGGTGTTGGCGGCAAACAGCAATACAACGCTGATAACGGATTTGAACATACCGATGGCCGTGGACATGGGGATCTGGCCGTTGCCGATGCCCAGGTTGTACACGTACAGGTCCAGGACCTCGATGGACTGGGAGTTGATGGGGTTGGAGAACACCAGGTACTGCTCCATGCCGTTGGACAGGATGTTGGCGATGCTCATCAGCAGCAGCACGAAGAAGGTGGGCATCAGCTGGGGAACGGTGACGTTCCACATCTTGGCGAACCGGCCCGCACCGTCCACCTCGGCGGCCTCGTACAGCGTCGGGTCGATGCCGGTGATGGAGGAGATGTAGACGATGGCGCTCCAGCCCAGGCCTTTCCATGTACCCCACAGCCACATTTTGATCCACATGTGGCTGCCGTTCATCAGGTAGTTGGTATCCGAGGAGATGCCCAGGATGTTGTTCAGGAAGTTGTTGATAAAGCCGTCGGTGGAGAAGATCGCCAGGGCCACGGCGTAGATGATGACCCAGCCCAGGAAGTTGGGAATGGTGGTAAAGTTCTGGACGATCCGCCGGAACTTCCGGCTTTCCACCTGGGTCAGGAAGATGGCAAAGGCCATGGGCAGCCAGCTGGTGAGAATGCCGATGCTGCTGAGGCCCAGGGTATTCTTGATGACCCGGAAGAAGTCGGCCCGGGTGGCCTCATTCTGGAACAGGATGGTGAACCATTTGAAGCCCACGAAGTTGTCCATGGACAGCTCGCTTCCTGCCGTGTAATCGAAAAAGGCGTACCGCCAGCCCCACAGGGGCAGGTAGGAGAACACAAAGGCCAGGGCCAGCACCGGCAGGAACAGCAGGAACAGGTTGTACTTTTCCTGCATCTGCATCTTCTCCTCCAGGGGGGTAGGATCCTTCCGGTCCTGAAGGAGCAGGATCACCGAGGTGACCAGCACCAAAACGGTGAGCACCGTGTAAAGGACAAAGCCTCCGGGGAAATTGGCAGGGACCCGGCTGTTGTCCGCTGCCACGATGTGGGAGTAGGCCAGAAACAGACAACCCAGGCCCACGGCCATGACCACGCCGCCGATCAGCGGGAAGTACAGGCCGTAACGGCGCATCCTCCGGTTGCCCACGCTCATGCAGCCGCCCACGCAGCTGACGATGATGCCGATGACCAGCAGGATGCTTGCCGCCATCACCAGCACAAAGGTGGAGCTTTGGACCCAGCCCCGGAGCAGCGCCCGCTCCAGATTGCTGACGATGGATGAATAAGAGATGCTTGCGGTGAACAGGGATACATTGCGGTTGATGGCCGTGGTGATCCGTCCGGGATTGAACCCGGGATAGAACACCGCCGCCACGGCCAGCAGGATCGCCACCCGGTGGACGATGTACAGGACATTGCTCTGACGCCTGGCCTGCTGTGCCTTTACGAGACTAGACATGCGCATTCCTCCATTTCCTTTTTTCGTATTGTGGAGTTGACTTCCCTCTCCGGCCCATCCGGCGCTGGGATCCGCCGAAACGGAAGCCTTTCGCGGAGGTTAAACGTTTTCTCTCTCCGCGAAAATTTTCTCCAATTCAGAGCGCTTTCCAATTCGCTCCGAATTGGCAAATGATTTCATTGCCCCCTCTCTCAGATGTGCCATCCGCTTACAGCCGGATGGACACCAGATGCTCGCCCTGGGTAGGTCTGGGGATCGTATTCGTGACACACGCGCCATCCAGCGTATAGCGTGTCTCCTTCCCCGCCCGGAAGCGGCTTCCATCACTGTGGACCTCTACACGAACCTTGCAGTTTTCCAGATTGACCGTGCAGGCCATTTCGGTTTTGCCAGGCTGCATCACAGGGTTGAGGACAATGGTTTCTTCCTGCACATCCACGCCCAGGAACTCAAACACCGCCAGGGTCAGCCAGGAGGCAGTGCCGGAGAGCATGGGGCCGATGTTTTCGCAGGTTTCCGAATTGTTGTATTGGGTACAGAACCGGGGGTTGCCCTTGATGGTAAAGGGCTTGTCCATGGTGGCATAGGGAACGGTTTTGCCGATCATGAAGAAAGCCAGCTCTGCCAGCTCCCTGGCAAGGGCTTCGTCCTTGACATACTTGGCGGCTTTCAGGGAAGCAACCGTCGCCATCATGGCCGCGTGCTTGAAGACACCGCCATTCTCCCGGTCACCGGGGAAATACAGCGCAGTGCCGGTTTCCACCTCCAGCCGGTCGAATTCCACCAGAGTGCAGAGCTTCAATCCGGCGTCGGTTTTGAGATACTTTTGAACGATTTCCAGCATGGTCCGGATCTGTTCCTCCGTTGCCACATCCGCCAGAATGGACCAGCTGTAGGAGTTCAGGAAATAGGTGCCGTCCATATCCGGTTCCAGAGCCAAACCGTCGCCCTTGGCCCCCAGATAGGTGTAGCCCCGTCCGTCGTTGATCAGGCACCGGGCAAAGAAGTCCTGCTTCCAGGCGTTTTCCTGCATGCTGTCATACACGCCTTTGGAAATCGCCGCCGCTTCCCGGCCGTCCGCGTCCTTTCCGATCAGCGGCGCCAGCTCCACGACTGCGTCCGCAGCGATTTTCAGCAGGCAGGCGTTCATGACACTTTCGCACAGGTCGTTTTCCCAGGCCACGCCATATTCCTGATGCTTTTCCGAAAGCTGCGCGCGGTAGGCATCTTCCTTGGCCGGGCCTTTCAGCACCACCTTGTCCAGCTTTAACGTATCGTTCCAGTCCGCCTTATCCAGCAGCGGCAGATTGTGTTTGCCCACGGAGACTCGTCCGCTGTAGGTCAGAATGCTCATCAGGGTTTCCCACAGGGGACGTGTGTTATCTTCTCCCGCAATGGGGTACTCGGTCAGCAGGAAATCCGTATCTCCGGTGAGCTTTACATACCGGGAGACCGCCTGCACCAGCCACAGCTGGTCATCGGAGCAGTCGCCGGGTTCCTTTCCCTGGAAGGTAAAGTCATGGTAGGCATAACCCATGCGGAATACATTGCGGACCCAGTTGGAGAGCAGCTCCTTAATCAGATCATTTTCCCCGATGGCACTAAGGTAGTACATGGAGGCGAAGATGTCCTGGATCTCCCGGAAGCCGGTTTCCCGGTAGGACTTCTGGGTCCAGGCAAAGGCCCGGGACACATAGGTCTGATACAGCACCTGGAAGGGCAGGTTGTGGCTGACATAGGCGGTAAACCGGTCATCCCCGATTTCCGGCACCAGATACTTGGGATACCGGTCCCAGAAGGCCACCACCTGTTCAAAGGTCTTCGTCAGCGCCTTGGGGTCTTTGTAGGTTTCCAGCAGGCAGTGCAGGGCGGCATCAAAGGGTTCGTCCGCGTTGCCGTCGGTTTCCAGCATACCCACAAATTCGTCAACGATGGTCTCCCCTCCGGGCGGAACAGCGAAGGCTTTTCCCATGGCAAAGAAGGGGGCCATCTTTCTTTGATACCGGCTGGGCAGATGGGTCACCAGTTCCGGCTTTGCCAGCGTGCCGCTGCCGATAAAGTCGGGCTGACTGACACAGAACTCGTCCAGGGTTTCCCCATTGCACAGCAGCGCCGCGAACCGCTTCTGGCCCTGTTCATTTTTGGGCTTGGGATGCAAGGTTAGGGCCGCCGCCTTGCTGCCGTCGTAGAATACCTCACTCTCCACCACCACATTGGCATAGACCACGTCATTGGCAATGGTCATGGGGCCGGTGATGCCGAAAACGCCGGTCATAACGATTTTGAGGTTTCTTGCTCTGTCTGTATGGTTGATAATCCGCACACGCTGGGCCTCCACCGCGTTGGGCATCCCCGGCTGCTGGGGCAGCAGGAAGATGGTGCGGACGATCTCCAGGCCGCATTCTGTTTGATAGGTGATGACGCTGCGGTTCTGGCTGTGGCAGCAGGTGGCGCTGACCACATTTTCGTGAACATCGGCGGAGTAGAAGATCTGCTTTCCGTTCTCCACCAGATAAAACTGCCGGTTCGCGGGCTCTCCGTTTTCCTCCAGCGCCAGGACGCACCGGGTGGCCAGTACCTGCTGACCGCCTGTGGCCCGGAAGGAGCCCCGGCCCAGAGCGTCCAGGGCGCTCTTGGGGGTGGTACACAGGGGATAAGGATATCCCGCCCGGTTGCCCAGCAGCAGATTCACCGGGTAATGGGGACCCACGGGATAGGTTTTCAGGTCCAGCAGCAGCTCGCCCTGCTCGTTCAGCTTTCCCGGGCTGGCCATCACCTTATCGTAGACTTCCAGAATGCTGTCAGAAACCGCCCGGGGAACTTCCAGCTCCCCGTCCTCCCCATAGACCCGAAGCTTCCGCCCTGTCAGGCAGATCAGAACGCTTCCCCGGACGGTTTCCACAAAGGAAGAAAACACACCGTTGCATAGCAAGTAAGAACAAATGGGTGCGGGATAGGGCAGTCCCGCAAAGCCGAGGGCCCGTTCCCGGTCAGCGGAAAAAAACTCCGCGTCCAGGGTTCCCTCCCCTGTTTGCTGACCAAAGGTGCTGTAAATCAGCAGCGGCGCGGAAATGGTCTGGGTCCGCGCCTGTTCATTTGTGTAGTGCATAGAATTCAGATTCCTCCGCATTCATGGCGTTATTTGCTGAAATCCTTCACCGAGCCGCCGGGCTGAACGCTGCCGTGGACGGTGATGATTTGAGGCACATAGTATTTGGGATCCTCGATGGCGCTGATCAGCTCGTCGGCAGCGCGGCGGCCCATCTCCTCAGCGTTCTGGCGGTAAGTGGCAAGACTTGGCCGCAGCAAACCCGCCAGGCGGATACCGTCATAGCCGAAGCAGCTGATATCCTCCGGAATGGACAGGCCCTGGCGTTCGATCTCCGTCAGCCCGCCCAGATAGGAAATGTCATCGGGATAGAGAATGCAGGTAGGCCTGTCCTTTAATGCCAGCAGCTTCCGGGTGGCCTGGCCGGAATCCTTCGGCTCCTGGAACCGGGCGGGGATCACATACTCGTCCGGGACCTGGATGCCGCATTCCCGGCAGGCACGGTAGAAGCCCCCAAGCCGCATCCGGGTCACATCCCCGTCTTCACCGTGGATCATGGCGATCCGGCGGTGTCCCAAACCGTACAGGTAACGCACAATGGCGCCCATGCTCTCCACATTGTCGCTGACCACAGCCGTCCGTCCCTGGAATATCTGGTCGATGGACACCACGGGAATATCGCTTTTCGACAGCTTTGCAACATCGTTCTTGTCATAGAAGCCCTGGGCAATGATGACGCCGTCGCACTGCCGCCGCATGGCGTGGTCGTAATAGCCCATGCCGGAATCCCCCGCGCTGCTGAGAAAGGTGATGTCATAGCCCTTGGCCTCGGCGTAGTCCCGGACGGATTCCAAAACCTGGGAGAAAAATTCATGGGCCAGACGGTTCTGGAAGACGATGCCGATGTTTTTGCTGTGGCTGGTCTTCAGGGTCCTGGCTGCGGCGTTGGGATAATACCCCATTTCCTGGGCGGTTTTGCGCACCCACTCCGCTTTCTCCGGGCTGATTCCCGGCTGGTGGTTCAGAGCCTTGGACACCGCAGCGATGCTCAGCCCACAGGCTTCCGCGATCATTTTGATAGTTACCATATATCCGAATTCCTTTCCGTGTCAGAATCGCACACAGGAGGATGTTAAACGTTTTCTTTCTTGATTATAAAATCCCGTTCATAATTTGTCAATTTCTTTTTTCACTCTATCTGCAACTTTGTTGATTTTGCCATTTCGCTTTTTTCTTATTTAATTTTTCGCCGTTTTCTCTTGGGAAAAGGATTGATTTTTTAGGATTATCTGATATATTATGAACTTGTCAAATGACGAAAACGTTTAATCTTTTACTTCAACTTGCATCCCTGCGCACTATTTTAAGGAAAGAGGTTTCAAAAATGCAATACGGACATTTTGACGACGCCCGGCGGGAATATGTAATTTCCACCCCCGCCACGCCTCTGCCCTGGATCAACTATTTGGGCAGTGAAGATTTCCTCGGCATGATCTCCAACACCCTTGGCGGCTACTGCTTCTACCGGGATGCCAAGCTTCAGCGGCTCCTGCGCTACCGCTACAACGCCGTCCCCGGAGACAATGGAGGCAGGTTTTACTACATCAAGGAATCAGGCAAAGACGCCTGGAATCCCGGGTGGCTGCCCACCAAAACGGCTCTGGACCGCTACGAATGCCGCCATGGCATGGGCTATACCACTTTCGATTCCGCGAAAGACGGGCTGGCAGCCAGGATGACCCTCTTCGTCCCTCTGGGGGAAAACTGCGAGCTCCACGACCTGGTTCTGACCAACGAAACCGAAAGCCCCAAGACCGTCCATGTCTGGGGCGTCATGGAATGGTGCCTGTGGAACGCCGTTGACGACAGCACCAACTATCAGCGGAACCTGAATATCGCCGAATCTGAAGTGGAGGACGGCGTAATCTACCACAAGACCGAGTACCGGGAGCGCCGGGACCACTACGCCTATTATGGTGTCAACGTTCCCACCGCCGGGTGGGATACGGACCGGAACACCTTCCTGGGGCATATGGGGGACTGGTCCAATCCCCAGCTGGTCCGGGAAGAGCGCAGCGCTTCCTCCCTTATCACCGGCTGGTATCCCATCGGCTGCCACCACCTGGAGATCACCCTGGCTCCCGGAGAAAGCTACCGTGCCGTCTTTGCCCTGGGCTACGGCAAAAATCCCAGGGATAAAAAATTCCTGGCCCCCAATGTCATCCGCAAGGATACCGCAAAGCGGGTCATGGAGAGGTTCTCCTCCTTTGCAGCCGTGGACGCTGCCTTTGCAGAGCTGGCTGTGTACTGGGACGAGCTGCTGGGAAAATACCAGCTGGAGCATCCCGACGAGAAGCTGACCCGGATGGTGAATATCTGGCATCAGTACCAGTGCATGGTCACCTTCAACATGAGCCGCTCCGCCTCGTATTACGAAACCGGCACCGGACGGGGCATGGGCTTCCGGGATTCCTGCCAGGATCTGTTCGGTTTCGTCCACATTGTCCCTGACCGGGCCAGAGAGCGAATCATCGACCTGGCCTCCATCCAGTTCCCCGACGGCTCCACCTACCATCAGTACCAACCTCTGACCAAACGAGGCAACAACGACATCGGCGGCGGCTTCAGCGATGATCCTCTGTGGCTGGTGGGAGCAGTCTGCGCTTACATCAAGGAAACCGGAGATTTCACCATCCTGGAGCATCCCACTCCGTATGACAACGCCACCGGGTCCGAAGTGCCGCTCATGGAGCATTTGCGTCAAAGTATCCATTTCGTAATGACCCATCTTGGGCCCCACAAGCTGCCGCTGATCGGACGGGCCGACTGGAATGACTGTCTGAACCTGAACTGCTTCTCCGAAGAGCCCGGTGAGAGCTATCAAACATTTGGCCCCAGCGAAGGTCCTGTTGCGGAGTCCGTGCTGGTTGCGGCCATGTTCGTCAAATATGGCGGCGAATACGCCCGTCTGTGTGATCGGATTGGCCTGAAAGAGGAGGCGCAGGAAATTCGATCCGCCGTAGCGGATATGGAAAAAGCCATCCTGAAGGATGGCTGGGACGGCGAATGGTTCCTCCGTGCCTATGACTCCTTTGGCAACAAAGTGGGCAGCCACGAATGCAAGGAAGGCCAAATCTACATTGAACCGCAGGGCTTCTGCGCACTGGCCGGTGTTGGCAAGGAAACCGGTGAAATGAAAAAGGCGCTGGACTCCACCCGTGCAAGACTTCTGGGTGAATACGGTGTGGAACTGCTGGATCCCTGCTATACGGAGTATCACCTGGAGCTGGGTGAAATCACCTCCTACCCTCCCGGATACAAGGAGAACGGTGCCGTTTTCTGCCACAACAATCCTTGGGTGGTCTGCGGTGAAGCGGAGCTGGGTCGTGGCAATGAAGCATTCGATGTCTATCGCCGCATTTGCCCCGCCTATCTGGAAGAAAAGAGCGAGATCCACGAAACAGAACCTTATTGCTATTCCCAGATGGTCTCCGGTCGTGCCTCCGGCAACCCCGGTCACGCCAAGAATAGTTGGCTTACCGGTACCGCAAGCTGGACGTTCCTGTCCATCAGTCAGGCAATTCTGGGAATCCAGCCTGACTATGATGGTCTGATCGTAAATCCCTGCATTCCCGATGATTGGAATGGGTATACCGTCCGCAGGAAGTTCCGTGGCACCGAGTACATCATCACGGTTCGCCGCACCGGGGAAAAGACGCTGACAGTTGATGGTAACCCGATTATTGGAAGCACGATTCCCTTGTCCCACGAAAAAACAGCTGCCGTCTCCGTAACCATTTGACATCTGTGCAAACAAACACTTCAACGTAGTAGCCTGCAAACATTTGGTCATCCCCATGGAAACAGAGACCTCCCCGCAGCTCGGTGTACAAAACAAACAGCCCGGATCCTCAAATCCGGGCTGTTTCGCTTCAATGCGTTCCGTACAAGAGGAACGTACCCTTTTCCCTGTAAATTGAAGAACAGAGCCGCAGCCAGATATTTCTTCCGGCTCATGTTCTCTTCCGGGTCGATGCGCAGCAGTCTGTAAATCACCCGCTCAACAGGCCCCAGGACACGGGAGACAATCGTGGTTTCCTCGTCCATTACCTTTTCAGAATCTGGTATTCGTCACAGCGGCTTCCCTCTTTCCCTTGTTCACGGGTTATTATGGTCCGTTTATCAAGGGAAAGTAAGGAAAACCTGTTTCAATCAAAATGGGCAACAGGAAAAGCGATTCAAAGGATCGCGTAGCCGCAGTCTGAAAGACTGTGTTATCAGAACACGTTTCATGTTCGCCGGGGGTTGGGGCAGCGCCTCAACAAGCAGAAAAACCATTCGTTCTGTGGAAGCGGAACGAATGGTTTTTTCGCATCTGTAATACAGATGCATTGCTTGC
>JBJDYV010000042.1:0-2374 GCA_051867655.1 Oscillospiraceae bacterium
TATTTGCCGTGACGCTCATCAAAGCAGTCAGCCAGACCGCCCCAGCCCACATACCGGGAAAGGATTTCCTGTTCTTCCGGTGTGGCAAGGCGCTCCTCGGATTCAATCTGTTTCAGCGTTCGGATAGCGGCCACATTTGCAGCGTATTTCTCGCTGCGGGTGCCGTGGCCCAGCTCTCGATCGGTAATGTGGAAGTTACGACGCTGGTCCGCGGGTATCTCCGGGTGCAGGGTAGTAAACACTACACGCTCACGCTTCGGCTTCGGAGGAGCAAGGACAGTGGACTGTTCTCTCTCGGCGGGTTCTTTCGGCTCTGGCTCATGCTCCGTCAATTCACCTCGGTCAGCGTGTTCCTGCTGATACCGGTCATCGGCATGGGCAACCATTTCATCAAAATCAAGATTTGCCAGGTAGCCATTCAGCTCCGACAAACCGTTGCAGGAAATCTCATGGACGTTTTCTCCGTCCACCTGATACACCAGCCGGAAAGCAGCAAGATCGGCAAAGATTTCTACTGTATGCTCACTGTCGGAAGTAGAACTGAATGCCAGATCAACATGGCTGAGGTCGGAATAATCCGCGTCCTGATCGAACACCTCCAGACAATACTCGCTGATGAGCTGCTTCGCTTCTTCCAGCTCTGCGTTTTGGCTGGAATTGTCCGGAACTTCTTCGGCTGGTGTCACTGGTAATTCCGGCTTTGAAAGTTCCGGCTCCATCGCCGTTGCTTCTGCGCCGGAGGAAAGAGGCTGGAGCGTCTGCCCCCGGTTAAACACGGAGTAAGTGCCATCCCGGTATACCTGCATATTTTCCAGCCCTGTTTTGCGGCTCTGATAATGTCGGTCATCCTGCGGGGTTCCTTCCCACAGCGGCAGCATCATTTGATAAATTTCCTCAACACGGGCCGGATCAGTAAGCTGCCCGGCGATCTCCTGAACCCCCTCCCAATAGTCCGCAATGGCATTGGCCTGATAAGGCCGTGGATACAGGTCCGGAGCATCTATAAAGAAGCTGTGGATACTTCTGGCAAGCTGCCTGATTTCATAGCCTGCCATTGCTTCACGGTCTTTATCAGAAAGAAATCTGTCCTGAGACATCAGAACATCAATGCGCTTTACAATAACGCTCCATTTCAGCTCTACTTTTGCATAGGGCTGTGTCAGGTCGCCGTGGCTGAATGACAGACCTTTGCTCGTATAGGTGCGGTTGTCATTTCCACCGTGATAACCGCTGTATTCGCCATGATAATCTTTCAGGTACTTCTCCCGGTCTTTCTGATCGGGATGATTGACGAAAAAGGAATATACAGCAAGCCGGTAATCCTCACCACCTCCGCGAAGCACCTTGTCGATCTCGTCCATAGAGATAAAGAAACGCCGCTGGGGGTTGTAATCCTCGGCGGCGGTAAAGGTGACAGGCTCTCGCTGGAGATCGGTAAGTTTCTGCAGCAGTTCTTTCGGACGGTTATAACCGAATCGCATCAGGTTCCGGTTCTGCTCATGGGCTGCGACAAACTCGCTCCATTCCTCAGTGATCCTTTGCAGCATATCCGGGTCTTTCAGTAATTCCGAAATCTGCTGTTCAATCTCCGGGAATCCGCCTTTGGCAGACAGGGCAAGGCGGAGGGTAGGTGCATAGCCCGCATCCCTGGCTTCCTCCGAAAAATCTCTGGCTGTCAAAGCAAGGCTTTCCGCAAGTGTCTTTCGCTCATACTCCACTACACGGTCAAGCTCATTCTGCGGCATATAGCGCCCCAAATCCAGAAGCTCCCGGATACGCCTTGCAGCCTGTTCCCATGTCAGCACGGTGGCATAACGGCGCTGGGCAGATTCACCGTCAGAAATGCGGATACCTTCATCCCCATACCAAATGGAATACTTGCGCTCATTGATATAAAAGCCTGCACCATTGGTTCCGTAGTGCTTCGCAAGAAAAGCGGCATTTTCCTCCGGCGTATGGTCTTTCATAAAGTAAGCGCAAATAATCAGACGGCTGTTTTTGTCGTTTGCGCCGATACAAAGCGCTTCGTCAATGACCTGCTGGGGAAGCTGGGAGTGCGGCATAAAAGAAAGCTGTCCGCTTTCTTCCCGTGCCGAGGCATTGAAGTCCGCAAAATCAAACAGAGAAAGCTGCTGGCTGTCGTAGTTCTTCGGCGGCGTGATTTTGGTGTTGATGAAGTATTCCTTTTTGTCAATGAGCTGGGCCGTCCATCCGGCAACAACACCCCACGAAAAAACGGACTCGCTGGTGCGGGAGAGGTATGCGCCCTCCCACATCAGAAGTCCGTCCGCCTGGGGCTTATAGCCCACACGCACTCCATCCACCAGGATTTCCGTGTATCTGTCCTGGTAGGCCGATTTCAGATACTCGGCCC
>JBJDYV010000043.1:0-2356 GCA_051867655.1 Oscillospiraceae bacterium
TGGGCAAGGCCGCGGGCGAGACCTTCACCGTCAACGCCCCCATGGGTTCCTTCACTATGAAGGTCATCCGGGTCTCTCGTGAGGGTTAAACTATGGCAAAGTTTGTACCCCAGTCCGAAATGCCCCTGGGCGATCAGGTCCGGGTCCGGCGGGAGAAGCTGGAGAATCTCCGCTCCGAGGGCTTCGATCCCTTCGTCCAGACCCGGTTCGAGGTGACCGCCGACTCCGCCGCCATCAAGGGAAATTACGAGGCCATGGAGGGTCAGTCCGTCCGTCTGGCGGGCCGCCTCATGAGCAAGCGTGGCATGGGCAAGGTGTCCTTCTGCGACCTGCAGGATCGCACCGGCCGGATCCAGCTCTACGTCAAGTTCGACGAGATGGAGGAAGCCTCCTTCCAGCGGTTCAAGAAAAACGACATCGGCGACATCGTGGGCGTGGTGGGCGACGTGTTCAAGACCGAGCGGGGGGAGATCTCCGTCCGGGTCCACGAGGCCACCCTGCTGTCCAAGTCCCTGCTGCCCCTGCCGGAGAAGTTCCACGGCCTGACCGACAAGGAGACCCGGTTCCGCCAGCGGTATGTGGACCTGATGGTGAACCCCGAGGTCAAGCGGAATTTCGTCATCCGCTCGAAATTCATCAAGCATATGCGTTCTTATCTGGACAACATGGGCTACATCGAGGTGGAAACCCCTGTCCTGAACACCATTGCCGGCGGCGCGGCGGCCCGTCCCTTCGTGACCCACCACAACACCCTGGACATCGACATGTACATGCGCATCGCCACGGAGCTGCCCCTGAAGCGGCTGATCGTCGGCGGCATGGACCGGGTGTATGAGATCGGCCGGATCTTCCGCAACGAGGGCATGGACCCCAAGCACAACCCGGAATTCACCACCGTGGAGCTGTACCAGGCCTATGCCGACTTCCACGACATGATGGACATTGCCGAGGGGATCTACACCACCTTCGCCAAAGAGGTCCTGGGGACCTACGAGCTGGAATGGATGGGCGAGAAGATCGACCTGACCCCCGGCTGGCCCCGGATGACCATGGTGGAAGCCGTCCGGAAGTACGTTGGCATCGACTTCGACGCCATCACCGACGATGCCGAAGCGGTGGCCGCTGCCAAGGCCAAAGGCGTGGAGCTGCCGGAGGCCTCGGAGAAGACCTGGGGCAACGCCCTGTACGCCTGCTTCGACCAGAAGGTGGAGGAGCATCTGGTCCAGCCCACCTTCATCACCATGTACCCGGTAGAGGTGTCCCCCCTGACCAAGCGGTCTCCCAAGGACCCCCGCCTGACGGAGCGCTTCGAATTCTTCATCAACCGCAGCGAGATGGGCAACGCCTACTCCGAGCTGAACGATCCCATCGACCAGCGGGAACGCTTCGTCAAGCAGGCGGAGCAGCGGGAGCGGGGCGACGACGAGACCGAAATGCTGGACGAGGATTTCCTGACCGCCCTGGAATACGGCATGCCTCCCACGGGCGGCATGGGCATGGGCATCGACCGGGCCGTCATGCTCTTCACCGGCGCGGACACCATCCGGGAAGTGATCCTGTTTCCTACCATGAAGCCGACAGACCTGTCCAAGGCTGAAAAAACACCCGAAAAAGTTCAGAATTCTCCTGCCGAGTGCGCTTGCGGCAAGGAAGAAATCCCGCTAAGCACCAGTGATTTCCCCACCAAAAAGGAGCTTGAGTGCTTCATCTCCGGTGAGAACTATGAACCCGCAAAGGTAGAAATTGAGCCGCTGTTTGCCGATTTCGTGGACTTTGAGACCTTCTCCAAGTCCGATTTCCGTGCCGTGAAGGTTCTGGCCTGTGAAGCCGTGAAGAAGTCCAAGAAGCTCTTAAAGTTCACTCTGGACGACGGAACCGGCGTGGAACGCACCATTTTGAGCGGTATTCACGCCTATTATGAGCCGGAAGAGCTGGTTGGCAAGACCTGCGTGGCCATCACCAATCTGCCCCCCAGACCCATGATGGGCATCGAGTCCTGCGGTATGCTGATCTCCGCCGTCCACCACGAAGAGGGCGAGGAAAAGCTCCATCTTCTCATGCTGGACGACCACATCCCCGCCGGTGCGAAACTGTATTGATATAAAAAAGCTGCCTGTTTCCGGGCAGCTTTTTTGTTATCCCACCGGGCTGCGGAAAAGGGGCAGGAACCATTCCGCACCGGAGCGACCGAAGCCGCAATTCCGCCGCACTCCAATGCTGCGCGAAATGATCGTTTCTCGCAGCAAAGAACGATGGCGCTGTTTGAGTGGGACACGCGCCAAAGGTTTTCGTAGGGGGCGGCTGTATGTGCTAAAATGATGTGAACCCCAGAAAATAGAAGACAGGAGTCCCCAAG
>JBJDYV010000044.1:0-2342 GCA_051867655.1 Oscillospiraceae bacterium
CAGTCGTTGCCGGTGTCGCCGCCGCCGATGACCAGCACCTTTTTCCCCTGGGCGCTGATGGCCTTGCCGTCGGCAAAGCCGGAATCCAGCAGGCTCTTGGTCACGCTGGTCAGGTAGTCCACGGCGAAGTGGATCCCCTCCGCCTCCCGGCCGGGAGCGGTGATGTCCCGGGGCTGCTTCGCGCCGCAGCAGAGCACCACCGCGTCATATTGGGCGGTCAGCTCCTGGGCGGAGATGTCCCGGCCCACGTCGGCGTTGGTGACAAACTCGATGCCCTCTTCCTTGAGGATGTCCACCCGGCGGTCGATGACCCACTTCTCCAGCTTCATGTTGGGAATGCCGTACATCAGCAGCCCGCCTACCCGGTCGCTGCGCTCGTACATGGTGACCTTGTGGCCCCGCTTGTTCAGTAGGTCCGCCACCGACAGTCCGGAGGGGCCGGTGCCCACCACCGCCACCCGTTTTCCGGTGCGGGATGGAGGCGGCACCGCGTGGATGACGCCGTGTTCATAGCCGTATTCCACCACGGCCCGCTCGTTTTCCTTCACGGTGACGGGGGAGCCGGTGGTCATGCCGCAGGTGCAGGCGGCTTCGCACAGGGCAGGGCAGACCCGGCTGGTGAACTCCGGGTAGCGGTTGGTGGCGATCAGCCGTTTCGCCGCCAGGGCCCATTGTCCCCGGTAGACCAGGTCGTTCCATTCGGGGATCAGGTTGTTCAGCGGACAGCCGCTGGCCATGCCGCCGATCATCATGCCGCTCTGGCAGAAGGGCACGCCGCAGTCCATGCATCTGGCCCCCTGGGCCTGCTGCTCGTCCTGGTGCAGCGGGATGTGAAACTCGTTAAAATTCTGGATCCGTTCCTCCGGCGGCAGCTCCAGGCTGGTCTGCCGGGTGATCTCCATAAATCCGGTTGGTTTTCCCATGATCGTCAGCCTCCTTTACTGTGCGTTTTTCATGGCGTAGAACGCCTCGATCTGGGCCTGCTCGCTGTCCTCGCCCTTCTCTTCCATCTGGGCGATGAGCCGCAGCATCTTGTCGTAGTCGTGGGGCAGGACCTTCTTGAACTTGTGCAGGTATTCGCCGAAGTTCTCCAGGATCTCCTTGCCCCGGGGAGAGCCGGTGGCCTCCACATGCTCCCGGATCAGGTCCTTCAGCAGCGAAACGTCATACTTGTGCTCCACCGGCTCCAGGCTGACCATGTCCTTGTTGATCCGCTGGTAGAAGTCCCAGTCCTCGTCCAGCACGTAGGCGATGCCGCCGCTCATACCGGCAGCGAAGTTTTTGCCGGTCTTGCCCAGCACCACCACGGTGCCGCCGGTCATGTACTCGCAGCCGTGGTCGCCCACGCCCTCGACGACAGCGGTAGCGCCGGAGTTGCGGACGCAGAACCGCTCCCCGGCCACGCCGCTGATGAAGGCCTTGCCGCCGGTAGCGCCGTACAGGGCCACGTTGCCGATGACGATGTTCTCGCTGCGGTCATAGGTCACGGTTTCGGGAGGATAGACGATGAGCTTGCCGCCGGACAGGCCCTTGCCCAGGTAGTCGTTGCAGTCGCCGATCAGCTCCAGGGTCAGTCCCTTGGGGATGAAGGCGCCGAAGCTCTGGCCGCCGTAGCCGGTGCAGGTGACGTGGAAGGTATCCTCCGGCAGGGTGTTGCCGAATTTGGCGGTGATCTCGCTGCCGAAAATGCTGCCGAAGGCCCGGTCGGTGTTGCCCACGGTCAGCTCCACGGAGGCGGGCTTTGGCTGGGCCATGTCGAAGCTCTTTTTGAACTTCTTCATCAGCACCTTCATGTCCAGGGTCTCCTCCAGCTGGAAGTCGTAGACCGCCTTGGGGTCGAAATGGACGTTGGAGGCATCCACCAGGGGATTGTGCAGCAGGGCGGACAGATCCATCTCGCTGGCCCGGGAGCCGGGGGCGGCGGGACGGACCCGCAGCAGGTCGGTGCGGCCCACCAGCTCCTCCACGGTGCGGACGCCCAGCTTTGCCATGTATTCCCGCAGGTCCTGGGCCATGAAGCGCATGAAGTTCATGATGTACTCGGGCTTGCCCTTGAAGTTTTTCCGCAGCTCCGGATTCTGGGTGCAGATGCCCATGGGGCAGGTGTCCAGGTTGCACACCCGCATCATGACGCAGCCCATGGCCACCAGCGGGCCGGTGCCGAAGCCGAATTCCTCCGCGCCCAGCATGGCGGCGATGGCAACGTCCCGGCCGCTCATGAGCTTGCTGTCCGCCTCGATGCGGACCCGGGACCGCAGGCCGTTCAGAATCAGGCACTGGTGGGCCTCGGCGATGCCCAGCTCCCAGGGCAGACCGGCGTTGTGGATGGAGGAATTGATGGA
>JBJDYV010000045.1:0-11283 GCA_051867655.1 Oscillospiraceae bacterium
TGCCCATCGATCCCGGCCTGGCTGCCGCCTGCGACAAGGGCGAGATCGAGGACTACCCCGTCAACTATCTGACCAGCGTGGCAGACCTGCTGTAAATCAACAAAACGGAGGCGCCTTTTCCCGGCTTGGGGGAGAAGGCGTCTCTTTTTTCATCAAATCCTCTTGACAAAATGGTCTATAGCATATAGACTAACAATAGGTCTATTGGATATAGACCACACGACAGGAGGACTTTTTATGGAAGAATATAAATTGGGCGCCGTGGAGGCGCGCTTTGCCGATCTGATCTGGGAGCATGAGCCGCTGACCTCCGGTGAGCTGGTCCGGCTGTGCCGGCAGGAGCTGGACTGGAAAAAGTCCACCACCTACACCGTGCTGAAAAAACACTGTGAGCGGGGGCTGTTTCAAAACAAGGACGGCGTTGTGACATCGCTCATGTCCAAAGAGGAGTTTGCCGCCCTGCAAAGTGAGCGGTTCGTGGAGGAAACCTTCGACGGCTCCCTCCCCGCCTTTCTCGCCGCCTTTACCCGGCGGAAAAAGCTGTCCGACAAGGAGGCCGACGCGCTGCAGCGCCTGATCGACGAGAGCAGGGGGTGACCGGCATGTGGTACTACACGCTGCTTCCGAAGGTCTGGAACATGAGCCTGACCGCCAGTGTGGTCATCCTCGTTGTCCTGCTGGCGCGGCTGGCACTGAAGCGCGCTCCCAAGGTATTTTCCTACGCCCTCTGGGCGGTGGTGCTGTTCCGCCTGCTGTGCCCCGTCTCCCTCTCGTCGGGATTGTCCCTGTTTTCCGTTCTGGACGCGCCGGTCTCCGAACAAAACACTCTGGAATATGTCCCGCCCGACATCGTCCACACGGAGGACCCCGAGGTCAATCTTCCCGTTCCGGGCGTCAGCGCGGTTATTAACGAGGCAATGCCTTACGGCCTGGAACAATTGGTGGCTGACCCGCTGGAGACCCCCGTGTACCAGGCCACGATGCTTTGGCTGCTTGGGATCGCGGTATTGCTGATTTACAGTGTGGCGTCCCTGCTGCGCCTGCGGCAGAAGCTGGCGGGCTCCGCCCGGCTGCGGGACAACATTCGTCTGGCCGACCACATCTCCTCGCCCTTCGTGCTGGGCCTGTTCCGGCCCAGGATCTATCTGCCCTCCTCCCTGCCCGAGGGCGAACGGGGCTATATCATTCTTCATGAGCAGCACCACATCCGCCGGCTGGACCACGTGGTGAAGCTGCTCGCCTTTGCCGCCCTGTGCATCCACTGGTTCAATCCCCTGGTGTGGGTGGCCTTCGTGCTGTCCGGCAAGGATATGGAGATGAGCTGCGACGAGGCGGTGCTGCGGAAAATGGGAGAGGACATCCGGGCCGACTATTCCCAGTCCCTGCTCAACCTGGCCACCGGGCGGCGGGTCATCGCCGGGACGCCCCTGGCCTTTGGCGAGGGGGACACCAAGAGCCGCGTTAAGAATGCCCTGAAGTGGAAAAGGCCCGCGGTGTGGGTCGTCCTTTTGGCTGTCATCGTCTGCGCCGCCGTGATTTTCATCTGCGCGCTGAACCCAAAAGGGGACGAGGATTTTGCGCCGGAGCCCTTCGGGGCCAGCTACAGCGTGGAGGAGGTCATCTATAACGACATCCGGTTTTCTTCCATTGCCCCCGGAACATCGCTCGATTACAGCTTCACCGAGGATCACGAGCTCCTGTGCAAGGGCGCGGACTGGGAATCGATTGGAGCCTTGACCGAAGTCAAGCTGACCAAAAGCAGGTTTGATGCGTATTTTCGCGAAGAGCTTGGATGGACAGAGGGATTCTCAGCGGCGGCGCTGCGGCAGAACAACCAGCAGGCGTGGCAGCTGCTTTCCGACAAGGATGGTTATAGCTATTACGTTCTTTTGCAAAAAAATGGGGAAACGTATTTGGCCTGTTGGTATTATGACGAGGAACGGGAGTCCCATCCGCTTGCCGATGACTCTGTCATCCGCTGTGTGCTCAAGCTGACCCAAACGGGGACGACGCAGAATATCTCCGCCGTTGGCGGCGCGGACGCTCCGACCCGGGTGGCCTTTTCCATCGCCGACAGCCGGGCCAAAGCCCAGGCCATTCTCTCCCATGAAACGCTTGTGGAGCTTGAGCCGGTGGAAACCGGAAACGGGACGCTGCGGGAATACACGCAGCCGGCGGAGCTGTACGGAGCGAGCAATCACCAAACCTGGCTGATCTGGGAGGACTCAGGCGGCGACAAGCTCCTGCTGCAGGACGGCGGGCTGTCCACGATGGAAGCGTATCTGACCAAAGGAAACGCGATCTATGTGATCGGCAGGTACTATGGTTTCTCAACGATCTCCGGCCTGAATGTGGTCCGATACACCATCACGGAGGAGCAGGTGCTGGCCGAGAGCGCCCTGGATGAGAGCTCTCTTGGCGGCCGGTTTACGGTTATCCAGGACGAGAGTAATCCAGTTTTGCGCTCGATCGTTCCCAATACGGAAGACGGTATGGGGCGGTTGAACCTTGTGCAGATCAGCGCAGCGGATCTCTCCTTCACCGCGTGGGTGCCCGACGATCCGGATTGGACCGACGAGCTGCACTTCCGATTCAATGAAAACGGGCTTTTTTACTTGGAATAGCGCACACAGAACAAGGCCCCGGCCGCATTGATGCGGCTGGGGCCTTGCTTAATCTTTTGCTGTATATTTTTTAATCCAGTTCAGCTGCTCCTCCAGCCGTCGGATGCGGCTGCGGGGCTTTCCCGTGCGGGAAAGGCTATGGTTTTCCCCTTTGAACACCACCAGGCGGGTGTCAGTGCCGGTCAGGGAGACGGCGGTATACATCTGCACCCCCTGCTCCAGCGGGCAGCGGTAGTCCTCGTCGGAGTGAAGGAAAAGCGTGGGCGTGGTCACGTTCCGGGCGTATTTCAGCGGCGACTGCTCCCAGAGCAGCTCAGGGGCGGTGTAGATGTCCCCGCCGTTTTTGTCGGGGACCGAGTTGTAGCCCACGTCTGCGGTGCCCCAGAAGGAGAGCATGTTGGAGATGGAGCGCTGGGACACGGCGCAGGCGAACCGGCCGGTGTGCCCGATGATCCAGTTGGTCATGAAGCCGCCGTAGGACCCGCCGGTGACGGCCACGCGGGAGCGGTCAATCTGGGGATATGCCTCCAGCGCCGCGTCGGTAAAGGCCATCAGGCTCTCGTAGTCCACGGTCCCGTAGCGGGCGCGGATGGCCTCGAAAAAGCCGGTGCCCTTTCCGTCTGAACCCACGGGGTTGCAGAAGAGAACAAAATACCCTTCGGCGGCGAGCACCTGCATTTCGTGGAAGAAGACGGTGGAGTAAATGTTTTTAGGCCCGCCGTGGATTTCCAGCACGGCGGGATACTGCCTGCCGGGGTCGTAGTCCGCCGGGGGCAGGACCCAGCCGTCGATCATCCAATCCTGATACGGAACCGTTATGGGCCGGGGCTGGGAGACACTTTTTCCCGCCAGGACGGGCCCGTTGAAGTCACTGAGCTTTTCCGGCGCCGCGCCCAGCCGGTACAGCTCGTTGAGCGTCCCGTCATACTGGGCTGCGGCGTAGACCTGGCCATCCGCGGTCACATCAAAGGAGCAGATCGCGCCGGGCTTCGTGCAGACGGGCTCAATCCGTCCGTTGACGTCCATGCGGAGCAGGTGCACGTCGCAGCCCCGCGCGGCCAGACAGTACAGATATTTTCCGTCGCTGCCGAAGGCGGAGAACATTCCCCAGGTGCAGTCGCTGAGGACGGAATTTTCCGGGTTGAAGTCCGGCGCGGCGAGGGGGATGTAAGTGCCCGTTTCCATGTCCAGCCGGCAGAAGGTGGGATTCTGGTCAAAGGAGTGGCGGATGCGTTCACGCACTACCACAATTGCCTGTCCGTCTATCTCCCGCAGGTCGAGCACACAAAGGTCCTTTTTCTCATAGACCGCCCGGTCAGTGTCGGAGCACGGATCGTACAGGCGGACGTCGTCAAACTTCGCGCCCAGGCGCTCCTTCCGAGCGCCGGAGTAGAGGATGCCGCCCCGATACACCGCGGTGTGGGTCACCAGAAAGCCTTCCGGACTGAGCTTTTTCAGCGCCCCGGAGCTGGTGTCAAAGAGATAGAGGGAGTTGATGGCCGGAGAGGTGTAGCCCAGGCCGTTGAACCGGATGGGAAGCCCCTCCACTGCCGCGCAGCCCTCCTCCGGAGGGCGTTTGTCCCGGGCGGTGAAGAACCACCGGCTGGCATCCAGCCGCTGCATGCTTTTGACGAAAAAGGGCAGCGTGAATGCGTCGCATAGAGTGCCGTCGGCCAGGTCCAGCCGCTTCCACGGGGTCGCGCCCTTGGCGGGGCAGGGCAGCAGCAGATGGCCGTCATCCTCCCAGAGAAAGGCGTCACACCGGCCGTCTGTGGTGACCGGCCTGCAAGCGCCGTTTTCGTACAGCCAAATGTCGTGGCGATAGGTGTTGCGCTCCTCGTCGCAGACGGTGACCACAAAGGCCGCCCTGCCGCCGTCCGGCGAGGCCTTTACGCTGCTGAGAAACCGATAGCGCAGAAAATCGCGCAGTTGGATCTTGTCCATGTCCGCTCCGCCCTTCCCGTTTTCTTTTCAGTATAAAGCAATGGAGCGGAAAAGAAAAATCAAAAAAGGAGCGCAGATTTCCAACATGGAAAATCGTCCTTGAAGCGGAGCGGAGCAAACGGTATAATATTCACAAGCGAGGTGAAGACCATGAGCTTTGACCGTTACCGCACCTTCCTGACCGCCGCCCGCTGCCGCACCTTCTTCGAGGCGGCAGAGGAGCTGTACATCACCCCTGCCACGGTCTCCAAGCACATCGCGGCGCTGGAGCGGGAGCTGGACACGGTGTTGTTCGAGCGCCGCCCCCACGGCGTGGCGCTGACGGCGGCGGGCGAGGAAAAGCTGCCGCTGGTACAGAAGCTGGTGGAGAGCTACGACGCTCTTGTGGGCACCCCGGCGCCGGCCGGAGACCGGGAGCTGACCGTCTTCGTCTCCCCTCCCCCCAGCCGCTTCGGCCTGGAGCGGATCCTGCGCGGCTTTGCCGCGTCGGGGACCGACGTCCGCCTGCAGCTCCAGGAGAAAAAGGGCGTCACCGCCGCCGTTTTACAGGGGGAATGTGAGCTGGGCTTCACCGGCGGCGGGCGGCTGGACCCCCGGCAGATGCAGTATATCCGCATCCAACGTGCCCGGCTGGGGGCGGTGCTGCCTGCGGATCATCCCCTCGCCGGCCGGGATTCCATCTCCCTGCACGAATTGAGCGGGGACCGGTTCGTCCTGCCCAACCCGGAGCTGGGGTCCCTGCCGGAATATGTGGAGCACTGCCGCCGGTGCGGCTTTGAGCCGGAGGTCAGCTGCTACGGTTACCGGGACGACAGCATCCTGTTCTACGTCTCCTGCGGTAAGGGCGTGGCCCTGCTGACCCGGGAGATGTTCGACCTGTTCAACTATGACAGGACGGTCTTCGTCCCCCTGCAGGAGGCATGTTATGTGGACGGCTATCTGGCCCGCTCCCGGGGTCATGTTCTCAGCAGCGCGGCCCAGACCTTCTGGAACTATGTGAAAAAGAACCATAGCGTTTCATAAAGAGCGCCGGGCGCATTTCCAAAGCGGAAATGTGCCCGGCTTTTTCGATTTGTGTTTTGCGCTTCCGCCGGGTATAGTCATCCGTGAGAATACACTGCGAAAGGAGAGCGGAATATGCTCCGAGAGACGATTTTACGCGAAGCCGAAGAGCTGCGGGAGGAGATCGTGTCCAACCGCCGCCGGATCCACCAGATCGCAGAGCTGGGAATGGACCTGCCGGAGACGGTGGAATTTGTAATGAAAAAGCTGCGGGAGTACGGCTATGAGCCGAAAAAATGCGGCCGGGCCGGTGTGACCGCCACCGTGGGCCAGGGCGGCAAATGCATTTTGCTGCGGGCGGACATGGACGCGCTGCCCATGCGGGAGGAGAGCGGCCTGCCCTTCGCGGCGGTGAACGGCAACTGCCATTCCTGCGGCCACGACTGCCACCCGGCCATGCTGCTGGGCGCGGCCAAGCTCCTGAAAGCCCACGAAAGTGAGCTGGCGGGGACGGTAAAATTCATGTTCCAGCCGGGCGAGGAGATCGGGGCCGGAGCCCAGGACATGATCGAAGCCGGGTTGATGGAGGATCCCCCGGTGGACGCGGCCATGGGCATTCACACGGCCATCACCATGCCCGATGCCACCACCGGAACGCTCAAGTGCATCCGGGGCTATTACGGAAAATTTGTGGGCGGGATGACCATCACCGTCACCGGCAAGGACGCCCACGGCGCCGCCAGCTGGCGGGGGGTGGACGCGGTCAGCATCGCGTCGTTTATCAACCTGGCGCTGCAGTCCATCATTGCCCGGGAGGTTCCGGCGGATGAGAGCAGCATTGTGCTCACCGGGACCCTGAATGGGGGTACCACCGGTAACTCCGTGGCCGGAAAGGCGGTCATGGGGGTGACCATGCGCGCCACCACGCAGGAGAATTTTGATTTTCTGCAGGGGCGCGTGGAGTGCATCGCCGAACACATCGCGGCAGCCTTCCGGGGTCAGGTGGAGTTTACCTACGACCACGCCCAGCCCGCCCCCTATAATAACCCGGCGCTGACGGACGAGTATGCGCGCTTTGCCGCCGAGCTGCTGGGAGAGGAAAAGGTCGTCGTCACCGACAAGGCCATGGGCGCCGGCGACGACTTTGCCCGCGTCACAGACATCGTACCGGGCGCACTGCTGAACCTGGGCTTTGGTTCCCGGGCGGAGGGCTACACCTGCGCCGGCCACAACCCCCATGTGATCTTCAATGAGGATGCGCTGCCCACGGGCGCCGCGATCCACGCCTACCTGGCTATGCGCTGGCTGGAGGAGCACGCCGCCGACTGAGTGCGAAACGAAAAAAGCGGAGTCCCGCCTTTAGGCGGGACTCCGCTTTTTTGTTCCCAAGTATAGACAAAAAATATTTATTATCAATTAAAAACGAGACCTATGAAAGCATGCTTTCATAGCCTTCTTATGAGCCGTCGATAGGTCACCGGATCAGATTCATAAATCTTTCGGTAAACAGATCGTTGTCCACGGCGGTGATAACGTCGGCATTTACATTTTTCGCGCCCGGCATCGCCTCATAGGTCTTGCCCTCCTGGAAGAAGATGACCTGGCCGTATACTTCGCTGTTCTCCGTGCAGCAGTGGCAGTGACAGCGGACGCTCTGCTTTACGAAGTCGGGCCACAGCGCCGCCGCCATGGCTACTGCATCAGGCAAATCCACCATGTGGACTCCGCGGGTGTCTAGATTGAACTGCAGGAGCACGCTGGTCGCCTGCGTCAGGAACTTTGCGACCGGGCCTCCGGACTCGAGATAGGACAGTTCATACCGGTCCAGCCCTATATTTCCCGTGCAGAGATCAAAGCCCGCGATGGTGATTGGGGAACCGCTGTCCAGCATCAATGCATAAGCTTCCGCGTCGATAAAAACATTGAATTCCGAAATGGGGGTTGCATTTCCCGGCCCGAAACCCGGTGTACCCATAGACCAGATACGTTTCACGTTTTTCATTGTATCGCGGTCAATAAGCACCGCCAGTGCGATATTGGTAGCCGGTCCCAAAACCGCTATTTCCACCTCGCCCGGGTATTTTTTTACCATGTCAAGGATAAAATCCGCCGCTCGCATCTCCTGCATCGTTCCGGTCGGGTGGATGATGTCTTTATCGCCCATGCCATCTTTTCCGTGGACGCTGATGGTCGCTTTACGCTCATGGAAAAGCGGGCGCTTTGCGCCAAGGTATACCGGCACCTCTCCTCTGCCGCAGACTTCCAGCGTCTGAAGCGCGTTTAATCCCGCCTATCTGACATCCACGTTCCCGCTGACAGCGGTAACCCCCAGTAGTTCAATGTTGTCCGACAGTGCCGCCATCATAATAGCCGCCGCATCGTCGGAAGCGGTATCCGTGTCAATAATAAACTTTCTTTTTTTTGACAGATTATCCATACTGCGCCTCCTTGAACTCTTTTCTTCTCTTCGGGATCTAAATCAACAAACGGTAAGCTGCTGTTCTGTAAAGATTATATCTGAACGGCAGCGAATGCGCAATAGGACAATCGAAGGAGTTACTGCCTTATGGACACCCGCCATTAGGCGGGGCTCCGTTTTTTAGTTCAGCTCCAGCTCCACCGGACAGTGGTCGCTGCCCGGTACGTCGGCGTGGATTTTGCTGTCCACCAGCCGGTCCTTCAGTGCCTCGGAGGTAATAAAGTAGTCGATGCGCCATCCGGCGTTGTTCTCCCGGGCGTGGTACATGTAGGACCACCAGGTATAAGCGCCCGTGGTATCCGGGTAAAAATAACGATAGGTGTCCACAAAGCCCGCGTCCAACAGCTGCGTCATTTTGGCCCGCTCCTCGTCGGAGAACCCGGCATTGCCCCGGTTGGGGCCGGGATTCTTCAGGTCGATTTCCTGATGGGCCACATTCAGGTCCCCGCAGAGCACCACGGGCTTCTTCCCTTCCAGCCCCTTCAGGTAGGCGCGCAGCTCGTCCTCCCAGGCCATGCGGAAGTCCAGCCGGGCCAGGCCCCGCTGGGCGTTGGGGGTGTAGCAGGTGACCAGGAAAAAGTCGTCAAACTCCGCGGTAATGGCCCGGCCCTCGTCGTCGTGCTCCGAAGAGCCGATGCCGTAGTGGACGCTGAGAGGCGGGATGCGGGTGAAGACCGCCGTGCCCGAGTAGCCCTTCTTGACGGCGCTGTTCCAATACTGTTCATAGCCGGGCAGCTCCAGCGTGATCTGGCCGGGCTGGAGCTTGGTTTCCTGCAGACAGAACACGTCGGCGTCCGCGGCGTGGAAGAAGTCCAGAAAGCCCTTGCCCATACAGGCCCGCAGGCCGTTGACATTCCAGGAGATCAGTTTCAAAGCAGTGGTACTCCTTTGCAATTACAGATTCACGCCCTCCAGCTTCAGCAGGGTGCGCTTCAGCTCCAGCCCGCCGCCGTAGCCGCCCAGCGTGCCGTCGGCTGCAATGACACGGTGGCAGGGCACAAGGATGGAAATGGGGTTGTGGTGGTTGGCGCCGCCCACGGCCCGGGCGGCGTTTGGCTGCCCGATGCGGCGGGCCAGCTCCCCATAGGAGATGACCTGCCCGCAGGGGATCTTTTGCAGCTGTTCCCAAACCCGCATCCGGAAGGGCGTGCCCTCCAGGCGCAGGGGCACGTCAAAGGTGCGCAGCTTTCCGGCGAAATAGGCCTCCAACTGCTTTCTGGCCTCCCGCAGAACAGGGGTCTCCCGCTCCGTGATCAGCGGGACGGGCTGGTTGGGCAGAGCCAGGGCAATGAGAGCATCCCCCTCCCCCATCAGGCCCAGCCGGCCCACGGGGGAGTCGTACAGGAGCAGGTCCATCTCAGTATTTCCGCACCACGGCCACGACCTTACCCAGGATCTGGGCGTGGTCGCCGTCAATGGGCTCATAGTCGGGGTTTTCCGGCAGAAGCCAGGTGTGGCCGTCCTTGCGCTGCAAGGTCTTGACCGTGGCCTCGTCATCGATCATGGCCACCACGATCTCGCCATTGTGGGCGTCCTGCTGTTGATGGACGACCACCAGGTCGTCGGGCAGGATGCCGGCGTACAGCATGGATTCCCCCCGCACCCGCAGGGCGAAATGCTCCCCGGTCAGGCCCTCGGTATCGAAGGTCAGATAGTCCTCAATGCACTCGGTCGCCAGGATGGGTGTGCCGGCGGCCACGTTACCCACCACGGGCACCTTGTCCTTTTTGGGAAGATCCCCGGAGATGGAGATGGCACGGGTCTTTCCCGCGGCTTGGGTGATCAGCCCGGCGCTCTGCAGCCCCTTCAGGTGGAAATGGACAGTGGACGGGGACTTCAGCCCCACATACTCTCCGATCTCCCGGACGGAAGGGGGATAGCCGTGCTCATCGGTAAAGGAGACGATGTAATCATAGATCTGTTGCTGTTTGGCGGTAAGCTGTTTCATGGCTGACCCTCCTTTTTATACCAGCATCATAGCATACAACCGCGGAAAAGTCAAACAGCTGTTCTAAAGATTTCAAAGAATGTTCACACTTTTTTCCTTGACATTTTATCTGCACATGCTAAAATGGCTGAGCATATAAATCGTTAGCATGCGAAACAATTCGGGGGGTGAAAGACATGATGTCCTCTGCCGAAGTAAAGAACATGCCGGGAATCCTCCTTCACGCGCTGCACCGGGCCCGCATCAACGCGGTGCAGACCGAGCTGCACGAGCGCGGCCTTTCCGACCTGGGGTCTCCCATGATCCTGTTTATCCTGGAGCACCGCGGGGACCACGGAGAGATCGCCAGCCAGCGGGAGCTGGCCCAGGCGCTGCGGGTCTCCCAAGCCACCATCGCCACATCACTGAAGTCCCTGGAGCGGCTGGGCTATGTGGAAAAGCGCCTGGACGACCGGGACAACCGGCGCAACCGGATCGCCATTACCGAAAAGGGCGTTGCGGCGGTGAAGCAGTGCCATGAGATCTTCGATGCGATTGACCGGCGTATGATGGAAGGCTTCTCCCCGCAGGAGCGGGAAGAGCTGGACCGCCTGCAGCACCGCATGCTGGATAATCTGCGTGCATACAAAGAGAATGGAAAAGGAGGCTGCTGCCCGTGCTGCGAAAACTGATCCCCTATCTCAAGGGCTATGAACGGCCGGCCGTCATCGGGCCGATTCTGATCGTGGTGGAGATCGTGTGTGAGCTGATCCTTCCCCTGCTGATGGCCAACATTATTGACGTCGGCATCAACGCCGGCGCGGGGCTCGCCTATATCTTGAAACAGGGGGCGTTGATGGTTGTGCTGGCCTGCCTGTCCATGTTTGCCGGCGTCATGGCGACCAAGTTTACCGCCACGGCCAGCATGGGCTTCGGCGCCAACCTGCGAAAAGGAATGTTTGACAAGATCCAGGACTTTTCCTTTGCGGACATCGACCGCTTCTCCTCCGCCAGTCTGGTCACCCGCATGACCAACGACGTGAACGCCATGCAGATGATGCTGGGTTTTGCCCTGCGGATGCTGGTGCGCGCCCCGATTATGCTGATCGCCGCCCTGGCAGTGTGCGTATCCATTAACGCCCGGCTGTCCCTGGTGCTGTTCATTGTCATCCCCATTATGGCGGCCGCCATCGCGCTGCTGATGACCGTGTGCAACAAGCTGTTCGGCGTCATGCAGAAGAAGATCGACAATCTGAACGGCACCGTGCAGGAAAACCTGGTGGCCATCCGGGTGGTCAAGGCCTTCG
>JBJDYV010000046.1:0-2288 GCA_051867655.1 Oscillospiraceae bacterium
AGGCGTGGTCCCTGGCGCAGCCGGACGGCATCCTGCTGCCCTTCGCCGAGAGCGACCCCTGCCTGGACCGGCTGCTGGACGAGTTGGCGGAGGAGGAGACCCGGGAGCGCCTGCATACCCTCGCTGCCCGGTTCCGCACCGGACGGGAGGCCACCCGGCAGGAACAGAACCTTCTGGAGCGGTGCGGCCTGACGGAGCGGGAACTGGAGATCGCCTACCTGGCGGCGCAGGGCAAGAACAGCCGGGAGATCGCCGAGATGCTGGGCGTCTCCGTCAAATCCGTCAACAACCGCCTGAACGCCATCTATGAGAAACTGGGCCTGGGCGGCGAGGGGCGGAACAAGCGTCAGGCGCTGGTCAAGCTCATCAATCACTTACAATAAAAAAATTCGATAAAAAAATCTCGTAAATTTGCAAATTGGGGTAATCATTACCCTACCAAATTGAAAAATGCCATTGTATAGTGAAACTATACAATGGCATTTTTGTATGGATCGAGCAAATCGACTTTGGAAAGGAAAGTGGTTACAGATGGCAGGCCCTCCACCCATCAAGTCTGTGGCGGCGCAAAAAGGTCACATTTTGCGGGTGAACTGGGCCAGCGGCAGCGTCACGCTGCTGAATATGCGGCCCATGCTGCAAAGCCCCCGCTTTGCGACGCTGCGGGACGAGGCGGTCTGGCGCTCTGTCGTGACGGATGGCCGCACCATCCGCTGGACGGACGCTGAGGGCTACACCTACGACATGGCGGAGTATGAGGTCAACCGCTTCGCCGACGGACTGTAACGCGAATCACGAAGGAGGGAGAAGGCGAGAAACACAACGCAGCGGCGCTCCTTTCTCAATAACGAGCCTTCGGCAAATTGTTTTTTGAGACAATCACGCTCAAAAGCGATAACAGGAGCGGGAACACTCATTACAGAAACGGAGGAAACCACATGAAACACCATCAAACCCTGCGCCGGGGACTCAGCATCCTGCTGTCCCTGGTGCTGTGCCTGAGTCTGCTGCCCGCCACCGCGCTGGCGGAGGGAACGGCAACAACAGATCAAACGGCGGACTTTACCGACAGTGAGAATATCTCCACGGCGCTGGAGCGGCTCACAAACGGCGACACGAGCAAGGCGGAGTGGAGCGGCACAACCCTCACCCTCAAAGGCGTGAACTTTTCCACCTCCGCCGCAACCGCGGTGAAGCTTCCCGAGGGCGCGAAAATCGTCCTGACGGAAGACACGACCAACACCATCGCCAGCGCGGCAGAAAACGCAAAAATGAGCTACGGCATTTACGCCACTGGTGGCCTGACCATCGAGGGCAGCGGCACGCTCACCGTCAGGAGCGCAAAGGCGACAACAAGCCGACTTGACAGTGTAAGCTACGGCATCTATGCAGACGCTGGAGATATCACCATCACCAGCGGAACCGTGGTCACCACGGGCGGCGAGGCGGCCCTAAATAGCTGCGGCATCAGAGCAAACGGTAGAGACATCACCATCTCCGGCGGCACCGTGATCGCCGCCAGCGGCACGGCGAACGGCATAAGCTACGGCATCAGTACAGACGGTGGAAACATCACCATCTCCGGCGGAGCCGTCGCCGCCACGGGCGGCATATCCTATGGATATAGCGGCGGAATCAGTGGACGCAACGTGGAAATCTCCGGCGGCACCGTCACCGCCACGGGCGGCCAGGCGAGCAGTGGAAGCCGCGGCATCGTTGGGAACGTCGGCCTCGTGCAAATCTCCGGCGGCGTCGTCACCGCCACCGGCAGCACGGCGGGCTACAGTAGCTATGGCATCTATGGCAATCTCGTCAAAATCTTCGGCGGCGTCGTCACCGCCACGGGCGGTGAGTTGACAAGTGGAGGTACTTACAGCTGCGGAATCAAGACATCTACTAATACTCCGATCACCATCTCCGGCGGCCATGTCATCGCCCGGACACAGGCGAGTACCGGGACGCGCATGGCCCTGGGTGCGGGGCCGGACCTGAAATATTCCAGTTACTATTGGCGCATCAGCTCGAACGGTTCCTTTACCAACTCGGAGTATGAATACAGTGACACCCACACCTATGTGGAGTTCTCCAGCCAAAACAACGTTACGATCTACACCGTCACCGTCCAGACCTACGGAAACGGCAGCGCCGACGCGTCTCCCACAACCGCCGCGGCGGGTACGGAGATCACCCTGACCGCCACCCCCAACAGCGGCTACCGTTTCAAGGAGTGGCAGGTCATCAGCGGCACTGTGGCCATCACGGACAACAAGTTCACCATGCCCGAATCC
>JBJDYV010000047.1:0-2250 GCA_051867655.1 Oscillospiraceae bacterium
GGATCAGTTGGCTGTAATAGCTGACCTGTGCCGACAGCGAATGGAGCATGGCATCTTTTCCACTGGACACTCGGGCGTACGCTGCGACCCGCTTCAGTTTGGGGACACTGGCCTTTGGAAAGCGGGTCTGGGTTACAATTCGTTCCATGTGCTTTTCCTCCTTTGTATCAATTTGGGTTACCACATATTCGCTCTGACCGGCAGATATATCAAGCGATTTCCGCGAAAATGCTGCCAGAAGGTAAGCCGTATTTCTTGTTCAATATGGTACATATCTGACCATACTCAGCCTCCGTGAACACGCCCTCGTTCACCATACTGTGGACAAGCGCCAGCGAGGTGCGGTAGAGCATCAGATTGGCGGCGGCATATGTATCACGGCTGTCTGGACGCAACATAGCACTTCCGGCAGCAGTATTTCCGGTTTCGGTTGCCATAGCTTTCAAACTCCTTTCCGCAGTGCTGGCACACAAGATTGTAGTAGGCTTTTCTGCTGACTTCCGTCTGATGGCTGTTCCACCATCCCATACGGCAGGCATCGCAGCAGAATTTCTTCTCCCGGCATCCTTTCGGTTGCACCAACGGCTTACCGCAGTTCCTGCAAGCCTTGCTGCCGGGGAGGTCGGGATGGCGATGGATATGGGACCGAACGGTACCTTGTGGCAGTCCCAGCGTGGCAGCGATCACGGAAGGACTGTATCCCTCCAGCCGCATATTGTTGATGGCGATTTTGTCCTGCAGTCTCATGAGAAACGCTCCTTCCGTTATGATTGCAGGGGGAGAGCAACCCGGTCTGAGCCGCCCTCCCCACGATTGGATCATTCTTCGGCGTTTGCCGCAGGGGTGCCACTGACCTTCAGCATCTTCACTGCATCGGGCAGAACCAGCCTGGCATCCACCCGCTCGGAAGTGAGAAACGCCACCATGCCCCGGTTGGCGTAATGTTCCACCAGCCGCTTGAATACCCGCTTGCCACGGTCTCCAATCCAGAAGTAGCGGAAGTCACCGAACATGACAGGAATCCCGCCGGGAACCACATCGTCCAGCGCTTTGCAAACATAGATACGGTGGCCGAGCAGATATTCCGGCTCGCCCTCGCTCAGATTTTTCTTCCACAGAGGCCTGCCATTGTAATGATTGATCCGGTGCAGAATGCGATTGGCATCTTCAGAAAGGAGCCAGACCGCATTCTTCCGATAGACCCGGTTGACGGAATGCTGCAGATCCATCAGATCATCCACGCAAATGTCACCTTCCATTTCGGATACAGCCCCCACAGAAGCCTGCCGGATCAGTCCCAGAGGCTTCCCTTTACCATCGCCCCGGATAAACGCCGACTCTTCCTCGCTGCCGATCCGCTCGGCAAAAGCTGTCTGGATATACGCCTCCAGATCCACACCGCCGTCTTCCAGCATCTCGTCGGACACCAGAATGGATGTTCCCAGCTTATAGGCATCCAACACCACCTCGCCGAACTGGGCTCCCCCACAGGCATAGGGCTGGCCCTCAACGACCCAGTCAGCGCCATCCACGCCGTTGGAGATGGGAATATGCAGCTTCTGGGTGGTAGGGAGAGTGGTGCCAATCTGGCGCAGGACATTTCTCCTTGCCAGTGCGGACACCAGCCTGTCTTCGTAAGTATCAGGGACGAGGTAGCCACCGGCACCGTCGCTGCCTTCCTTCAGGGCGTTCTGGGGCATACCGGTGTGCATGGCCTCCCAAAAAGCGGTGTTGTAGGCCTGGGCCTTTCTGCTTGCTTCCGCATCGGGATCCGGTTTTTTCCCGGTGATTTCCTCCGCCATGGCATCCAGGCGGCGCATCAGCTCGTCACAGTTTCTGACTTCGTTCATTGTAAAAATCCTCCTGTTTGTTATGAAATATGTGGGGTTAATACCCCGTTTGAATTTGCGATTATTTGCGTAAGACCCCACGGCCGTTGCACAGGCGAAAAGCCGTAGAGATTTGACCCGCCCCTCCCCCCACAGGGGAAGGTTACCGGATCTCGCCCACAGGCTTGCTGAACCGGCTGTAATAGTAGTCCAGCAACTGTTCGATGGTATCGAAGTAGTGACCGCCGCCCATGTACTCCATGCACCAGTGGGGATCATTGGGATCGTTGCTGAACATGATGATTACGGCGTTGTGTTCATTCTGGGGAACGATCTTCACAACCGAATACCGTTTCAGATCCAGCCCTTTCCACAGATACCGGGACAGATCGTCGTTTGCCATAGCTTTGCACCTCCTTCC
>JBJDYV010000048.1:0-2249 GCA_051867655.1 Oscillospiraceae bacterium
CTGGTCCACCTGACCGGAGACCCCTCTTTGGTGGGTCAGTATGTGGACTTAACGATCACCGATGCCACCACCTGGGCTCTGTTCGGGGAGCTGGCCTGATCGCAGGCGCATCCTCGACATTAAGAAAAGGAGATTTCCGCCATGCCTGACGCCGCCACCCCCATGATGAAGCAATATCTCGCCATCAAGGAGCAGCACCCGGACTGCCTGCTGTTCTTCCGCCTGGGCGATTTTTACGAGATGTTCAACGAGGACGCCAAGGTGGGCGCCAGGGAGCTGGACCTGACCCTGACCACCCGGGACCGGGGCAAGCCGGAGGAGGAGCGCACCCCCATGTGCGGCGTGCCCTACCACTCCGCCGAGTCCTACATCGCCCGGCTGATCGCCAAGGGGTACAAGGTGGCCATCTGCGAGCAGATGGAGGACCCCGCCCTGGCCAAGGGCCTGGTGGACCGGGACATCATCCGCATCGTCACCCCCGGCACGGTCATTGACGCCTCCATGCTGGACGAGGGGCGCAACAACTACATCTGCGCCATCTACATGGATTCCGCCGCCGCGGGGCTGTGCTTCTGCGACATTTCCACCGGCGAGTGCTTCGCCACCGCCTTTTCCGGCGTTGGGCTGACCGACCACCTGATCAACGAGCTGGGCCGCTTCACCCCCCGGGAGGCCGTGCTGTCCGACGGCGCGTACAGCGACGGGGAGCTGGTGGCCTTCCTGCGCAACAAGCTGGACTGCCGCTGCGAGAACGGCAGCGAGGCCCGTTTCCGCCCGGACACCGCCCTCCCCCTGGCGGACAAGCAGTTCCGCAAGCGGGTCAACGTTCTGGAGGAGCACGAGCAGGAGGCCCTGCAGGCCGCCGGGGCGCTGCTGTCCTATCTGCTGGAGACCCAGAAAACCGACCTGTCCCACATTTCCACCCTGAACTTTTACTCCGGCGGCCAGTTCATGGAGCTGGACTTGACCGCCCGGCGCAACCTGGAGCTGACCGAGACCCTGCGCTCCAAGGAGAAGAAGGGCAGCCTTCTGTGGGTGCTGGACAAAACGAAGACCGCCATGGGCCACCGCCTGATCCGCACCTGGCTGGAGCGGCCCCTGCTCTCCCCCGTGCAGATCAACCGCCGTCTCAGCGCCGTGGGTGATCTGGCGGACGACTCCATCGGCCGGGAGGAGATCATCCTCTGCCTGAAGGAGATCACCGACCTGGAGCGTCTGATCGGCCGCATCGTCTACGGCACCGCCGGGGGTCGGGACCTGGTGGCCCTGGCCCGGGGCCTGGAAAAGCTGCCCGCTCTGCAAAGCCTGCTGGAGGGCTACCCCTCCGCCCTGCTGACCAGTCTGCGCCAGGAGCTCTCCGGCCTGCCCGACCTGTGCCAGACCATCGCCGCCGCCCTGGTGGACGAGCCCCCCTTTTCCGTGCGGGAGGGCGGCTTCATCCGGCCGGGCTGGAACGCCGACGTGGACCACCTGCGGGACATCCAGACCAACGGCAAGGGCCTGGTGGCCGCCATTGAGGCACGGGAGAAGGAGCGCACCGGCATCAAGAGCCTGAAGGTGGGCTTCAACAAGGTCTTCGGCTATTACATTGAGGTGTCCAAGGCCAACTATGACCTGGTGCCCGACGACTATATCCGCAAGCAGACCCTGGTCAACTGCGAGCGGTACATCACCCAGGAGCTGAAGGACCTGGAGCACGAGATCCTCTCCGCCCAGGACCGCATCACCGCCCTGGAATTTGAGCTGTTCTGCCAACTGCGGGAGCAGTGTGCCGGCCGGGTGGCCGAGATCCAGCGCGCCGCCGCCGCCGTGGCCCAGGTGGATGTGCTGACCAGCTTCGCCGCCGTGGCCTGCGCCAACCGCTACTGCCGCCCGGAGGTGGACCTGTCCGACAAGCTGGAGATCACCGAAGGCCGCCACCCCGTGGTGGAGCAGATGCTGAAGGACTCCCTGTTCGTCCCCAACGACACCATCATGGACGGCACGGACAACCTGCTGGCCATCATCACCGGCCCCAACATGGCGGGCAAATCCACCTACATGCGCCAGGTGGCTCTCATCACCCTGATGGCCCAGATCGGCTCCTTCGTCCCCGCCAAGGCCGCCCACATCGGCATCGTGGACCGGGTGTTCACCCGCATCGGCGCCTCCGACGATCTCAGCGCCGGCGCGTCCACCTTCATGGTGGAGATGAACGAGGTGGCCGAGCTGCTGAAAAACGCCACCTCCAAGAGCCTGCTCATTCTGGA
>JBJDYV010000049.1:0-44120 GCA_051867655.1 Oscillospiraceae bacterium
AGGCGTCCTTCTCCAGAGTGGCCACGATGCGCTCGTCCTCGCCGAACATCTCCAGAATCTCGGCGTCGGTCTTGGGGCCGACCGCGCGGATCAGGCAGGTAATGGGCAGCTTGCGGTTCTTATCGATACGGACATAGAAAATGTCGCTGAGATCGGTCTCATACTCCAGCCACGCGCCCCGGTAGGGGATGACCGTGGAGGCGTAGGTCACGTTGTCGGCCTTGTCGGCGTTGCGGGCGAAATACACGCCGGGAGAACGCACGATCTGGGAGACGATAACGCGCTCGGCGCCGTTGATGACGAAAGAGCCGGAGTCGGTCATCAGCGGGAAATCGCCCATGAAGATCTCCTGCTCCTTGATCTCCTCGGTCTCCTTGTTGCGCAGGCGCACCCGCACCTTGATGGGGGCGGCGTACGTGGCGTCCCGGGCCTTGCACTCCTCCACATCGTACTTGGGCTTCTCGTCCATGGAGTAGTCGATGAAGGACAGCTCCAGATTGCCCTGGTAGTCGGTGATGGCCGCCACGTCCTTGAACACTTCCCGCAGGCCGACGTCCAGGAACCACTGATACGAGTTCTTCTGGATCTCCAGCAGATTGGGCATGTCCAGGATCTCTTCGTGACGGGCGTAGCTCTTACGCAGGGTATTGCCGTAATATACGTCCTTGACCATTTCTTACAATCACGCTCCGTTTTCCCGGGCCGGATGGAAACACCCGGCAACGTTGTTAACTTTTACTTTCCCGTCTTGACAAGTTTCAGGGGGATATGTTATACTGCCGTTAGTGTGGGAGAGTATTCCTCGCACATTTTGTTGCATATGAAAGCAAGTAAGTATACCATGGGCTTTGACAGATGTCAAGGCCCATCTTTTTGTTTGTGCACCTTTTTACGGCCGAAATCTTAAAAGAAACTTCATTTTTACCCTTTGGACAAAAGCCTTCCTTCGTGATACACTATTGCTGTTAACATAAAAACAAGGACGGTGACTGCCGATGAAGCTGCGTCCCTCCCTCCCCGACTGTCCCTGGTATTTCGGCCTGCCCTGCGCCCTGGCCGGACTGGTTCTCCTGATCCTAACGGTTGTTGGTGCCCAATTCCTCGAATTGGGCACGCCCGCGGCCCGGGCCGCGGTGGGTCTTGCGCTGCTTCTGGCGGCCGCGCTGGCTCTTTGCCTGCTCCGGCGGGAGGGCTGCCCCGGCATGTCCCTTCTGCTGCTGGCGCTCCCCATCGCTGCGGCGCTGTACCTGCGGCTCCTGTGTCTGGACCGGCAGACCCACGACTACCAGACCTTCCTGGCCCAGTGGGTCGCCTTTTTCCGGGACAACGGGGGCTTTTCCGCGATCAAGGAACCCCTTGGCGATTATAATGTGCCTTACCTCTACTTTCTGGCGGCCATCTCCTACCTCCCCATCCCCGACCTGTATCTTATCAAGCTGTTCTCCATCCTGTTCGACGTGCTGCTGGCCTGGGGTGGCCTGCGGCTGACCCGGCAGTTCTGCCGGGAGGGCAGCCCCGCCCCTCTGGTCTGCTTCACCCTGCTGCTCCTGCTGCCCACCGTGGTGCTCAACGGCGCCTATTGGGGCCAGTGCGACACCTTATATACGGCCCTGACCCTGCTGGCCCTGTCCTACGCGCTGGAAGGAAAGTCCAAAACCTCGGTGCTTCTGCTGGCGGTGGCCTTCTCCTTTAAATTACAAACGGTGTTCCTGATCCCCCTCTGGTGCGCCTTCTGGTTCACCGGGCGGGTGAAATTCCGCCATCTGCTTCTCTTCCCTGCGGGCTACGCAGCCACCATCCTGCCCGCACTGCTCCTGGGAAAACCCTTGAGCGACATTCTGGGCGTCTATCTGAACCAGGTGGGGGAATACAGCTCCCTGTCCCTCAACGCCCCGTCCGCGTTCGGCTTTCTTCCCTACAAGGCTCAGGTAAATACGGACGTGGCCTCCTGGCTGGGGATCGCCGCCGCCTTTGCGCTGGTCCTGGCCGTGTTGGGGCTTCTGTTCCTGCGGCGCAAGCGGGTCACACCCGAGCTTTTCCTCTCCGCGGCGGCGGTGCTGGCCATCGGTATTCCCTTCCTGCTGCCCCATATGCACGACCGGTACTTCATGCTGGCCGGAGTCATCACCCTGGTGTGGGCGTGCACGAACTGGAGGCGCTTCCCCATCGCCCTGCTGACGGAGCTCTCATCCCTGAGCTGCTACGCCACCTATCTGAGAATGCGCTATACCTTTGCAATCTACTGGAACGGCCAATACTATGTGACCGTCGTGGAGGCCCTTCTGATGCTGTGCGCCCTGGTTGGAAGCCTGGTGTTCTTCCTCCGGCAGTGGAAAGCCGCATAAAGCAGTTTTTCCGGCAGATTTTCCGCCGGAAAAACTTGTTGAAAAAAATACTTGCTTTTTTCTTCTTTGTCTGGTATTATATCAGTCGATGCTTTCACTGGGAAGCGCTATCCGGTGCTTCCCTAGATTTACTTTTCGAGCGAGGAGGTTCAAGCATGGCCAAATGCGAGTTTTGCGACAAGGGTGTTACGTTCGGCATTAAGGTTTCCCACTCTCACCGCCGTTCCAACCGCACCTGGAAGCCCAACGTCAAGCGGGTCAAGGCGGTCGTTGACGGTACGCCCAAGCACGTGTATGTGTGCACCCGGTGCCTCCGCTCCGGCAAGGTCACCCGCGCGGTGTAATACGCTTCATTAAGCGCCTGTCTCGTCCGAGACGGGCGCTTTCTGTTTTCCCCACGATTTTCAATTTTCCTGTTGACAAAGGAAAAACGTTCTGATATACTGGTTCAGCAAAACAAAGCAGGAAGGGTACCCCCTCCTCACCCCCAGCGTACAGCAAAGGGGTCAACAGTGTGAAAAAAACGGCGCGGTTCGCGTCGGTTTTTCTGCGGCGCGGGTACCTTTCGGTACGCGCGTTTTTGTGTTTTTGTTTGGAAATGGAGGTGCTTTCCTATCAGCAACATGACTCATCAGATCAACGAAGAGATCCGGGACAAGGAAGTCCGCCTGATCTCCGCCGAAGGCGAGCAGCTTGGCATCATGTCCGCGAAGGCTGCCCTGGCTCTGGCGGAAGAGCAGAGTCTGGATCTCGTCAAGATCTCCCCGACGGCCAACCCTCCCGTGTGCAAGCTCATGGACTACGGAAAATACCGGTTCGAGCAGACCAAGCGGGAAAAAGAAGCAAAGAAAAACCAGCGTGTGGTGGAAATCAAGGAGATCCGTATGTCTCCCGGCATCGACGTGGGCGATTTCAATGTCAAGCTGCGCAACGCGCAGAAGTTCCTGGCCGAGGGCAACCGGGTCAAGGTCACGATCCGCTTCCGCGGCCGTGAGATGGCCCATACCGACATTGGCCGCAACCTGCTCGTCAAGTTCGCCGAGGACTGCACGGAAATCGCTTCCATGGACAAAAGCCCCAAGCTGGAAGGGCGCCATATGAGCATGTTCCTGGCTCCGAAGGCCACCAAAGACACCAAAAAGTAAACTGTAAAGGAGTTTTTCCAAATGCCTAAGATCAAGACCCACAGCGGTGCGAAAAAGCGCTTTTCTCTGACCAAGAGCGGCAAGGTCAAGCGCGCCCAGACCAAGAAGCGTCATCTGCTCAACGGCCACGGCAAGACCACCAAGCTGAAGCGTTCCCTGCGCGGCACCACCTATGCTGACAAGACCAATGAGGCCGCAATCAAGCGCATGATCCTCTATAAGTAAGAAAAATTAAGGTTAAGAGTTAACATCATGCGCTATGAACAAAGCAAATGCTTTGTTCAAGTGAAAAGTTTTCGGTCGAAAACTTTTCACTCTTTGATGCGGTCTCCGCATCAAAGAGTCGCATGGCTGTTAATGGCCGAATTCAATCAAGCAGCAGTTTGATTGAATTCCGCGGCATAAGCCGCGCGAATCAACCGCAAAGCGGTTGATTCGACTGACATTAACATAGGAGGCTAATCACAATGGCAAGAGTGAAAGGCGCGATGATGACGCGCAAGAGAAGAAATAAGACCCTGAAGCTGGCAAAGGGCTACTGGGGTGCCAAGAGCAAGCACTTTAAGATGGCGAACGAGCAGGTCATGAAGTCCCTGTCCTACGCCTACACCGGCCGCCGCCTGAAGAAGCGCGACTTCCGCCGTCTGTGGATTACCCGTATTTCCGCCGCCTGCAAGATCAACGGCATGAACTATTCCACCTTCATGAACGGTCTGAAGAAGGCCGGCGTGGAGATCAACCGCAAGATGCTCGCCGAGCTGGCCGTCAACGACAAGGCCGCGTTCACCGCCCTGACCGAGCTGGCCAAGGCTCAGCTGGCGTAATCCGCAAGTTCATCTTCTCTCAAGTCAAGGAAGGCAGCCCAACGGGCTGCCTTCCTTTTTATCCTTTTACATCAAAAAATGGAAAACTTTCTGTAAGTTATTGACAACACAGGAACAAGTCCTTACAATGTGGGTTGTTCAAGAATACCAACGCGCAGAAGAGAGAGAATTGAGAGGAGGAACATTATGTTCAAAAAGTTCACAAATGCATGTGTCCGACTGATGAACCGCTGGCTTCCCGATCCATTCCTGTTCGCAATCCTTCTGACTATCGTGGTCTTCATCGCCGCCATGATTGGCACCCAGCAGACCCCCCTGCAGCTGGTCTGGGCCTGGGGCGGCGAGGGCCTCACCAAGAGCGGCTTCTGGAGCCTGCTGGCCTTCGCCATGCAGATGGCTCTGGTGCTGGTGCTGGGCTCCGCCATGGCATCCGCCAAGATCTGCAAGAGGGCCCTGGGCGCCATCGCCAGCCTGGCGAAGAATAAGCGCAGCGCCATTCTGATCGTGACCTTCGTGTCCACCATCTGCTGCTGGCTGAACTGGGGCTTCGGCCTGATCGCCGGCGCTCTGCTGGCTAAGGAGGTCGCCCGCCGCGTTCGCGACGTGGACTACCCCCTGCTGATCGCCTCCGCCTACTCCGGCTTCGTGATCTGGCACGCCGGCCTGTCCGGCTCCATCCCCCTGCAGATGAGCGCCGAGGGCGGCACCAAGATCCTGGATGTGGTCTACTACTCCCCCAACACCCAAACCCTGTTCCACCCCATGAACCTGGTCATGGTCATCGTCATTCTGCTGGTCATGCCCCTGGTCAACTACGCCATGCACCCCGACAAGGATCATACCATCACCGTCGATCCCTCCGTCCTGGTGGACGAGAAGGAGCGTACTTACGAGGTCGATACCCCCGCTGAGAAGATCGAGCACAGCAAGATTCTGTGGGTCATCACCCTGGTGCTGGGCTTCGCTTACATCGTGTACTACTTCATCAACAAGGGCTTCAACCTGGATCTGAACATCGTCAATATGATCTTCCTGTTCCTGGGCCTGCTGCTCCACGGCAACCTGCGCAAGTATGTGGACGCCATCGGCGACGCCGCCGCCGGCGCCGCCGGTATCCTGCTGCAGTTTCCCTTCTACGCAGGCATTATGGGCCTGATGGTCGCCGCCAATTCCGACGGCGTGTCTCTGGCCGGCATCATCGCCAACTTCTTCACCAACATCTCCACCGAAGTGACCTTCCCGCTGTTCACCTTCCTGTCCGCCGGTATCATCAACTTCTTCGTTCCCTCCGGCGGCGGCCAGTGGGCGGTCCAGGGCCCCATCGTCATGCCCGCCGCGACCGCCATTGCAGAAGCAGGCGGTCTGGATGCCATGGCTTACTATGGCCGCTCCGCCATGGCTATCGCCTGGGGCGACCAGTGGACCAATATGATCCAGCCCTTCTGGGCTCTGCCCGCCCTGGGCGTCGCTGGTCTGAAGGCCCGCAACATCATGGGCTACCTGATCGTCGTTCTGATCTTTACCGGCATCGTCGCCTGCCTGGGCTTCCTGGCCTGGGGACTCTTCTTCTAAGGGAAGCGCGGTTCTCCGCACTTTCCCGAAGGTATCTTGAACAAACGCCAAACAAAAACGGAGCGCCGCGGAAACCCGCGGCGCTCCTCAGTATGTCGAAAAACCGTTCTTTATAACGGTAAAAAGGTCGGTTCACGCGGGGGAGTTCGAGGGGGCAGAGCCCGCCTCGAATGGGATCAAATTCCCCGCAAGCCGTGCAAAGCAAGGCTTGTGGCGAGCAAAGCGAGGACTTTTGTGCCGTTGTGCGGCACAAAAGTAACGGGATTTTTGCAGACTGTCAAAAGAGTCCTCCGGACTGTTTTGACAGTCTGGGGAGCGCCGTGGAAATCCGCGGCGCTCCTTGCTGTTCTCTTACCATTTTCCCCGGGTTTCCTCCCCGGTGACCGGATGGATGCGGGCCTCATATCCGTCCCACCAGGTCAAAGACTCTTCGGGCAGCGCTTCCATATCACAATACATGGTCTGATACAAATTGCGCGTCTCCTCACTCCATGACATTAAAATATCCGCTTCCACACTCGGGCTGTACAGATAAACGTAACAGCCCTCCGCTTCGCCCAACAGACGATACCGGTCGGTCAGTTCTTCTTCCGCCATGGGCTTGTTTCGAACGATCAGCTTCTGCAGCGCGCCCTCTTCTTCCGGCAGGGCGGAGCAAAAAAAGGACGCCGTATCTTCTCCCCCATCCGACCAGCAATTGTCTCTCCAACTGGCGGGCAGGCGCAGGGTGAACCCGTACTTTTTGTTCTCATGGTACGGTCCCCACCAATACCACTCCGGTACCTCTCCGGCGTCCTCCGCCGGGGCATCCGCTGCGGGCGTCTCGCACCGAATGTAAACATCTCCCTCAAAAAACACAAAAGCATCCCGTTCCGTATCAAACAAATTCGATCCATCGATGACTCCACCCCACATCACGCTAAAGATCTCATCTCCGCAGACACCGACTGTCAATGCGCCGACCACATTTTCCTCTTCTTTCAGGGTATATCGGTATTCGATCATCTCCTGACCCGCTTCGCTTTTTCCAACATACTTCTGCGTTACCGCAACGCGATAGCCCAATTCTTCCACATAGCTTGTCAGGGGCACATAGGACTGTCCATTGATCTCAATTGCCATGCTTTCCGATTCCCGCCCCGCCACTGCCAGCAGGTCGATGGAGCGGTTCTCCTCCCCCAGCGACACATCCAGGGTCAACTCGGTCATATCCGGCCACAGCTCTTCCGTGATGTCCAGCGTATAGGTCTTCCCCGCCTCCCATTTCTCGCCGTCCAGATAGTGCAGACTCATACCGCCCAGCGCGCCCGCTTCCGCCCGGCCCGCGATGTGGATGTTCCAGTCCTCCACGGGGCTGTACTCCTTTGGGATCGTAAAGCTCAGGGTCCCGTCTTCGTAGGTGACGCTCTCCTTCAACGCCCGGAGGGCTTCGTCTGCCGTCATCGGCTCCGCGCTCCGGCAAGCCACCAGGCTGCCCGCCAGCAGGCAGAGCAGCAGCACCGCGCCCACCAAAACCCGGCTTCTTTTCCCCGGGTAGAACAGGTCGTACAGGCGCTCCTTCATCCGCTTTTTCCCGCCGCCGAATTGGGTAGTCAGGGGGATGTTCCGCTCCGCCGTCGTCTCAAGCAGCAGTTCACCGTAGGCCCGGCGCTCCGAAGCGTTCCCGCCGACCAATACGGCCGCGTCGCAGCTGGCCTCCATGTCCCGGTCGGCCCGGCGGGACAGGAGCCACACCAGGGGGTTGAACCAGTGGACGGCGCAGGCGAGCAGCAGCAGGAGCTTCCAGGCCACGTCCCGGCGGCGGACATGGATCAGCTCATGGCGCACCGCCGCCTGCCGGACCTCCCCCTGGGGCAGCAGCACCACCGGGCGGAACACCCCCAGAGTCATGGGGGTTCTCAGTCCGTCCACCCGGAAAAACCGCACCGAACGGCGCGGGCAGAGCTCCGCTGTCAATTGCTCATATTCCGTGCAGGAGACGGCGCGCTTCATCACCCTGCGGCGGGCCAGCAGATAAGCCGTCCCCTGCCCAAGCAGCACCGCCGCGCCGCCGGTCAGCCACAAGGCGGTCAGGAGCGCGCCCCATTCCACTGTACGGGCCGGGGCCGCTTCCTCTGTGGTCTGAACGGGCGTCTCCGGCATGACCGCCTCCGGTGTGACTGGTCGGACCGCCACGGTCCCGTTCTGCGGTGCAACCGGAACAGCGGCGGGAAGAGTCACGGTGCGCTCGGGCACTGTGATCTGCACCGGGGCCCGGGACTTGGGCAGCAGCGGGGCCGCCAGCAGCACCGCCGCGATCACCAGCCACACCGCCCGGCGGGTGTGGGGCGCGTAGCGCTTTTGCCACCGGGGCGCCAGCAGCAGGGGCAGCAGCACTACAGACACCGCCGCCGACACCACCGCCACGCGGTAAAACAGAGATTCCATCAATGCCCTCCCTTCTCCAACTCATCCAGGTAGGCGCGCAGCTCGTCCACGTCCTCCCGCTTCAGAGCGCCCCCGTCGTACAGGGCAGCGGCAAAACGCTTCAGGGACCCGGCGTACAGCTTCTCCAGCACCGATTTTCCCTCCTGCTCCTGGTAGTTCTCCCGGGATACCAGGGCGGTGTACCAGTTGGTGCGCCCCTCCTTCCGGCAGGACAGAAAGCCCTTTTCCTCCAGCCGCTTCAGGTAGCTGTGCAGGGCGCTGGCCGTCAGGGGACGGCTGAGCCCCTCCAGGATCGCCGGGGCGGCGATCTCCCCTCCGGCGGCCCACACCACCAGCATGATGTCCAGCTCCGACTCGGGCAGATGTTTATACTCTTCCACGGAAACCCCTCCATTTTTGCATTTGCAGAACTTTATGTTTCTATTCTACATTTGCAGAAATTGTTTGTCAAGGGTTATTTTTGCAAATGCAAAAGGAGGACACGGTCACACCGTGTCCTCCTTTTGCTGTTCCAGATCGATCATCACCACATCCACCCCGCGCTGCATGGCGTAGTGGATGGTGTACATGGTTCCGCCCAGCATCCCGTCGTAGACGGCGATCAGCCGGGCCGAGCGGTCCACCATATAGCGGTTGCGCCGCCGCATACAGTCCTTGTCATAGTGCCGCTGCACCATGGTCTCCAGATCACACCGGGCCACCAGGTCAAAATACCGCTCCCGCTCGCTCTCCCGCCAGCGGGCGGCCTGCTCCTCGCAGGGGATGGCGGCCTCCAGCGTGATGCCGGGCAGGCGCTGTTTCAGCTCCAGCACGATCTCGGCGAAATACTGGTCCGCCCCCCGGGCCATGCCCGTGATAAAATGGCGGAACCCGTCCTCATAGGCCTGCTCCGCCGCCCGGCGCAGGCGCTCCTTCAATTCCAGACAGCGGGGGTCCTCCTCGTGGACGCCCCAAGGCAGCTTCTCCGGCCGGTGGCCGGTAAAGCAGCATGTTCTTTCTTTGTCCACGCATCTCCCCCCTTGCCCTCTTATTCTACTCAAACCGTCCCTCCAAGTCAACCCTTTTATCGAACAAATATTCTAAATTTTCCTCTTGCATGATTCAGATCCTGTGTTATAATATGCTCAGAACAACTGAATGAAATGTCTTCAGGGCGGGGCGAAATTCCCCACTGGCGGTACAGTCCGCGAACCACTTTTGTGGCCGACCCGGTGAAACTCCGGGACCAACAGTATAGTCTGGATGAGAGAAGATGTGTCACGATCATGCACCTCCTTGAATGTTGACACCTGAAAGGCATTGCTTTTCAGGTGTTTGTACATGAAAGGAGTGTTTTTTATGTCCTCAGCCACCGAAACCGTAAACAACCCCACCAACCGCGTCCGTTCCATCTCCAAAACCAGAACCCTGGTCAGTCTGGGCCTCCTGACCGCCATCGCCTATGTGGTGATGCTGCTGTCCAAGCTGCTGCCCCAGGTCATGAACTTTCTCCAGTTCGACCTGAAGGATACTGTGATCTGCATTGGCGGCTTCATCTTCGGCCCCGTGGCCGCCGCCATGGTCTCCATCGTGGTGGCCTTCATCGAGATGATCACCGTCAGCGACACCGGCCCCATCGGCCTGCTGATGAATGTTCTGGCCACCTGCGCCTTCTGCTGCACCGCTTCCTTTATCTACAAAAAGAAGCACACCATGTCCGGCGCGGTCATCGGCCTGGCCTCCGGTACCATCGCCCTGACCATCGTCATGCTGCTGTGGAACTACCTCATCACCCCCATCTATATGGTGATGGACCGCTCCTTTGTGGCCTCCCTGCTCATTCCCGTGTTCCTGCCCTTCAATCTGGTCAAGGGCGGCATGAACATGGCCGCCATCCTCCTGCTGTATAAGCCGGTGGTAGGTGCTCTGCGCAAGGCCCATCTGGTGGCTCCCTCCGAAAACCGGAAGGGCAAGTTCAGTGTGGGCTACCTGTTGTTCGCCCTGGTCCTGCTGGCCACCTTTGTGGTACTGATGCTGGTGCTGGCCGGCGTCATCTGATTTTTCGCGCAAAAGGTCCCCGGCCGCATTGGCCGGGGACCTTTTCTGTTTTAGGGGGGGACCGGATAAAACCGGTCAATGTTCAAACATCCCTTTGACATTATCGAACATTTGTATTATAATTCTGTCAAAGGGAGGGAAACGGTATGGAGCGCACCATTCTGCACTGCGACTTAAACGGCTTTTTCGCCTCGGTGGAGCTGCTGAGCCACCCCGAGCTGCGGGATAAGCCCGTGGCGGTCTGCGGCGATCCGGAGAGCAGACACGGCATCATCCTGGCGAAAAACGAGCCGGCCAAGCGGTACGGCGTCAAGACCGCCGAGACCATCTGGCAGGCCAAAAGCAAGTGCCCCGGCCTGGTGCTGCTCCCCGCCCACCACGGGGAATACCGCAAATACTCCCGGCTGATCAACGACCTCTACGAGCGGTACACCGACCTGGTGGAGCCCTTCGGCATCGACGAGAGCTGGCTGGACGTGACCGGCTCCATGCACCTGTTCGGCGGCAGCGGCAAAGCCGTGGCCGACCGGCTGCGTCGGGAGGTGCGGGAAACCTTCGGGCTGACCATCTCCGTGGGAGTCTCCTTCAACAAGATCTTCGCCAAGCTGGGCAGCGACTACAAAAAACCGGACGCCACCACGGTCATTACCCGGGAAAATTTCCGTGAGATCGTGTGGCCCCTCCCCGTTACCGATCTTCTGTTCGTGGGCCGCTCCGCGGCCGGCGTGCTGGCCAAGTACGGCGTGCGCACCATCGGGCAGCTGGCCGCCTTTGACCGCACGGCCCTGAGCGATCTGCTGGGCAAGCAGGGGGAGCAGCTCTGGCAGTACGCCAACGGGCTGGAGCACTCCCCCGTCGCCCCCGCCGGAACTTACGTCCCGCCCAAATCCGTGGGCAACGGGGAGACCTTCTCCCGCGACTTGCAGGGAACGGACCAGCTGCGGGAGGGCCTGCGTCCCCTGGCCGAACAGGTGGCGGAACGCCTACGCAAACACCACATGAAATGCACCGCCCTCCAGCTGACCATCCGGGACCCCCACTTCCGGGACATCTGCCGCCAGCGTCCCCTGAACGCCCCCACATGCACCGCTCTGGACCTGCTGCGCGCCGCCCTGGACATTTTAGCCGACTGCTGGCCGGAGGACGCCCCGGTGCGCGCCCTGACCCTGACCGCTCTGTCCCTGGTGCCCGAAGGGCAGGCCGCCGAGCAGATGGACCTGTTTGACGCCTCCGCCCCCCGCCGCCGGGACAAGCGTGAGACCCTGGAGCGCACCATGGACCAGCTGCGGGCCAAATACGGCCGGGACAAGGTTTGACTTCCCCGCTCACTCGTGCTAAACTAATGCCTGATCTTCATGTGACAGGAGCGGGTACATACGGACAATCTGGTTTTCAGCCTCAACGCCACCGTGCCGGTATTTCTGATGATGGTCGTGGGCTATCTGCTGCATAAAACGCCGCTGCTGGACGACAGCTTTGCCAACAAGATGAACAACTTCGTGTTCAAGGCTGCTCTGCCGGTCCAGCTCTTCAAAAATCTGTCGGAGGCGGACTTTTACACCGTCTGGGACGGCAAGATCGTCCTGTTCTGCTTTGTGATCTCTCTGGTGTCCATTTTGATCATGCTGGGCGTCTCCTTCTTGCTGAAGGACAAGTCTCTGCGGGCGGAGTTCACCCAGGCGGGCTACCGCAGCAGCCAGGCTCTGCTGGGTGCCGCCCTGCTGGAGAACATCTACGGCACCACCGGGCCTCTGGCTCTGATCCTGATCGGCGCGGTGCCCCTGTACAACGTGGCGGCCGTGACTGTACTCACCTTGATGGTCCCCGGCGGTCACCTGGACCGCAAAACGGTCACGAAAGCCCTGAAGGGCATCGTCACCAACCCCATCATTTTGGGCATCGTGGCCGGTCTGCTCTGGTCCCTGCTGGGCATCCCCCAGCCGGTCTTCTTCCAGCGGGCAGTCTCCAACTTTGCCGCCACCGCCGCCCCGCTGGGTCTGATCGCCCTGGGCGCCTCCATTGACCTGAAAAAGGCCGCGGCCTGTGTGAAGCCCACCCTGGTGTGCAGCACCTTCAAGCTGGTGATCTTTGTGGCCGCCTTCCTGCCCCTGGCGGTGCTCATCGGCTGCCGGGGCGAGCTGCTGGTGGCCATGCTGGTCATGCTGGGCTCCCCCACCACCGTCAGCTGCTTCAGCATGGCGCGCAGCATGGGCCACGAGGGCGTGCTCAGCTCCAGTGTGGTGATGATCACCACCATTCTCAGTGCCTTTACCTTTACCGGCTGGCTGTACCTGCTGAAATGTCTTTCCCTCGTCTGAATATTTTTAAGTGCTGCAAGAAGTCCGCCGCAGAATTTGATGTTCTGCGGCGGACTTTTAATGTTCTCCCGACCCTTCCAGACATGCCCGCAGCTTCTCCACCGCCTTTTTCTCAATGCGGGATACATAGCGCCGGAACTAATGTAAGCGATTTTCCCTTGAAAAAGTACCGCTTTTGCCGTAATTTACGTCGAATTTACATCATTTAGCTGTTGGAACCGAAATCGAATGATAATCTGCTTATCTTCGGTCAGCTCCACCCGCTCGATCAGGCTGACCAGCAACTCCCGGCCAGTAAAGGCGCTGTCCACGAAACGCTGTACCAGCTCTTTTGCCCTGTCCTCTGTACGGACGGGGCTTTTCTTTCGCAGTTCCAGTTCCTGCCGTTTTTCTTCCAGAAGGCTTCGCTCCAATTTGGTCTTGCTGTAGATGCGTTCAAAATCCGTCTCAGCCAGCAGGCCGGTCAGCCGATCCATATACATCTTGTCGAGATTGGCGGTCAGGCTATCGATCTTGCTTTGGATCGCCTGCATCTCGGTCTCCAGCGCGTTTTCCTTCTGGGCTTGCTCCACCGCTTCCTGGGCGATGGGCAAGAGCTCCTTGGGGTTCAAGTAGGCTTCGCAGACTTCCCGCACCTTGGCAATCACCGCATCTGTGACGGTCTTTTCCTTGATGGAGTGGCAGGTGCAGACACCCGCCTTGGTGAATCGCTGGTAGGTGCGGCAGACGAAGTACAGCACATCCTCCCCGGCAGCGTTTTTGCGGTTGAGCACCGCCAGCGGGTACCCGCACTCATGGCAGAAGATCAAGCCTTTTAACAGAAAGTCGTAGGTTCGGCTTCGGGTGTGCTTGCGGCTGTTCACCAGCATCCGCACTTTGCGAAAGGTTTCCGCGTCGATCAGCGGCTCGTGAGTGCCCTCCACAATCACCCAGTTTTCCCGGTCCTGTTTCAGACATTTCTTGGACTTGTAGCTGATCTTCACGCTGCGGCCCTGGACCATGTTCCCGATATAGGTCTCGTTTTGCAGCATATCGGAAATGCGCTCGCTGCTCCATAATCCGGTGTAGGGACCGGGCTTGGGTACCGGCAAGCCCGCATAGGTAGCCGGGGTAGGGACACCCTCGGTATTGAGCTGCGTTGCAATCTGACGGCAGCTCATCCCCTCCAGCGCCATGCCGAAGATCCGCCGCACTGTGGGAGCCGCTTCCTCGTCGATGACGATTTTGTTCTTCTCCGTGGGGTGCATCTTGTAGCCATAGACCGGCTTGCCGCCGATGAACTGTCCCTTCCGCTGCTTATCCCGCTTGACGCTCTTGATCTTCTTGGAGATGTCCTTGGCGTACATATCGTTCATAATGGCCCGGAACGGGGTGATGTCGTTGGCTGTGGATTCCACGCCGGTATCGATGCCGTCCAGCAGGGAGATATACCGCACCCGTTTTTCCGGGAAGTACCGCTCCATGTAGTGGCCGGTCATGATGTAGTCACGCCCCAGACGGGACAGGTCTTTTGTGATGACCATGTTGACCTTCTTGGCCTCGATGTCACCGATCATGCGCTGAAAGTCCGGGCGGTCAAAGTTGGTGCCGCTCCAGCCGTCATCCACATAGGTATCGTAGACGGAAAGCCGGTGCTGCTGAACAAACTCATTTAACAGCGATTTCTGGTTGGTGACGCTTTCGGATGGTCCTTCGTTCTCATCCTCCTTTGATAGTCTGATGTATAATGCCACATGATAATCCATGGGATTGCTTATCTCTAAGTACATCGGCAACCTCCCGAGATAAGCGGCCATTCATCATGCTTATTATACACGAGTATCATGCTCAATTGCAAACGCACAAAGCTCCTTCTGTAAAAACAAACGAAAGGATTCTTTTATGACTTGGTCTGCAGTCTCCCTTCCTTCGCACGTGTAGTGGACGATCAGCTCTTTCTTTTTCATAACGCACCTCCATCATGTGATAGTCCACGATATGTTCGGAATTCATTTCACTTTCCTGTTCAGCAAAAATAAAAAGTGATGAGCATTACTCACCACTTCCTGCTAAATTTTTTTGAGCAGCTCCGCATTCCCCACCTTACTCTCATATTCGAGATGGGCATACAGATCTGCCGTTGTTTCAAGTGTGCTGTGCCCCAGCCACTGCTGTACCTCGATCAGCGGCACACGGTTTTGGATCAGGATCGAGGCACAGGTATGTCTCAAATCGTGCAGCCGGATCTCACGCAAATTGTGATCCCGCAGAAACTGCTTGAAGCACTGCGTAAAATAGTTCGGCGCAATGGGTTTCCCCTCCCGATTCAAGCAGACATACGCATCAACAGGAGCCGAGTCATCACCATAGTGCACCGATTTCAAATTGTACAGCAAAGTCCATATGGAATCGGGCATGGGTAACGTTCGATAGCTGGACTTTCGCTTCAGTACGTCTCGCCCTACAGCCGTTTCCTTTCCATCAGTTTCCTCATAAATGCGGGTGTGCTGAATGCTGACAGTTTTGCTTTCAAAGTCAACATTTCCCCATTGCAGCCCCAGAACTTCGCTGCGGCGCAGGCCATAAAACACGGATAGTGCCACCGGCACATACATCCAATTCCCCTGTAGCTTGTCCAGCAGCTGATTGACTTCTTCCGCAGAGTAATGGGCAGGTAAGTATTTTTCTTTCCGAGGCCGCTCTGCGATCTCAGCCACATTTCGGGCCACCAGATCGAGGCGGACCGCATCCTTCAGCGCTTTATGAATATTGGCATGATGATGGATGGCTGTATTCGGGGATATGCCCTTTTTCTGCAGATATTCATAGTATTCCTCCAAATCTGCCGCACACAATTTTGACAACGGAATACGTCGCTCCCGAAAGTAAGGGCAAATCCCGCTTTCAATGGTGCATTTGTAGCTGTGGTAAGTGGTGGGGGAAATTTTGCTTTTCATCTTTGCAAGCCATTGGAGCATATAGTCTGCAAAAAGCAGCTCGCCATCATTTGATTGGTCATATAAATCGCTATACTGCTGTCTGGTCCGCAGAAGCATCTCCTCTGCGCGGCGCTTATTGCCCTGCACCGGAAGATGGGTCGCGATCCATTTGGACTTGCGTTTCCCCGTTTCTTCATACATATTTAAAACCATATACCAATATCCTTTTTTCTGTTGCAAGTGACCAGCTATCATTGTATTACCTCCTTGGCTTTTTATTTCAAATAATGCAAAAAGAAGCCGTAATAGGCACGGTTTCTTATTATTTTCATCATCATTTCTTTGTTTCTATGTTTCGTAACGGCAGACGCAGTGGACTCAAAATCCACTGCTATCGACAGCGTTCCAGTTCGAATTCGCTCCGCAGATCAGAGGACATCCGCAAACGGCGCCCCTTCATGCCGATCCATGATGCAGATTCTTATAAGTGAATTTTACAAAATAAGTCATCCGAATCTTTTCCTTTCTACAGAAGGTTCGGATGACTTATTTGAGCCGCTCAGTCCAAACTATGAGCGATGAAATGAGTGATGTATTGTTTTTTCTCCAAAACATGGTATAATACTGCCAAAGCAAACAACCACATGAGGTACGCTGTATGAAAAACAAGAAGCCTCCATTTGAAATTACCAATACGATCATTGACTACGTCGCGGAAATCGCAGAGTTGGTGGGAAAGCTGACTTCAACCGGCAGTCTTTCCGGCAACCCTACTCTGCGCCGGACTAACCGGATTCGCACGATTCACGGCTCCCTTGCCATTGAGCAGAATACGCTCAGTCTGGAACAGGTCACCGCGGTCCTCAACGGCAAACACGTCCTGGCTCCGCCCAAGGATATTACTGAGGTCAAAAACGCCTTCGAGATCTATGAGCGATTGGATGAACTGGACCCCTACTCCGTAGATGACCTGCTGACCGCGCATGGTATCATGACCCGGGGGGTAGTGGATGAGTCCGGAGTGTTCCGCTCCAAGCCTGTCAGTGTCGTAGACCAGGAAGGGCACGTCCTGCATTTCGGCACACTGCCGCAGTATGTCCCTGACTTGGTCACGGAGCTGCTGGACTGGATCAAGAACAGCGATGTGCATATGCTAATCCGCAGCTGCGTGTTCCATTATGAGTTTGAGTTGATTCACCCCTTTTCCGATGGAAACGGCCGTGTGGGCCGCCTGTGGCATACGCTGCTGCTTTCCAAATGGAATTCTGCCTTTGCTTGGCTGCCGGTGGAATCCATCATCCATGACCACCAGAAGGAGTATTATGCGGCCATCAATGCTTCCAACGATGCCGGAGAATCCACAGTGTTTATCGAGTTCATGCTCTCGGCCATCAAAGCATCGCTCATTGATGCCATCAACGCGAGTGATGAAATGAGCGATGGGCCGATGGATAAGGCAACGATGCGCTGGAAGCAGATAGAAGACTTCCTGAAAATGCATCCGTATATCATGAACGCAGATGTGCGGACGCTGTGCGATGTGTCTGCTGCGACAGCGAATCGGATTCTTGCTGGCTTAGTATCGGAGGGTAAACTTGTAAAGTGTCGTAATGGTGGTCATTGGGCATATATACTATCATTTATCGCTACAACTAAAACATAGCAGATACAACTTGCGATATATCGCAAGCCATGCTATACTTTTAGCAGTAAAGTGAGGTGATAGTTATGAGCACACAAGAAGCCGTTGCCCAGAGGATTACACAACTTTGTAATGAGAGACGAATAGCTATCAATTCACTAGCAATGTTGGCCCAGGTCTCTCCCTCAACGATTTATAGTATGTTAAACAAAAAGAGTCAAAATCCAGGAACCGAATCATTAAAAAAAATATGTGCTGGACTGGGAATCAGTTTGCGGGAGTTTTTTGACTGTGAGTTATTTGATGATAAGATGCAAAACAAATAGAGAATGGTAGGATTTTGCGATGATATATACTACAGATTTTGGGAAAATGTATACTGGAAACTGCCAAGACATTTTGACTAATGAGTTTGAAGAACTTAAGGGTAAAGTAAATCTGATTTTTACATCACCTCCATTTCCATTGAACAGAGCGAAAAAGTATGGGAATATGAACGGGGAAGAATATCTTGAGTGGATTGCCAATCTAGCAACTTTTTTGAAGGACTATTTGACTCCGGATGGCTCCATTGTTATCGAGTTAGGAAATGCCTGGAATAGTGGTATGCCTACTCATTCTACATTACCAATGGAAGCTCTTTTGGAATTTAAGAGGCGCGGAAATTTTCATTTGTGCCAGGAATTTATTTACTTTAACCCAGCAAAATTGCCTGCTCCCATTGAATGGGTAAATAAGAAGCGAGTCCGAGTAAAGGATTCGTTCACTCGGATTTGGTGGTTATCTTCAACCCCGAACCCTAAGGCAAATAACCGCAACGTGCTGGAAGAATATAGTTCACAAATGAAAAAGCTAATAAAGAGCGGAAAATATAATGCTGGTAAACGACCTTCTGAATATAATATTGGAGAAGAGTCTTTTCTAAATGATAATGGAGGGTCCATTCCCTCCAATGTTATCATTGCGTCGAATACAACCTCTAAAGACAAATACATCGAGTACTGCAAAGAAAACAAGCTGGAAGTGCATCCGGCGAGAATGCCAAAAGAAATTCCTCTATTTTTTATCAAGCTCTTAACTGATGAAAACGATTTGGTCCTTGATCCTTTTGCAGGCAGCAACACAACGGGATATGTTGCTGAATCTCAAAGGCGCAGATGGTTGAGCATTGAAATCAATCAGAAATATGTTCAATCTTCTGTAGGTAGATTTGACGCCGTAGAGATTCTTTAAAAATACAGAGGAGACTGGAAAATGGATGTTCAAGATGTAATCAACACGATTGATTTGACTGAGTTGAAAAACCATATCATCCAGACATCCATTGTTGCCTGGAAGAACCATATCACAGCATCTTCTTTGGAACGATGGTTGAACAATTTTACCGGCGCTGCACTTGGAGATAAAATTGCTGAACAGACTATTGCAGCATGGCTGTTGATGAACTTTACATATTATACGGACACAGAAGTCCGAGAGCTTTGTAGGATTATTTTTCGAAAATACATCCATAAAAAACTCCAAGAGGATTATTACCAGAAATCGAGCGATGACACGGTTACAAAGATTCAACGGATTTTGAGCCGTACAATTTTCGTTCCACTAGGAAATCCGAGTGAGAGCGGTGCATTGATTTTATATAATTTCCGTACGGCCAATGCTCTACCAAAAGAAATCTTCGATCAGCCAACAGACTGGAGCAAAAAACTGTCTGATGGGAGCATCGACGATATCGTATTGATTGATGATGTTACCTTATCGGGCTCTCAGGCGATTAAATATGTCCAATCCTTGACCCTAGGTAGTGTGCAAACGACGTTAATGACCTTCTTCGCCACACCGACCGCCATTGACAATTTAGCAAAGCAGGCATCATATATTACACCGCTGTATGTTAATTTTTTAGATTCAAGAACAAATCTTTTTTCGAATGAATCTTTTGTTTTTTCAAACCATGATTGTTTGCAGTTAAAAGATTTAGCATTTCGGTTATGCAATCACTATGGTACGGAAATAGTTAATCATGAACTTTCAGATGCCGAAGCATACATGAAGCCCTATCCGCTTGGATTTGCAAACGGGCAACATTTGTTTGGCTTTTTTTATAATACGCCTGATAATACATTGCCTATTTTTTGGTGTGAATCTTCAAAGTGGAATCCGGCATTTGTTCGGTATGGAAAAGTATATAGTATTGAAGGGGTTGACATTCCAGATGAACAATATTGGTAATCCTTTTGTTGAGTGCACTTCTCGAGATATGAGTTTTAAAGAGGTATTTCAGTACTGGTGCAATCCTTTTACCTGCTATGCAATTGATTATAATACATTGACCAGGAGTACAACCCCTATTATCGTTGAGGGACCTCGTGGTTCTGGAAAGACCATGATTTTAAAATATATCTCTTATTTTTGCCAAAAAGAGCTTTTGCGCTCGACCCAAAAGGATTCGAGAGAGGTGGGAATCCTAGATGCCATAAGGCAATCAGGGAGTTTAGGGATTTATTTCAGATATAAAGATGATTTTGGAACCCTATTCAGGTTTTTGAACTGCTCTAAAAGTGGCAAAGAGCAACTGTTTTTATATTATTTCGAAATGTATGTGCTAGATGAGTTGTTCAGAATCTTATTGGACATGGAGGAAGAAGGCTCCCTTGAGAGCAAATTCACAAAAGATGTCGTTGATGCCATCAACAACATTTTACACACAGATGCAGAAAACCTACAGGCCTTGAATTCTGCCATTAAGTCAAAGATTCAAAGAGTGGACAAATGGGTTCGTAAATCCAGGTATCTGGATAGTGCAGAAGAAGCACTCCAGGAGCTCGTTGACGGAAAGAACTATATTTTGCAGGTTTGTAGATGTATTGGGCAGCTTGTTCCTGAATTATCTGATGTGCGATTCTTGGTGATTATCGACGAGTATGAAAATGCTGGAGAATACCAACGGATACTCAACACATTGTTGAAACAAGTGGATCATACTTCAAATGTCACATATAGAATTGGTGTTCGTCCCAAGGGGATGCTGACGCTAGAAACAAATGTTGGAACAGAGTTTCTTCAAATCGATCGTGATTTCTTACTTTATGTTTTACAAACTCAAAAAATGACGGATTATAAAGCATTTATTCGCGAAATTGCAAATCGCAGATTAAAAAGTGTCGATTTTTTTGCAGAAAACGGCTTGACAGACATACAAGTTCTTTTAGGCACAAAGGAGAATTTAGATGAAGAAGCCCGTGCACTTACAAAAAACAACTCAAGAAAGCATTTTGAAATTCTCAAGAAAAAGTTTTCTCCAAGCGAATATACAAAGATTATAGACATGATAAGCTGTACTTCATCGCCTCTGATGGAGATGCTGAATATTGTTTGGATATTGCGTGGGATTCCTGCTGAAAAAGTTCGCATGGCAATGCAAGGGTATATTGCCGGACGCCACAAAGAAATCGGACACTCTGAAGAGATTGAACTCGCTCGAAAATACAAGTTAGATTATTCTGATAAGTATAGATCTCAGATGATGTTCATACTTCTTGGGATTTATGCGAAAAACAAAAAGTATTATAGTTTTAACACATTCGCATATCTTTCATCTGGAGCTGTCAATGATTTTATTAGCTTGTGCCGCAACGTATTCTATCTCTTGGATGAGTTTTATTATAACAAAGCAAGTTCAACTCCTTTGATTCCCATCGATTTACAGGCAAAAGGAGCAGAAAATACTGCAATTGAACAAATGGATAAAGTTCGTTTGTGCAGTGAGTATGGTACAGAAATGTACAGCTTTGCAATGAATATCGGTGGTCTATTTAAACTGTTGCATAGGGATGTTTATGCTAAATATCCAGAAACGAACCAGTTTGCATTTGAAAATGAGGTTGAAATTGAAAGTCGACCGCTATTGAAGGACGTTCGCAATAGTTTGATTAAGTGGGGGGTAATCGTAAAGCGCCCTCGCATTCAAAGTATTAGTATCGGCCGACGCAAAGGAACACTGTATTATCTGAATCGGATTTTCTCTCCCATATTTGGCATATCTTTTCGCACCAGAGGGGGGTATAATTTTGTTATGTCAACCTCGCTATTTGAAAGTCTATTGAAAGAGGCTTTGGAAGCAGAAAAAATCAAGGCTTGGAAAGATAAAAAGAATAAGAAGCCCCCTCTCTCTAACGGCAAAAATTGCAAAAGCGAAGAAGATATTGATCCAAATCAGATATCGATGTTTGAGGTATAAAAATGGGCAAAGGTGACAATCAAATTTTTATGGAAAAGCTTGATGCAGTTCCAGTAGAAACCGACATTGATATTTTTATAATGGCAGCCTCTGTTGACAATCGGTGTTATGCTGTTTTTGAAAACCTTCTCTCCAGTGGTACTGTTATTAACAGAGTCATCATTCTTGACTATGCGAAGGCTCGCCCTGCGGAAAGTTCTCCACAGTATGGAGACTATTACAAGTTGTATGGCCGTCCAAATGTTGAATATATACTCTGTGAGAATGATGGATGTGACTGCGAATATATTAGCCGGACTAGTTTTGCACCGGATGCAAGAGTTTTTATTGATATTACAAGCATTAGTGTCCCAGATATTTTTCGATTGTTTTATGTAATCAAGGAGTTTCACGATTTAGAAACAATTGATGTGGTCTACGCAGAACCGAAATACTACAACTATTTCAACGGGTTATATTTTGAGTACGAAAAAGACATTGTCGAGCGAGAATATAGTCCGCTTACGGAATATTTCACATCTGCAGTATCACGGGATGTAATGCTAGTATGTTTTTTAGGATTTGAGCGGTTGATTTCAAAATATATCCATGAACGCAAGGAACACTCTGACGTAATTGCCATAAATGGATTTCCTGCATATTATCCTAAATTGAAAGACATCAGCTTGGAGCATAATTACGAATTAATAAGTACAATTGGAACGGATTGTGTTCGTTATGCTCAGGCAAATAATCCTTTTTCGGCATATAATACATTGATCGAAATCAAAGAAAAAAATGCTGACAAATTATTGGATATATGTGTTTTGGGGAGTAAACCGATGGCACTGGGAGCATGTTTGTTTGCGCTGCGGAATCCTGATATTGTAAAGGTTTCATATCCTTTTCCTAAAACTCATAGAATCCATACATCGATAGAAGTTTCTGATGTGTGGCGGTACAGAATCGGGCTTTAAATGCTTTGGCGAGCAGGTACGTTTTTTGCCTCTACTCCTTTAATCTTACCATTGAATATGCCGATAATATTTATTTGAATAAATTTAGTTGGTACGGGTACAGGCAAGAATTATGATGAATGGCCGCTTACCCATTTTTCTGCCACCGCTTACAATAACGGCGGCGCTACCCTAAACTGACCGATGCCCGGACAAGCCTGCAGTTTCAAGGCTTTCCGGGCAGCGGTTTTATATTACTTTTCACGAGAAGTATACTGGATATTTTCGTATCTGCTCATATACGGTCTGCTCAACTCTGGCAACAACCGTGCTGGAATATAACTCTCTGACAGCATCCAACATTTGGGGAATATCATGTCGGGTAAATGAAAACTTCAGCTGTAATCCATACAATTCTTCAGCCGCCTCCACCTGTACATCAAAGTCCATATCAAATGGCTTGGCACAAACGCGCCTGATGCAATCATAAACGTCCTTGTCCAAAGGATAATCATTGAGGTCCGACAACAGGGCCAAGCCATGATCAAAAAGAGGGCAAAGGCGAAATTCCATCGTCTTCTCATTTCGGATAACAGCCAAATTGTTTGTATGGCGGTCCTCGTTCAAAAAGAAGGAATCCAGCTCCAGCAGCAATGTCAGATATTCCCCCACTCCGGTCAGGCCGGTAGTTTGTTCAATGAAGTCTACCGTATAGCGAATCCGCTCCTGCGGCTCGTTTATCCCGCCAAGCGCTGCCGCCAAACCCTGACCTTTATAGGCACGGTGCAGCCGCTCAAATGGCACCAACATCTCATCTTTTCTCCGAAAGTTTTTGCTGACACAACCAGGAATTTCTTTTCCCCGATACTGAATCAGCACAGGCCCATATTCTACAAAGTCGGGCACATTGGAATGTTTCAGCAACTGTGATACCAAAACTTCAGCCAGCGCTTCATAGCCCATGTGGTCAGCTTTGTACCACTTGCCATCCAGCTGCCATTTCGGCTGGTCGCCTTTCGAAGTATGTCCTTGGATCGGTTCCTTCTCAACAGCATCAAGATTGATTATGTCCATACGCCGCTCCTTCCATCGGGTAATAGTTGAACTTCAACCACATATCATCCTCAGCGGTCCGCCCCCGCGTTTTTTCCACAATCTGCAAGGGATCATAGGATGTAAGCTGAAGCTCCTTCAATATTTCCTTGGCATTGCCGCGAGTGGCAGGAAAACAGCGATCGTTCAAAAACATCTCGAAGTCATTCCAGGTAGGATTTTCAATGATGCCAAACGCACGGTGAAGCATGTCCTTTGTTCTGTTCTGAATCATGACCTTCTGATTCAAAAAATCCACGTCAATAATCGTGCAGGGATGCGTTTGATACATATAAGTCATGCGCAGTGTATATCCTTCTGCCGGCTTCGATGTCATATGGATATACTTGCTGACTATCTGCCTGGAGGTGCCATAGCGCTCCGCAACCTCATTTACGGTTACACCCCTGGCAATCAAGTCCTGCATATTCTGTACATCTTCTGGCCTGAACTTTTTCTTTCTGCCAGCATTGCGGGTATTTTTCACTTTGAGCGTTTGAGCAATCTGCCTCAGTTCATCGATATTATCTGTCCCAAATAACTCCACACACAACTTCTGATAATCGGTGTTCATACGCTCACTCCTTTCTCCGTTATATTATATGTAATTTTATTAATTTAATTACATTATATCAATAAGTCTGGCAATGTCAATTATTTTCGCTGTTCTGATGAATGGCCGCTTCAATTTTTGTTTGTTTTGACTGTACTTACAATAACGGCGGCGATACCCCTAACATACCCGATGCCCGGACAAGCCTGTAGTTTCAAGGCTTTCCGGGCATCGTTTACATTAATGGCGGCGGGATACATAGGAGCGGGATATTCCATACTTGGCTGCGATCTCCCGCTGGGTCAGCGGCTCGGTGCCGTCCAGGCCGAAGCGCATGCGGATGATGTCCGCCTCCCGCTCCGTCAGGCAGGACTCCACACACCGGCGCACCTTCACGCAGGACTCCTTGGCGTCCAGTTCGTCCAGCATATTATCGTCCACGCTGATCACATCCATCAGGGACAGGGCGTTGCCCTCCTGATCCGTATCCAGCGAGTCGGACAGCGACACCTCCCCCTGCAGCTTCCTTACTGCCCGGAAGTGCATAAGGATCTCATTTTCAATACAGCGCGACGCGTAGGTGGCCAGGCGCACATTTTTATCGGGTTTGAAGGTGGAGATCCCTTTGATCAGCCCAATGGTTCCGATGGAAAGCAGGTCGTCCTGATCCCGGTCCTGGGTGTAGTATTTCTTGATGATATGCGCCACCAGCCGCAGGTTGTGTTCGATCAGCTTATTGCGGGCCTCCATGTCCCCCTGCGCCATGCGCTCCAGGTATTCCCGCTCCTCCTCCGCCTTCAGCGGCCGGGGGAACGAGCCGCCTCCGGACAGCCGCAGAGGAAAAAAAGACCCGCTGAGTATCAGCAGCAGCCAGGCAGAAAGCATTTGCCGCACCTCCTGCCCTACCATATGAGGTTCCGGCAAGTCCTTATCACTTCGCATCCATGCCCCACATTTTGATTGATGAGATGAGCGATGGGACGATGGATCAGGCAACGATTCGCTGTGGGCCGAGCCTCACTACTTCACGACCTTTCGGCCGATATTTTACAGGACCGCCTCCATGCAGATGTATTCACCCTCGCCAATGGCCGTAAACCCATTCTTCTTCCAGAAAGCATTGCTTTGAGGATTCTCTTTGTCCGTACCAAGGCGAATTTTTTTGTATCCCTCGCTTTTCAGATACGCCATGCATTCACAAACGATCCTTGACCCGATGCCTTTGCCCTGATAGTCCAAATTCACCATAAACAGTCCAATAAAAGCAATGTCTGTTTGAGGATAACCAAGAATCAGGTCCATAACCGCCACCAGAGTATCCCGTTCAAAGAATCCAACATAATATTTATCATGGTCGTCTTTCCCCGGCGGAAGCGCATGCATATCGTCCCATATACTTTCCCTTGTGACGAACGGAGGATGATATTGATAGAACAGTTCGTTTCCACTGCTCAGAGCATAGATCGCCTGCACATCTTCCGTACCCAACCTGCGCACATGAAATATACCGGACAGCGATTTGATCTCCATATCGGTCCCATCCTCTCACGTTTTTATTTACCTTATCATATCCGGCGGGAACCTTCAAGAAGCAGCGCTCTCCCCGAACGTTTCTTCGCCAAACAGGAAATGACGGTATTACTTGCTTTTTGCCGCGTCACTTGATAAAATATTTTTAATCTTTTTTACAGGGGAGAGCATGTTATGAAATTTTCTGAAATGCCATATACCCGTCCCGACCTTGCCGCTTTCCAGCAGCAAGGCAAATCCACCGTGGAGCGCATCACAGCCGCACGCAGCGCGCAGGATGTCATCGATGCCTACACAATCTTCGACAATTTGTCAAAGACTATTTCTACCAACACGTCTCTGGCCTATGTCCGTCACACCATCGATACCAAGGACGCCTTCTATGACGCGGAGCAGAACTATATCGATGAGATCGAACCCTCGATCCGTGCAATCGCGCAGGAGGTCGATCAGGCTCTGCTGGACTCCCCCTTCCGCAGCGAGCTGGAGGAAAAGCTGGGCAAGCTGCTGTTCACCAACCTGGAGATCCGCGTGCGCACCATGAAACCGGAGATCATCGAACTGATGCAGGAGGAAAACAAGCTGACCAGCGAGTATCAGAAGCTGTACGCTTCTGCCGTCGTGGAGTGGAACGGTGAGATGCTTCCCCTGCCCAAGCTCGGCCCCTATAAGCAGAGCCCCGACCGCGCCGTGCGCAAAGCTGCCTACGAGGCAGAAGGGCGTTGGTTCGACAGCCACCAGGCCGAACTGGATCAGCTCTTTGATAAGCTCGTGAAAAACCGTACCGCCCAGGGCCGTGCCATGGGTTACGACAACTACCTTCCTCTGGGTTACGACCGTCTCGGCCGCAACTGCTACGGTCCCGAGCAGGTAGCCGCCTTCCGTGAGCAGATCGCCGCCGACATGGTCCCCATCGTCGCCAAGGTCAAGGCAGATCAGGAGCAGCGCCTCGGCGTAGACAAGCTGAAATTTTACGACGATCTCCTTCTGTTCCCCGATGGAAACGCCGATCCTCAGGGCACCCCCGAGGACATTCTCGCCGCCGGCCTGCAGATGTACCGGGAGCTGAGTCCGGAGACTGCCGAATTTGCCAATTTCCTTTGGGAAAATGAGCTGTTGGACGTCCTGAGCAAAGAGGGCAAAGCACCCGGCGGATACTGCACCTCCTTCCCCGATTATGCCGCTCCCTTCATCTTCTCCAATTTCAACGGCACCTCCGGCGATGTGGATGTTCTCACCCACGAGGCGGGCCATGCTTTTGCGTTCTATCGTTCCATGAGCAAGGGCTACCTTTCCAGTCAGGTAGAACCCACCATCGAAGCATGTGAAGTGCACTCCATGTCCATGGAATTTCTCACCGCTCCCTGGTACAAAAATTTCTTTGGTGACCTGACGCGCAAATATGAGGTCGGTCATTGTGAAGATTCCCTCATTTTCATCCCTTACGGCTGTATGGTCGATGAGTTCCAGCACAGAATGTATCAGGAGCCGGACTTGACCCCGGAGCAGCGCAATCAGGTCTGGCTGGAGCTGGAAGCAAAATACCGCCCCTGGATCGATTTTGAAGACCTTCCCTTCTACGGAAGAGGCGCCGGTTGGCAGCGGCAGCTGCACATCTACCTCTACCCGCTCTATTATATCGACTACTGCATGGCTCAAACCGTCGCATTCCAGTTCTGGATCGCTTCCCTGGAAAACCGGGAAGCCGCCTGGAACAACTACCTGAAATTTGCCGACGCGGGCGGCACGCTGACCTTCGAGGAGCTGGTAACAACAGCCGGGCTGAAGATCCCCTATGCCCCCGGCTGCATCAAAGAGATCGGCCAGGCGATTTCTTCCTGGATCGAGCGCAACACGCTCACCTAAACCCGATCAATTTAAAAAAGTGCGTCCCAACCCGGCGCACTTTTTTTGCAGGAATGTCGTGAAACCAAAATGACATTTTTCAGCAAAACGCAGTTTTTTATTCATTTTCTCTTGCAGGCATCGGATTATAGTATATAATAATGTAGTATATTTTAAGTATGAAGCAGCCTTCAGTTTCTTTCGCGGCTTTCATCCAAATACGAGGAGATGCATGGATTCATGACTGCGCAGAAAAAGCCACGCAGGAAACGCCGGTCCTATCTTAATGATTTTCAGCAAACGGTAACAGGCGAATATGTCTATACCGGGAAAACCTATGCCTTTTGCGGTTCCCCGCAGGAACGAAAAAAGCTCCTCCGCCGGCTCATCTTCCTTGGCTGCTTCATGTTGGCTGAATCCGTGGCCTCCGGCTGTATCGGCGTCCCCGGTATGCTCAATTGTTTCTATGTGATTTTACCGTATTCCGCCGCTTTCCTTTCCGAGGTCTCTTTGGTATGGGGGCTTGTCCGGCTGATCCGCGGAGGGGAACCGCTGAGACAATATATTTATAATGCAAGCGTCAAAGCGTTTCCCGCCCGCACTGTCTGTACCATGGTGTTTTCCCTGCTGGCTGTTCTTTGTGAGATCATCTATGTGCTGCTCCACGGTACGCAGGGGCTCACTGCCGGCTTTCTCCTCTTCGTTTTCTTTCATATTCTGATCTTCGCGGCGGCATTTCTGTGGCGGCGGCTGATCCGGTGTTCCGAATGGACCGGTGACGGCACATCGCACTAAGTAAATAAAGATCATGACAAAAGGAGCTGGCTCCTTTTGTCGGCTTGCCCGGGCAAGCCGCATGCGTATGCCGCGGCAGCCAGCCTGACGCAGGTTTTCCACCCATGAACTAAGGATTCGGGTCAACACCCTGTCCTATCATATAGTTCAAATAAATTTTAGGAGGATATGTACATGAAAAGAAGCGCTAAGATCATTGCCCTGCTCCTGGCTCTTGTGATGTGCTTTGGTATGTTGGCCGGCTGCGGCGACAAGACTACCGACAAGCCCGACAACACCGACACCAACACCGACCAGCCCCAGCAGAGCACCGACACCCCCGCCGAGCCCAAAACTCTGGTCATCGGCACCCAGAACTTCGACGGCAAGTTCTCTCCCTTCTTCTACACCAACGCCTATGAAAACGACGTGCTGAGCCTGGTCCATGTGGGCCTGCTGGGCGCCGACCGTGAGGGCGCCATGGTTCTGAAGGGCATTGAGGGCGAGACCCGTCCCTACAACGGCACCGATTACCTCTACACCGGCATCGCCGACTGTGAAGTCACCGAGAACCCGGACGGCACCGTCTACTATGACATCACCCTGAAGGACGGCGTCCAGTTCTCCGACGGCACCACCATGGACATCGACGACGTCATCTTCTCCCTGTATGTGCCCCTGGATCCCACCTATGACGGCATCATGACCCTGTACTCCCTGCCCATCGAGGGCCTGGAGGCTTACCGCTCCGGCATGGAGTCCCGCATGAACCTGATCATGGCTGCGGGCCCCGACGGCTATACGGCCACCGATTACTACACTGAGGACCAGTACAACACCTTCTGGACCGCTTTCTGGGCCGCCGGTGAGAAGTTCGCTCAGGAGATCGTGGACTACTGCATCGCTGCCGGCTACGGGGATGAAGTGGACGATGTCTGCTTTGAGGCCGGCATGTGGGGCTATGAGCTGGCCGAGGGCGCTACCGCCGCCGACTTCTTCCAGGCCATCGTGGACCTCTGCGGCTATGACCTGAGCGACGACGGCATCAACTATGAGTCCGCCGGCACCAGCATCTCCAGTTTCATTGCCGACGAGCTGGGCGACAAGGCCGGCGAGTTCCAGGCCGGCGTCCAGACCGGCGAGTCCGCTCCCAACGTCTCTGGCATCCAGAAGACCGGCGACATGAGCATGCGCCTGGTCCTGACCGAGGTCAACGCCAACGCCATCTATCAGCTGGGCACCACCGTGGTCCCCATGCACTATTACGGCGATGAGTCCCTGTATGACTACGACAACAACATGTTCGGCTTCCCCAAGGGCGACCTGTCCATCGTGAAGTCCGTCACCACCCAGCCTGTCGGCGCCGGCCCCTACACCTTCGAGAGCTATGAGAACGGCGTCGTGACCCTGAAGGCCAACCCCCTGTACTGGAAGGGCGAGCCCAAGACCACCTACATCCAGTTCAAGGAAGGCCAGGATCAGGACAAGATCCCCGGCGTGATCGCCGGCACCATCGACATCACCGATCCCTCCTACTCCAAGGAGAACGCTGAGCAGATCGCCAAAGCCAACGGCGGCGACATCACCGGCGATGTGATCACCACCAACATGGTGGCCAACCTGGGCTACGGCTATGTGGGCTTCTGCGCCAAGAACGTCTGCGTCGGCAACGACAGCGGCTCCGAGGCCTCCAGGAACCTGCGCAAGGCCATCGCCACTGTGATCTCCGTCTACCGTGACGTGGCTGTTGACTCCTACTACGGCGAGTTCGCCAACGTCATCAACTACCCCATCTCCGACACCTCCTGGGCCGCTCCCCGCGTCACCGATGAGGGCTACAAGGTCGCCTTCTCCGTGGACGTCAACGGCGATCCCATCTACACCGAGGGCATGACCCCCGAGGAGAAGTATGAGGCCGCCAAGGCCGCCGCTCTGGGCTTCTTTGAGGCTGCCGGCTACACCGTCACCGACGGCAAGGTCACCGCTGCTCCCGAGGGCGCCAAGATGAACTACGAAGTCATGGTCGGCGGCGGCGGCACGGGCGACCACCCCACCTTCATGGCTCTGACTCTGGCCGACGCCGCTCTGGACGAGATCGGCTTTGACCTGATCGTCACCGATATGTCCAACTTCGCCGAGATGACCAACGCTGTCAACGCCGGCACCGCTGAGATGTTCGCCATGGCCTGGCAGGCCACTGCCGACCCCGATATGTACCAGATCTATCACAGCCAGGGCGGCTCCAACGAGCGTGCCTACTGGATCAAGGACGCCGAGCTGGATGAGCTGATCATGATGGCCCGCCAGTCCACCGACCAGACCTACCGCAAGACCCTGTACAAGGAGTGCCTGGACATCGTGGCCGACTGGGCCGTTGAGATCCCTGTCTATCAGCGCCAGAACTGCATCATCTTCTCCACCGAGCGCGTCAATATGGACACCGTGACCCCGGACATCACCACCTTCTGGGGCTGGGCCAATGACATTGAGCTGCTGGAGATGAACTGATCTCTTTCTCTACCCCCGTCGGAACGCAGGAACATAACACGATGGGCTGCCGCACAGCCGCAGGGCTGTGCGGCGGCCCACCCCGAAAATGTTCTGCATATGAGCCAGCCGATTTGGTGGCCGTTTCTCCGGCGACCGGAGCGGCTGCCTGATATGCAGAACGAGTTTTAATCGTTCGCTTTCCCCGTTCGCTTCAACTTCAAAACGGAGGGATCCTATGCAAAATCTGGGAAAATTTATTCTGAAACGTCTGCTGATCTCCATATTCATTCTGTTTTTTGTGATCTTTATCATCTATGTCCTGATGCGCTGCCTTCCCTCTTCCTATGTGGAGACCATGGCCAGACAGCTGTCCCAGGCGCCGGGCTCCAAGCCCTATGAGGAGTGGCTGGCTCAGCTCAACGCCCAGTACGGTTTGGATATGAACATCGTCCCCGGATTTTTTGTCCAGCTCAAGAACCTGCTCACCGGCAACTTTGGCGACAGCTGGAAGTTCACTGTGCCCGTGATCGAAAAGTTTGCCGACGTGATTTGGGTCTCCTTCGCCATGGGCGCCATCTCTCTCGTGCTGGAGCTGATCATCGCCATCCCTCTGGGCATCATCGCCGCCACCAAGCAGTACAGCGCCGCCGATTATACCATTACCACGGTCGCCCTGGTGGGCATCTCCCTGCCGACCTTCTTCTTTGCCACTCTGATGAAGCTGGTGTTTTCCGTCAAGCTGGGCTGGTTTGACCTGTACGGTCTGGTGGGCCGCAATCACAACCAGCTGTCCGCTCTGGGGCAATTTCTGGACAAGGCCCAGCATTTAGTCCTGCCCATCATCGTTCTTGTGGTCGTCTCGGTCGGCTCGCTCATGCGCTATACCCGCACCAACATGCTGGAAGTGCTGAATGCCGACTACATCAGGACCGCCCGTGCTAAGGGCCTCAGCGAGAAAAAGGTAATTTACCATCACGCTTTCCGCAACACGCTGATTCCTCTGGTCACCATCGTGGGCGGCTCCCTGCCCGGTCTGTTCTCCGGCGCGCTGATCACCGAGACCCTGTTCATGATCCCCGGAACAGGCTATACCTCCTATCAGGCCATGGTGGCGGGCGACATTCCCTTCTCCATCTTCTACCTGACCTTTATCGCGATCATGACCCTGCTGGGCAACCTGATCGCGGACGTTCTGTACGCCGTGGTTGATCCCCGCGTGCGGATCTCTTGAGAAAGGAGGCGCTGAATATGTCGGAAGACAAGAATGTCCTTACGCAGGAAGCTCCGGATCACAAGGAGCAGCTCTCCCTGAACGACGACCGCCGTGTCAAGGTGCTTTCTCCCGGCGCTCTGGTCGCCAAGCGCTTTTTCCGCAACCGTCTGGCCGTTGTCGGACTGATCATTCTGGCTGCCATGTTCCTCTTCTCCTTCGTGGGCGGCTGGCTCATGCCCTACGGTCAGGATGAGGTATTTCACCGCGATGAGATCCAGATGAAAGAATACGCCGGTGTTTCCGAAAACAGCGAATACCGCTATATCGCTGCCGACGGGCAGGAATTCGGAGCCGTCCTGCAGGCTCAGTTCACTCTGGCCGCCGATAAAGCAGACTCCTTTACATACAAGGATGTCACCTATGACGTCACAAAAGAGGGCCCCGAGCTTTTCTCGATCTCGACCGGCGGCACCATTCTGGGCATTGCCTACAAGGATATCATCAACCCCATTGAGACCGGCACCGCCTTTAGCTTTGATTTCAGCTACAACGCACTGAAGGCTTACGCGAACAGCGAGACCTCCTTTCAGGCGGACGGCAAACGCTATCAACTGGATGAATACGGCACGGTCAGCAGCGACGGCACCGAGATCGCCTATATCAGCCGCCTGATCGTCCAGTCCAAGGTCAGCGGCACCGTGATTTCCCGTGAATTCAAGGAAACCGTCGCCCAAAAGATTACGGATGGTGAGGACTCCTTTACTTACGTCACCCCGGAAGGGGAAGAGCGTGAATACAAGCTGGAATACGATCCCGCCAACCGGATGTGGTCCATCAAAGAGGAAACTCTGACCCGCGTTTTCGACTCCTACAGCTTCCCTAACAAAACCCACCCGCTGGGTACGGACAGAAACGGCATGGATATGCTGACCCGCCTGATGTACGGCGGCCGCGTTTCTCTGATCATCGGCTTTATCGTCGTGTTCATCGCCGCGGTTCTGGGCGTGGTCCTGGGCGGCATCGCCGGGTTCTTCGGCGGGTGGGTAGATAACCTGATCATGCGCATCGTGGATATCTTCTACTGCATTCCCTCCACCCCCCTGCTCATTATTCTGGGCGCCGCCATGGACGGCATGCGCGTGGACCCGCAGATCCGAATGCTCTACCTGATGCTGATCCTGGGCTTCCTGGGCTGGCCCAGTATCGCCCGTCTGGTCCGCGGCCAGATCCTCTCCCTGCGTGAACAGGAGTTCATGACCGCCACGGAAGCCTGCGGCATCGGCGTTTCCCGCCGCATCTTCCGGCACCTGATCCCGAATGTGATTCCCCAGCTGATCGTCACCTGCACCATGAGTCTGGGCTCCACCATCATCACCGAGGCCACGTTATCCTTCCTGGGTCTGGGCGTCAAGTTCCCCTTCGCCTCCTGGGGCAACATCATGAACGACGTTTCCAACTCCCACGTATTGACCAGCTACTGGTTCGTTTGGATCCCCGCCGGTATTTGTCTGGTGCTGACCGTTCTGGGCTTTAACTTCGTGGGCGACGGCCTGCGCGACGCCTTCGACCCCAAGATGAAGCGCTGAGAAAGGAGGAGAGACTATGGCGAAAAAGAATAATGACGGCTATCTCTCCGCCCGAGAGTCCCGCCGCATCTCCCGCGAAAACCGCAAGGTCACCAATCAGCTTGAAAAAAAGCGCAAGCGCAAGAATGTGCCCGAGTCGGAATATCTCACCACCATGCGCGATCCCCGCAACGCCGTGGAATTTGACAACCTCCACACCTACTTCTTCACCGATGTGGGAACCGTGAAGGCCGTGGACGGCGTCAGTTTCGAGGTCCCCACCGGCAAAACGGTCGGCGTCGTCGGCGAGTCCGGCTGCGGCAAAAGCGTCACCAGCCTCAGTCTGATGCAGCTTCTTCAGCGTCCGCAGGGGCAGGTGGTGGAAGGTTCGATCCGCCTGAATTTGGGGAACAAGGCCTATGACATCGCGAAGATCCCCCAGGAAAAAATGCAGAACCTGCGCGGAAATTACATCTCCATGATCTTTCAGGAGCCCATGACCGCCCTGAACCCCGTGTTCCGGATCGGCGATCAGGTCAATGAGGTCATCGAGCTTCACGACGGCGCCGGCAAAACCAAAGCCGATGTCAAAGCCCGTACGATCGAACTGCTGGAAATGGTCGGCATCGCCAACAGCGAGGGCGTATACAAAATGTTCCCCCACGAGCTCTCCGGCGGCATGCGCCAACGCGTCATGATCGCCATGGCTCTGGCCTGCAATCCCAAGGTCATCATTGCCGACGAGCCCACCACCGCTCTGGACGTGACCATTCAGGCGCAGATCCTGGATCTGCTGCGCAATTTGAAGGATAAGATCAACTCCTCCATCATGTTTATCACCCACGACCTGGGCGTCATCGCCGAGATGGCGGACTATGTTGTGGTCATGTACGCCGGACGCATCGTCGAGCAGGGCACCGTCCAGGAGATTTTTGCAAACCCCGCTCACCCGTATACCATCGGTCTGATGGCCTCCAAGCCCGTGGTCGGCAAACAGGTGGATATGCTTTATTCCATTCCCGGCAAGGTTCCCAACCCTGTCAACATGCCGGACTACTGTTATTTTAAGGACCGCTGTGAGATGTGCGTGGAGCAGTGCAGCGGCGATTACCCCCATGAGGTTCATCTGAGCCCGACCCACAAGGTCAGCTGCTATCGCTATTATGACGGAAAGGGGGAGAAGTAAGTGGCATTGAATCCCGAAAACGACCGGCACCCGAAAAAAGCCCCCAAGCCGGCGGTCGACAATGATTTTACCCCCGTGGAGTACGATCCCCAGTATATCCTTCAGGTCAATGCCCTGAAAAAATACTTCCCGATCAAGGGCGGTATGGTCTCCAAAACCGTTGGATACGTCAAGGCCGTGGACGGCGTCACCTTCAATCTGAAGCGCGGCACCACCATGGGTCTGGTGGGCGAATCCGGCTGCGGCAAGACCACTGCCGGGCGCACGATTCTCCGTCTGTCCGGTGAAAAGACCGGCGGCCAGGTCCTGTTCAACGGCCAGGAAGTATATGACCTGTCCCACGCTGAGCTGCGCGCCCTGCGCCCTAAAATGCAGATCATCTTTCAGGATCCCTTCTCCTCCCTTTCTCCCCGTCTTCCTGTCGGTGAGATCATCGGTGAGGCGGTTCGCGAGCACAATCTGGTCCCGAAAAACGAGTTCAATGATTACATCGACAAGATCATGGACAACTGCGGCCTGCAGCCGTTCCACAAGGACCGTTATCCCCATGAGTTCTCCGGCGGTCAGCGTCAGCGCATCTGCATCGCCCGGGCTCTTGCCCTGAACCCGGAGTTCGTTGTGTGTGACGAGCCCGTTTCCGCCCTGGACGTATCCATTCAGGCCCAGATCATCAACCTTTTGAAGGAGCTGCAGCAGCAGTATCATCTGACCTATCTGTTCATCTCGCACGACTTAAGCGTGGTAGAACACATTTCGGACACGGTGGGCGTCATGTATCTGGGCAGTCTGGTGGAGTACGGCGATACCGCGGACATCTTCCGCAATCCGCTCCATCCTTATACAAAGGCGCTCTTCTCCGCCATTCCCGTACCCGACCCCACGGTAAAAATGGACCGCATCGTGCTGGAGGGTTCCATTCCCTCCCCCGCCAATCCTCCCACCGGCTGCAAGTTCCACACCCGCTGCGCCCACTGCACGGAGCGCTGCAAGGTGGAAGCTCCCCAGCAGCGTGAGATCGAGCCGGGCCACTATGTGGTCTGCCACCTGTACGATCAGTAAGCTATGGCAAAGAAAAAAGTCTACGACGACGATGACGGTCGTACCATCGCTGACATGAGCGTCCTGGACACCCCGGGAGGCGCTCTGTTCTTCCCCCGGAAAAAGCGCCCCCAAACCGCAGACTCTGAGGCTGAAACGCCCGATCGTCCAGGGGACACCCCCGGGGAGCGGATCTCCAAGGAAGACCGCCGCGTCTATATCTTTGCCGCTTTGCGGGCAGCGCTGCTGATCGCCGCGGTGTTCATTTGCGGACTCGGTCTTGCGATCTGGCTGCTGCTGAAGCTTTGGTCATAATATACTTGAAATCAGTTCGAGGATGGGCTCAAATGAAAAAAATGCCGAAACGACAATGCGTTTCGGCATTTTTTCTCAGATATGCCTTACGTCAGGCTCTGGCTTGACGAGCACACATCTTGAGTCAGATCCGTGATGACCGCCTGGGCCAGCAGGAAGCCGGCCACGGGTGGCACCCAGGGGGCGCTGGCGGGGACGGAGCGGCGGCCGGGCGGCGGAGTCTCCTTCTGCTCAGTCTCGGCGGCCAGTTCAGGGGAAAAGACCACCTTCAGGTGGTTGATGCCCCGCGCGCGCAGCTCCTTGCGGATGACGCGGGCCAGGGAACAGCCGCTGGTCTTGGAGATGTCGGTGATCCGGAACTGCCCGGCGTCCAGCTTGTTACCGGTGCCCAGAGCGGACACGATGGGGATGCCCTCCTTCAGCGTGGTCTCGATCAGGTCCAGCTTGCAGGAGACCAGGTCGATGGCGTCCACCACGTAGTCATAGTCGGCGGGGAAAAAGTCCTCCCGGCCGGCGGCGCTGTAGCGGTAGCACTTGGGGATGAACTTGCCGTCGGGGTTGATGTCCCGCAGGCGCACGGACATGGCGATGGCCTTGGGCTGGCCGAGGCTGGAGTGGGTGGCCTGGACCTGGCGGTTCAGGTTGGTGGGGCTGACCATGTCGTCGTCCACCAGCGTCAGCTTGCCCACGCCCGCGCGGGTCAGGGCTTCGGCGCACCAGCTGCCCACGCCGCCCAGGCCGAACACCGCCACATGGGCGCCGGAGAGCTTCTCCATGGCAGCCTCGCCCAGGAGCATTTCGGTGCGTAAAAACTGTTCGTTCATTGAAAAATCGCCTCCATTTGAAACAGCACCCCTGCGGCTTTCGCAGGGGTGCTGTTTGGGTTTGAGTTTTGGTTTAATCGAAGATGGAGTCCAGCTTGTCAGTGCGGACGATCTCCACATCGGTCTTCAGGTCGCTGAGCCACTTGCCCTCCCGTGCGGAGGTGACCCAGACGGGCTCGTCCTGGCCGATGTAGTAGATGATGTGCCAGCCCTGGGTGGAGGACTGGGTGTTCTGGATCGGCTCAGAGACGTCGCCGCTCTGGCGCGCGGGATCAAAGATCCAGTCGTTGAAGTTGGCAATCATCTGGCCGTTGTAGACCTTCTCGTACAGGCCGCCGTTGGTGTTGGAGCCGGTGTCGGCGGAGTACTCCTCGGCCAGGGCCGCGAAGGACTCCTCGGTGGCCTCGCCGGACTTCCACAGGTCCAGGATCTCCTGCGCCTTCTGCTTGGCGGCGGCAAAGTCCTCGTCGGTGGGATCTTCCGTGGATTCGTCCACGTCCTCGGTGGCAGGGTCGTCCTCGTGAGCAGCCTCGATCAGGATGTGGCGCACATTGACGGTGGGATCGTCGTTGCGGTAGTTGTCCTCAAAGACCAGCAGGTAGTAGCTGCTGACGCTGTCGAAGATGGTGGCATCGCCCGGCTGACGCTCGGGGTCCACCAGCCAGTCGTAGAAGAAGGAGCCGCTGCTCGGCACACCGTCGCTGACAGTGTAGTCGTCATTGTCCCGCACGGCGTCGAGGTTACCCTCCACTTCGGCCAGAGCGGCCTCCGCCGCTTCCTGGGCGGCGGCCATGGCGGCTTCGGTCTCCTCATCGGTGGCTTCCACGGTGTTGCCGTCCTCGTCCACGGTCTCCTCCACCTCTGCGTCGAACGCGCGCCAGTAGTAGCGGACGTTGTTCAGGGAGAGGGTGTTCTCCTGGTAATAGGCATCCAGCTCTTCGTCGGTGTACTCGGTCAGAGTATCAAAATACGCGTTGTAGAACTCGTCGGCCAGCTGGGCGTTCTCCAGGCAGGTGCGGTACTTGCCCTCGCTCATGGACTTGCCGTAGACCTGCTGCAGGTAGGAGGTGCGGGTCAGATTGGCGCCGTAGTTGGTCAGGTAGCTGTCCAGCGTGCTGTCCAGACTATCCAGGGACTGATCCACGCTGTCCTTGCCCTCAGCGGACAGGGAGTAGCCCGCCTTCTTGGCGGCGGCGCGCAGGGCGTACTCCTGGCGCAGGGAATCCAGAGCGTTGTCCAGGAAGTATTCGTGGTAGGTCTTGCCCAGGTAGTCCTCGCTGATGCCGTACTCCGAGATGGCGCTCTCGGTGATGACCTGCTCCTTGGGGGACGCGGAGGCGGAGTAGGAGGTAGAGAGGCCGTACTGGCTGTAGATCTGGGCGTAATAGATGATGTCATTATTATAATAGTAATAAGCGACCTGGGATGCGGTGACCTTTTCGCCGCCGATGGTGGCGACGGTGGTGTTGCGCTGGACGATGCCGGAGTCCCAGATCAGCAGGATGGCCGCCAGAATGACCACGACGGCGCCGATAATGGAATAGATGATGGTATTGCGCTTGCGCTGAGCCGCCTTTGCCTGCTCTTCCTGAGCACGGGAAGAGATGGTGGGTTCCGGGGAGGCTTGGCGCTGCTTCTTTTCGCGGGATGCGCTCATGTTGGTTCAGTCCTCTCGTGTGTTCTCGGGGGTTTTCATACCGCTTCATTATACAGGAAAAGCATATTCCTTGCAAGTTAAAAAATCATCTTTGGGCCGGTTTTCACAAATTGTTTACGGGTTTTACGGCAAAAAAGCGGAGCCGCCCTGTTCGGACAGCTCCGCAAAAATGCCGTTACTTTTGTACCTCCAGCGGTACAAAAGTCTTCGCTGCGCTCACCGCAAGCCTTGCTACGCAAGGTATTGCGGGGCATTCGATCCCATTCGAGGCGGGCGCTGCCCATCTCCGGCCTAAGAGCCGCCTTCGGCGGTTGGCCTCCGAAACGCGCCTGCGGGCGCTGCCTCGAGCTCCCCGGCCTGAACCGTCCCTTTCTTCGCTGTAACGAAAGGTTTTTGACAAACTGAGGCGGAGCCGCCCTGTTCGGACAGCTCCGCCATGTAACCCCGCCGTGGCCGTGTAGACCTATTAAAAACCTGCACGAGATGGCAGGTGGGTCGCCTCCACAGCGCTTCTCTGCTTCCAACTTCCGGCCCAAGGCCGGGAGGCCTGCAATCCACGCCATGAGGGGGGCGTCCCGTTTCAGAAATGTGGGTTTTAATAAAGTCTATCACGCACCACGCAGGGCGAAGGCCGTTTACTCTTCTTCGTCCTCGTCGTCGTTGAACAGGATCTCCATAAACTGCTCATACACGGTCTGGAGCTCCTCCTCGTCGTCGATGGTGGACAGCAGCTCCTCCCCGTCCTCTTGGATGACCTTCAGGATGATCAGGCCGTACTCCTCGTCATCCACCGGCTCCTCTTCGGCGTCGGCAAACTGGGCGGGGAAAAAGGCCATGTACGTGGCGCCGTTTACCTCCAGCGTATCCAGATGCTCCAGTTCGATCTCGTTGCCCTCGTCATCCGTGACGGTTACAAAGGTGGGGCCGAATTCCTCACTCATGCCGGCACTTCCTTTCTTCTGTCTGGTTCTGTGGTAGTATTGTACCCTGACGGCGTCAAAAAAGCAACCCCGGGACATGCCAAAATTTCTCCGTAAAAGGAAAAATATGGAATCCCAGACTTTATGGGGTGGACAAAAGAGGTTTCCCTTGGTATAATGACTCAGTTATCACAATCAGTACGTTTTTTTCGCTCTCTTTTTGGAGGTGTTTTTTTGGCAACTACCAATCACAACGGCGCGTCTTCCCCCGCGCCTGCTCCCCGCCGCCGGCGCAAATCCACCGGCCGCCGCGTGGCGGGTGCGATCGGCAAGGTGCTGGGTACCCTGCTGCTCGTCGGCATCTGCACCTGCGCCATCATGGCCTGCTTCGCCGTGGTGTATGTGCAGACCATCATCATGCCCCAGGCCAAGGAGACGCTCTCGTCCATCGAGCTGTTCGATGTGAACCAGAGCTCCACCATGTACTATACGGACAAGAACACCGGAGCGGAGGTGGAAATGCTCACCCTGTACGGGGAGGAAAACCGCGTCTGGGTGGAATATGAGGATATTCCCAAGAACCTGATCAACGCCACCGTCGCCATCGAGGACAAGCGTTTTTACAAGCACCCGGGCGTGGACTGGATCCGCACGGGCTACGGTGTGCTCAGCATGTTCACCGGAAAGGACATCCAAGGCGGCTCCACTCTGACCCAGCAGCTGATCAAGAATCTGACCCAGAATGACGAGGTCACCGTCAAGCGCAAGGTGCAGGAGATCTTTACGGCCCTGGAATTTGAGAAGACCCACACCAAGGAGGAGATCCTGGAGTGGTACCTGAACTACATTTATCTGGGCGAGGGCTGCAACGGCGTGTACACCGCCGCCCTCAACTACTTCGGCAAGGAGCTGCAGGACCTGACCCTGGCCGAATGCGCCTCTCTGATCTCCATTACAAACAACCCGTCCATGTATAACCCCTACCGCTACCCGGAGAATAACCTGGACCGGCGGGATAAGGTGCTGTACCAGATGCTGGATCAGGGCATGATCTCCGAGGAGGAGTACAACGCCGCCAAGGCGGAGCCCCTGAACCTGAAGCGGGAGGTGGGCACCAGCAAGGAGCAGCAGCCCTTTACCTGGTACGAGGATCAGGTCATCAACGACGTCATCGACGATCTGGTCGAGAAGTACGGGATCACGGAAAAGGTGGCCACCAACCTGATCTACCACGGCGGCCTGCGCATCGAGACCTGCTTTGACCCCGAGGTCCAGGCCTACGTGGACGCGGTGTACAACGACCGCTCCGTCCTGGAGCTGGACTCCAAGACCGGGCAGGAGATCCAGTCGGGCATCACCGTCATCGACAACCGCACCGGCAACGTGGTGGCCCTGGCCGGCGGCATCGGTGAGAAGACGGAGAGCCGCATCTGGAACCGCGCCACCGATACCATCCGGCCCCCGGGATCGTCCATCAAGCCCCTGGCGGTGTACGCCCCGGCCCTGGATATGGGCCTGATCACCCCCGCCACCGTCTTCGACGACACCCCCATCGACCTGGACGGCGAGCCGTGGCCCAAGAACTCCTACGGCTACTACAAGGGTCTGACCACCGTCTATGAGGCGCTGGAGGACTCGGTGAATACCATCGCGGTCAAGGTCCTGCGGGACCTGGTCACCCCCTCCCTCTCCTATCAGTTCCTGGAGGACAACTTCGGCATCACCAGCCTGGAGCCGGGCCGCACGGTCAACGGCGAGGTCAAAACGGACAACGCCCTGGCCCCCCTGGCCCTGGGCGGCCTGACCGACGGCGTGTCCACCTATGAGATGGCCGCCGCCTACGCCACCTTCGCCAACAACGGCATGTACAAGGAGCCGCGCACCTATCTGAAGGTCACCGCCGTGGACACCAACGGCAAGGAGACCGTCCTGCTGGAGAACACCAGCACCAGCGAAGCGGTGCTGAAGGAGAGCACGGTGTACTATATGAACACCATGCTGCAGAACGTCATCAAGAACGGTACCGGCCACGACGCCAACTTCTCCGGCATGACCATCGCCGGCAAGACCGGTACCACCACCTCCAACAACGACAAGTGGTTCGTGGGCTATTCCCCCTACTACACCGCCGCCGTCTGGGTAGGCTATGACCAGCAGGAGCGCATCCCCTCCAACAGCTATCTGGCCGCGCAGCTCTGGAGAAAGGTCATGGAGCCCCTGCACGCGAATCTGGAGGATACCAGCTTCCAGACGCCCGAAAATCTGGTCAGCCAGACGATCTGCCTGGACAGCGGCATGATCGCCACCGATGCGTGCGCGCTGGACCCCCGGGGCAACCGGGTCACCACGATGACCTTCGTCAACGGCGACCAGCCCAAGGAATACTGCACCGTCCACACCACCGTGGAAGTCTGCACGGAGTCCTCTCCCATTCTGAAGTACGACGGCACCGCGAGCGGCGTATACCACCTCGCCGGCGAGTTCTGCCCGGAGGAGAGCGTGATCACCATCGGCATCCTGGACTATGACCGCATCCGGGTGAACGAATCGGTCGTGACCCGGGACGACCCCTACCTGAAGAGCACGCTGGAGGCACTGGAGGACGGCAGCCTCTGCGACGTGCACACCGAGGAAACGCAGAAGCCGGAGGAGTTCAAATGGTGGGACCCCAGCACCTGGCCCACCGATGACCCCAATTTTGATCCGTTCGACCGCACGACCTGGCCGGGTTATGACCCGGAGGACGATCCCGGCGATGATTCGGAGAACCCCGGCAATCGGCCGACGGACAATCCCGGTACTGACCCGTCGGGTCCCGGCAACGAGCCGGTGCCGCCGGACCTCGACGTGCCGCCCGCGCCCGGCGAGGAGGACTCTGCGGAGGACGAGTCCGACTCCTCGATCGGCGGATGGTTGAACAAGTGGTTTAATTTCGACTGAGCACAGCGCGCCCCCTGCTCCGGCAGGGGGCGTGCTTCATTATTTCCACAGCTTGATGACACCGCTTTCGTGGAGCTGGCGGAGCACCACCGCGGCCAGGGGCGCCAGCAGCATGCCCGCCACGCCGAACAGGGTGAAGCCCAGGTACATGGCCAGCAGAGCGGCCAGGGGGTGCAGGCCCGCCCGGTCGGCGACCAGCTTGGGTTCCAGCAGACTGCGGGTCAGCCAAATCACGGCGTACAGGGCTATCAGAGCGGCGGCGCGGCGGAAATTTCCGCCCAGCAGCTCCGCCGCGGCCCAGGGGAACAGCACAGTCCCGGTGCCGAAGACGGGCAGGGCGTCCAGCAGGGCCACCCCCGCCGCCAGCAGAAGGGCCAGATCGATCCCCATCAGCAGAAACCCGGCCCCCAGCAGCAGAAAAGTCACGACCATCAGAATCCCCTGGGCCCGCAGCCAGCCGCCCAGGGCCGATTTCAGCCGCCCGGCGGTCTGCTCCAGCCGGGGCAGCCACCGCTCCGGGATCTGCCGCCGGAAGAAGGCGAACAGCGCGGGGCGGCCCGCCAGGATAAAAAAGCAGGCCAGCAGCGTGGTGACCAGAAACAGCACGGCTTTGGGCAGCGCGGACACCGCGCCGGCGGTCCATCTGAGCACCCGGGCGGACAGGCCGGAGAGCAGCTCCCCGATCCGGGACGCAGCCGACTCCACCGCCGTCTCCAGCGCGGAGCGCACGGAGGGCGGAACAGCCACGGTCACGCGGTAGAGCAGCCCCTCCGCCCAGCCGCCCAGCGCGTGAAAGGAGTCCAGCAGGGCCGGGAGGCGGTCGCTGAGAAGGGTCAGTTCGTACCAGAGCCGCCGCAGCAGCAGGGCGCACCCGGCCAGCAGCAGGAGCGTGAACAGGACCATCACCACCGCCGCCGCCCAGGGGCGGCGCAGCTTCACCTTTTCGCTCAGCAGGCGGACCGGCCCTTCCAGCGCCCAGGCCAGGCCCAGCGCCAGCAGAAAGGGCAGCAGTCCGGGTAGGAGGACCGCCAGGGCGGCCAGGGCCAGGGCGGTATAGGCCAGAAACAGCAGGAAACGCAGGTGCTTGTGCAGGTCCATAAGGGCTCCCTCCTGTAAATATCGACAAGAAAAAACTGCTTTCCGGCGAAAAATTGTATCAATTCCTGCTGTTTTTTGGGTTGCGTCGGTGGGGGTCCTGTGGTAAAATGAACCCCAGTCGCGAACAAATGGTTTTCACACAAGGACGTTTTAAGGGTGAAGCAGAACATGAGGAAGACGCCGAAATACTTTATTGTGGAGGCGGAGGCGCTGCCGGAAGTCTTTCTGAAGGTGGCCCAGGCAAAGGGCCTGCTGGAGACCGGAGAGGTCTCCACCGTCAACCAGGCCGCCACCATGGTGGGGATCAGCCGCAGCGCGTTTTACAAATACAAGGACACGGTGCGCCCCTTCAACGACATGAAAAACGGACGGATCGTCACCTTCCAGTTTTCCCTGCGGGACGAGCCGGGTGTTCTGTCCCAGCTTCTGAATATTTTTGCCGAGACCGGCGGAAATATTCTGACCATCAACCAGGGACTGCCGGTGAACGACTGCGCCGTGGCCACCATCGCGGCGGAGACCTCCGGCCTGCAGTTGACCCTGGAGGAGCTGCTCGCCCGCGCGGCGGCGGTGCCCGGCGTGATCCGATGTGAGATCCTGGCTGGATAAGCCGATACAATATACGAGGTGAGAGTTCTATGGTAAATGTAGCGATCCTGGGTTTCGGGACCGTGGGC
>JBJDYV010000050.1:0-43418 GCA_051867655.1 Oscillospiraceae bacterium
GCTGGACAACAGAGCAGTCGGATTAGAGACAGAATAGCACTGGGTAATAAAGCCGTAAGAGATACCGCCGATACCACCGCCGTTGGCCACACCGGTAATAGTCGTGTTGTAGCTGCCGCAGTATTTCACATCCGCGAAGAAAATAAAGCCCGCAATACCGCCGGCGCTGCGTCCGGAAGCTGTACCGCCCCACACCTGAACATTCTGCACCAGGGCGTTATGACCCTCGGTACCGGAGATGGAACCGGCCAGGATGCCGGAATAAGTGCTGGCATACTTAGCAGTTACGTTGTTCAGGACCAGATTGCAGACCTTCTGGTCCGGACCAATGGTTTTGAACATGCCGGAGTAGCCGTCCACAGCACTAAAGGTCGCGTTGGAAATTATGTGATTCTTTCCATTGAAATTGCCGGCAAAGGTCAGGGTGGTGTAGGTCGCGCCGCCGCAGTCGATATCTTTATCCAGCACCACAAGCTGGGTGGAACTGATTTGGCTGGCCAGGCTGATAAAGGATGCCCAATCCTCGTCAGTCTTGATTGTCAGCGTAGTTTCCTCATTTGCAAAGTCCTGTGCAAAAGTGCCGCTTGCAGTGGTGGTAACGCTGGCATACAGCGTCAGATTTCCCGTGACCGCCGTACCGAAGGTCACAATGTTGGTATAGTCTGTATCGTAATACCAGTCGCTCAAGGTCTGCGTGGAAAGCAGAGACAGCGTGGGCTCGGTCAGTGCGGCACCGGTAGGCACGGTCCAGTTAAGGATAGTGCTCTCCGCGTCATCGCCGTAGCTGACATTATAGGTAACAGTATACATAACAACGTTCGCAGGACATACGATTAGCTGTGCGTTCACTGCGTCTTGATTGCAGTACAGTCTGTAAGCTGTGCTGCCGGTCTGGGTAGTGGTGGATACCATGGATCCGGCGGCCAGTGTCGCATTGGCCGTACTGAGCGCATCGCCCAAGCCACCCATGGTCAGTGCGAAGCTGCTTGAGAAGGAACCAGTCCAGGTTATGCCGTCCGTGCTGGTCATGGAAATGCTGTAGTTGTCCTCATTGTCACCCAGGGCAAAGGCCAGGGTGACAGCATTGGCACTGGCAGATGTAACATACAGTGAGCCAGTGGCGGGGTCATTGTCCGCCACAAATGTCACCGCTTCGCTGGTGACCAGGGAAAATGCTTTTCCGGCCAGCGCCGTATCAGCGGTAACAGAGGCGATCAAACTGCCGTTCTGGTCCGCGCTGGCGGTCACGCCGTTCACGGACAGCCCTGTGATTGTCGGCGCAGCAGTATCGGTCAGCAGAACTGCTCCCGCCGTTTCCTCTGCCGCCAGCGCCCCGGCCGGGAGCAATGCGAGGAGCATGACGCATGCCAGAGAAGTGCTCAGAAGTCGTTTGAGGTTTCCTTTCATGTTGGATATTCCCTCCTTAAGAAAATAAAATTTATTTCAACGCGGCTGAACCGCGAGTGTTTTCCCGGCCGCCTGCATGTTTTGGTACGGGCCGTTTTTCCTCTTTCGAGAGCAGTTTACGCTTTGCGGAGTGAAAAACTGCTCAGAATCTGTCGAACCTGTCACGTCGGATCGGGCTCGGCGGCAGAAAGATGAGCACAAAAAACGAGTCGACCAAATCTGTCTTTGACCGACTCGTTTTTTGTGCTCAAAGTGAATTTTTTCAGGGGGCAGGCGGCTGTCCGGGCTTTCCTTTTGGGAAAATTTGTGGTAGGATATTTCCAGACCCGACCTGACGTCAATGCGGAGAAAGGAGTCCTGATCCATGAACATTATCACCATCAGCCGTGAATTCGGAAGCGGCGGAAGAGAGCTGGGGCGGCGCTTGGCCGACGAGCTGGGATATGATTACTATGACGGCGAGATCATTGCCGCCATTGCGAAAAACAGCGGACTGGATGAGACCTATGTGGAGAACACTCTGGAGAACCACGGCTGGCAGGCCATTCCCCTGACGATGAACCGCACCTTTGCCTCTCCGGCGGCCCTTCCGTCGCCTCAGATCGGCCTGCTGCTGGAGCAGAAGAAGGTTATCGAGGGGATCGGAAAGACCGGGAAGGACTGCATCGTCGTCGGCCGCAATGCCGACATTCTGCTGGAAGAATATGCCCCCTTCAATATTTTCGTGTGCGCGGATATGGAGGCCAAGGTAAAGCGCTGCATCGAGCGGGCCAAGGAGGGGGAGAACACCTCGCCCAAGGAGGTGGAAAAGCAGATCCGCCGGGTGGATAAGAACCGCGCCCGCACCCGGGAGATCCTGTCCAGCTCCGCCTGGGGACAGCGGGACGCCTACCACCTGATCGTCAACACCACCGGCTGGGACCTGAAGGAGCTGGCGCCCGCCGTCGCGGAATTTGCGGTGCGCTGGTTCGGGAGAAAGTAATGCCCATCCAGTTATCCGACCATTTTACAGCCCGCAGGCTGCTGCGCTTTACCCTTCCGTCCATCGGCATGATGCTGTTTTCCTCCATCTACGGGCTGGTGGACGGTCTCTTTGTCTCCAACTTCGTGGGCCCCACCTCCTTTGCCGCCGTGAATTTCATTCTGCCCTACCTGCTCATCCTGGGCACCTGCGGCTTTATGTTCGGCGCGGGCGGCAGCGCGCTGGTGTCCAAGACCATGGGGGAGGGAGACCACGAAAGGGCCAACCGCATCTTCTCCATGCTGGTGTATGTCTCCATCGGCTGCGGCGTTGCCCTGACGATCGTGGGCTACCTGCTGATGCGCCCCGTGGCGGTCCTGCTGGGCGCGGAGGGGGAGATGCTGGAGAACTGCATGACCTACGGGCGGATCGTCCTGGCCACGCTGCCGGCGTACATCCTTCAGCTGGAATTCCACAGCTTTTTCGTCACGGCCGAACGGCCGCAGCTCGGCCTGGCCGTGACGGTCGTGTGCGGCGTGACCAACATGGTGCTGGACGCGGTTCTGGTGGGACTGCTTCCGCTGGGACTCGTGGGCGCGGCCCTGGCCACCGCCGTCAGCGAGCTGATCGGCGGCGTGGTGCCGCTGGTGTATTTCTTCCGGCCCAATACCAGCCTGCTGCGGCTGGCGGGCGCCGTCCGGGACGGCCGGGCGCTGGGGAGAGCCTGCGCCAACGGCCTGTCGGAGCTGATCGGCAACGTCTCCCTGCACCTGGTGGGCATGCTGTACGACCTGCAACTGATGCGGTACGCGGGGGAGAGCGGCGTGGCTGCGTACGGCGTGCTGTCGTATTTCAACACCATTTTCCTGGCCGTGTTTTTCGGCTATACCACCGGAACGGCGCCCGTGGTGGGCTACCACTACGGCGCGCAGAACCACTCCGAGCTGAAAGGCCTGCTGAAAAAGAGCCTGGCGATCATCGGCGTGGCGTCGGTCAGCATGTTCGTGCTGGCCCAGGTCCTGGCGGTGCCGCTGGCGAAAATCTTTGTGGGCTATGACGCCGCGCTGCTGGAGCTGACTCGGCACGGCTTCCGCATTTTCGCGTTTTCCTTCCTGTTTGTGGGCTTCGGCTATTTCACGCCGGGCTTTTTTACCGCCCTGAACGACGCGGCCACCTCCGCCGCCATCTCCATGTCGCGCACGCTGGTGGCTCAGGTGGCGTCGGTCCTGCTGCTGCCGCTGGTGTGGGGCTTGGACGGTATCTTCGCCTCCATCGTGGTGGCGGAGATTGTGGCCATGACCATGGCGGCCATCTGCCTGGTGGCCAAGCGAAAGAAATACCATTACTGGGACAAATAGGCGTACCGAAGATCATACCGTCGAAAGGCGAGATGATAGAAATCGAGAGCTTGAGGAGGAATTTTGCATGAGAAGCTATCCCAATGCCGCGCAAGGTCTGAAGCTGCTGTTCATCGCCGAGATCGTCGGCATCATTGCCGCCGTTCTGTCGCTAGTGCCTGTCGTGGGAGGAATCCTGTACATTGTCTGCCTGGTGCTTGTCCTGGTGGGCCTGCACAAGGCCGGCGCGGACGACGAGTGCTACAAGACCGCTTTTATCATCAGCATTGTCAACCTGGTGGTGGGCGTGATCAGCGGCTGCACCAGCGGCGTGATCAGCACCGTCCTGTCCATTGTCTCCGTCATCCTGGATTTGATCGTGGTGTACTATGTGGTCAATACCACAGCCAATCTGGCCCACAGCCGGGGCATCGAGGAGCTGTACGCCAAGGGAAAGACGGTGTGGACGCTCTACCTGACCTGTACTGTGATCAACGTCATCATCTCCGTGCTGAGCCTGATCCCCCTCCTGGGCAAAGTGCTGGCGGCCGTGCTGGTGGTTATACTGGCGGTGGTGCGGATCATCGCGTACATCCTGTACCTGATCTTCCTGAACAAAGCGCCCAAGGCTTTGGCGTAAGCCGGGACCGCCTGAAAAAAGAAACCCTTTGGAGCTCCTTTCCCAGGAACTCCAAAGGGTTTCTTTTTCAGGATCAATTCAGGACAGCTTCAGAACCTTGCGCAGCGTGCGGCTCAGGACCAGGGCCAGAACGATCTTGACCACGTCGGGGATGATGTAGGGGATCACGCACCAGCCCAGGGCGGTGCCCAGACCGATCGCGCCCGAATTGCGGGCGTAGACCACCATGAACCAGGCGGTGCCGAAGGCGTAGCAGACGGCCAGGCCCAGCACCATGGACACCGCCAGCACCCAGAGCTTTTTGCCCAGAAGGGCCTCCATCAGCCACATGACCAGGGCGGTGAACAGAAAGCCGATGATGTAGCCGCCGGTGGTGCCCAGCAGATGCCCCAGGCCGCCCCGGAAGCCGGAAAACACCGGGATGCCGACAGCGCCCAGCAGGATATAGACCAGAACGGCCAGCGTTCCCCGCCTGCCGCCCAGCACGCCCACCGCCAGGAAGACCGCGAAGCACTGCAGGGTAATGCTGATCTGCCAGGGCGTGGGGATGGAGATCCAGGAGCAGACCGCGATTAAAACCGCGAACAGGGCGATGTACGCCAGGTCCCGGGTTCTTTGTTTTGCCATGAGAAATCCCTCCAAAAGAAAAACAGTAAACCAAATATAGCATTTGGTTTACTGTTTTGTCAACCGCGAATTCGACGAGTTTACCACTCGATCCCTTCCCGGGCGTTGACGCCTTTGTCAAAGGGGTGCTTGACCTTGCGCATTTCAGTGATATAGTCCGCCCGCTCCTGCAGCTCGCTCGCCGGGTCGCGGCCGGTGATGACCACTTCCAGCCCCTCCGGGCGGTTGTCCAGAAAGGCGAGCACATCCTCCAGGGGTACCATGCCGGTGGTGATGGCGCCGCAGAGCTCATCCAGCACCAGCAGGTCGCTGTCCCGGCTGGCCTCCACCGCCTGGGCAAAGGCGGCGGTCATCTGGGCGCGGGCTTCCGCTTTCTCCTGCTCATCCATGGCAAAGATGAACTTGATGGTCTCGGGCACGGGCAGACAGTTCACCGTGGGCAGGCTCTCCAGCACCGCCCGCTCCCCGCTGTTGTTTCCCTTCAAAAACTGGGCCACCACGACTTTGCGTCCGTGTCCGGCGGCCCGGACCGCCAGCCCCATGGCGCAGGTGGTCTTGCCCTTGCCGTCGCCGCAGTAAATATGAACCATACTTGCTGTCTCCTTCATTTTTGTTTATAATATATTATATTTATTTTGCTGTCAGTCTACAATGCTTTTGAAAAAAAGTCAACGAAGCGAATGCCCGGACCGGGCAAACCAATCACGGAGGTGCGTACGATGTGTACAGCAGTATCCTATCAGACCAAAGACCACTACTTTGGACGCAATTTTGACCTGGAGTATTCCTACCATGAGACGGTGACCATTACGCCCCGGAATTACCCGTTCCATTTCCGGCGCGCCGGCAGCCTGGAGCGCCACTACGCCCTGATCGGCATGGCCTATGTGGTGGACAACTGCCCGCTCTACTACGACGCCACCAACGAAAAGGGCCTGAGCATGGCCGGGCTGAATTTTCCCGGCAACGCGGACTACAAGCCGGAGGCCGCGGGCAAGGACAACGTGGCCCCCTTTGAGTTCATCCCCTGGATCCTGGGCCAGTGCGCCGATCTGGCCGAGGCCCGGGCCCTGCTGGCACGGCTGAATCTGCTGAACCTCCCGTTCAACGAGCAGCTCCCCTTGGCCCCGCTGCACTGGATGATCTGCGACAAGAGCGGCTCCCTGACCGTGGAGTGCGTCAGAGAGGGACTGCGGGTCTATGACAATCCGGTGAACGTGCTGACCAACAACCCGCCCTTTGACGTGATGATGTTCCAGCTGAACAACTATATGGCCCTGTCCAACCAGCCGCCGGTCAACCGCTTCTGCCCGGAGCTGGACCTGACCAAGTACAGCCGGGGCATGGGCGGCCTGGGCCTGCCCGGCGATCTGTCCTCCGCTTCCCGCTTCGTCAAGGCGGCGTTTACCCGGCTGAATTCGGTCTCCGGGAACAGCGAGTCGGAGAGCATCAGCCAGTTTTTCCACATCCTGAGCAGTGTGGAGCAGCAGCGCGGCTGCGTGCAGATGGAGGACGGGCGCTATGAGATCACCATTTACTCCTCCTGCTGCAACACCGACAAGGGCATCTACTACTACACCACCTATGAAAACAGCCAGATCACTGCCGTGGATATGAACCGGGAAAACCTGGACGGCAGCGCTCTGGTCAGCTATCCGTTGATCGAGGGCCAGCAGATCCGGATGCAGAACTGAGCAAAGAGGACTCGGATCGGGCATAGAAACGCCCATCCGGGTCCTCTTTTTTAAGCTTCAAAACAAAAATCACATTTGTCCGCGACCTGATACGCCGAAAAGTATTGTTCCTCCAGGGGGATCCATGTGGTGCGGAAAACCTCTGCATATTGCGGGCCGTTGCGCGCCGTGATGCGCCGCAGCTGCTCCTCCGGCGGAACGGTCAGGAAGACCCGGAGATCGTAATGGGGCCAGAGGGAGGGGTGGCAGGCGTAGGAGCCCTCGGCCACGACCACGCAGGAAGGCTCCACCCGGACGGGATCGCCCAGAGCCTGGCGGGCGCAGTCAAAGGGCCGGTATGCGGCGGCCTCACCCCGGCGCAGGGGCAGCAGCACCTCGGAGAGAAAACGCTCGTGGTCGATGTTCTCCCCCGGCGTCGCGTACCGCTCCTTTGTCCGTTGCTCCGGGCGCAGGAAAAAGTCGTCCAGATGCACCACGCCGCAGCCGCAGGCGGCTTGCAGGTTTTTGGCCAGAGTGGTCTTGCCGGAGGCACACCGCCCGTCCAGGGCGATCAGGAAGGGCCGGTCAGGCGTCTTGCGCCGTGCGGCCTCCCGGAGGATCTGGATGGCGGCGTCCAGCCAGGCCGGGAGACAGGAGCGCAGCACCACCCGGTAGGCCGGGCGATAGGCCGCGCGGTATTCCGGGCTGTGGGACACGGCAGGATACCCAGCGGCGATGTAGCCGTCCAGATACTCCTCCAGCGCTTCGGAGGAGAAGGAAAACACGCCCCGGCGGGTCAGCTCTTTCAGAAGCTCCAGCTTTTGCAGGAAGGCTGCCCGGCTGCCGGTGTGCAGTTGGGCGGAGCGGACAAAGGCCCCGTTCAGCTCCTCCAGAGAGAACGCGCCGGTAGGCAGGGCGGCCAGCATGACCCGCACCAGGCCGCTGCCGATGTCCTCCAGCAGGGGGACGGCCGGGTCATGTTCCAGACAGTCATACTCGGCGCGCAGGCGGCGCAGGCTGGCGTCCGGGTCTGCGATCAGATGGCCGCCGCCGAACTCCTGCTGATAGAGCAGCTTGACCGCGTCCTGAGGGCGCATGAGCGGATAGCGCGCGGCATGGGTGGTCAGAATTTCGTTCCACTCCGGCATTGGACTGTGTTCATCCCTTCTCAGAGGCGTATTTGGGGTAGCGCGCCGGGATCAGCCGCGCTTTCATCAGCACCAGCACCACCACAGGGAGCAAAATCAGGTGCAGAATGATCCCGGGCAGGGTCCCCAGCAGATAAGAGCTTGCCCAGAGGGCGACGGAATAGGTCTGGGCAGAGGAGAGGTACACCACCGCCCGGACGATGCCGCCCACCACGCGGCCCAGGAGCATGGCGGGGATCAGGGAGAGGTACAGGTCGGCGTACAGCTTTCCGGTGTGGATCCATTTCATCAGAAGGCCGGTGAACACGCCGTAGGCGCACAGCTCCGGGATCATGAAGACCAGCATGGCCGCCGGCGGCATGCCGGACAGCAGGCTGGAGAGGATGGGCCCGGCGACGCCGCAGAACAGCCCGTAGGGCCAGCCGCAGATCAGCCCGCAGAGCAAAACCGGGATGTGCATGGGGGAGAGCAGGGTACCCACCGACAGCGGGTGGAGGGCCAGAGGCAGTACATAGCACAGAGCGGTGCAGATGGCGCAAAAGCAGATTTTTTTAACGGTAGACATGAATCATCACTCCTGACAGAGGTTTTGCCCGACACAGAAAAAAGGCATGCTCTTTCTCCGGGAGAAAGCGCATACCTTCGTGGTATACATGACGGGGCGCGGGTAAAAGAAAACTGCAAGGAGCGCTTCTGCACTCTCCGGCCGGCTTCATGCCGGCCATTTCTGTACCATTTTAAGGTATGGAGGCTTTTGTGTCAAGTGCAAACACTCTGGCCCAGCAGATCCTGCAGCAGCTGCACTGCGTGCCGGACCAGCTCGCCCATGCTCTGATCGGTCACCCCGGCGATGAGATTGCCGCAGCGGTTGGAGGGGATCAGGATGCGGGCGGCATTACTCTGCCCCACGGCCAGGGCCATGGCGGGGGTAATCTCGCCCAGCAGGGAGTCCGCGATGGCGATGCCCACCGGGCCCATGATCACATCGGCGCGGCGGCAGGCCACCACCACGGCGTTTTCCCCGGTGGCGGCGCGGTCCGCGCCCGCCTTCAGCATGGCCGACGTGGCGGCGCTGTTGGTGCCCACGGCGGTGATGTCCGCGCCGGACACCCCCTGCTTGACCGCGGCCACCAGCTGCTTGCCGAGACCGCCGCCCTGGGCGTCGATGACGAGAATATGGACAGGGTGATTCATGGAGATCATCTCACTTGTTCCGGAATGGAATTTATCATACTCTGTTTTGGTCCGATTGTAAATGCTTAAGGGCAAATGTTTCCCACCTTTTTCATATCCCGGACGATCCCCGCATAGTATTGCTTCAGGAGTCTGAATTGCGGGGAGTGTTGCCGGTTGAAAGGGAACATCGAAGATCGGGCAGTCGAGCTGGCCCTTTACATCATAGAGAACAAGGCGACGGTGCGCGCCGCCGCCGCCAAATTCGGCATTTCCAAATCCACGGTCCACAAGGACCTGTCGGAGCGTCTGCCCACCTTTAACAAGCCTCTCTACCTCCAGGTGAAGGAAGTGCTGGAGGAGAACAAGGCGGAACGGCATATCCGGGGCGGCATCGCCACCCGGAAAAAATATAAGGGAGAATAAAACAAACATACCGGGAGGGAAGCGCCGCTTTCCTCCCGGTATTCCGTTTGCTTAAAGGGCCTGGGCCAGAGCCTCCTCCACCAGGGGGAGCATGGCCGCGGCGTCGATCTTGGTTTCCGTAAAGTGCTCCAGGGCCAGAATGGCCTGGTGGATCAGCAGGGGCAGGCCGTTCATGGCCGGGCGCCCCAGCGCCCGGGCCCGGGCGAGCAGGGCAGTCTCCAGGGGGTGGTAGATCAAATCGCACACGCGGGCGTCCGCGGGCAGAGCGTCCAGAAAATCCAGGCTCTCGAATTCTGGCGAGCCCGCCATGCCCAGGTTGGTGCAGTTGATCAGTACGTCGCAGTCCGCCGCCGCCCGGGCCAGCTCTCCGGCGGAAAAACCGGAAGTTGACATAATATCAGGCGCGTGGGCGGCCAGAGCGGCCGCCTTTTCCACGGTGCGGTTGCAGATGACCACCTGCCCGGCACCCTGCTGCACCAGCTTCAGAGTCACGGCCTTGGCCGCGCCGCCCGCGCCCAGAAGGACGAACCTGGTCCCTTTGATCGGGATACCGGCCCCCGCCAGCGCCCGGGCAAACCCGCCGCCGTCGGTATTGAATCCGTATAATTTCCCGTTCTGATGACAGACCGTATTCACCGCGCCGTACAGCTTGGCGTCCTCGTCCAGCTCGTCCATGTAAGGAACCAGGGCCTCCTTGTGGGGCATGGTGGCGTTGAAGCCCGCCCAGCCCTCGGCGCGCACCCGCTCCAGCCATGCGGGCAGCTCCTCTCGTGTGACGGGTTGACATAAGTATTCATAGTCCAGCCCCAGAGCGCGGATCATGGTGTTCTGGATCAGGGGGGACTTGGAGTGGAGCACGGGGTCTCCGATGACGCAGAGCTTTTTCATTGCGCGGCCTCCAGGAAGTAGTCCATGGCCAGCACATAGCCCTTCAGCCCCAGACCGCAGATCTGCCCCACGCAGGCGGGGGCGGTCACCGACTTGTGGCGGAACTCCTCCCGCTGGTGGACATTGGAGATGTGGACCTCGATGCAGGGCACCTGCACCGATTTCAGCGCGTCGTGGAGGGCGTAGCTGTAGTGGGTGTAGGCGCCGGGATTGAACACCAGCGCGTCATACACACCGTTGGCGGCGTGGATGGCGTCGATCAGCGCCCCCTCGTGGTTGGACTGGAAGCAGTCACACTGGGCGCCTTTGGACGCGGCGTGCTCCTTGACCAGATTGCAGAGGTATTCGTAGTTCTCCGTGCCGTAGATGCCCGGCTCCCGCTGGCCCAGCAGGTTCAGGTTGGGTCCGTTCAGAACAAGGATTTTCATTTCAGCACCTCCAAAATGGTTTTGCAGGTTTTCTCCGGGGAGGAAAAGTCGATGATCATGTGGTCTGCCCAGGCCTGATAGATGGGCTCCCGCTGGGCGAAGCGCTCCAGAAAGTCTGCCCGGCCCTGCTGGGCCAGGGGGCGGCCCGCCGTGTCCATGGTGTCGTAGGTCTCGCCGGGGTCCCGGCGCAGCCAGAACACCACGCCGCTTTTCTTCAGCGGGGCGATAGAGCCGGGGCGCAGGGGCAGCCCGCCGCCGCAGGCAATGATCAGGTCCTGTTCCTGTCCCAGCTCCCGAGCGACTTCCAGTTCCCGCTCCCGGAAGTACCCCTCGCCCTCGGCGGCAAACATCTCCGGAATGGAGCGGCCCTCCCGCTCCACGATCAGCTCGTCGGTGTCCACCAGCTTCCGGCCCAGCTTTTCGCTGAGCAGAGCGCCGATGGTGGATTTGCCGCAGCCCATCATACCAATCAAAACAATGTTTTTCATTTTATTCACCGCTGGCCTTGTAATTGCCCAATACCCGGAAGCCGCTGGCCGTCTGGGTCAGCTCGTGGAGCACGCCGTCCATGCCCGGCTCGTCCAGATTGCCGGTAAAGTCCACGAAGAACAGGTACTCCCAGCTCCGGCCCACCACCGGGCGGGATTCCAGCTTCATCATGTTCAGGCCCGCCACGGCGAACACCGACATGATCCGGTGCAGGGTGCCGCTCTTGTGGGGCAGGGTGAACAGGGCGCTGATCTTGTCCGCGCCCTCCCGCAGCTCCATGACGGGGGAGACCACCACGAAGCGGGTGTAGTTGTCGGCGTTGAAGTTGATGCTCTCGGCCAGCACGTCCAGACCGTACAGGGCCGCCGCCCGGCGGCTGCCGATGGCGGCCTTGGTCACGTCGCCCGATTCCGCCACGTATTTGGCGGCGGCGGCGGTGTTCAGCATGGTGTGGCGCTCCCAGGCGGCGTGCTCCTTCAGGTATTCCTCACACTGGAACAGGCCCTGCTCGTGGGAGTACACATCGGTGACGGTCTCCAGAGTCGCGCCCCTGGGGGCCATGAGACAGTGGTCCACCTTGACCGTCTGCTCCCCCACGATGTAGGCCCCGTACCGGGCCAGCAGGTCATAGACCTGGTTGATGGAGCCGGTGGAGTTGTTCTCAATGGGCACCACGCCATAGTCGGCGCGGCCCTCCTTCAGGGCCAGGAAGACCTCCTCCCAGGTGGCTACCCGGTCCCGGGGGATGTCCTCACCGAAAAAGCGGGCCGCGGCCTCGTCGGCGTAAGCGCCGGGCTCGCCCTGGTAGAGGACCCGGGGATTGTCCAGCGCGGGCCGTGCCGCCGCGCGGTCGGCCCGGTAGCGGTCGTACCAGGGGTCCTGCTCCGTCACCAGCTGCCGCTGCTGCTTGCGGCTGATGGACATGATGGTTTCAAACAGGGTGGTCAGGGCGAATTTCATGTTGGGGTCGTCGGTCAGGGCGGCCTTGGCGTCCAGCACCTGCTTCTCCCGCGCCTCGTCCAGCACGTTCATCTGGTTGCGCTTTTTGTACTGGCCCACCCGGTAGGTGATATCCATGCGCTGCTGCAGCAGGTCGGCGATCTGGCGGTCAATGACGTCAATCTCGCCCCGCAGTTCCTTCAGTTCATCCATGTTCTCACCTCAAATACCCAGCACTTCGCAGGCGGCCAGAGCCGCCGCAGCTTCGATGACGGGCACCGCCCGGTGGACGATGCAGGGGTCGTGGCGGCCGTTGATGACCAGCTTGGCGTTTTCCCCGGTCTCCAGGTTGACTGTGTCCTGCTCCTGGGAGATGGAGGGCGTGGGGCGGATGGCCACCTCGAAGGTCACGGGCATGCCGTTGGTGATGCCGCCGTTGACGCCGCCGGCATGGTTGGTGCGGGTTTTGACCTGGCCGTTGTCCATGTAAAAGGGGTCGTTGGCCTGGCTGCCCCGCATATGGGCAAAGCCGAACCCGGCGCCGAAGGCCACCGCCTTCACCGCGGGTACGGCGAACAGGTGCTGGGAGAAGATGCCCTCCACATTGCAGCCGAAGTCGGGCGCGCCGTACCCGGCGCTCAGGCCGGTCACGGCACAGGCGATGGCCCCGCCCACGGAGTCGCCCTCGGCTTTCGCGGCCAGAACGATCTCCTCCACCTGCTCCGGGGTGGGGTTTTCCACGCCGCCCACCATGGAGATGCGGGCGGAAACCTCCACCCCGCGCCCGCGCAGGATCAGCTTGGCGACCGCCCCGGCGAACACCAGGGGCGCGGTCAGGCGGCCGGAGAAGTGGCCGCCGCCCCGGTAGTCGTTGCAGCCGTCATAGCGCACGCTGCCGGCGTAGTCCCCGTGGCTGGGCCGGGGACAGACCTTTAACTGGCTGTAGTCCTTGGAGCGGGTATCCCCGTTGCGGATGACGGCGCAGAGGGGGGTGCCGGTGGTTTTGCCCTCGAATACGCCGGACAGGATCTCCGGCTCGTCGGCCTCGTTCCGGGCGGTGGACAGGGCGTTCTGCCCTGGACGGCGGCGCGCCAGCTCCGCGCGGATGAAGTCCATGTCGACCTCCAGCCCGGCGGGCACCCCGGTCAGGGTCACGCCAATGGCGGGGCCGTGGGACTCTCCGAAAATGGTGTACTTCATGGGTCAACCTCCTCAATCTGGCCGCCGAGACGCTTGTAATCCTCCCAGAAGGTGGGGTAGGACTTGGCCACGCACTGGGCGCCCAGCAGCGTGACCGGCTCTTTGCAGCGGGTGGCGGCGACGGCCGCCATCATGGCGATGCGGTGGTCGTTGCAGCAGTCCACGGCCATGCCGCCCGCCAGGGCGTCCACCCCGTGGATGGTCAGGCTGTCGGGGTATTCCTCAATGCTGGCCCCCAGGGCGTTCAGCGTGGCGGTGACGGTGGCCAGCCGGTCGCTCTCCTTGATGCGCAGGCGGGCGGCGTTGACGATCCGGGTCGTGCCCGTGCGCACGGCGGCGTGGACGGCCAGGGGCGGCACCAGATCGGGGCACTGGGACACGTCCAGCTCCACGTCGCCGTTCCGGGAGAGCTTTTCATGGCAGGGGACGATGACCCGGTCCCCCTGGGTGGAGTTGAAGTTCATGCCCTGAATGTCCAGATCGCTGCCCAGCCCTAAGGCGGCGTAGAAAAAGCCTGCCTGGGACCAGTCGGCCTCAATGGCCAAGGAGTTGGGCCGGTAACTCTGCCCGCCGGGCACCGTCCAGCCGCCGGCGGTCTCCTCCACGTGCACGCCGAAGTGCTCCATGACCTCCACGGTCATGTCCACATAGGCGCGGGATTCCAGGGGGGAGGTCAACAGAATTTCGGAAGCGCCCCCGCTCAGCAGGGGGAGGGCGTAGAGCAGGCCGGTGACGAACTGGCTGGACACGTCGCCGGGCAGGCGGTAAACGCCGGGGGCCAGAGCGCCCCGGACGGTCAAAACGCCGTCTTTCTGTTCGTAGAAGATGCCCTTCTCGTCAAACAGGTCGAAGTAGGGCTTTTGGGGCCGCTCCATCAGCCGCCCCTGGCCGGTGAACCGGGCGCCGCCCCGCAGAACCAGCGCCACGGGAATCAGGAAGCGCAGGGTGGAGCCGCTTTCCCCACAGTCCAGCAGGGGCAGCCCGTCCCCGGGCGCGGCCAGGGCGTCCAGACAGCGGCGGGTGGCGGTGATGTCCTTGGAGTCGGCCAGATTGGTCAGCTTACTGCCCGCGCCCGCCAGGGCGGCGGCGATCAGCGCCCGGTGGGAGTAGGATTTGGACGGCGGCGGGGTAATAGAGCCGGATAATGTGGTTGGGGTGATGGTGATGTTCATGGGCTTCACCGTCCGAACATGGGCTCCAGCAGAGCCAGCAGCTCGTCCTTTTTCATTTTGGTGGGAGCGGTCTCGCCCAGCCGGGACAGGAAGATCAGGGTGATGCTGTCCCCGGAGCTTTTTTTGTCCAGACCGACCGCTTCCGTCATGGTTTCCCAGGTGCAGGGGATGTCCGCGGGCAGGCCGAATTTTCCGGTCAGCTCCACGATGGGCTGTACCGCGTCCGGGGGCGTGATCCCGGCGGCGACACCCAGCCGGGCGGCCCAGTTCATGCCCGCCGCCACCGCCTGGCCGTGGGTCCAGGTCTCGTAGCTACCCGCCAGTTCAAAGGCGTGGCCGATGGTGTGGCCGAAGTTCAGGATCATCCGCAGACCGGTGTCCCGTTCGTCCTCCATGACAACCTGGCGTTTAATATCGCAGCAGGTATACAGAACGTGTTCGATTTCGGCCATGATCTCTCCCCGGGAGGGGTGGTCAGCCAGAAAGTCGAAGAAGTCCTTGTCCCAGATGCAGCCGTACTTGATGACCTCGGCCATGCCGTCGGAGAAGGTGGCGTCGGGCAGGGTGTTCAGCACGTCGGGGTCCATCAGCACCAGCTTGGGCTGCCAGAAGGCCCCGGCCAGGTTCTTGCCCGCTTTCAGGTCGATGGCCACCTTGCCGCCCACGGAGGAGTCCACCTGGGCCAGCAGGGTGGTGGGGATCTGCACGAAATCCACCCCCCGCAGGACGGTGGCAGCGGCAAAGCCCGCCAGGTCCCCGATGACCCCGCCGCCCAAAGCGACGACCGCGTCGGTGCGGGTCAGGCCGAAGGACATGAAGGTCTCCCACAGCAGGGACAGGCTCTCGGCGCACTTGGTGTGCTCCCCGGCGGGGAGGGTGCTCACTTGAACAGTAAACCCGGCCTTCTCCAGGCTGACCCTGACCCGGTCGGCGTACAGGGGGCCCACGTTGGCGTCGGTGACCAGGGCCAGCTTGCGGGCGCGGGGGAGGGCGGCCTTGCAGCGCGCGCCCGCCTGGTCCAGCAGGCCGCGCTCGATGAGAATATCATAGTCTCGGCCCGGCAGGGCCACGGTCAGGGTCTTCATGGTGCCACCTCTTTTATTTTACAAGCTCTTTCCCCATCAGCTCAGTCAGCGCGCTGACCTTGCCCATGAGCTGGTCGAAATTCTCGGGGGTCAGGGACTGCTGGCCGTCGCACTTGGCGCAGGCGGGGTTGTTGTGGACCTCGATGATCAGGCCGTCGGCGCCTGCGGCCACGGCCGCCATGGCCAGGGGCTCCACCAGCCAGTAGTAGCCGCCGGAGTGGGAGGGATCGATGATGATGGGCAGGTGGCTCATGCGCTTGATGGCGGGGATGGCGGACACGTCCAGGGTGTTGCGGGTGTAGGTCTCAAAGGTGCGGATGCCGCGTTCGCAGAGGATGACGTTCTCGTTGCCCTCGCTCATGATGTACTCGGCGGACATGATCCACTCCTCGTAGGTGCTGGACAGGCCGCGCTTGAGCAGAACAGGCTTGGACATCTTGCCCACTTCCTTCAGCAGGTCGAAGTTCTGCATGTTGCGGGCGCCGATCTGCACCACGTCCACCTTTTCCTCAAAAACCTCGCAGTACTTGGGGGTCATGATCTCGGTGACGATGGGCAGGCCGGTGGCCGCCTTGGCCTCCAGCAGCAGGTCCAGGCCGTCCAGACCCATGCCCTGGAAGGAGTAGGGGGAGGTGCGGGGCTTGAACGCGCCGCCCCGGAGCATGGCCGCGCCGGACTTCTGCACGTCCCGGGCCACCTCGATGATCTGCTCCTCGCTCTCCACGGAGCAGGGGCCGGCGATGACCGAGAATTTGCCGCCGCCGATGGACGCGCCGCCCACATTGACCACCGTGTCCTCGGGGTGGAACTTGCGGTTGGCCTTCTTGTAGGGCTCCTGTACGCGCATGACGCGCTCCACATGCTCGTTGATGGAGATCTTGTCCATATCCACGGCGGTGGTATCGCCCACCAGACCGAGGATGGTGCAGCCCACGCCGTGGGTGATGCCCACGGTCAGGCCCTGGAGCTGGAACTGCGCGACCAGCTTGTCGATCTCACGCTGTTCCGTGCCGGGTTTCATAACGACTACCATAAATGATCTTCCTTTCCACAAAAAGAGGGCTCATTGATGATGAACATCAATGAGCCCCAAAATATGACGGGTATGTTGCCCCGGACAAAGGCCGGGCGCTGCTCATTCGTTCATCCTTTTCCCTGTACGCCAAAATAGCCGGCGCCCGTAAATCGAGCCCAGCCAAAGGAAAAGAAAAAGGATGCAGTTGTGAGGGCGGTCTGGCGCATAAAAATACCTCTCACGGAATGATTGAACCCATTATAACCTGCTTTCCCATAAAATGCAACCGTCATTTTTCACAGTTTAAAGCGGAAAGGCGTTTCGGGAGACTGTAGTGTCAAGCAAACGTGCCGGCGGCACTTTTCGATTTGTCAAAGAACCTCCTCAAGGCCAGGCCTTGGGGAGGTTCTTTGATAAATTGCGACTGCCTTTGCAGTCTTCTGGACTCCTTTTTATTGGGCTTTTCCGCGCGCTTATTTGCCTAAACTCGGGTCTACGTTCACCATGACCTTCATCTGTCCGGGTTCCTTCAGTTTGCGAATGGCGTCCGCGATCCCGTCCAGACCCACATGATTTGTGATGAGCTTTTCCGAGGTCATTTTTCCTTTATAGGCAAGCTCGATCATGTAGTCGTAATTGTGGGTAAAGGGCGAGATCGCCGTTTTGACCACGATCTCTCTTTGCAGGAAGGTCAGTCCGGGCAGCGGCACATTCCCGTAGAACACGCTGAGAATCATGAGCGTACCCTTCTTGCGGACACAGTTTGCGGCGTCGTCCATGGAACTCTCCGCTCCGGCGCATTCATACACGAAATCTACGCCGCGGCCGCCGGTCAGCTGGCTGACGACGTCCCGGATATTTTCCTCCTTGATGTTGACGGTCCTGTCAGCGCCCAGCTCCTTGGCATAAGCCAGCTTACCGACGTCCATGTCGCAGGCGATGATCGTGCGTGCGCCGGCCACCTTGCAGGCCTGCACCGCCATCAGGCCGATCGTTCCGACGCCGATGACCAGCGCGGTATCGCCGGCCACGATGCCGCTGGCCATGACCGAGCCGAAGGATACCGCGCCGCATTGCACCAGCGACGCGCTCTCAAGGGGCATGTCGTCAGGGATGGGATAGTAGTTCACGGCGGGAATGCAGATGTACTCAGCCATTCCGCCGTCACAGACGGAACCGAGCAGGCCGTAGCCGTTCACGCACAAATTGCCTTCGCCCCTCTTGCAGAACTCACATGTGCCGCAGGAGACGATGGGCTGCACCGCGACGCGGTCTCCGGGCTTCACATTGGTGACGCCCTCGCCGACCTCGGTGATCACGCCGGCGCACTCGTGCCCCAGGGCAAAGGGACCCATTTCTCCAAAAATATGATGGGGCAGGCCTCCCGGATAACGCGGCTTATAGAACAGGTTGGCTTCACTGCCGCAGACGGCGCAATAGGCGACCTTCATTTTCGCAAAGCCGGGACGTACCTGAGGCTCCGGACTTTCTTCCATCCGAATGACTTCATTGCCGTAAAATACTGCTCGTTTCATAAAGTCCACCATATCGACCGCTTCGCTTCCGGCACTGGCAGAGCAGCGCGGAGAAGCGGCCGCCTTTCCTTCAAATTTGATCGGATAAGGCGCGCAACTGTTCGCTGCCGCCTCTCCCTGTATGCTTCCTCGGAAGCGGGGTCACTCCGCACGGCTCTGCTTGGGGTCGTGGCTGGGATAGAAGATCGCCAGGACCACCATGACCGCGACGGCGATCAAGAGGAGCATGGAGACCTTCGGGAATGCTGCGGCGTAGTCGGGCACACCGTTCACACTGCCGATGGAGGAGAGCAGGGGAAGGAAGATCGCCACGAAAAGGGGAGCACCCAAATCGCCCATGAGCCTGAGCGTTCCGGATACGGAGCCCTGCTCCGCGGCGGAGATTCCATCCATGGCGGAACCGGAGGGCAGCGGTGTGTTGAACGCGCCGCTCAGGCCGACAAAGGCGCCGCCCACGAACAAGAGCGCGATGGGAGCTTCCTTACCGCACAGGCCAAACACGCAGCAGGCGGTGGCATTGATGATGACGGGAACGAAGGCGCATATCTTCCAGTTCAGCGTGGACAGCATCCGGCTCACCAGCACGGCTGAGGCCGTCATGATCACGAACACAAAGGACATCCACAAGCCGTTGGTGGTGGAGCTGATGCCCCGGCCCGCCAGATAGTAGCTGATCGTGTACATCCAGACATTCGTAAAACCGTTCAGAGCGAAGAACATGATCGCGGGGAGGATGAACTTTCTCTGCTTGAACAGGGAGAGCTTCACCACGGGTGCGTCTGTTTTCCGCTCACGGACGATGAACAGGACCAGAAACACGACGAACACGATGGTGAGGGCCAGGATCGGCATGGAGGTCCAGCCGATCTGATTTGCTAGGGTCGGGATGGTCAGCAGCGCGCCGACGGAGAAGAACAGGGCCACAGAACCGGGAATATCGAATTTAACTTGGACCTGAGCGGCCTTGGGGATACCGGGCAGCATAATAAAGACCAGCACTGTTGCCAGGGCCACGAAGCCGGAGCCCAGTCCGAAGACGGCGCGCCAGCCCAAATTCGCCACGATAAGGCCGGACAGGGTGGGCCCAAAGATGGTGGCGCAGGTGGCGACACCGCCAAGCAGGCTGTACGCTTTGGCGACATCCTTGGCCGGGATGAACCGGCCGGCGAAGGACATGAGGCACGGGACGACACTGGCCACGGCAATGCCCTGCAGGAAACGGCCGACCAGAACAATCCAGTAGTTGGGGCCCACCGAAATCAGCGCGGTGGCGAGAACGAAGTCGACCAACCCGAATATGGTGATTCGCTTCAGCCCAAACAGGTCGCCCAATCGGCCCATGATCGGGGCCAGGATGGCGGCGCTCATGGAATATGCCGCGCTTGACCAGGATATGAGCGCGGAGCTGATGCCGAATTCTGCGCTGAGGGAAGGATACACGGGGGTGTTCATGGACAACACGATAAGGATAGCAAAATAGCTGATCAGCATTATTATGTATTTCGACCACGGCTTTTTAATGGTGTTTTGTGTGCTGTCACTCACGGTATGCGCCTCCTTTTCTTTTTTCAAAAACGTAAATTATTCGTCTTTCCGGATAACGCCCTGCTCATAAAACTGTTGGATAGCATCGGCGGAAAAACCCAATTCCTCCAAAATATCGTCATTGTCCATACCGAGAACAGGGGTGCCGCGCCAGATCTGCGAGGGTTCGTTTACAAAATACGGTGTGGGGCGCACGCTCTTCCACGGCTGTCCCATCAGGGGGTCCTCTACCTCGATGATGGTGCCGCGCGCCCGGTAATGGGAATCCTCCAGCATATCCGCGTAGGACATGATCGGACAGGCCAGCGCACCGCAAGACAGGGCCTCGTCCAGAAATTCCTGCCGGGTATGGGTGTCGCAGTATTCTTTCATACGGCGCTCCAATTCAGCACCCATCTCCGGCTGCGTGCTGAAGGGCGGCCAAGGCCGGGGATCTACATCCTCCATTTTCACCATTTTCAGTGTGGCCATGGTTGTTGCGCCGACCTGGCCGGACATCCAGAATACATATTTGCCGTCCTTGCACTTGTAGACGCCCTCGCCCCAGGCGCGGTCGGTGCGGTTTCCGCTTCGTGTGGCCTCTTTTCCGCAGTTCAGGCCGAAGCCCACCGCGTCGCCGGAAGCGCGCAGCATGCATTCATACATGGCGACATCGACGCTTTCGCCCTTCCCTGTCTGCTGGGCGCGATGTAATGCGGCCAGCGCGCCCACGGCACCGGTCAGCGCGGACATATAATCCGCCGTATACAGGCGAGCTACCATGGGCGTCTCTTTGGGCCCGTTGAAATTCATGTAGCCGGAAAACGCCTGCGCGATGCCATCCAGGCAGGGACGGCGTATGTATCCCTCGTCTCCAAACTGCCCGAAGCCGGTCACGTGTACAATGACCATCTTAGGATTTTGTTTCCAAATGAACTCATCCGAGTAGCCGAGCCGAGCCAGACTGCCCGCCTTCGCGTTTTCGATAAAAATATCGTTTTTCTGAATGAGCCGTTTCATGATCTCCCGGCTCTCTTCCGCCCGGATATCAATCGCCATGCTCAGTTGGTTGCGGTGTTCACAGGAGAACCACTCGGGGACCGTGGTGCGAAGACCGTCCGGAAGCTCCGCCCGCTCCACAGAGGTGACGGTAGCTCCCATTTCCGCGAACAGGCTGCTGATATACGGGCCGGCAATAAAATTCGCCATCGACAGGACTTTTACGCCCTGGAGAACACCGACGGCAGGCACTTGCTTGTATTGCATAGATATATTCCTGCTTTCTTTGGGGATATTTCCTGGATAGTATCTGGATATTTCTTTAAGGAAGGGCGTACTGGCGGGGCTCACCCAGACCCATCATCTCGCGGGCCTGAGCGGGCGTGGCCAGCGGGCGCCCCAGATCACGGGCGATGCGCACCGTGCGCTCCACGAGCTGCGCGTTGCTTTCGGCCAACACGCCCTTGGAGTAGTAGACGTTGTCCTCCAGGCCGGTACGGACATGATGGCCCAGGATCATGGAAGCGGCGGCCAGAGGGGTCTGAACAGCGCCAATGCCGATGATGCCCATCATGGCATCCGCGGGCAGCAGCTTTTCAGCCATCATCAGTGTTTCCAGGCAGGGGGTGATCCCGCTGCTGTTGAAGATCATCTGCACCCAATAGGGGGCCTTCAGCATGCCGTACTGGATCATCTTGTTGAGGAACTGGATGTCGCCCAAGTCAAAACACTCTACCTCTGGCTTGCAGCCGTACTTATCCAGCATCTCGATGTTGGAACGGCAGTCACCCAAGGTCTGGGCATATACGATGTCAGGCATGAAATCGTACAGGTTGCGGCAGATATCCAGGCTGGCCACCTCGGGACGGGCGGGAGCGGAGACCTGCCAGAGCTGGTCGGCCGCTTTATCCTTATAGAACATACGGGCGCCGACGAAGGTGTTGTTGATGATGATGTCCGGGCATTTTTTGCGAACGCGGGCGTTGATCTCCATGTAATCGTTGGTGTCGAAGCTCATCTCGGAAAGAGCGTCCCGGCGGCGGGCATGAATGTGGACCATGACCGCGCCTGCGTTGTAGGCGTCGTACACCTGCTGGACCTGTTCGTCAATGCTCTCGGGCAGATTGGGATTGGCATTTTTGCTGTGCATGCCTCCGGTGATCGCCACAGAAAGTATCGCGGGGGTGAAGCCGTGTAAGCCATACTTGCTCATTTTCTCTGCGCGCTTTACTGTGTCGCGGATCTCGCCGACATACCATTCCTTTGACATGTTCCGATGCTCCTCTCGTTTTTGTATTCCCACCGACAGCCCCCGCCGCGTCAGCATAACAGACCGCATATGCGGAGCGGCTGAATCAACCAGTGGCTTGTAAAAATTGTACTAAATGCAGGAATGGAATCAATAGATTTTGAACAATATGATCAAACTGCGATTTCTGTATCGATCCTATCTGGCGATAATCACAATAGAACGGCAGCCCATGAAATAGACATGTCTGCGGAGAGTGTACTCACTGTCTTTTCCGGCCTGTTTTTTGGGGAAAAGTTGATATTATCAGACTGCTGGCAGACCTTGCGGGCACCAAAAGAATGGATATGTGTAATTCTGACCGGATACATGCGCCCTGCTTTGTGAAGATCGCCATACAATCGGCATGCCGCAGGGAAAGACGTTCGTTCTGAAATGGACACAATCATGGATTTGTTAACTTGCTTTTCTCCTGTTTTACTCTTGATTTTTCCTGGTTGTTTACCGGCATATGTGATAAAATCGAAACAGGTGTAGGAGTCCGCATCGTGTAGGTTAGGAGGGAGAAATGTATTTCTATTACGAAAAAAGGCCGTATTTTGACGATAATACTCGGGTACAGGATACGAAGCTGCGGATCTATAACAGTGCGATCGCACTGTTGAAGAGCAACACGTTCGACCAGATCGCGATCACCGACATCTGCGCGATGGCCCAAGTATCGAGAGCGGCATTTTATAAGCATTTCAGCGGCAAGCTGGAAGTGATCAAGGAGATCATGGAACTGATTGTAAACACTTACAGTGAACAGCTCATCGCTATGAACCGGAAGAAGCCGGTCACTCTGCTGGATGTCTATCGGAGACTGTGCCATGTCTTTTGGCTCAACCGGGTTTTTTTCCTTATCCTGAGCCGGGACAATTTTAAAATACTGGATGATTACTGCGTCCATCTCCTGCGGAACCTGTACCGCTATTTTGGCAGGATAGAGCTGGACAATTCCTCGTTTGATCAATTTATCCTGCTCTATTATGGCGGGGCGGTCAGTTCCGTCCTGATCCACTGGTTCAAAGGGGACCGGTCGTTTTCCATTGAGGAGATGGCAGTGTTTTTGCTTCAGCTTTCTCCATGCAGAAATCCGCTCCCGGACAAGCTGGTGTGACCCATGGCTCGCGCGCCCTCTCTGCAGAATGTGATATCCATGACAAAAGAACTGCCTGGAAATGCGCTCACCGCATTTCCAGGCAGTTCCTGTATTTTTGATCAGTGGGTCAGGGCCTCAGTCCGGGCGTTCCCGCTGTTGGATTTTCGCTTTTTGGAGCGGGTGACGAGGCTCGAACTCGCTTCCGCACCCCGTCAAAAACATGTTTTGCCGGGGACCCCACACCTCAGGATTGAAAAAATCGCGGCTACACCGCGATTTTGGGTGGAGGCAGCGAGTTCAGCTTATGGGAAAAATAAAACAGCCCGCCCGAATGGGCGGACTGTTTTCGTATGGAGCGGGTGACGAGGCTCGAACTCGCTACCTCCACCTTGGCAAGGTGGCGCTCTACCAGATGAGCTACACCCGCGACAACGAAAAATATTTTACCACATTTTCTGCACTTGTCAAGGGCTAATTTAAATTTTCTGCTTTTTCTTCCTTCACAATGGGGGAAACACAGGCGGGATACTCCGCACTGTCCCACTCATAGGTCCCCTGCTCGGTCAGTTCGGCGTCGGTGACGGCGAAAAGCCCGGCGGACAGGTCCACATGGCGGTACTCCTGGCCGTCTTCGGTCACGATGTTCCAGAAATGGGGCGCTCCGTCCAGCTTACCCCGCACCACCACGCACTCCACCTTTGCCTGGTCGCAGAGCAGCTGATAGGCCAGAGCGGCGCCCTCACTGTCGGCCACGCCCTCCACCAGCGCGTCATAGGCGCTACTGTGTCCGGTTCCCTCCTCCACGGTCAGACCAGCCCGCATGGTGTCATACAGGCTCTCGGCCGTGGGGGACTCGCCCACCAGCTCCGGGGCCAGCTCCTTCAGCTCCTGGCTGCGCCGGAGCAAGGTTTCCGGGCTTTCCGGGTAGGTCAGATTGATCTCCACGATCCGCTGGTGCCCCGTGGCCGGGTAGAGGGAGATCGTCACCTCCGGCATGCCCAGGGCGGCGGCAGGCGCGTCATAGTAAGCCTGGCGCACCAGGTCCAGGATATAGTCCTCGTCCTCGGCAAAGTAGCTGACCCGCAGCACGGCCTCGGAGGAAAAGCTGGTCAGGGTCTTGCGCAGCTCCCGGCGGATGGCGCTGCTGCCGGTGACCGAAACGATGGAGGCCACCTGCTCGGGGGTGCGGCGGTAGGTGATGTCGATGTTGGCCTCATAATAGGAGACGATCAGGGAGTAGTCGTGCTTGATGTAATCCACGGCGTAGGCGCCCAGCGGGTCCTCCTGCACCACCTCCAGACAGGCACGGGTCAGGTCGGCCTCCACATCCTGGGCGGTGTAGTTGTACAGGTTCAGCACGCCGTGCTCCTCTCCCTCGGTCACCAGGTAGAGAACGGCGTTGACCAGGCCCTGGTAGTTTTCCACCCGCAGGGAGGAGGGGCCGCTGCCGGAGGAGGCCACCGGCTCGTAGGGGGCGATGGAGATGGAGTGCCGCTCCAGCATGGAGGCGCAGCCGGTCAGGGTCAGAACGAGCGCCAGCAGCAGCGCAAGGATGGCTTTTTTCACTTCGACCGCGCCCCCTTTCGGAAATGTTTGAATCTTAGTAGCCCAGCTCCTGGTCGATCAGCACGACCTCCGCCCGCTGGATGCCGAAGGGCTTTTTCCACAGCACGTTCAGGCCGCGGCAGATGCGCTCGGGGCTGCTGCAGTTGTAGCACTTGTCGCCCTTGACCGCGCAGGGGGTCTTCCGCCCCAGCCGCTGGGCGTTCCGGGGCGAGGCGATGTTGCGGGCACGCCACAGGGCGGAATCGTAGTCCGGGGCGATCTTGTTTTTTCCCACCACCAGGTACAGCTCCTCATGGCCGAACATGGTGGAGGCCACCCGGTTGCCGGTACCGTCGATGTTGATGATCTCCCCGGTCTCCGCCAGGCCGTTGACCGAGCAAATATACACTTGGGTAGTGGCCGCCTCCGGGGGGACGTTTCCCGGCTGGTGGCGGTACAGGGTGGCGTGGGAGGCCAGCCGGTCCAGCAGGCCCATCTCCTGCAGGGTCACGGAGCCGCCGTGGCCCACCGTCTTGCCGTCCAGCTTTTTATCCAGGTAATCGCAGGCCTCGTCCGCGGTGGCGAAGCAGGACACGTCAAAGCCGTTCGCTTCCAGATTTTTGCGCAGGGTCTCAAAGTCAGCCATATGTACTCCTCCTCGTTTTCGGGGCGCTTCTGCGCCCCAAAAACACAATTACAGGTCATTCTGTTTATATTCCCGGAAGCCGTCGCCCAGCACCTCGTGGGCCTCGCACACGATCAGGAAGGCGGTGGGGTCCAGCTCCTTGACGGTGCGCTTGAGCTGGACGATCTGCCGCTGCTTGAAGGCCACCAGCAGCACCTGCTTGTCCTCCCCGGACCAGGCGCCCTGCCCCTTCAGAATGGTCACGCCCCGGTCCATGTCATGCATGATGGCCGCGGCGATCTCCTCCGGGTGGCTGCTGATGATATAGGCCACCTTGGCGTTGTCCATGCCATAGAGCACCCCGTCCATGACCAGGGTGGAGATATACAGGGACACCACGCCGTACAGGGCGCTGTCCAGGCTGCGGAAGACCAGAGCCACCACCACGATGACGACCAGATCCACGGCCATCAGCAGCTTGCCCACGGGCAGCCAGGGCAGGGGCAGCTTCAGCAGGCGGGCGATCAGGTCGGTGCCGCCGGTGGTGGCCCCCTGCTGGAAGATCACGCCCATGGCGGCCCCGATGAGAACGCCGCCGTAGATGCAGGCCAGCAGAGGGTTCATGGGCTGGAACTGATAGAGGGAATCCAGCACGTCGATGAACACGGAGGACACTCCCATGGCGAACAGGGAGGTCACCAGCAGCCGTCCGCCCAGCAGCTTCCAGCCCAGCAGGAACAGGGGGATGTTCAGCAGGATGACCACCGTGCCGATGGGCGCCCAGGGGAGCGCGGCGTTGATGATCTGCGCCACGCCGGTCAGGCCGCCGAAGGCGATGCCGTTGGGGACGTAGCACCAGTTGAAGCCCACGGCGTACACCGCCGAGGCCAAAATGATCCAGAGATAGGGCAGGACTTTTTTCAACCGCTGTACACCTTCCTTTTCTTACAGCAGGCTCATCTGCTCCTCGCCCCGGTCTTCCTCCTTGAGAAGGGCGCCGGCGATGGGCAGGCTGCGGGCCCGGTAGCGGGCCACATTGACGATGGGAGTCTGCGTCAGCGGGAGGGCCTTTTCCACCTTGTACTTGGCCTTCAGGGTCATGACGTTGACGCCCTGGGTGTTCCGGGTGGTCTTGGGGTTCAGGCTGGCGGTGTGGAACACCACCGCGCGGCCCTCGGTGGAGATCACCGCCACCTCCAGGTCCTCGGTCAGAAGCAGGGCGGAGACCAGCGGGCTCTTGTCGCTGTACGCGCCGGTCAGACGGCGGCGGCGGGTCTGGGTCTGGTAGGCGCTCAGCTCCACCCGGGCGGCCTTGCCGTTTTCAAAGAAGAACAGCAGGTGGGCGGAGTAGTCTCCGGGCAGGCAGGCCCACACCACGCTCTCGCCCTCGTCGAAGCCCAGCTTGGTGGGCAGATAGTCGCCCAGGGCGCTGGCCTTGGTGTCGGCGAAGTCGGACAGACGGGCCTTGTAGCACTGCTGAGTGTCGGTGAAGACCATGATCTCGTCCTTGTTGCCGGCCTCCCAGCTCTGGGCAGGTCCGTCGCCCTCCTTATACTTCTGCTCGGACGCCATGCGCAGGGACTGGGGGGTGATCTTTTTCAGATAACCCTCCCGGGACAGGAACAGGTTCACCGGGTAATCGGGGACGTCCTCCTCCGCCTCGGGCTCGGCGCTGGCCTGATACTCGTAGACGATCTCGGTGCGGCGGGGGACGGCGTACTTCTTCTTCACGTCGGCCAGCTCATCGGCGATGATCTTTTTGACCCGCTGGGGGTGATCCACGATATCCTGCAGGTCGGCGATCTCGTCCTCCAAGGTAGAGGTTTCCTCGACCCGCTTCAAAATATACTCTTTGTTGATGTTGCGCAGCCGGATGTCGGCCACATACTCCGCCTGGACCTGGTCGATGCCGAAGCCGATCATCAGGTTGGGGATGACCTCGGCCTCCTCCTCGGTCTCCCGGATGATCTTGATGGCCTTGTCGATGTCCAGCAGGATCTTTTTCAGGCCCTTCAACAGGTGCAGCTTCTCCTGCTTCTTCTTCATGACGAAGTAGGTGCGCCGGCGCACGCCGTCCATGCGCCAGGCGGTCCACTCCTCCAGGATCTCGCCCACGCCCATGACCCGGGGGGTGCCCGCGATCAGGATGTTGAAGTTGCAGCCGAAGGAGTCCTGCAGGGGGGTGGACTTGAACAGCTTCTGCATCAGCTTGTCCGGGTCGGTGCCCCGCTTCAGGTCAATGGTCAGCTTCAGGCCGGACAGGTCGGTCTCGTCCCGCATGTCGGCGATCTCTTTGATCTTGCCCGCCTTGATCAGCTCGGCCACCTTGTCGAGAATGGCCTCGGCGGTGGTGGTGTAGGGGATCTCGTAGATCTCGATCAGGTTGCCCGCCTTGTCGTAGCGCCAGCGGCCCCGCACCTTGAAGGAGCCGCGGCCGGTGGCGTAGATCTGGGCCAGCTCCGCTCCGTCGTACAGCAGCTCGCCGCCGGTGGGGAAGTCGGGGGCCTTCAGGATGGACAGCAGGTCGCAGCCCGGGTCCTTCATATAGGCGATGGCGGCGTCGCATACCTCGCCCAGGTTGAAGCCGCACAGGTTGGAGGCCATGCCCACGGCGATGCCCTGGTTGGCGGACACCAGCACGTTGGGGAAGGTGGTGGGCAGCAGGGAGGGCTCCTGCATGGAGCCGTCGTAGTTGTCCACGAAGTCCACCGTGTCCTGGTCGATGTCCCGGAACAGCTCGGCGCAGATGGGGTCCAGCCGGGCCTCGGTGTACCGGCTGGCGGCCCAGGCCATGTCCCGGGAGTACACCTTGCCGAAGTTGCCCTTGGAGTCCACCAGCGGGTGCAGCAGGGCGCCGTAGCCCCGGCTCAGGCGCACCATGGTGTCGTAGATGGCGGCGTCGCCGTGGGGGTTGAGCTTCATGGTCTGGCCCACGATGTTGGCGCTCTTGGTGCGCGCGCCCCCCAGCAGCTTCATCTGGTACATGGTGTACAGCAGCTTGCGGTGGGAGGGCTTGAAGCCGTCGATCTCCGGGATGGCCCGGGAGACGATGACGCTCATGGCGTAGGGCATGTAGTTCAGCTCCAGCGTCTCGGTGATGGGCTGTTCCAGCACCTCGGGCCGCAGGCCCATGACGTTGGGGTTGTTGACGCGCTTGACGCCCTCTTCGGGCTTTTTCTTTTTGGCCATTGGGATCAGTCCTTATCAAAGACGATTTATAAAGTTATCCGTTCCGCTGGTACAGGAAAATGGAGACATAGACGCTGATCCAGAAAAGGAGAATGTAGACCAGCGCGGTGAAAAGCAGCGTCAGAACGATGCGCAGAAGGGGATGCAGACGGGTGCGGCGCAGCCTGCGCCAGAGCAGCCAGCCCAGCAGGCAGGCCAGAATAAAGATCAGAAACACATACATTCTGTGGTTCGCCTGCCCTACGAAATATCCGCCAGGTCCAGATACTTATACCCCTCGTCGGCGATGTGGTCCTTGCGGCCCTGCAGGTTGTCGCCCAGCAGCAGGTCAAAGGTAGCGGCGGTGCGCTCCACGTCCTCGGGCATGACCTTGATCAGCCGCCGGGTCTCCGGGTTCATGGTGGTCAGCCACATCATCTCCGGGTCGTTCTCGCCCAGGCCCTTGGAGCGGTTGATGATGCACTTCTTGCCGGCCAGCTCGCCGTTTACAATGTCTGCCTTTTCCTTGTCGGAGTAGGCGAACCAGGTCTTTTCCTTGTAAATGATCTCGTACAGGGGGGATTCGGCGATATAGACGTACCCCTGATCGATCAGGGTGGGGGTCAGGCGGTAGAGCATGGTCAGAATCAGGGTGCGGATCTGGAAACCGTCCACGTCGGCATCGGTGCAGATGACCACCTTGTTCCAGCGCAGGTTGTCCAGGTCGAAGGCGGCCAGGTCCTTGGCCCGCTTGTCGCTGACCTCCACGCCGCAGCCCAGCACGCGGATCAGGTCGGTGATGATCTCGCTTTTGAAGATGCGGGCGTAGTCGGCCTTCAGACAGTTCAGAATTTTGCCGCGCACGGGCATGATGCCCTGGAATTCCGCGTCCCGGGAGAGCTTGACGCTGCCCAGAGCGGAGTCGCCCTCCACGATATACAGCTCCCGCCGTTCCACATCCTTGGTGCGGCAGTCCACGAACTTCTGCACCCGGTTGGAGATGTCCATGCTGCCCGACAGCTTCTTCTTGATGTTCAGCCGGGCCTTCTCCGCCGTCTCCCGGGAGCGCTTGTTGATCAGCACCTGCTCGGCAATCTTCTGGGCGTCGAAGGGGTTTTCGATGAAGTAGACCTCCAGCTGGGAGCGCAGGAACTCCGTCATGGCCTCCTGAACGAACTTGTTGTTGATGGCCTTTTTGGTCTGGTTTTCGTAGGAGGTCTGGGTGGAGAAGTTGTTGGACACCAGAACCAGGCAGTCCTGCACGTCGTTCCAGGTCAGCTTGCTCTCGTTCTTCTGGTACTTGCCCTGCTGCTTGATATAGGCGTCGATGGCGGACACGAAGGCGGAGCGCATGGCCTTTTCCGGGCAGCCGCCGTGCTCCAGCCAGGAGGAGTTGTGGTAGTGCTCGATGACCTGCACCGTGTTGGAGAAGCAGAAGGAGACCGACAGCTTCACCTTGTACTCTGGCTTGTCCTCCCGGTCGCGGCCCCGGCGCTCGGTCTGCCAGAACACGGGCTGGGTCAGGGTGTTCTCCCCCGCCAGCTCGGTGACGTAGTCCACGATGCCGTTTTCGTATTTGAACTCGGTGGTCTCGAATTTGCCGGGGGCGGTCTCGTTGCGCAGCCGGAAGGTGACCCCCGCGTTGACCACCGCCTGGCGCTTCATGACGTCCAGGTAGTAGTCCAGGGGGATGTCGATGTCGGTGAACACGTCCAGGTCGGGCTTCCAGCGGAAGGTGGAGCCGGTCTTTTTGCCCCGGTCGGTGGGCTCCTTGTGCAGGCCGCCGATGTTCTCGCCCTTCTCAAAGTGCAGGGTGTATTTGAAGCCGTCCCGGCGGATGGTGGCGTCAAAGTATTCGCTGGCGTACTGGGTGGCGCAGGAGCCCAGGCCGTTCAGGCCCAGGGAGTACTCGTAGTTCTCCCCCTGGTCGTTGCCGTATTTGCCGCCGGCGTACAGCTCGCAGAAAACCAGCTCCCAGTTGTACTTCTGCTCCTTCTCGTTCCAGTCCACAGGGCAGCCGCGGCCCTGGTCCTCCACCTCGATGGACTTGTCCAGGAAGCGGGTGACGGTGATCAGGGTGCCGTGGCCCTCCCGGGCCTCGTCAATGGCGTTGGACAGGATCTCAAAAACCGCGTGCTCGCAGCCCTCCAGGGCGTCGGAGCCGAAGATGACCCCCGGGCGCTTGCGGACCCGGTCGGCCCCCTTCAGGGCGGAAATGGACTCGTTGCCGTAGTTCTTTTTGGGCATGGTCGTCCCTCACATTCATAGGCGTACTAAATCACTTTATTGTATCCTATTTTCCTCGCAAGTGTCAAGGCGAACCGGAATAGATCCTCTCCCGGTATGAAATCAGGAATATTTGTCCAAACTACCCATAAAATGGTTACAGAAACCAATGCTTTTCTTTTTGAGAGAGGAGGGAGCAACGTGGCACAGCCTGCCAAAACATTTTCCCTGCGGAGAAAGCAGGACTCCCCCGCGCAGCAGGAGCGCCGGGAGCTGCTGGAGGGACTGGCCCGGACGCGGGTGCTCATCAACCAGGCGTACGCCTGCTTCAACCGGGAGAGCGACCCGGATCTGATCGAGTCCTATGTGTTTGAGATCAACGCCCTGCAGAGCCGGTACTCCTACCTGCTGCGGCGGGTGCGGGAGCTGGAGCAGGAGCGGGAGCAGCCGACGGTCCTGCCGGCGGCGGAGGCCTGAGATGGCGCCGTGGGTAAAAATGGCCATCGGGGCCATTCTCCTGCTGCTTGCCATCGGCGTGCTGCGCCGCCCCCTGCGGGGGCTGCTGCGGCTGCTGGCGCGCATGGCGGCGGGACTGGCCGGTTTGTTCGCCTTCAGCCAGGTGGGCGGGCTCATCGGCGTGACCCTGGGGGTCAACCTGGTCAACGCCCTGGTGGTGGCCCTGCTGGGCGTGCCCGGGTTCGGGCTCCTGCTGATGCTGAATTGGGCCTTACAGGTGTAAATGAAAACCGGAAGTTTTCCGTTTCGGAAAACTTCCGGTTTTGACTTAATATCGATTGACCCAGCCGGCGATCAGCAGGGTGGGCACCAGCCACATCAGCAGGAACACCAGCAGGTTGAGCACCGACAGGGAGGCGAAGGCCGCCTGAGCGGTCAGGTAGAAGGCCAGCAGCACGCCGATGACCGACCCGATGGCGGCCAAAACCGAGCTGATCCGGGTGGCCAGCCACAGACGCCGGGCGCCCACCACCGCCTCGGACAGGGGGCCGATGCCCTCCCGGCAGAGGACGCAGACCAGCGGGGGATCGTGGCGCTGCCGGGGGTCGGACAGCGCCCGGCGGCGCTCCTGCTCGGGGAACTCCATCTTCTCCGCCGGCAGCTTGAAGCGCTGGCGCAGCATGGCGGGGATCAGGTTAAAGTCCCGGGTGGCCAGGATGGGGGAGATCCGGTTGGCGATCAGCGCGGTCAGGGACGGGCGCACGGTGGCGTGCAGGGCGTAGCTTAAGGCGATGATGCCCGCCAGCTCCCCCTCAATGGCGCAGAACACGGCGTTTTTCACGTTCAGGCCCTGGGGCAGAGTCACCTCCATCAGGTGCATGAAGGACGCGCTGCCCACCAGAACGTGCTCGCCCCGGATAACGGCGGAGGCGCCGCCCTCGTAGCAGCGCAGGTCCTCCGCCTTGCGGTAGACCGTCCCCTGGCTGCGCAGCAGCTCGTGGAAGGTGCGGTCCAGGCCGCTGCCCGTGTCCCGGATCAGGGTGGCGGTGACCGAGATCACCTTGTCCAGGGGGTAGTTCTGAAAGACCTTCACGCCGTTCAAAGCCACGGAGCCGGGCGGGAACAGGTCGGTGTCGGTCAGCAGGATGCCGGAGTCCCTGGCCTGACGGCGGATACCCTCCCACCCGGCCAGGGCGGCGCCCACGCCCGCCAGACGGCGGGACAGGAAGCGGAAGGGCAGGGCAAAGGTCAGCGCCCCGGACAGGGAGGCGGCGGCGCAGAGCAGGGCGGACAGACACCACCAGAACAGCTCCGGGCGTCCCTTTCCCACGGAGGAAAGGACGGAAAACAGCAGGCAGGCCAGAATCAGCAGGACAGCCATGGGGCGGAACACCCGCATGGCGCCGTCGTCCGACTGGATCTGACTGCCGAAGCCTTCCGTGGTGCCCGACCACTTGGCAAAGACCGCCCGGCCGTCCCACTTGTCCTCGTCCAGGGTGACCAGGTAGGGGGTCTTGGCGGCGACAGCCGTGCGGCAGGAGACGCGCAGGGACAGCCGTTTCAGGTACCGGCCGCAGAGCCCCAGGCCCAAGGCCAAAACGGAGACCAGGCTGTAGGGCAGATCGCCCTCCCGGGTGCCCAATAAGTTCATGGTGCAGGCGTCGGCCAGGGTGGCCAGCGCGGCCAGGACGGTCAGGGTGTCGGCACCCAGATGGGTCAGGCCGGAGAACACCAGGTCATAGCTCAGGATCAGGGCCAGGGCGTGGATGCCCACGCACACCCAGATTTGAATTTCCCGCTCCCCCAGCATTCCGGGCAGGGGGAGGGACAGGGAGGCGGCCAAAGTCAGATAGAGCAGGGGAAGGGCCAGCAGGAGCACCAAAATCCGCCGCACCCGCAGAGAGCCGAGGCCTTTTCCGTACCGGCTGGCCAGTTCCTGGGGCGGCGTGTCCGGCCGGGTGCGCACGCGGCGGCGCCGGGGCGTGTAGGCTCTTCCCTGCCGGTGGGGCTCCTCCCGGTCCACGCCGGGAAGATAGCGCTCGGCCGCCTGCTCCTCCGGGGTGGGCTCCGCGTCCTCGAACATCCGGGCGGCGAAATCATTCGCCTTGTTCATCACACGGCTGAGAAAGCCCTCCCGTTCCGGCTCCTCCGGCTCTTCCGGTTCGGCGGCAGGCCGCGCGGATTCCTGCGGCTCGTTCTCCGGGACCTCCTGCCGGGCTTTGCCGGGGAAGCGGATGACCTTCTCGCCGGTCTTCTTCGGCGCGCTTTCCGGGGGCGGCTCCGGCTCGGGCCGGGAGGGCCGCTCCGGCTTCACGGGCGGCTCCGGTGGCTGGGGGGCGCTCTCCCGCTTGACCGGGATTCCGCGTTTGGGCGCGACAGGATCCCCCTCCCGCCTGCGGGAGGAGGAGAACTCCGCCAGGATCTCGTCAACCGAAAAGTCCTGATCGGGCGTATCCAGATCGTCGTCCCAGTCCTTTGCCATGGATCAAACCTTCCCGAGTCTCTGACGAACCGCCTCGTACAGCAGAATGGCCGCGGCGGCGGAGGCGTTGAGAGAATTGAGCTTGCCCTTCATGGGGATGGATACTTTAAAATCGCAGGTCTCGGCCACCAGACGGCCCATGCCGTCCCCCTCGCTGCCGATGACGATGGCGGCGGGGCCCTTCAGGTCGGCGTCATACAGGGTGGTGTCCCCGTCGGCGGCGGTGCCGAACACCCACACGCCCTCCTTTTTCAGATCCTTCAGCAGGGCGGGCAGGTTGGGCACCCGGGCCACGGGCACATGGCTGACCGCGCCGGCGGAGGTCTTGGCCACAATGGCGGTCAGGCCGGCGGAGCGGCGCTTGGGGATGATGACGCCGTGGGCGCCGGCGCACTCGGCGGTGCGGATGACCGCCCCCAGGTTGTGGGGGTCGGACAGCTCGTCGCACACCACGATCAGGGGAGGCTCTCCCTTCTCCCGGGCGGCGTTGAGAATGTCCTCCACCGTGGCGTACTCCCGCACGGCGGTCACGGCGATGACGCCCTGGTGGGAGTGGGTGATGCTCCGTTCGTCCAGCTTGCGGCGGTCGGTCTCCACCACCACGATGCCCTTGCCCCGGGCCGTGGAGGCGATATGCCCCAGGGCGGCGTCGGTCTCGCCCTTGGCCAGGTAGATCTTGTCGATGGGCGTGTCAGTGCGCAGCGCCTCCAGCACCGCGTTGCGCCCTTCGATAATGCCGTCAGCCTCTCCGTCCGCCGGGGAGGTGCGGGGCCGTTTATCCCTCATGGTGTGTCCGCCTTTCCCAAATCATTCTTTGAACAGATAGTATACCACATCCAACAGCAAAATGGCAAGCGGCGCGGTGGGTTCTCTTCACAGAAAGTTTACGGCTGGTTCCTTGCTTTTCAAGGCTTGACGTGGTATAGTAAGTTGACCCCGAAGTTCATTTCCAAAGGAGGACACTCGTTTGGCTCCCAATAAAAATAACAAGACCCCCGACAACAACAACGGCGGCAAAAAGAAGTACACAGGATTTATTTCCATCATCATCTGGGCCCTGATCCTGACCATTCTGGCCAATTACTTCCTGTCCGGCCTGAATTCCCGGGGCACCGTGACCGTGCTCTACTCCGACTTCCGCGCGGCGGTGGAGGCGGGCGCTGTGGAGCTGGTGGACATGGACTCCAGTGAATTCACCTTCTATCTGAAGGACGGCTGGTCCATGAACGCGGACGGCGAGCTGACCTATCAGGAACCCGGCAGCGCCGTCCAGGACGACCCCTCCGCGGCCGTCATCCCCGAGGAATTCCGCACCGGGGAGAAGACCACCTATGTGACCGCGCCCTGGTCGGACGACGGACTGATCCCCCTGATGGAGGAGATGAATGTCAAGTACGGCCCCGAGCTGGTGCCCGAGTCCTCTTATATCGTGAATCTGCTGCTGTCCTACGTGGTCCCCATGGTGATCATGGTGGTCCTGCTGATGCTGCTCTACCGCTTCATGTTCAGCAAGATGGGCGGCGGAGGCATGGGCGGCATCGGCGGCGTGGGCAAAGCCAACGCCAAGGTGTATGTGGAGAAAAAGACCGGCGTGACCTTCAAGGACGTGGCCGGTCAGGACGAGGCCAAGGAGAGCCTGGAGGAGATCATCGACTTCCTCCACAACCCCGGCAAGTACACCGAGATCGGCGCCAAGCTGCCCAAGGGCGCGCTGCTGGTGGGCTCTCCCGGTACCGGCAAGACCCTGCTGGCCAAGGCCGTGGCCGGCGAGGCCAACGTGCCCTTCTTCTCCATCAGCGGCTCCGACTTCGTGGAGATGTTCGTGGGCGTGGGCGCGTCCCGCGTGCGCGACCTGTTCAAGGAGGCCGCCAAGATGGCCCCCTGCATCATCTTCATCGACGAGATCGACACCATCGGCAAATCCCGCGACGCCTCCAAGTTCGGCGGCAACGACGAGCGGGAGCAGACCCTGAACCAGCTGCTGGCCGAGCTGGACGGCTTCGACCCCACCAAGGGCGTCATCGTCCTGGCGGCCACCAACCGGCCCGAGGTGCTGGATAAGGCCCTGCTGCGCCCCGGCCGCTTCGACCGGCGCATCACCATCGACCGGCCCAATCTGGCGGGCCGTCTGGCCACCCTGCAGGTGCACACCCGCAACATCCGCCTGGCGGAGGACGTGGACCTGAACCGCATCGCCCAGGCCACCGCGGGCTGCGTGGGCGCGGACCTGGCCAACCTGGTCAACGAGGCCGCCCTGCGGGCGGTGCGCAAGGGCCGCAAGGCGGTCAACCAGGAGGACCTGCTGGTCTCCTTTGAGACCGTCATCGCGGGCACCGAAAAGAAGGGCACCGTGCTCACCGAGCTGGAGAAGAAGATCATCGCCTACCACGAGGTGGGCCACGCTCTGGTGGCCGCCAAGCAGAAGAACGCCCAGCCGGTCAGCAAGATCACCATCGTGCCCCACACCCAGGGGGCTCTGGGCTACACCATGCAGCTGCCCGAGGAAGAAAAGTTCCTGATGAGCAAGGAGGACATCCTGACCGAGATCCGCACCCTGCTGGCCGGACGCTCCGCCGAGGAGCTGGTGTTCGATACTCAGACCTCCGGCGCCGCCAACGACATCGAGCGGGCCACCGACATGGCCCGCAAGCTGGTCACCATGTACGGCATGAGCGACAAGTTCGGCATGATGGGCCTGGCGACCATCCAGAACCAGTACCTGGACGGCGGCATGGGCCTGACCTGCGCCCAGGACACCGCCGCCCAGATCGACGCGGAGATCCTGGACATCATCGAGCGCTGCCACAAGGAGGCCCGGCAGATCCTGGAGGACAACCGGGAGATGCTGGACAAGATCGCCGGCTACCTGCTGGAGAAGGAGACCATCACCGGCCAGGAGATGATGTGCATCCTGGAGGGCAAGGACCCCGCTCTGGCGGACAACTACGGCGCCACCGGAGACGACAAGCGCCGCTCCCTTCAGGGCGACGTGGAGCCCCCGGCCCGCAGCGTCCACATGGTCAGCGAGCCCATCGCGGCCCCGCCCCCGGCGGAGGAGCCACCGGCGGAGGAAGCTCCCACGGAGGAGCCCAAGTCGGACGGCGAGAAAACGGAAGAATGACAAAACGGCGGCTGGCGCGTGCCAGCCGCCGTTTTTATCTCCCGCCAGGCTTTGTTTTTTCTTGACAAACACAAAATGCTATAATATAATCTGAAAGTACGATTACTAGAATCGTGCTTTATTTGCATCAAGTAATCCGAAATTGCTATTATATAATGCCATAATGCGTACAGGAGGAGATCACCTTGGCACGGACCTACAACGACAAAATGTTCATCGACACCTTTGAACACCAGTACACCTGGCTGAACGGCGTTATGCGCAACGTGCGCCGCTACGGCACCAAGCAGGCCATGCTGGACCCGGCGACCGGCCGGAAGTGGAATTACATCGAGCTGAACCAGGAGGCCAACCGGCTGGCCCATGCCCTGCGCGCGGACGGCGTGGGCAAGGACGACGTGGTCATGACCGCGCTGATGAACACCCCGGAGTTTGCCTTCACCTACATCGGCCCCCGGAAGATCGGCGCGATCCTGAACCCCGCCAACTTCAACCTGTCCCCCGGCGAGCTGGCCCTGCTGATGGACCACAACCGCCCCAAGGTGTTCATCTACTCCGCCGACATCAAGGACGTCGCCGCCAAGGCGGTGCAGATGGCGAAATTCCCGCCGGTCAAGGCGGTCATGGCCGACAACCTGCGGGGCGTGGAGCTGCCCGAGGGCCACATCTCCTATGAGGATTATGTGGCGGGCCAGCCGGACACCGACCCGGAGATGGACTTCGTGCCCCACATCTACGACGAGGTCATCCGCCTGTGCACCTCCGGCACCACCGCCCTGCCCAAGAGCACGGCGCTGAACGACATCAACGAGGTCCTGTCCGCCCACGACGTCATCATGCACTACCCCATGAACTGCAACGACGTGTGCATGAACATGACCCCCTGGTTCCACCGGGGCGGCTGCCACTGCGGCGGCCCCTGCCCCAGCTTCTACGTGGGCGCCAGCGTGGTAGTCTGCCGCGCCTTTGCCCCCCGCCAGTGCCTGCAGTGGGTGGAGGAGTACGGCATCACCTTCCTGATGGGCGCGCCGTCCTCCCTGGAGATGCTCTCCCGCACCCAGGAGAAGCACCCCGTGGACCTGAGCCGCCTGAAGGGCCTGGTCACCATGGGCGCGCCCTTTGAAAAGGCGGCCTGTATGCGCTACCTGGAGGTGCTGACCCCCAACATCTTCAACGGCTACGGCACCACGGAGACCTTCTGGAACTCCTTCCTGCGCCCCTACGACCTGCCGGAGTACGCCGGTACCGTCGGCGGAAGCTGCATCGACGACGAGGTCCGGGTGGTCAAAGTCTATGAGGACCGCAAGGCTGAGCCGGACGATCTGGTCCCCACCGACAACGAGACCGTGGGCGAGATCATCATCTGGTCCCCGGCCAAGGGCACCTACAGCTACTACAACAACCCGGAAGAGGAAGAAAAGAAGTTCTACAAGGGCTGGATGTACACCGGCGACCTGGGGTACTGGAGCGAGAACCTGTATATCACCGTCAACGGCCGCAAGGACGACATGATCGTCTGCTCCGCCGAGAACATCTACCCCACCCAGATCGAGGAAGTGCTGAACAGCTGCGACAAGGTGGCCGACTCCATGGTGACCGGCGTGCCCGACAAGCTGCGCGGTCAGGCCGTGGTGGCCTACGTGGTGCCCAAGGACCCCTCCCTGACCGTGGAGGAGGTGGCCTCCTACTGCAAGAACAGTCCCATGCTCTCCGCCTACAAGTGCCCCCGCTACTACCGCATCGTGGAGTCCCTGCCCCACACGGCCACGGGCAAGAAAATGCACTATGTCATCAAGCAGCAGGCCGCCGAGGATCTGGAAGCGGGGCTGCTGACCCGCGCCTGATGGGAGGGAGACCCATGAGCTGGACGTATCAGCGCCGTGTGAAATACTATGAGACCGACCGGATGGGCGTGGTGCACCACTCCAATTACCTGCGCTTTTTGGAGGACGCCCGGATGGACTGGCTGAACGACAACGTTATGAACTACCGGGAGATGGAGAAGCTGGGCGTCATCATCCCCTGCGCCGCCGCCAGCGAGAAGTTCCTGGCCTACCTGCGGTACGACGAGCCCTTTTCCGTGGAAGTGAAGCTCGTCCAATATACCGGCGTCAAAATGGTGTTCAGCTACGAGATCCATAACACGGAAACGGACGTTCTGTGCTATACCGGCGAGTCCACCCACTTCTTCAGCTCGGACAGCCAGCGCACCGGAAAGGAATACAGCCCCATCGCCCTGAAGCATAAATTCCCGGAGCTGCACCAGAAGTTTCTGGATCTGCTGGAAAAAGAGTAAAAACAAAGCCCGCCGCGGATGGTCGGGGGTCGTAAGAAAGTAATATCACATTTTTGCAGGAACGGCATGGCTTCGGTCATGCCGTTTCCTGTTTCAACAGTTCTTCCACCGGGATAAAGCCCACAAGGTCATAGGAAATGCGGATGTTCTGCCGCCGTTTGCCGCTGCTCTTGTCAGGGGCTTCAATGTAAATCGCCTTGACAAGCTCACGCAGGGCGTAGGGGGTAAGCTCCTGCAAATCCTCGTATTTGTGTACCCGTTGGATAAACTGTTCCAAATTCTCAATCTGTCGTTCCTGTACTTCAATTTCCTGCTGTAAGCTCAGGATTTCCACTTTGAGCTGCGTCTGCTCATCCTCATAGGTCTTGCTCATCATGGAGAACCGTTCGTCCGTGATGCGCCCAGCCACGTTGTCCTCATAGATGCGGATAAACAGGCGGTCAAGCTCCGTCAATCGCTTCTCAGCCTGTTCCAGACGCTTTCTGTGTCCACGGATGGCTTCCTCGCTGGACAGGCGGAGCTTTTGCTCCATGACCCCCCGAAAGTGCTTCTCATACCGTGTCACATAGAAGATGACAGATTTCATGTGCATCCAGACCAAATCTTCCAGAACAACAGCCCGGATAAAGTGTGCTGAACAGCTTCCCGTGTTGCTTCGGTAGTTGGCGCACACAAAGTGATCCTGCCGCTTCTCAAAATAATTGGTGGTACAGTACCGCATTTTCGCTCCACAGTCGGCACAGTAAACCATGCCGGAAAACAGGCTGCTCTTGCCTGTTTTCGTCCTGCGGTGACGCTGCTGCCGGATCTCCTGCACCTTGTCAAAGATTTCCTGCTCGATGATCGCCGGATGGGTGTCGTAGAAAACCGCCTGATTTTCAAGGGGCGTTTCCCGCTGCTTCTTGTCCCAGATGGAATTGGTGTAGGTCTTGAAATTGACCGTACAGCCTGTGTATTCCCGCCGTTCCAGAATGTGGACAACAGTATTAGTGTTCCAATGGTACGGATCAGCGGTTTCCGGGCTTGGAGTCTTGATGCCGATCTGCCGCTTATATGCGGTGGGATTCAGCACCTTTTCCTCCTGCAAGAGCTTGGCGATCTGCATCGGCCCCCGGCCCTCCATGCACAGCTTGAAAATACGCCTCACTACCATAGCTGCCGCTTCATCCACGATCCATTTTGTTTTATCCTCCGGGTCTTTTCGATAACCGAACGGAACATTGGTTGTCAGGGGTACGCCACGCTCGCCCTTTGCTTTCTGCACAGCCCGGATTTTGCGGCTGGTGTCCTTGGCGAAAAACTCGTTAAACCAGTTTTTGATACCGGCAATGTCGCTGTCTGTGCTGTTGGGGTCGATGGTGTCAAAGTGGTCGTTGATGGCAATATATCGCACATTGTATTTCGGAAAAGTGAAGTTGATATAAAGCCCGGTCAGAGAAGAATTTCGTCCCAGTCTGGATAGGTCTTTGGTGATGCAGACTGCCACCCGTCCCGCTTCGATTTCCGCAAGCATGGCTTGGAAGCCGGGGCGGTCATAGCTGGTGCCGCTGTATCCGTCGTCCACGAAAAAGGTCGGATTAGGGAAGCGATGCTCCTTAGCGTACTGGAGCAGGATCATTTTTTGATTCTGTATGGAGTTCGATTCATCCTCTTTGCCGCCGTTTTTATTCATATCCTCTACGGAAAGGCGACAATAGAGTGCGGTGATTTTATCAGTTGCCCGTAACATTTCTGTTTCCTCCTTCAAAGGGGCAACTGCCAGTACAGGATTGGTTGCTTCTATTGTACCAAGAGTCTGTGAATTTGTCATTCAGAATCCTCCATCTTTTCTGTAAACTTTTCAGCCATAATGCGTTCCATTTTCCTGTCCAGCGTTTCTGTTCCGTCATAAGTGCCTGTGACGGAGTAGATCGTGCCGCCGATCTCCTTCTGCAAAGTGAACTCCGGCAGCCAGAAAGCGGAGATGTTCTTTACATGGATGTGTCCGTCCTCGCCAAACCAGAAATTATGCCGGGGAGGGTCGGACGGCAGCGGTGCGGGTTTGAGATAGGGGTCGGGATTGGAGAAGTAATATCCCTCTGGCTCGTCGTGCTCCTGCTGTTCCCAGTCCTCAATCTCTGCCAAAAGCTCCGGATCGATTTCACGCTCATATGGTTTCTTCTTGCTCATAAGTGCCTCCTAAAATTTGTGTAAGAATTAGTGTTCAATTTCCTGTTTTTTCTGCCGTGTAACGGCGTTCTGGCGCTCCTGCTCATGCTGTACCTCGTAGATGCTGTAATGGATGGCCCAGAGCTTTTTCGTGTCGGCATACAGGGGTGTAAGCTCCTGCTGCAACTCCCTGTACTCCGTTTCCAGACAGGCCTTTTCCTCACACCATGCGGCAGCGGGCAGCTTGCCGTCCACCACTTGTCCTTTCAGCTTGCGCTCCGCCATGTAGAATAGGCAAAGCGTATCGTCATGTTCTGCCTTGTACTTCTGGCGGGATTTCTCAAAACGGATGGTTTTCAGCTTGTCCGCAACAGGTTTTCCGGCCTTGTAATAATCCGCCATGCGAAGCAGCTCGTCCAACTCTTTTATGCGGGCCTGTTTCCCGGAAGCGAACTTTTTCAGCGAGTCAATTTTGCCCTGCATGGTGTGCAGAGCCGCGTCCAGATCATCAGCGTTGTAGAGGTGCTTAGCTTCCAGATAGCTGACCGCCTCGGACAGCTTTTTCAGATTGGCGATCCTGGCCTTGCTGCTGTATGCGCCCTTGTTGCGGTTGTCATAGTAGGCGGACAGCAGCTCCACCAGTGTAGGCGGCTGGGGCTTGGACAGCTCAGCTTTTACTTCTTTCAGCCAGTCGATCAGGGCGGCAATTTTCTGTTTTGCCTCCCGGAGCATGGCGTTGGTTTTCCTGATCCAGCGGTTGAGATCGCCTTTATCGGTGCGGATGCCCTTGGTCTCCATGGCCCGGACAGTAGGCCCCTCATGCTGGGTGGGTATCTCTTCCACGCCCTGACGCTCAAAGCTGCGGTGGTCGATGCGGCAATCCAAACCCTGCTCGGCAAACCTGGCGTTGCAAAGTTCAGCCCATGCCTGCCGCCACGTTTCCAGTGTTTCCGGGCTGCCCCAGTCGGTTGTGGGGACGGCGTTGAATACAAAGTTCCCGGCTTCATCCCGGATGCGTTCCCCATGCTCGTCCAGCACATATTCCCGCCGCTGCTTGTTGCCCCATTTGCCGTCCGGCTCAATAGGCCGGATGGGACACATGACATGAAAATGCGGGTTCTGGATGCCGCCGTCCTCCTTGTCGGGGGAATGAACGGCGAAATCCACCACCATGCCCCGGCTCACAAAATTGTCCAACAAAAATTGCCTTGCAAGGTCGATGTTCTCCTGCATGGAGAACTCGTTCTGCAAAGCAATATCAAAGCTGTATGCAAGCTGGGCTTTGGCGTTTTTCTCGACCTTCTCTACGGCGTTCCAGAGTGTTTCACGGTCTGCGTACTCTGACGGAGCTTGGGATGGCAACAGGATTTCCGAACAGATCACGCCGCCCTTTTTGGTGTAGTCGCTGCCCTCGCCGTAATACTCGCTGTGCAGCTTTTCGCCGGAGCGATAGGCGGCAGCAGCCACGGCAGACTGTCCGGCGCTGCGCTTGATTTGTGTCACATGAAAATGGAATAATGCGATGGTCAGGACCTCCCTTCGTATTCAGCACGGTTGTGTTCGTTGACCGCTTCCATGAGCAGACCCTTGACCTCCGGCAAGGAAAAGGCTTTTTCTGCAAAGGCATAGAACTCGGTTTCACTTAAAACCTTTGCCAGCGGGGCCACGCTCTCCACAGCGGCTCCACGGGTAATAAGCCTGTGCGTCCGCTTCCGGCGGTCGCCTTTTTCATAGTAGGCGGCACGGTTTTCAAGCTGCTGCTGTTTGTGTCGAAGCTGGGCAAGCTGGCGTTCATTGGCGGCGATCTCGGCTTTCAGTTCCGGGATGGTTTTCTGTTTCGGCATAGTACATGACCTCCTTTTGATGGGATGGATAGGATGGATGGGACGAAAAAAGACCGCCTACATTTTCAGTAGACGGTCTGGCTAAGAGTATGGGATTTTCAGACTTTGCGGCGGGGACGGTCTGCTGAAAGCAGATTGTTCCCGCTGCAAAGTGCGCTGGGATAGATGCCGCAGGCATCGCAAGGGAGGCACTCCCTTGTTCGGAACGCAGTGACGCAAAACAGCCCGGACTTCAATCGTCCGGGCTGTTCGCCTCGCACACCGAGCCGCAGCGAGGCGTTTCGGAGCGCAACCGCCGAAGGCGGCTCTAGGCGCGGAGATGAGCGCACATACAGGGCATGCCCTGTATAGAAGTGCGCCATTCGGTTTCAGATACTGCTTACTTCACAAAGAAGCGATACAGGAAGGTCACGATCTGGGCGCGGGTGCAGTTTGCGTTGGGACTGAA
>JBJDYV010000051.1:0-2206 GCA_051867655.1 Oscillospiraceae bacterium
GAGGGCAGGCCCAGGGACAGCGCCGGGATGAAGGTAATCGCCAGCAGGGCCAGGATCAGGAGCACAAAGTAGGGGATCAGCTTGGGGGTGACCTCCTCGATGGAGACATGGCCGATGCCGCAGCCCACGAACAGCACGGAGCCCACAGGCGGGGTGATGTTGCCCAGGCACATATTGAAGATCAGCATGACGCCGAACTGGATCTCGCTCATGCCGAAGCTCTGGGCGATGGGCAGGAAAATGGGGGTGAAGATCAGAATGGCGGGGGTGATGTCCATGAACATGCCCACCACCAGCAGGATCAGGTTCATCAGCAGGAAGATGACGTACTTGTTGCTGGTCAGGCTCATCAGGCCGTTGGAGATGGCGGCGGGGATACCCGCGTAGGCCATGACGAAGGACATGGCGGAGGAGGCGGAGATCAGGAACAGGATGATGCCGGAGGTCTTGGCGGAGTCCAGCAGGATCTTCAGGAAGCCCTTGAAGTCGATGCTCTTGTAGATGATGGACAGGATCAGGCAGTACAGCACAGCCACGCCCGCGCCCTCGGTGGCGGTGAAGATGCCGGAGACGATGCCGCCGATGACGATGAGGATCAGCAGCAGGGAGGGAATGGCGTCCCAGACGGTGCGGCCGATGCTCTTGCTCTTGTCATAGCCGGTGGCCTTCATGTTGTGCTTCTTGGCCCAGAAGAAGGCGACCGCCATGCAGCACAGGCCCATCAGGATGCCGGGCACATAACCGGCCATGAACAGGGTGGAGATGGACACGCCGCCGGCCACGGTGGAGTAGACGATGAAGGCGGAGGTGGGCGGGATCAGCAGGCCGGTGGGCGCGGAGGCGATGTTGGCGGCGGCGGAGTAGGCGGGATCATAGCCGTTCTCCTCCTCGATGGGGCTGATGCAGCCGCCCATGGCGGAGGCCGCGGCCACGGAGGAGCCGGACAGGGCGCCGAAGAGCATGTTGCCCAGAATGTTGGCCTGGGCCATGGAGCCGGGGATCTTGCCCACGAACAGCTGGGCGAAGTTCACCAGACGCTTGGCGATGCCGCCGTTGTTCATGATGTTGCCGGCCAGGATGAACAGGGGGACTGCCAGCAATGAGAAGGATTCCACGCCGGAATTCATCTTCTGCATGGTGATGAAGGTGATCTGGTCCCAGGACAGGCTGGACATGGCGGTGACGATGGACGACACCACGATGCTGATGGAGATGGGCACGCCCAGGAACAGCAGGATGCCGAACACAACGAACAGGATAACCGTGATCAATCCGATACTCATTTGCTTGCGCCCTCCTTGTAATCGACTTTTTCGCCGGTCACATCTTCATACAGGTTGATGATCTGGGCGAGGATGATGAAAATGCCGGAGATCGGGGCGATGGCGTAGACCAGGCTTCTGGGGATCCCCAGCAGGGCGGAGAACTCCCGGCTGGCGGAGACAGCCAGCTTAAAGCCGCCGATGGTGATGACGAAAATGGCCAGCAGCAGGATCAGCGCGTCAATGGCCACCAGCAGCGCCGTATGGGCCTTGCCGGTGAACTTGTCCCGCAGCAGCGTCAGGGACATGTGCTCCCGGGTGGAGAAGGCGTAGGCCGCGCCGATAAAGCCGGTCCAGATCAGGCTGTAGCGCACCAGCTCCTCGGTGAAGGCCACCGGGCTGTTCAGCACATATCTGGAAAAGACCTGGATGAGAACGAGAACGGTCATGAAGGACAGCAGGATCGCGCAGGCAATGCTGAGGAATTTGTCCATCACGAATTTGATTTTCCCGAGAATTTCTTTCATGGCTTATTCCTCCCCTCTGGCTTCTTCGATGGTGTCCAGCAGCTTCGCGACGCCGGGATACTGGGCCTCGTAGGCCTCGATCATGGGCTGGGTGGCCTTGCGGAAGGCTTCCTTGTCCACATCATAGACAAACTCTACGCCCATGCTCTCCTGGGCCTCCTGGACAGCCTCCTCGATGGCGGCGTCCCACATGACCTTGTGGGCCTCGGTGGCGTTGTGGGCAGCCTCCAGGATAATCTGCTGATCCTCGGGAGAGATCTGCTCCCAGACCTTCTGGCTCATAATCATGACATCGGGGATCATGGCGTGCTGGTCCACGGAGTAGACCTTGCAGACCTCGCCGTGCTTGCCGGTGGTCAGAGCGGTCTCGTTGTTCTCGGTGCCGTCGATGATGCCGGTCTGCAGGGAGGTGTAGAC
>JBJDYV010000052.1:0-10536 GCA_051867655.1 Oscillospiraceae bacterium
GTATGAAATCCACTGCCTGTCCCAGGGGAGCAATCCCCTGGGACAAGGCAATGCGTAGGAGGTTACGATGAAATTTCGAATGGATTCCCCCTTTGTGACTGTTGGCATCAAGATCGCCAACCTGCTGATCCTGAATTTTTACTGGATTGTGGGATGCCTTCCGGTGATTACCATAGGAACCTCCACCATTGCTGCCTTCACGGTGACGTTAAAAATGACCGAGGACGCCGAGGACATGAGTATGACCCGGCAGTTCTGGTCGGCGTATCTCAAGAATCTGAAACACGGCATACCATTGACCCTGCTTGCGGGCGCGGTCATCTACGGCGTGTGGCTGGACTGGCAGATGTTCGAGAAACTGGAGGGCAATCCCACTGGCTTCCTAATTCTGGCTATCGCCGCCGTATTCCTGCTGGTAATACATTACCTGTATATCTTTCCTCTGGAAGCGCGGTATGAGAATAAGCTCTCCGTGGCGCTAGTGAATTCCAGAAGAATCTGTGTTCGGTTTTTCCTGCGGACTCTGAGTTTGATTGGAATCCTGCTGGTGCAGGGCTTCCTGTTTTCCCTGAACGCGCTGATGATGTACATTGGCATCTTCTGCGCACCGATTCTCGCAATCTATACCATCAGTCAGATTACAATGCCCATCTTCCACAAACTGGATGGGGACAGCACCGCCCACGACGGCTTCCGTATCACCGACCGGGACTGGGGCGGAGAATAACCGGATGCCACCGCTTCTGAAGCTATCGGCTGGGCAAAAACTGCCTACCCTTAGCCCTTGCCGGTTGATTCAGAGCCTTCCCATGAACGTTACCCCGCAAAAGCGGTTTTTATATCGGTTACTATACCAAAAACACGAAAAATGAGGAGATACCATGAAGTTCATTGCAAACGGAAATGTACTGCTGTGCCGCAATCAGGGGGAGACCCTTCGCGTTGAACCCTGGGGGAAGAATTCCCTTCGTGTTCGCGCCACGATGCTTCCCGCTTTCACCGGAAAGCTGTGGGCGCTGACAGAGCCCCCCCTGGAGCAGAATGCCCACATCACCATTGAGGAAGTGGATCACTGGGCAGGAGACGGCACCATCGACAAGCGAGAGCAGGCTACAATCATAAACGGTCGGATGAAAGCCACTGTCAACCATGCGGGTATCCTGTCATTCTACCGGGATGACAAGCTGCTTCTGCGGGAATATTTCCGCTCCTATGACGGCACCATTTCCAGGGAAAGCCGCTGCTTAAAGGTAGTGAACCGGGAATGGAAGGGTGTGCTGGGTGGCAGCGAGTATTCCCTGAACGTGAAATTTGAAAGCAGACGGGGTGAGAAACTCTTCGGCATGGGTCAGTACCAACAGGACTGTATGGATCTTAAGGGCTGTGTGTTGGAGCTAGCCCAGCGCAACTCCCAGATTTCCGTGCCCTTCTGCCTGTCCTCTTTGGGCTACGGCTTCCTGTGGAACAACCCCGCAGTGGGTCGTGTGACCTTTGGCTATAACTACTATGAGTGGATCGCCAGATCCACTAGGGAGATGGACTACTGGATCACCGCCGCTGACACCCCCAAGCAGATTCTGGAAAACTACACCGCCGTCACAGGCCGTGCAGGGGAATTCCCGGAGAATCTGATGGGCCTGTGGCAGTGTAAGCTCCGCTACCGTACCCAGGAGGAGGTACTGTCTGTTGCGCGGCAGTACCAGAAGGAAGGCATCAAGATTGATCAAATCGTCATTGACTTCTTCCATTGGACGGTGCAGGGAGACTGGAAGTTTGACAAGACTTACTGGCCAGATCCCAAGGCTATGGTGGAGGAACTTCATTCCATGGGAATTAAGGTCATTGTCTCCGTATGGCCCTCGGTTGATCGACGCTCGGAGAACTTTGGCCCCATGCTGGATCGGGGACTGCTTATGCGCACCGAGCGGGGTGCCCTCCAGACCTACGACTACCAGGGGGATTGTGTGGAAATCGATGCCTTCAATCCCGAGGCCCGGAAATATGTCTGGGAAGTGTGTAAAAAGAACTACTACGATCTGGGCATCGATGCTTTCTGGCTGGACAACTCCGAGCCTGACCTGGGTGTTTACGATTTTGACCACTACCGCTACTATGAGGGCTCAGCGCTGTCGGTGAGCAACCTCTATCCCCAGATGTTCAGCCGTGCGTTCTACGACGAAATGGTGAAGCTCCAGAAGGAGCCTGTAGTGAATCTGCTCCGCTGCGCTTGGGCAGGCTCCCAGAAGTATGGCAACCTGATCTGGTCGGGAGATGTGCCCAGTACCTTTGAGGCTTTTGCTGACCAGATCCAGTGCGGCCTGAACATGGGCCTTGCTGGCATTCCCTGGTGGACAACAGACATCGGTGGCTTTATGACCGACGATGTAAGTGATCCGGATTTCCAACAGTTGCTCATCCGCTGGTATCAGTTTGCGGTGTACTCACCCGTGCTGCGGATGCATGGCGACCGGGGCCCCTACAACATTCCGGCACTGGATGACCGGGACTGGGGTGGCGGATATCTCCACACCGGTCAGGACAACGAGCTGTGGAGCTATGGTCAGGAGAACTACGCCATTATGCGGTCTTACTACGATGTGCGCATCGCTATGCACGACTACATTCACTCCCTGTTCAGGGAAGCCCACGAAAACGGTTCTCCGCTGCTGCGGGCTATGTTCTACGAGTTCCCGGAGGATGAGAAGTGCTGGGAACTTCAGGATCAGTATATGTTCGGCAGTCAGTATCTGGTGGCTCCAATCCTTCACCTGAACGAGTTCCGACGCAGCGTGTACCTTCCTGAGGGCAGCTGGAAGCTCACCTCTACGGGACAGGTGTTTGTCGGAAACCAGACGGTTACCGTGGATGCGCCCATCTCCTATATGCCCGTATTTGAAAAGCAGTAAACCTACGGGAAACTCTGAATCCATTACTTGGGGCGGTGAGCCTCAGCGCTGGCCGCTTTCATCAGATTATCCCTTCCTTATGAAAAACTCTGGGCAGGGCGGTATCCGTCCTGCCTGAAAGCCAGGAGAAATGCTATGATTAAAATTGGCATTGACTATTACCCCGAGCACTGGGATCGAAGCCTCTGGGAGGCGGACTTAGCCGCAATGGCGGCTTTGGGGGTTCACACCGTTCGTATTGCGGAATTTGCATGGAGCCGGATGGAGCCGGAGGAGGGGAAATTCGATTTCTCCTGGCTGGACGAGGCCATTGCCCTGATCGCCCGGCACGGTATGCAGGTGATCCTGGGTACCCCCACCAACTGCGCACCCTTGTGGCTGTATACCAATTATCCGGACACCGTCCAGTGGGAGCGAAACGGCCAGCCTACCAGTCTGGGCATCCGGGGCCACCGCTGCATGGTCAGCCCCACCTTTCGCCGCTATGCGGGAAGGATCGTGGAGGAACTGGCAAAGCGCTACGCCGGAAAGCCGGAGATCTTCGCCTGGCAGCTGGACAACGAGCTGGAAAGCAACCACTGTACCTGCCCCGCCTGCACTCAGAGCTTCCGGAGCTTTCTGAAGGAGAAGTACGGCAGTTTGGAAGCCCTGAATCAGGCATGGGGCACGGATGTATGGAGCGGCCAGGTCAGCGCCTGGGAGCAGATCACCCCGCTGCTGGGCCCAAACTGCAGCACCAACTGGTACAATCCGGCGGGGCTTTTGGACTACGAGCGCTTCGCCGCCGCCTGCACCACGGATTACGTTCGGTTTCAGAGCGAGATTATCCGCAAATACGACCCCAAAGCGGTGATCACCACCAACAGCTGCTTCTGCGCCAACCTGCCGGACTTCCATCAGGAGTTTGCCCAGCTGGATGTGGCGGCTTATGACAATTATCCCAAGATCGTCCTGCCGGAGGACCCGGAAACCCTGTACTCCAACGCCTTTGCCCTGGACTTCATCCGAAGCTTCAAGCAGAAGAATTTCTGGATTTTGGAGCAGCTGGGCGGTCCCATGGGCTGCTGGGGTCCCATATCCCCCGCCATGGAGCCGGGGATGCTGGAGGGCTACGCTTTGCAGGCGGTGGCCCACGGAGCGGATCTATTGAGCTTTTTCCGCTGGCGGACCTCGGTTTCCGGGGCGGAGATGTTCTGCCACGGCATTCTGGACCACAGCAATGTGCCCAACCGCCGTCTGGCAGAGCTGGAGGGGCTGTGCCGCCGTCTGGAGAAGCATCCCCAGCTCAGTGAGACGACCCCGCACAGCCGGGCGGCTATGCTGTATTCTGCGGACCAGGAGTTCAGTCTGAAAAACCAGATCCAGTCCGAGGGCTTTGCCTACTGGACCCAGCTGCGGCTGTTCCATGAGGCCAGTATGAATCTGGGGGTGAATCTGGACATTCTGCCGGAAGGCCACAGTCTGGAGGGCTACCGGGTGGTTCTGGTGCCGACCCACTTTATTACAGATGAGGGCGTGGTGGCCCAGCTGGAGGACTTTGCCGCCAGAGGAGGCACCGTGGTCATTACCAACCGCAGCGGCGTGAAGGACAAGCACGGCAACTGCATTCTGGGCCAGAGCCTGCCCGGCCCCCTGCGGAGGCTCTGCGGCTGCTGCGTCACAGAGTACGACGCCATCGGTCCGGCGAAGCAGCGGATCCGCAGTACCTACGGCGGCAGCTTTCAAATCACCGGCTGGTGCGACCTGCTGAAGCTGGAAACAGCAAAGTCCTGGGCCAAGTACGCCGACCGGTATTATTCCGGGGTGAGCGCCATCTCCTGGAACCAGTATGGCAAAGGCAAGGTCTACTATGTGGGCACCATTGGAGAAAAGGCCATGTACCGGGCCCTGCTGCTGGAGATCTACCGGGAGCAGGGAATCGAGCTGCTGGAGCTGCTGCCGTTGGGTGTGGAATCCACCGTCCGCTCCGGCCCCGGCGGCACCTACCGGTTCTTCTTCAATAACACGAACGATGGAAAGTCCTTCCATATGGGAGAGGAAAAAGTCGCCCTGCTTCCCTTTGAGATGAAGATCCGAACCCAAACCGGAGAATGGATATAAAGGAGGAATGCGGATGAAGCTGTATATTGGCATTGACCTGGGCACCTCGGCGGCGAAGCTGCTGCTGATGGACAGCTCCGGTCAGATCAAAAACGCCGTCACAAAGGAATATCCCCTGGAGTTTCCTCAGCCCGGCTGGAGCCAGCAGGATCCGGAGGACTGGAAAAGAGCGGTGATGGAGGGAATTCCGGAGCTGCTCCGGGGCTTTGACAGTGCCGAATTGGCGGGCATCGGCTGCGGCGGGCAGATGCACGGTCTGGTGATTCTGGATGAAAACGACCGTGTGATCCGTCCTGCCATCCTCTGGAACGATGGGCGCACCGCTAAGCAGGTGGACTACCTGAATCAGGTCATCGGCAGGGAGAAACTGTCCGCCTGGACCGCCAACATTGCCTTTGCCGGATTTACTGCTCCCAAAATTCTCTGGATGCGGGAGAAGGAGCCTGAAAACTTCGCGCGGATTTCCAAGATCATGCTGCCGAAGGATTATGTAAACTATGTCCTGACCGGGGTACATAGCTGCGACTATTCCGATGCCTCCGGAATGCTGCTGCTGGACGTAGCGCATAAGTGCTGGTCGAAGGATATGCTCTCCATCTGCGGCATTGCGGAAGCGCAGATGCCAAAGCTGTTCGAAAGCTATGAATGTATCGGTACCGTGAAGCCCGATGTGGCGAAGCTGCTGGGAATCCCCGAAACTACAAAAGTCTGTGCGGGAGCAGGCGACAACGCTGCCGCTGCCGTGGGCACCGGGGTGGTTGGCGAGGGAGGCTGCAATATCAGTCTTGGAACCTCCGGCACCGTGTTTATCTCCTCGGAGAAATTCGGCGTGGACAAAAACAACGCCCTGCACGCTTTCGCCCATGCCGACGGCGGCTACCATCTCATGGGCTGTATGCTTTCTGCTGCCAGCTGCAACAAGTGGCTCATGGAGGATATCTTCAAAACCTCGGATTACAATGCGGAGCAAGCCCCTATTACAGAGGATAAGTTGGGCGAAAATCATGTCTATTTTCTGCCCTACCTTATGGGTGAGCGCAGCCCCATCAATGACACCAACGCCCGTGGTACCTTCCTTGGCATGACCATGGACACCACCCGGGCGGATCTGACCCAGGCAGTACTGGAGGGCGTGGCCTTTGCCATCCGGGACAGCGTGGAGGTGGCCCGGAGCCTGGGTATTGCCATCCGATCCTCAAAAATCTGCGGCGGCGGCGCGAAAAGTCCCCTGTGGAAAAAGATTGTGGCGAGCGTCCTGAATATTGAACTGGAGTGCCTGGAATCCGAGCAGGGCCCCGGTATGGGCGGCGCTATGCTGGCCATGGTGGCCTGCGGGGAATACGGCAGCGTGAAAGATGTCTGTGACAGAATCGTCCATGTAGCTTCCACCGTCAAGCCGGAACCGGCGTTGGCGGCGAAATATGAGAAGCGTTACCGGCAGTTCCAAAAAATCTATCCCGCCTGCAAGGAATTGTTTGCCGAATTGTCAAAGGAGTGAACACCATGAAGATCTATTCTGTTTTTGATCCGGAATTTAAATCCTACGGCCAAATCGTGGACGGCATGGAGGATACCGTTGGGGAAATCCTGGATGTTCTGAAGGATGCGCCCCAGGGCCCGGGGGTTGATTACGTCCCCGAGTACGAGCCGCTCCAGGAGTTGCCCGCCATGGCGGAAATCAGCGAGCATTGCTATGGCGGCATGCCCGTCCAGCTGGGCTGGTGCAACGGCCACAATACCAAGCTGAACTGCCTGGAATACCACCGGGACAGCGAGTTCAACCTGGGCGCCGAGGATTTCATTCTCCTGCTTGCCAAACAGGACGAGATCGAAGGCGGCGTGCTGGACACGGCGAAGGTCAAGGCCTTCAAGGCTCCGGCTGGGGTACTGGTGGAAGTCTACGCCACCACACTGCATTACGCCCCCTGCCATTGTGATGCAAGCAATGGCTTCCGGGTGCTGGTGGCTCTGCCTCAGGGAACCAATACAGACAAGCCTGTCATTGCGAACAAATCCTCCGAGGACAAGCGGCTCTGGGCCCGGAACAAGTGGCTGCTGGCCCATCCCGACTCCGGCGAAGCCAAACAGGGCGCTTACATCGGACTGTCCGGTGAAAATATTGACATTGCGAATTTGCTGTAAAGGAGAAGAATATCATGAACATTCCGGAAGTAAAGCTTGGCATTATCGCGGTCTCCCGTGACTGCTTCCCCATTGCCCTGTCACAGCAGCGCCGCAAGAACATCGTTGCTGCCTACGGCGAGGGAATCTACGAGTGCCCCATTACGGTAGAGAATGAAAAAGACGCCCTGGCTGCCCTGGCAGACGTGCGGGAAGCCGGTGTCAACGCACTGGTGGTGTTCCTGGGCAACTTCGGCCCGGAGACGCCCGAAACTCTGCTGGTGAAGAAATTCCATGGTCCCGCCATGTGCATTGCCGCCGCGGAAGGAGACGGGGATCTGATCAATGGCCGTGGCGACGCCTACTGCGGCATGCTGAATTGTTCTTACAATCTGGGCATGCGCCACTTGAAGGCCTATATTCCCGAGTACCCCGTGGGAACTGCCCAGGAGTGCGCCGATATGATCCGGGAGTTTGTTCCTATCGCCCGAGCCATCATCGGTGTGAAGAATCTGAAGATCATCACCTTCGGCCCCCGGCCCCAGGACTTCTTCGCCTGCAACGCCCCCATCAAGGGCCTGTACGAGCTGGGTGTCGAGGTTGAGGAGAACTCCGAGCTGGACCTGCTGGTTGCCTACAAGGCCCATGCCGGTGACAAGCGTATCCCTGAGGTTGTCGAGGATATGCAGAAGGAAATGAACGGTCAAATCTATCCTGACCTCCTGGAGCGGATGGCACAGTTTGAGTTGACCCTCCTGGACTGGGCAGAGCAGCACAAGGGCGCGAGAAAGTACGTGGCCTTTGCTGACAAGTGCTGGCCTGCCTTCCCCGAGCAGTTCGGCTTCGAGCCCTGCTATGTCAACTCCCGTCTGGCTTCCCGGGGCATTCCTGTGGCCTGCGAGGTGGATATCTACGGCGCGCTTTCTGAGTACATCGGCGCCTGCATTACCGGCGATGCGGTGACCTTGTTGGACATCAATAACTCTGTCCCCAAGTACCTCTACGACGAGGACATTGCAGGCAAGTTCCCCTACGACATTAAGGATACCTTCATGGGCTTCCACTGCGGCAATACGCCAAGCTGCAAGATGTGTTCCGGCTGCGGCGTGAAATATCAGCTGATCCAGAATCGCTTGCTGGAAAACGGCGGTACTCCCGACTTCACCCGTGGTACCCTGGAGGGCGACATTGCCGCTTCCGACATCACCTTCTACCGGCTCCAGTGCGACAGTGAGGGCAATCTCCGTTCCTACATTGCCGAGGGCGAGGTGCTGCCTGTTGCCACCCGTAGTTTTGGCGGCATCGGTGTGTTTGCCATTCCGGAAATGGGCCGGTTCTACCGCCATGTGCTGATCCAGAAGCGGTATCCCCACCACGGGGCCGTGGCCTTTGCCCACTGCGGCAAGGCGCTGTTTGAGGTGCTGAAGTATCTGGGGGTCTCCGATATTGCCTACAATCAGCCCAAGAGCCAGCCCTATCCCACGGAAAATCCCTTTGTATAAACAGGAAGAAGGGGTTGAATTGGTTCCGAAAGAAAAGAAACAGCTGCAATGCATGGCCTGCCGGGTGCGCATGGGCGTGATCGAAGCTACCCATGGAGCGAAAGCGGGACATCCCGGCGGCAGTTTATCCGCCGCCGACATGTTTACCTATCTGTATTTCAAGGAAATGAACATAGATCCTGAGAATCCCAAATGGGAGGACAGGGATCGGTTTGTTCTCAGCAAGGGCCACACGGCTCCAGGCTTGTATTCCGCCTTAGCGCTGCGGGGCTTTTTCCCCGTCTCCGATCTGCCTACCCTGCGGCACATCGACAGCTATCTCCAGGGGCATCCCAATATGCACACGGTCCCCGGCGTGGATATGTCCACCGGCTCCCTTGGGCAGGGGGTATCCTGCGCCTGCGGCATGGCCCTGGGAGCCAAACACCGGGGGAAGAATTTCCGGGTGTATACGCTGCTGGGGGACGGAGAGATCCAGGAGGGCCAGGTCTGGGAGGCTTTTCTATTCGCCCACCAGTACAAGCTGGACAACCTGTGCGTCATCATCGACAACAACGGCCTGCAGATCGACGGCAAGATTTCGGACGTTATGAGTCCCTATCCCATCCCGGACAAGCTGCGCTCCTTCGGCTTCCACGTGGAGGAGATCGACGGCCATGACTTTGACCAGATCGAAGCGGCCCTGAACATGGCCCGAGCCGTCCGGGGAAAGCCCAGCGCCATCGTGATGAAGACCGTGAAGGGAAAGGACGTTTCCTTTATGGAGAACAGCGTCCAGTGGCACGGCAAAGCCCCCAATGACGCGGAATACCTCCAGGCGATGTCAGAGCTGGGAGAAAAACTGTTTGCGCTGGAGGTGCGGCAATGAACGAAATGCGGAAAATTGCTACCCGGGACAGCTATGGAAACGCCCTGGCGGAGCTGGGACAGGCCCATGAGGATCTGGTGGTGCTGGACGCGGACCTGGCAAACGCCACCAAAACCGTCACCTTCCAAAAGGCTTTTCCCAACCGTCATTACGACTGTGGTATCGCGGAAGCGGATATGATGTGTGTAGCCGCTGGCCTGTCCACCGTTGGCCTGGTGCCTTTCGTATCCTCCTTTGCCATGTTTGCTGCCGGGCGGGCCTTTGAGCAGGTGCGCAATTCCATCGGATATCCCCATCTGAACGTGAAAATCGGCGCCACCCACGGCGGCATCTCCGTTGGTGAGGACGGGGCCAGCCACCAGTGCTGTGAGGACTTCGCCCTGATGCGCTCCATCCCCGGCATGGTGGTCATGAGCCCGGCAGATGATGTGGAGGCAAGGGCCATGGTAAAGGCTGCTTATGCCTATGAAGGTCCTGTATATATGCGGTTTGGCCGTGCAGCCGTGCCTGTGATTCACGAGGAGGACTATTCCTTCCAAATTGGGAAAGGAGAAGTCCTGCGGGAAGGCAGCGATATTGCCATCATCGCCAATGGGATGCTGGTCTGTGAGGCTGCTAAAGCCGCAGAATCTCTGGCTCAGATGGGAATTGATGCCATGGTTATCAATATGGCAACCATCAAACCCCTGGATGAAGAACTGGTACTCAGCGCTGCAAAGAAATGCGGCAGAGTGATTACTTGTGAAGAACACTCCATATTTGGCGGGTTGGGGGAGGCAGTTGCTTCCTTGCTGGCTAGAAAACATCCTACCAGAGTGGAATGCATTGGCGTCAACGACGAGTTCGGTCATTCCGGTCCTGCAGGGGCCTTGATGAAGCAATTTGGCTTGTGTGCGGAACATATTACAGCTGTTGCGCAGGAGATTTGCAAAGAATAAGAAGAATACAATAGGGATTGTTGAAATTTCAATGCGTTAAAATACCACTATCCATAACTCGGGCGCAAGCAGTGAATCCGCTGCTTGCGTCCTATGTTTTT
>JBJDYV010000053.1:0-10162 GCA_051867655.1 Oscillospiraceae bacterium
ACGACGATGATCGTGGCGATCAGCACGGCAAACAGCGTGCGCTTTTTCCGTTCCAAGGCATTGCCCCTCCCCTCTCAGCATTTTTCGGTTTTAAGAGAATTCCTCCGGCGGCGCTTCCCGCAGCCCGAGGTAGTGCTCGATGGCGTCCACGATACGCCGGCAGGCCTGTCCGTCGCCGTAGGGGTTGACGGCGTGGGCCATGTCCGCATAGGCGCCGGGGCATTCGATCAGCTCTTTGGCCATATTGAAGATCTGCTCCGTCTCGGTGCCGGCCAGCTTCACGGTGCCCGCCGCCACGGCCTCGGGGCGCTCGGTCTCCCGCCGGAGCACCAGCACCGGCTTGCCCAGAGCAGGGGCCTCCTCCTGCAGTCCGCCGGAGTCGGTCATGACCATGTAGCACCGGGCCATGAGATTGTGCATCTCCTCCACGTCCAGCGGCTCGATCAAGTGGATGCGCCCATGACCGGACAGGTATTGCTCCGCCGCCCCGCGCACCACCGGAGACAGGTGGACGGGATAGACCAGCTCCACGTCCTTGTAGGCGTCCGCCACCTGCCGCAGGGCGGTCATGATCCGGGCCATGGGCTCGCCGTAGTTTTCCCGCCGGTGGCAGGTGACCAGGATGATCTTCTTATTCTCGTAGTCCAGCTCATTGAGAAGCTGAACTGCAAAGTGATGTTCCTTTTCCACTGTGGTTTTCAGCGCGTCGATCACCGTGTTGCCCGTCAGATAGACGCCCCCGGTGATGCCCTCCCGGCGCAGGTTTTCCCGGTTGGAGGCCGTGGGGCAGAAATGCAGGTCGGCAATGTGGCCTACCATGGTGCGGTTGATCTCCTCAGGAAAAGGGGAATACTTGTCGCCGGTGCGCAGACCGGCCTCCACGTGCCCCACGGGGATCTGGTGGTAAAAGGCCGCCAGAGCGCCGGCAAAGGTGGTGGAGGTGTCCCCGTGGACCAGGATCAGGTCGGGCTTGGCCTGGGCCAGCACCCCTTCCATGCCCAGCAGGCACTTGCTGGTGATGGTGGACAGGCTCTGCCCGGGCTCCATGATGTTCAGGTCAAACTGCGGCTTGATGCCGAAGATCTCCAGTACTGAGTCCAGCATCTCCCGATGCTGGGCGGTGACGCAGCAGATACTCTCCAGGCCGCTCCGGCGTTCCAGCTCCTTGACCAGAGGGGCCATTTTGATGGCCTCCGGCCGGGTGCCGAAGATGGTCATGACCTTCTTGTCACTCATCCCGGTTCTCCTCCTCCCCGCTCTGCGCCTTTTCGTCCTGCTTCTTCTCGTTATTTCCCAGGAAAATACGCGCGGAAACACCGCCTGCGGCGCAGAGTGCCAGCAGCAGGAGCATGGCCTTGATGGGCCCGCTGGTGGTCAGCACCACGGCGGACAGGCCCAGGATGGCGCTGATGATGTAGAGCACCGCCACCGCCTGCTTCTGGGAGAAGCCCATGTCGATCAGCCGGTGGTGCACATGGCTGCGGTCGGGGCTCATGGGGCTCTTACCGTGGGCGATGCGCCGGATGAAGGCAAAGCAAGTGTCGAAAATGGGCAGCCCCAGCATCAGGAAGGGCACCACAAAGGAGATGATGTTGTACATCTTGAACATGCCCTGGATGGACACCACCGCCAGAATATAGCCCAGGAAGGTGGAGCCGGTGTCGCCCATAAAGATCTTGGCCGGGTTCAGGTTGTAGGGCAAAAAGCCGATGCAGCCGCCCGCCAGCGCCGCCAGGAGGATGGCCACATCCCCCTCCCCCAGCACCAGGGCGATGACCAGCATGGACATGGAGCTGATGGTGGACACGCCGCAGGCCAGGCCGTCCAGGCCGTCGATCAGGTTGACGGCGTTGGTGATGGCCACGATCCAGATGACCGTGACCGGCCAGGCCAGCCAGCCCAGCTCCCAGTAGGGGTTGCTGGAGAAAATGTTGGGGTTGGACAGGGTGGAAATGATGTTTCCCGTCCCCACGGCAATGATAGCCGCCGCGATCTGCACCACGAACTTGAACTTGGCGGACAGGGCATAAATATCATCAAAAATGCCCAGGATCACGATGATGACCGCACCCAGGAGCATTCCCCGCACCTGCACGGTCAGTTCGGCAAACAGCAGGACGGTCACCAGAAAGCCCAGGAAGATGGCCAGGCCGCCCATGCGGGGAATGGGGTGGTCGTGCATACGCCGGGCGTCTTTGGGCACATCCATAGCGCCCACCTTTTGGGCCAGAGTGCGCACCAGCGGCGTGGACAGGAAGGAGATGACCCCTGCCACGATCAGTGCCGCCACCACAAAGCCGACCAGCCGGAGTTCCACGTTCATTTGCATTTGTCCGTAACTCCTTTAAGGCATTTTACCGGGCCAGGAAGCCCACTTTTTTATACACTTTCCGCAGCGTCTTCTCCGCCACGTAGGACGCCTTCTCAGCGCCGGAGCGGTACACGCTCTCCAGGTAAGCCTTGTCGGCCAGCAGCCGCTCGGTTTCCTCCCGGATGGGCCGCAGGATCTCCACCACGGCCTCGCCCACGGCGGGCTTGAAAGCGCCGTAGCCCTTGCCCTCAAACTCGGCCTCGATCTCCTCGTAGGTCTTGCCCGTGCAGGCGGAGTAGATGGACATCAGGTTGGCCACACCGGGCTTCTCCTGGGGCGCGTAGCGCACGCAGCGCTCGGTGTCGCTGTCGGTGATGGCCCGCTTGAACTTGCGCATGATGTCCTCCGGCTTCTCCATCAGGAACACGCAGCCCTCGGGCATGGACTTGCTCATCTTGTTTTCGGGGGCGTTCAGGCTCATGACCCGGGCGCCCGTCTTGGGGATGTAGGGCTCGGGGATCTTGAACACATCGCCGTAGATGTGGTTGAAGCGCTGGGCCACGTTGCGGGTCAGCTCCACATGCTGCTTCTGGTCCTCGCCCACGGGCACGAAATCGGGCTGGTAGAGCAGGATATCGGCGGCCATCAGGGCGGGATAGGTGAACAGGCCGCCGTTGATGTTGTCGGCGTTTTTGGCGGACTTGTCCTTGAACTGGGTCATGCGGGACAGCTCGCCGAACATGGTATAGCAGTTGAGCACCCAGCCCAGCTCGGCGTGCTGATGCACATGGGACTGGACGAACAGGGTGTTCTTTTCCGGATCCAGGCCGCAGGCGATATACTGGGCCAGCTGGGTCAGGGTGCGCCGGCGCAGGTCGGCGGGCGTCTGGCGCACGGTGATGGTGTGCATATCCGCCATAAAGTAATAGCAGTCAAATTCCTCCGCCCGGGCGCCCCAGTTGCGGATGGCGCCCAGATAGTTGCCCAGGTGCAGCTCACCGCTGGGCTGGATGCCGGAGAGCATGATTTTTTTATTTTCTTCCATGGAAGTGACACGTTCCTTTCCACTGGTACTTGTACGCAATGATACTCAAGTATCATACCATACCGGCGCGAGAAGTGCAAGAAAAGATGTTCCGGGAAACGTCCGGGAAACGCGCGGGACCGGAGCGCCGCGGCGCTCCGGTCCCGTTCATTTGATTCAGGCTTGTATGGGGTTTTTCTTACTTGCTGTTGGCAGCGATCCAGGCCTGCTCCAGAGCGGCCCAGTCGGTGGCCTCCAGCAGGGCGGTCCACTTCTCGCCGCGGAACGTCTCACCCGTCAGCAGCTTGGTGGTGCGGGTGTAGTCGTGGGCGTTGGCGGCCTCCTGAATGGCCTCGTAGTACCACATATCGGGGTCGGCGTTATCCACAAAGGTCACCATGTCGGGCAGCATGTTCTCTTCCTCCGCGCCGCGCTGCAGCATGCGGTTGACGATGGTCACGGCCTCGGCACGGGTCAGGTTGTCGTCGGGACGGAAGTAGCCCGCGTAGCCCTCGATCCAGCCCGCGTACTCGATCAGAGCGATCTCCTTGGCGGCCCAGTGGGTGCTGGGAACATCCTTGAAGGAGGTGGCGGGGATCTTGCCGGTCACGGTGCAGAACTGGGCGGCCATGACCGCCAGCTCGGCGCGGGTGATGGGATCGTTGGGACGGAAGTTACCGTCGTCCGAGTCGGTGATGATGCCGGCCTTATCCAGGGTCAGGACGGCCATGGTGTACCAGGCGTCGTCGGGCACATCCTTGAAGCGGTTGTCGGTGCCCCAGTTGGCGCTGCGGAACTCGTCGGTCATCAGGCGGAAGTAGATGTTGGCGATCTCCGCGCGGGTGATGGTGCCCAGAGGATTGACCTCATCGTTGCCCACGCCGATGATGTAGGCCACGTGATCCACGGTGTTCAGGCCCTTGACCTTGATGGTGGGATCGTTCACAACGGGGGGAATGTAGCCATTATAGGTGGTGGTCACAACCACATTGTGGTCATTGTCGATGCTCGGGAAGGTGATTACATAGGCACTCTTAGTTCTATCCCAGCTGTAGTCCTTGGTCTCTATGCCGTCCACGGTGACGGACTTGATGGCGTAATTCTGGTCCACAGTGAAATAGACCTCTGCATCCTCACCAGCATTGTAGGTCGTGGTCGGCGTAATCTCGCCGTGCTTATCGATGGAGGTAGTGACAGTGTAGCGGGCGGCAACCTTGGTACCCTCGTCAGTATCGGAGGCCTTGTCATCCGGATCCGCAGGGTTACTTACGGTAACAGCATTTGTTAAGGTCTTACCGGCATCCGCTTCAACCACCAGATAGCTGGCCTCGAGTGTGACGGTTCCCCCTGCGGGAACGTTCACTTCGGTGACAGTATTACCATCCAGGGTAATGACCGCATTGGCTCCATTGTTCAGGGTGTCAGCAATCGTTACCTTGTTTGCATCGGTATTGCCGCTGTTGCTGATCGTGATGGTCCATTCAATGGTATCGCCAACCTGAACTTCGGCGGCGGTGGTGCGGGTCTTGGTCACACCAAGCTTGCTGTACGGGTTTTCAACCTTACCTGTATTGTCACTATCTTCCGGCTTGTTACCTTCGGTCACAGTGACAACTGCTTTGTTATTCAGAGTCTCGCCCAGATCATCCTTGATCACCGTGTACTGCGCGATGAAGGTAACTTCACTCTTTGCCGCAACCTCAAAATTGGAAGCGTTTAAACCTTCGGCCGTCGGCGTCAGAGACACGGTACGGCTGCCGATCGTCAGGGTGTCGCTCAGGCTCAGGCCGGTGGCCTTTTCAGTACCGGAGTTGGATACCTTAATCTCCCACTCGACCACGTTGCCAATCTTGAAACCGTTCTCAGGCACTGTGGTCTTTAACGTCTTATCAACGCTGACCACAGGATAGCCCTCGAAATTAGCGGTAAAGGTGTATACTCTGCCGCCGGTTACCGAAATTTCCTGCTCCGATGTCAATATCTTGGCATCATTTTCATCCACCGCAAAGGAAACCATTTCGGTAGCATCGGAAGATTTAGCGGTCCACTCAGTGAAAGCATACCCACTCGTCGCAGAAGCAACCGAGCCGGAAATCTTAACGGTTCCGGTAGTCAAATACTTACCACTCGTGTCCTTGATGGTCAGGACTTCCGTGGTACCGGTCACAGCACCCATGTTCTCATCCGAACTGATATACTTGACAGTGACCTGATACTTGTCGGGGATGCCGTCGGGCTGGTTAAGATCCTCACCCTCGCCAATTTCGTCTTTGGAGTAAACCAGATTGACAGTTACATCACCAGTGATAGTACCTTCAAGGGCATCCGAAGCTACGCTGTCAAACACATAGTTGACTTCCGATCCGTTAACCGTGCGCGTCACAGACTCGGGCGCGTTATGGGTGCAGGTTTCGCCCGCTCCTGGAGTGCCAACAATAATGTTCCAGCTAGCGCCCTTGTTGAGGGTGTAAGAGAAGGTAGTGACACCCACAGGGGTGAATTCATTGGAGGCATCCACCGAATCATAGTAATATTTGACAGTGAGCGTATACTGCTTCGTATATGTGTTGGTCAGCGCCGCGGTAGCAGTCCCACCAGCGGTAACAGTTGCAGTGGTCTTGCCGGGGACTTCGTCGCCGTCCACGCTGCTGTCAGGGTCATACACGGGAGTCGCGGTGACAGAGTAGCCGGCTACTGCGTAGTTGCTTTCTTCTACGGTGTAGGTACCGGGAGTCAGATTATTGATGGTCCAGGAGTAGGGCGAAGCATCAGTGCCACTGCCAGTTGCATCAGTCAGACCCTTTGTGGCAACAACGGTATCGCCTTGCTTCACAGTGATAGCGAAGTTGTTAGGCAGAGACACACCATTATCCAAGCCGCTGACGGTCTTGGTCACGGTCAGGGTGCCGGTTGGCATTGTAGTTTCTTCCCACTGAGCCACAAATTTAACATGACGGTTCAAAGTTACATTTGCACCAACTGCTACATCTTGTGCTGTACCATGTGCCTCACTCAGTGTCACAGTGCTGCCGCTTACGCTTGCGGTAAGATAATACTGCGCTTTCCATCCCTGGAATTTATAGGCCTTTTCTCCTACAACTACAACATCATTTACATTAACAGTAGTAGTTCCATCTTTCAGCGCAAGAACAGAATGGACAGGGACAGAATCTGTACCCTGGGTATATGTGTACACTGCGGTCGTATCATTAAACTTATCGTCGCTCGGAATATCAACAGACAATCCCGTTGCACCAGTCAGATTAAAATCATACTGAGCATAGACGGGAGAAGGCGCAACCCCTAGCTCAATGATGATCCAGGAGGGGTAACCTGCGCCCTTATGGAACACAGGCGTAAACTCATATGCTCCCGTGCTCATATCCGTATTAATGGAGGCATAGATGTCCGACCCTTGGGCTGTTGTGCAGCCGTATCCGGTGCCACTGTCGTTGCAGCACACAAGGACTGCTTTCACATAGTAGCCATCATCCGGAGTAATGACGATGCCGGAAGCAGATGCATCCGGATTATTTCCTCTGCCAGTTAAATAAGTAATGTTATTCTCAGCGCCGTTGATTTTGACCTTAACTTTACTCGAATAACTATTCTGTGTACTGTTATTCGCGGCCACATAGCCACTTCCAGATTTTGTGATAACACCCATTCGCCAACCAAACTGAGGGCACTGCAAATATATGGTTACAGTGCTAGTGCCATAAGAAATGTTTGCAGAACCGTAATAATCACCCCAGGTAACAGTGACATCATTACCAAATTGCCCGGTCACCTGAATCTGATAAGGCCCACTGCTAGGAACTGTTGCATTATAAGTTTTTTCGCCGCTTGTCACAGTTACCTGTTGCCCTGCAATACCTGTAATATCAAACCCGCTTGCGGCCTCTAATGTGATGGTAATCGTCCGGTCGCTCGGGGTGCCGCCCGGGTGCGCCAGCGCGCTGACAGGGAGCAACGCAAGAACCATAACGAGCGTCAAAATCGTACTGAGAATTCGCTTGCATTTGCCTTTCATATAAATTTCCCTCCTCAAAGGTTTTCATATATATATTTCATCTATATCAACGCGGCTGCGCCGCGAGTATTTTTCCTGCTGCCTGTATGTTCCGGTACCGGTCCTGTTTTTGCTCCCGGACCTTCCCGGCGCAGACCGGACAGCCGCACTTTTTCGGCCCCGCCCGGGAGTAAATCACCGCCTTCCAGACGTGCCCCTCCGGGCACTGCCACCAGACTTTCCGGTGGCTGCCGGCCGTGACCATCTCCGGCGTCAGCGCCCCGTTCAGCGTGGGGTGCCACTGGGCGGCCGCCCGCGGCTCCAGGGTGGCCAGGTCGTTGAACCCCGCCAGCACCTTCCGCCCCGTACAGTAGGGACAGCCGCTGCCGTGCATCGTCCGGGTGCTGACCGCCGCCGCGTATTCATGCCCCGCCGGGCATTTCCACCACACCTTGCGGTTGGAAAAGGGCGAGACGCAGTCCGCGCGCAGCGCGCCGTTTTTGTCCGGGTGCCACTGGGCCGCGACCTCCGGGAACCCGGAAGCCAGGTCGTTTTCCCCCGGGATAATCTTCTTGCCCGCGCACACCGGACACCCCGCGCCGCTCGCCCGGGACGCCACCGCCGCCTGCCATTCGTGGCCCTTCTCACACCGCCACCAGACCTTGCGTCGGGTCCCGGCCGCCACATCCTCCGGCCGCAGGGCGCCGTTTCTTGTGGGGTGCCACTGGCGGGCCAGCTCCGGATGGGCGGCGGCCAGGTCGTTTTCGCCGGAGAGGATCTCCCGGTGGGTGCACACGGGACAGCCGCAGCCGCTGACACGGGATTTCACAAGGGCCTGCCACTCGTGGCCCTTCTCACACCGCCACCAGACCTTTTTATGGCTGCCCGGCAGCACATCCGCCGGAGTGCAGGTACCGTTTTTGGAGGGGGCCCACTGGGCGGCCAGCTCCGGATACCGCGAGGCCAGATCGTTGATGCCCGGGAGCACCTGCTTTCCCGCGCACACCGGGCAGCCGCTGCCGCCCGTGCGGGTATACACCGCGGCCTGCCATTCATGGCCCTCCCCGCACCGCCACCAGGCCCTCCGCTTGCTGCCGTAGGTCACGTCGCCGGGCGTCAGGCCGCCGTTTCGGGTGGGGTTCCACTGGCGCAGCAGCTCGGTCTCCCCTGTCCGCGCGCAGTAGTCATAAAGCGTCTCCCGCATGGTTTCACCCCCCGCAAACAAGGCTTGGGACAAAATGAATATTCTGCCCCTGCGCTTGAGGACAGTTTACGCTTTCAAATGCGGGAAATTGCTCGTAATTTGTCGAGCAAGTATGTTCCGGGCATGAATGATGCGGGGAAAAAGGTGCATGACAAAGTGGCCGACCAAAAATAAATTTTGTTCGACCTGTTTTTTCGTGCTAAAAACCAGAATAACGCCTTGCTTTAAAATCTAAATTGTGGTATTATTAGCGCGAAATTATGTAGTATTTATATCTGCCACGCAGTATATTAAGACGAAATATTCATTTTGTCTAACAAATCAATCCCAAACGCTCCAGCTGCCGGGCGTGCTCCGCGCCGGCGGTCCGCAGATAGATCCGGGTGGTCTCGATGGAGGAATGGCCCAGGACGTCCGCCAGCTTGGCGATATCCTTGCAGGCCTGGTAAAACACTGTGGCGAACAGGTGCCGCAGGTTGTGGGGAAACACCTTCGCCGGTTCCACGCCCGCCGCTTGGCAGAGGGCTTTCATCTCCGCCCAGATCTGCTTTCGGGAGAGGCTGTTTCCGCTTCGGGTGAGAAAGATCTCGCCCGAGGCGATTTTTTCTTTTTTGGCGTACTTCAAAAGCTTGCGGCACAGCTTCCCGGGGAGCAGAATGGTGCGGATCTTACCCTTCAGGGAGATCTCCGCCTTTCCCGCCTGCGCCGCCTCCACGGTAACATACTGCACCTCGCTGACCCGGATGCCGGTGGAGCAGATGGTCTCCATCAGCAGGGCCAGGCGCGCCTTGCCCTGCCCCCGGGCGGTTTCGATCAGGTGGCCGTACTCCTGCCGGGTCAGCTCCTTTCCGGAGTCCCGGAACATCCTTTTCTGGAGTCTCAGCGGCTTCACCCGGCAGTCCTCCCATCCCATCAGACGCAGCAGGGCGTTCAGCGCTGCCAGCTTGCCGTTGATGGTGGTGGGACCGTATCCCTCCGCGTGTAAATACTCCTTCCAGCCCGCCACGGCGTCCTTTGTCACCGCTCCGCCGTCCAGCCATACCGCAAACTGCCGTACATCCCGCAGGTACTTTTCCACGGTTCCCGCGCTGCGCTCCTCGCCCTTCAAATGCTGCTCAAAGGCCGCGATCCGTTCTGCTGTCAAAGTATTCATGGCTTCCTCCTGTAATAATGATGAATACCTTTAGTTTACCTCACTTTGAGAGGAACATACAGCGGCAGACACCGTAATAAAAAAAGCCCGGTTCAGCACTCAAAACTGAACCGGGTTTCTCATACTCTGATCTGATTTTTCGGGGCGCGGAACCGGCGGCCGTTTACACGGTCACTTCTCCTCCAGCAGGCGGGTCAGCTCCGCCATGAACGTGTTGATGTCCTTAAACTGACGGTAGACCGAAGCAAAGCGGACATAGGCCACCTCGTCCACATTTTTCAGCTTCTCCATGACCAGCTCGCCCACACGGGCGGAGGGGATCTCGCGGTCCATCTCGTTTTGCAGGGTCTGCTCGATCTCCGTTGCCGCCTGCTCCAGCGTCGCCAGCGGCACCGAACGCTTTTCGCAGGCCTTCAGCATACTGTTCAGGATCTTGCTGCGGTCAAAGCTCTGGCGGC
>JBJDYV010000054.1:0-2099 GCA_051867655.1 Oscillospiraceae bacterium
AAGGGAACAAGGACAGAAAATACATTTTCTGCGGTACCACCTTGTTTGCCGGAAAGTCCGGCCGCCTCAGCACGGTGCCAACACACCGTCTGCCCGTTAACGCTGGCAATGCGTCAGAAGATACTCTGGAAATCCATTTCCCCCTGCCCTCCGCGGCCCATTTGCTGCCCCGCTTTTCGCTCCGCTCTCAGCTATGCAGAACTCTCTGTGGATGCGCCTTGCAGCTTTACTTCCGCTTCAATGGTTTCATCATTAAGTTATGCTTGTTATACACCATCGGTGTCCGTTTGTCAAGAACTTTTTTTCATAAAGGGCGGACAATTTTTTCAATATTCCCGCACCACGGCCTTGACGATGCCGATGATCTCCGCCTCCGTGCCGTCGATGGGCTCGTAGTTGTCGTTCTCCGGCATGAGCCAGATCTGCCCGTTTCTGCGGCGCAGGCGCTTGACGGTGGCTTCGTCCTGGATCCGGGCCACCACGATCTGCCCGTCGTCGGCGTTGGGCTGGGGACGGACCACCACCTTGTCGCCGCTGAGGATCCCCGCGTTTATCATACTGTCGCCCCGGACCCGCAGGGCGAAGCAGCCAGGGTCGCTCCAGGGCATGGTGCCCTCCTGGTTTTCCACCGCCAGAATGGGGACGCCGGCGGTGACCACGCCCACAACAGGGATCTGTCCGGGCCGGGATCCAGTGACCAGGGCCCGCTTGCGGCCCTTAGCGCCGGGGGTCTGCAGCAGTCCCTTCTCCTGCAGGGCCTGAAGATGGTAGCTGACAGAGGCGGTGGAACGCAGGCCGACCGCCGCGCCGATCTCCCGCACGGAGGGGGAATACCCGTTTTCCTGAATGAATTGGTTGACATAATCCATGATCATCTCGGCCTTATTGCTGGTTCTGGGCATGGTCATTCCTCCTTGGGCGGGGATGGATTTTATTTATTATAGCACATATGACCGAAAAAGAAAAGGACTTTTTTCAAAAGATTTTCGCAAACAATCCCTGCTGCCGGACTATATTGATAACAAGGGGGAGTGACCATGGAGAACGTGGACAAAAATGTGGAGCGGCAGGTCTGGCAGCGGGTATTGGCCCAGCCCCAGACGAAACCGGAACGGGACGATTTGCGGATGCTGGCACTGTCTTCTATAGAGGCGGCGGGGGCCTACCGGTATCTGGCGGGAACGCTGAGCGGCAAATCCAGAGAGTTGGCAAGACGGCTGTGGGAGGAGGAACAGGAGACCATCGCCTGCCTGCGGGGACTGCGCCGTTTGTCCGGAGGGGGAAACGAGCGGCCGAAGGGAACGCCCGCGGTTCAGGGATCCCCGGAAAAGGTACTGGAAAAATGCTATCACCGCACCCGGCGGGCCGTGACGGAGTATACCGCCCGGACGGTAGATCCAGAATTCGGGTCGGCATTCCGGCGTCTGGCGGAGCGGGAAGAGGAACATTGCGCCCAAATCGCCCAGCTGCTTGGAAGCATCCCATAATGAAAAAACTCCGATGCAAATAAGCATCGGAGTATTTTTCATGGTGACCCGTACGGGAATCGAACCCATGTTACCGCCGTGAAAGGGCGGTGTCTTAACCGCTTGACCAACGGGCCTGGTAGCGGCAATCTGATTCGAACAGATGACATACCGGGTATGAACCGGCTACTCTACCAACTGAGTTATGCCGCCATGTGGTCAAAGGATTTCGGGCACCGCCGAAATCAGCTTCCTTATTATATCCGCAGATTCCTTTTTTGTCAAGAAAAATTTTGGGATTTTCTCAGGAAATTATGGAAATACTTTTCGCGAGGTGAATGCACATGAAAATCGCGAAAAGGGCCGCCCTCTTTGGCATCGGCGGCAGCGCCTATGTGGGACTGGAGCTGCTTTACCGGGGGTTCAGCCATATCAGCATGTTCGGAGCAGGGGGACTGTGTTTTCTGCTGATTGGCCAACTGAAGAAGCTGCCTGTCTCCAAGCCCGCCCAGGTGGGCTGCGGTGCGGGGGTCATTACGGCGGTGGAGCTGGTGACGGGGCTGTTGGTGAACCGGGATTATCAGGTCTGGGACTACCGGGGCCAGCCGGGGAACTTCCTGGGCCAGATCTGTC
>JBJDYV010000055.1:0-2090 GCA_051867655.1 Oscillospiraceae bacterium
AGTCTGACCTTCCTGCCGGTAGTCATCGCCAACCTGTTTATCGGTATTCTTCAGGAAATCCGTGCGAAGAAAACTATGGATCAGCTTACCATGCTGAACGCACCCAAAGCAGAAGTTGTTCGGAATGGTCAAATCTCGGAAATTCCGGCAGAGGAACTGGTGCTGGACGATATTGTGATTTTTCGGGCAGGCGACCAGATTTGTGCCGATGCAATTGTATTGGACGGAAGTGTTTTGGTCAACGAGGCTCTGCTGACCGGCGAATCGGACGAGCTGCAAAAAGAACTGGGGGATTTTCTGATGTCCGGCAGCTTTGTTGTTTCCGGGGAATGTTATGCCCGGCTGGAGCGGGTGGGCGCGGATTCCTATATCTCCGAATTAACGCTGGAAGCCAAGGCGCAGGATCAGAAAAAGCGCTCCGAGATGCTCCGGGTGCTGGATAAGCTGGTGGGCATTGTGGGTATTCTGATTGTCCCCATTGGTGTTTTCCTGTTTGTGCAGCAGTATGTTTTCTCCGGCGCATCCTTCCAGAGCAGTATTCTCTCCATGGTAGCTGCCGTAGTTGGAATGATCCCGGAGGGGTTGTATCTGCTGGCAAGCGTTGCGCTGGTGGTCAGCGTGATCCGCCTGGCATCCCAAAAGGTGCTGGTTCACGATATGAAGTGCATCGAAGCCCTTGCCAGAGTGGATGTGCTGTGCGTGGACAAAACCGGCACCATCACGGAAAATGAGATGCAGGTCAGCAGTGTGATTCCCATGGATGGCTTTAATCCAACCCGGGGCATTGGCCTGAAAGCGCAGATCAGCACGCTGATTGCTGCCATGCCCGAGGGGAATCTGACCATGCAGGCGCTGAAGCGTTACTTCAAAACACCGCTCAAAAAGAATGCCGAAGCTGTGTTTCCCTTCTCCTCTACATACAAGTATTGCGCTGCTGTTTTCCCGGATGGCGTCTATGTCCTCGGCGCGCCGGAGTTTGTCCTGCGCAGTGATTACGAGAAGTACCGTCCGCTGATTGAAAGCTACAGCGCAGACGGTTTTCGGACGGTTCTGTTTGGCCAGTACGAAGGAACGTTGGATGGGCAGGCGTTGACGGAATCTGTGATTCCCATGGGGTTGATTCTGCTGACCAACCCCATCCGCCGGGATGCACCGGAGACTTTCCGTTACTTTGCGCAGCAGGGCGTTGCCATCAAGGTTATCTCCGGCGACAACCCGCTGACCGTTTCGCAGATTGCCGCGGAGGCGGGCATCTCTGGCGCAGAGAACTATGTGGACGCATCTATACTGGAAACGGAGGACGCTCTGCGGTCTGCGGCAGAGCAGTATACTGTATTCGGACGGGTCACACCTGAGCAGAAGCGGCTGCTTGTCCGGGCATTGCAGAGTGCGGGCCATACCGTGGGCATGACGGGAGATGGTGTCAATGATGTACTTGCTCTGAAGGAAGCGGACTGTTCCATCGCCATGGCATCGGGCTGTGACGCGGCGGCACAGATCTCCCAGTTGGTTTTGCTGGAATCCGATTTTTCCGCCATGCCATCGGTGGTGGCGGAAGGACGGCGGGTGGTCAACAACATCCAGCGTTCTGCCAGCCTGTTTCTGGTGAAGAACATTTTTTCTTTCCTGATGGCGGTGTTCTCCGCCTGCTTCATGCTGAACTATCCCCTGGAGCCTGCACAGATCTCGCTGATCAGTATGTTTACCATCGGAATCCCCGGATTTTTCCTTGCGCTACAGCCAAATGCGGAAGCCATTCGCGGACGGTTTCTTTCCAATGTTCTGATCAAAGCTCTGCCTGCGGGACTGACGGATTTTCTTGTGGTTGGCGCGCTGGTGATCTTTGGCAGAGTATTTGGTGTCAATGAGACGGACATTTCCACTGCCTGTACCATGCTCCTTGCCATTGTGGGATTTATGATTCTGTATCATATCAGCAAACCACTGAATCTGCTTCGCTGGATTGTCTGGATAGGCAGTGGTGTGGGACTGTTGGTTTGCAGCATCTATCTGGGTGACATCTTCGGCATCACGCATATGTCCATGGAGTGTGTCATGCTGTTCGTGGTATTTGCCATTGTCACCGAGCC
>JBJDYV010000056.1:0-41619 GCA_051867655.1 Oscillospiraceae bacterium
TCGCCGCTCATGATCTCGTTCATGACGCTGTAGGCCTCGTCGTAGGTCAGGTCCTGTTTATCCACGATCTTCACGATTGCTTCTTTAATCATGGTCAAAATCTCCTTCTTAAAGATTGATGAAGTTTTCCAGCATGGTCTTCCCGTCCGGGGTCATGATGGACTCGGGGTGGAACTGCACGCCGTAAATGGGGTACTCCTTGTGCTGCACCGCCATGACCTCGCCGTCGGTTGTCACGGCGGTAGTCTTCAGGCAGTCGGGAAGAGTGGCGGGGTCCGCCGCCAGGGAGTGGTACCGGGCCACCAGCGCCGACTCGGGGCAGCCCTGGAACAGCGGGCAGGCCGGGTCGAAGGTGACCCGGGACTGCTTGCCGTGCATCAGCTCCTTGGCGTAGGTGATGGTGGCGCCGAAGGCGGCACAGATGGCCTGATGACCCAGACAGACGCCCAGGGTGGGGATCTCCGTGCCCAGTGTCCGGGCCACTTCGATGATGACCCCCGCGTCCTCCGGCCGTCCGGGGCCGGGGGAGAGCACGATGCGGTCGGGCTTCAGCGCCCGAATCTCCTCCACCGTCAGCTCGTCGTTGCGGATGACCCGGATGTCCGGGTCAATGGCCCCGATGAGCTGGTACAGGTTGTAGGAAAAGCTGTCGTAATTGTCGATGAGCAGGATCATAGGTCCGCCTCCTCTGCGAGCTTCAAGGCGCTGACCACGGCCTTGGCTTTGTTGATGCACTCCTCATATTCCGTCTCGGGGACCGAGTCGGCCACGATGCCCGCGCCGCTGCGGACGAACACCTTGCCGTTTTTCTTGTACGCGATGCGGATGGCGATGCAGGTGTCCATGTTCCCGGTGAAGTCGATGTACCCGATGGCCCCGCCGTAGATGCCCCGCTTGTTCTGCTCCAGCTCGTCGATCAGCTGGCAGGCCCGGATCTTGGGCGCGCCCGACAGGGTGCCCGCCGGGAGAACCGCGCTGACGGCGTCCAGAGCGTCGAATTCCTCCCGGATCTCCCCCCGCACCGTGGAGCCGATGTGCATGACGTGGGAGTAGCGCTCGATGGAGTGCAGCTTCTCCACCTGCACCGTGCCGAATTTGCTGACCTTGCCCAGGTCGTTGCGCCCCAGGTCCACCAGCATGTTGTGCTCGGCCAGCTCCTTGGGGTCGGCCAGAAGCTCGCTCTCCAGCTTCCTGTCCTCCTCCTCGGTCTTTCCCCGGGGCCGGGTGCCCGCCAGGGGGAAGGTGTGCAGCACGCCATTTTCCAGCTTGACCAGGGTCTCCGGCGAGGCCCCCGCCACCTCCACGTCGGTGCCCGAGAAGTAGAACATATACGGGGACGGGTTGATGGTCCGCAGGACCCGGTAGGTGTTCAGAAGGCTTCCCTCAAAGGGGGCGCTCAGGCGGTTGGACAGCACGATCTGGAAGATGTCGCCCTCCCGGATGTGGCGCTTGGCCTTCTCCACCATGGCGCAGAAGGTGGGCCGGTCGAACAGGGGCGCGGCCTCCCCCGTCATGTGGCCTCCCGGCTCGTGCTTCGGCTGGCCGTTGCGCAGCAGGTCGCACATCTGCTTCAGCTCCAGGACCGCCTTGTTGTAGCCCACCTCGGGGTCGTCCAGGGGCATGTTGGCGATCAGGATGATCTTCTGCCGGAAGTGGTCAAAGGCGATGACCTTGTCAAACAGCATCAGGTCCACGTCCTTGAAGGCCTCGGTGTCCTGGGCCGTGGAGCGCACGGTCGGCTCGCTGTAGCCCAGGTAATCGTAGGAGAAGTAGCCCACCAGCCCGCCGGTGAAGGAGGGGAGGTTGTCAAACCGGGGGCTCTTGTAGTCGGCCAGGATCTGGCGCAGGAACGCGGACGGGTCCTCCGTATGGAACGTGATGTTCCCCGCCTTCATCTCCCCATTGGTGCAGGTGATCTCCAGCTTGGGGTCAAAGCCCAGGAAGGTGTAGCGGCCCCACTTTTCCTGCTCGGCCACCGACTCCAGCATGTAGCAGTGGGTGGAAATGTTCTTCAGCTTTTTCAGCGCCTCCATGGGCGTGCAGATGTCGGACAGGATCTCGCAGCTGACCGGCAGCACCTTGTACGCGCCGGTTTGGGCGATTCGTCTGACTTCCTCCAGACTGGGTGAGATGTTCATGCGATGACCTCCTTGAAACAAAAAGCTCCTTTGACGGTTCTGTCAAAGGAGTAAAAAAACATCCTTGACAGAATGATCTTCTGTCAAGGACGAATAAAATCATTTATCCGCGGTGCCACCTTGCTTCACGGCCTGATGCCGTGCCCTTTGCGGAGTACCATCATACTCCCGGCAACTGACGTATGCCCACACGTCGCAGAATACTCTGCGGGAAGCCCTCCCGCATTTGACTGCGCCCTCAGCGGTCCATTTGATGGCCTGTGTTTCACCCGACTCTCAGCAGCGCGGGCTCTCTGTAGAAGCATAACCACCGTTATCTCCGCGTCAACGGTTTACTGTGGTAAAGTCTAACGCACTTGTCCGGACTTGTCAAGAGTTTTTTTACCGGCGGCCCGTGCATTTCTCTTACAGCCGGTCCCGGTCGTAGACGATCCGCACGCCGCTGTACTCCAGCGCATACCAGTTGCCGGCCGGGATCGGCTCGGAGGCCCCGCCGTCGCCCGCGTGGGGCATCATGCGGGCGTACACCGTCTCCCCGTGGGGGCCGGGAGCCTGGGGCGGCGGACCGCCCCGTCTGCGCTCAAAGGGCACGCCAAAGGTCCCGTTCAGGATCTCCCGGGCGCAGGCGTAATAGCGGTCCAGATACGCAATGTCCAGCTCGCCCCCGCCGGTAAACAGGCGGTCGAACTCCTGCCGGTGGGCCAGCAGCTTCTCCAGATAGCCGAAAAACGTGCGGATGGGCACGTTCAGGGTCTTGCCCATGGGCATGGGCATCAGCTCGTCCCCGAGGAAGAAAATGCGCGCCGTGCGGTCCAGAATGGCGATGCCGTCGGGGGTGTGGTCGGGAATCCAGAAAAACTCCAGCGTCCGGCTGCCCAGGTCGTACACGTCCCCCTCCTGAACCGCCGCGAACTCGTAATCCCGGGGGAAGTCGATGCCCGCGAAGCTGGCATAGGGAATGGTGGCATAGTCAAAGGCCGCCGGGTGCATGTAGGCCTTTTCAAAATAGGAGTTGTTGGCGGTGTGGTCGAAATGGCTATGGGTGTTGATGACATTGCGCACGCTCTTGTCGGTCAGGGTCTGCAGGAACTCCCGGATGTTGCCCGCGCCGTAGCCCGTGTCGATGGAGATTCCCTCCCGGTCGCCCACAACCAAGTAGGAAAAGTCCCCGGAGGACAGGATCTTCCAGGTGTCGGGAGCGATCTGCTCCGCCCGGAAGAACGGCTCGTCCATGGGAGAATAGGAGCCGTCCGGATTGCGTATGAGGATCTCATGCTTGCAGGAAAAGTCGATCATATCAGGGTTCTCCTTTCCGCATTTCTTTGAGGACCTTTGCCGCCTTGCCCGCTCCGGCCGGCAGTTGTTCGGTCTTCGCAGTATTGTATCACATTTCACAAATCCCCGCACGCAAGAACTGCGTGCGGGGTTTGTCGTTTTACCAGATCTCGTGGGCCTCCCCCTCGGGGAGCTTGGTGTCGTTGGGGATCTCCTGATAGGGCATTTTCCGCTCCAGGAAAAACAGGGCGCCGGAGCAGCACGCGCTCAGCAGGACCAGCGCCGCGCAGCCCAGGCTCCGCAGGACTTCCTCGCCGGTGATCAGGGCATACAGCGCCAGATCCACCGCCGTCACGGCCTGAATGATCGCGGTGATCAGAGACACCACCTTCAGCCGCCTGGTGCTGGACACATGGCCCCACAGGGTCATTTTCCGCTCCACAAAGATGTACATCACGGTCACGGCCGCCAGAACGACCAGGGCGATGATGGTCGGATAGCCGGGCAGCGCCACGATCCAGCTGTAATTTCCCGGCACATCCTGACACAGCGCCGTGATAAACAGCGCCGCGGACGCCGCCACCAGGAGCGCGTACAGCAGGCGGACCAGCCAGTAATTGCGCGTGGACAGGCCGCTGACGATCCAGGGCCGGGTGTAGTAGCGCTCGGACACCACACGCCCCTTGGCGTTCAGCTTCCGGACCTCGGTATAGCCCCGGAAGTATTTATGGTAGTAGCTGCTGTGGCGCAGGCCGGACTCCGGCGTGTCGGGCGCGTCCTTCGTGCTGAACGGGGAGGCTTTCTTGCCCTTGACCCCGTAAATATCCGTGACGTCGTGCTTTTTCCCAAACCCCATGATGTGCTACCTCACGCGCTTATTCTCCCTGGGAGAACAGCCATTCCTTCAGGCCGTCGATGGTGTACGCCACCCGCCAGGTGTTCACATGGTTGCTGCCGGGGTTGTCGTCCTCCCCGTCCGGCACCACGCTGGAGCCCTCAAACACGGTGTAGCGCACATTTGCTGCATCCATCATAGCATTTCTGACGCACTGCGTCAACTGCTCCGCGTCGGCAGCGCCGTCCCAGCGGTAGCGCGCCACGGCCGCGCCGCCGCGCTCCAGCGCCTCGGTCACGGCGTTCATGCCGGGGAAGGCCTTCCGGTCGTGCTCGGACACCAGGATCCAGAACTGATTGCGGCTGCAGCTTTGCGCCATGCGCTCCGGGTCCCACTGCCCCGCCACCAGAAGGGACGCGGCAAACAGGTCGGGATAGCGGATGTTCAGCTCGCAGGAGGCCATGCAGCCCATGGACTGTCCGGTGGTGTAGAGGCGCGCGCGGTCCACGGGGTTGCTCTCCACAACGTGGTCCAGCAGCGCCTTGATGTCCTCCAGCTCCTTGGAGCAGACGAAATCGTCGGTGGTCAGGTTGATCCCCCGGTCGATCTGGGGGGCCAGCACAAAGCAGGGGTGCTCCTTCTGCCAGGCGGGGGCGGCAAAGCTCACCGCGCCCAGGCCCTGGGACAGGGTCAGCTTGGTGTCCGGCCCGCAGGGGCCCGCGTCGTGGATGAACAGGACCAGAGGATACCGCTCGCCCGGTTCCAGGGTCTTGGGGGTGTAGAGGTTGTAGCGGATCCCGGCGTACTCGCCCTGGGTAAAGTCCTCCACCACCGGCTCCGACGTGCGGTCGGAGGCATGGGGTACGCCGTCGGCGGGGATCTCGTTCCCCTCCGCGTCCCGGATGGGGGCGAGCTGCTTCACGGTGACCTGCACCGCCCGGCGCTTCGTCGGGGGCATATCGGTGGGCGGGCCCATTTTCTGCCCGGGCTTGGGCGGCTTGTGCTCCGGCTCCTCCACCAGCCCGGCGGCCTTCTCCGCCGCTTCCAGGCACAGGGTCACGGTATTCCCCTGCACCTGCGCCCCGGTAACGGTGCGGCCCTCCACGGCGAAGCAGCCGGCGTCGATCTCCGGGCAAAGCGGGCGGTCATATTCCAGGATTGCCCGGTCGATTTTCTGGCCGTTGGGGTAATTGCCCGTTCCGGCCGTGATGTGTACAATATGTGCCATAGGTGACTCCCTCAGTTGATCTCTTTGACCCGGCAGCAGGAGACGAAGTGGCCGCTTTGCACTTCCTCCAGCTGCTGCGGCTCATGGCAGCGCTCGCAGGCGTAGGGGCAGCGGGGCGCGAACCGGCAGCCGGGCTTGGGATTGATGGCGGAGGTGATCTCGCCCTTCAGCTCCAGCTGCTGCATGGGGTGGTCCAGGTCGATGGACGGGATGGCGGACAGCAGCGCCTTGGTGTAGGGGTGCAGCGGCTGCGCGAACAGCTCCTTGGAGGGACAGGTCTCCACCAGCTGGCCCAGGTACATGACGCAGATGTCGTCGGAGATGTGGCGGACCACGGACAGGTCGTGGGTGACGAACATATAGGTCAGGCCGAACTTCTCCTGCAGGTCCATCAGCAGGTTCAGCACCTGGGCCTGGATGGACACGTCCAGGGCGGAGACCGGCTCGTCGCACATGATGAACTCCGGGTTCAGGGCCAGGGCGCGGGCGATGCCCACGCGCTGGCGGCGGCCGCCGTCCATCTCGTGGGGGTACGCCATGCGCAGGCGGTCCTCGATGCCCACCAGGTCCATCAGCTCCTCCGTACGCTCATCGATCTCCCGGCGGCTGAAGCGGCGGGCCTCCTGCAGGGGCTCCCGGATGGTCTCATCCACGCACATGCGGGGGTTCAGGGAGGAGTACGGGTCCTGGAACACGATGCTCATCTTCTCGCGCAGGCGGCGCAGCTCCTTGCCCTTGGCATAGGTGATGTCCTCGCCGTTGAGCAGGACCTGGCCGTCGGTGGCGTCCTGCAGGCGGATGATGGTGCGGCCCAGGGTGGACTTGCCGCAGCCGGACTCGCCCACCACGCCCATGGTGTGGCCCTTCTCGATCTTGAAGGTCACGTCGTCCACGGCGTGGTTGACACCGGCGGCGACGTCAAAATACTTTTTCAGATGATTGACTTCCAGCAATGCCATCTTATTCGCCCTCCTTCCGGCACATGATGCAGCGCACGAAATGGCCGGGGCTGACCTCGATCATTTCCGGCGCCTCGCCGGCTTTGCAGCCCTCGCAAGTCTGGGGGCAGCGGGGATGGAACGTGCAGCCCTCCGGCAGGTTGGTGGGATCGGGGGGCAGGCCGTGGATGGGGTGCAGGCGCTTGGAGTTGTCGTCCAGCTTGGGCAGGGAGCCGAACAGGCCCTGGGTGTAGGGATGGGTGGGGTGGCGGAAGATGTCCTCCTTGGTGCCGCTCTCCATGATCTGTCCGGCGTAGATGACGGCCACCTTGTCGCAGGTCTCGGCCACCACGCCCAGGTCGTGGGTGATCAGGATCATGGAGGTGTCCAGCTTGCGCTTGAGCTCCATCATCATTTTCAGCACCTGGGCCTGGATGGTCACATCCAGGGCGGTGGTGGGCTCGTCGGCCAGCAGCAGCTCTGGGTTGCAGGCCAGGGCCATGGCGATGACCACACGCTGCTTCATGCCGCCGGAAAACTGATGGGGGTACTCCATGAAGCGCACGGCGGGGATGCCCACCAGCTCCAGCATTTCAATGGCGCGGTCCACAGCCTCCTTGTGGGGGATGTCGTTGTGCAGCAGCACCACTTCGGTGATCTGGTTGCCCACCGTCATGGTGGGGTTCAGGGCGGTCATGGGGTCCTGAAAGATCATGGCGATCTTGTCGCCCCGGACCTTCAGCATCTCCTTTTCGGGCAGCTCCAGCAGGTTGACGCCGTCCATCCGGATCTCGCCGCCCACCACCTTCGCCGGGGGCTCGGGCAGGATGCGCAGGATGGCCTTGGCGATGGTGGTCTTGCCGGCGCCGGTCTCGCCCACCAGGCCCAGGGTCTCGCCCTTGGCCAGCTCGATGTTCACGCCGTTGACCGCCTTGACGATCTGACCGCCGGAGGTATATTCGACCCGCAGGTCTTTGATTTCCAGAAAGTTTTCACTCATGTTCGGCACCCCCTTAGTCCTTCAGCTTGGGATCCATGGCGTCCCGCAGGCCGTCGCCGAACAGGTTGAAGGCCAGAACCGTGATCAGGATGATCAGGCCGGGGAAGATGATCATGTAAGGATGCGTCAGCATCAGGGCCCGGCCGCTGGAGCACATGGCGCCCCACTCCGGGGTGGAGGCGTCCATGCCCAGGCCGATGAAGGACAGGCTGGAGGCCTGCATGATGGTGGCGCCGATGTTGCCGGTGGTGCCCACGATCTTGAAGGGGATGATGTTGGGCATCATATGCTTGAACATGATCTTCATTTGAGAGCAGTTCATGGCCTTGGCGGCCTCCAGATACTCCTGGGATCGCTCCTTCAGAACCATGGCGCGGGTATTGCGCACCGAGCCGGGAATGCTGCCCAGGGTCATGGCCAGAACGGTGTTGAAGAAGCCGTTGCCCAGCGCGGTGGAGACCAGGATGGCCAGCAGCATGGACGGGATGGAGGACCAGATATCGCAGATACGCATGGCAATATTGTCCACCGTGCCGCCGGCGTAGCCGACGATGCAGCCGAAGAACACGCCCAGGATCAGGCCGATCATGGCGCAGATGAAGCCCAGGGCCAGGGAGTAGCGGCCGCCGTACAGCATGCGGCTGAGAATGTCGCGGCCCAGCTGGTCGCAGCCCAGCAGGTGCTTGGCGCTGGGGCCGGTCTTCAGGGCGGAATAATCCATGAAGTTGGGATCATAGGGAGCCAGCAGGGGGGCAAAAATGGACGCCAGCACGATCAGAAGCAGGATGATCAGGCCGGTCATGGCGACCGGGTTCCTGACAAGGCGCTTGCACACCTGCTTGAACATGCCTTCCTTTTTCCGCTTTGTCAGGGGCTTGTTCACAACAACAGCTTCACTCATTTCGCCTTGCCCCCTTTCTTCGCCGCGTAGTTCACATACTGGGCCTTGATGCGGGGGTCCAGGAAGGCGTACAGCAGGTCCACCAGCAGGACGACCACCGCCGCGAAGATGGCCAGGATCAGCACGCAGCTGCGGATAACGGGATAGTCACGGCTCTGGATACCGGTCAGCAGATAGGTGCCGATACCGGGGAACGAGAAAACGGACTCCACGACCACCGAGCCGCCGATGATCATGGACAGCTGCATGCCCAGGTCGCTGACCACAGGGATCAGGGCGTTGGGCAGCATATGCTTATAGATGACCTTGCGCTCGGCCAGGCCCTTGGCCCGGGCGGTGGTGACAAAGTCGGCCCGGATGGTCTCCAGCACGGAGGAGCGCGTCTGTCGGGCGACCTGGGCGATGCTGGACAGGGAGGTCGCCAAAATGGGCATGATCCAGCATTTCCAGGAGTCAATGCCAAAGGGCGGCAGCCAGCCCAGCTTCAGGGAGAACAGGACCACCAGCACCAGCGCCATGAAGAACTGGGGCACCGAGATGAAGATCATGGCGAAAAACAGCAGGCCCTGGTCCTGGAAGGAGTTGCGGTGGGTCGCGGCCGAAACGCCCAGGGGGACGCCGATGACCATGTTCAGCACGACGGCGATCGCGCCCAGCAGCAGGGTGCGGGGCAGGCGGACGGCAAACTCCTGAATCACGGGGACCTTATAGGTATAGGAGGTGCCGAGATCGAAGCGCAGGAAGGTATCCCGCATGTAGCGGCCCAGCTGCACCAGGAACGGGTCGTTCAGGCCCAATTTATCCCGCAGGGCCGCGATATCCGCGGCGCTGGCCTCGGTACCCAGCATCAGCCTTGCCGGGTCACCGGGAACGAACCACATGACGGTGAAGATCAGCAGCGCCACGCAGATCGTTGTGATGACCAGCCAGAACAGTCGTTTAACGATATATCTCCACATAGTAAAACCTCTTTCAGAAGGCGGGTTTTCAGTGTTTTACAGGAGCGGCGTCACCCCGGCAAGGGGGTGACGCCGCCAAATTGAGCGCAGGTGTTTGATTAAGCCTCGGGAGCGGCGTAGGTGGAGGCTCCGGTCAGGGGCATCAGCTTGTCGCCCAGGACGTAGTAGGTCATATCCTCGGGCAGAACCTCGTAGACGTTGCTGGTGAACAGGCCCATGGTGTAGGCGTTCTCGGTGGCGTGATCCCACCACTTCTCCATGTTCTCGGGAGTGTGGCCGGCCTCGGTGCAGCACAGGTTCAGCAGGTCTTCCCACTCCTGGTCACGGATGAAGTTGATGGTGCGGTCGCCGTCCGCGGTGTTGCCCCAGCTGAAGTCGTGGGCCCACACGGTGACGTTCTGGTCGCCGGCCATCATGCCCAGGCTCAGATCCCAGCCGTCGGACTCGGCGATCAGAGCGTTGGCGGAGGAGTTGTCCAGAACCTTGGTCTCCACATTGATGCCCTGAGCCATCAGCTGGGCGGCAATGATGGCGGCCACATCGCCCATGTTGCCGTTGTTGGTGGTGACCAGGATCAGGGTCTCGTTGTTGTAGCCGGCGGCGTCCAGATAGCCCTTCACGACCGTGGGATCGACGCCGGTACGGGTGTTGTAGTTGTCCTTGGACGCCCAGTCCACCCAGTCAAAGTCGGTGTAATAGCCGGTGGCATAGGAGTACAGGCGGGAAGCGGTGCCGCCCAGAGCGGTGACCAGACCGTCCAGGTCGATGGCGTTGAAGACCGCCAGACGCATGTTGACGTCGCTCATGATGCTGTCTTCGCCGCAGTTGGGGTCCAGGTAGTTGACGAACTTGGCCTGATAGCTGTAGACGTTGTACTGATCGGCATACTCGCCGCCGTCCAGGAAGTCGGTGCAGCCGTCGGCGCTCATCTCGTGGACAAAATCGACGGTGCCGGTCTTCAGGGCGATGACGCGCTGAGCGGTCTCGTCGATGAACTGGTAGACGATCTTCTGCACATTGGCCTGCTGCTCCTGACGGCGCAGCTCGTCGTTGGTCTGCCAGTAGTCCTCGTTCTTCTCCAGGGTCACGGAGGAGCCGGAGACGTAGTCCACGAACTTATAGGGGCCGGTGCCGCACATGTCGTTGGCGAACTGGGAGGGGCTGGCCTTGTGGGCAGCCTCGGACACGATGAAGCAGCGGCAGAAGATGTTCAGCAGTTCGCCCACGCCGTCCTGGTCCTCCTTGAAGGTGAACACGACGGTGGTGTCGTCGGTGGCCTCGACATTGATCAGGTCGTTCCAGCCGGAGGTATTCTCATTCTCATACTGATACATGAAGGAGTAGGCCACATCGGAGGCGGTCACGGGGTTTCCGGCATGGTCCTTGATGTAGTCGTAGATCTTGACGGTGTACACGCCGGAGCCGGGCTCATGGTCGCAGCCGGCCATGTAGCTGCCCTCATAAGTAGCGTCGGCCAGCAGGGGATACATCTCGCCCTTGGCGTCGCACTCGTAGAGCATTTCGTACACTTCGTAGTTGCCGGGGGTGTTGTTGCGGGTGCCCCAGGGGGTCAGGGAGGTGGCGGAGGCCCAGCCCAGGATCATCTCATCCTTGACATAGGTGTTGTCAATGTTGGCGGTGTCCTCCAGGGAGCCCTGGCTCTGCTGATTATCCAGTCCGCCCTTGTCGGAGCCGGAGTCAGAGGGGTTGGAAGATTGCGCGTTGTTGTTGCCGCACGCGGCCAGAGCAAAAACCATGGCCAGCGCCAGCAGGAGAGCGAGCAGCTTTTTCATTGTGTCTTTCCCCTTTACATTTTATTGAGGTGCTTTTCACACCTGAGCAGACACACCATACCATAGCCCTGTCAAAAAGTTGTGACACAATTCCTGCGCAAATGTCACGCAAATGTTAAAAAAAGTACTTTTTGTAATGTTTACCCATCTTCGGCTTGTGTTTTTTGTGTAATTGGGCTAAAATCTGGTTGTCTGAAGTGAGAGGAGGCCGTTCCATGAATGGAACCACCATACTGATCTGCGACGACAACGAAACTGTCCACCAAACTCTCCAGCTGTATCTGCAGGAGGCGGGCTTTCAGGTCCTGTCCGCCTACGACGGCGCCGCCGCGCTGGACATGATCCGGCAGAACCAGGTGGACCTTGTGATTCTGGACATCATGCTGCCCAAGCTGTTTGGCACCGAGGTCTGCCGGCAGATCCGGAAGACCAGCGACCTGCCCATCATCATCCTCAGTGCGAAGGTGGACGAGGCGGACCGCATCGTCGGCCTGGAGCTGGGGGCGGACGACTATGTAACCAAGCCCTTCTCCCCCAAGGAGGTGGTCACCCGGGTCAAGACCGTCCTGCGCAGGACGCGGCCCCGGAAGGACAACAAGATCCTCCAGTTGGGGAAGCTGCGGGTAAACCCCCGGGCGTACGACGTCTTCATCGACGACCATCCGATCAAGATGACCCCCCGGGAGGTGGAGCTGCTGGCCTTTCTCATGGACCGTGCCGGGGAGGTGGCCTCCCGGGAGGAGATCCTGAACGCCGTCTGGGGCTACGACTACTACGGCGACGTGCGGACGGTGGACACCCTGATGGCCCGGCTGCGGGGAAAGATCCCGGAGAAAATCGCCCAGGTCTCCTTCCGCAGCATTTACGGAGTGGGCTATATGATCGAGGAACGCCATGAGTAAGAGCAGCAACAGCAGCCACAGGAAACGGAAAATGGCTGCCATTCTGGCAGGGGTCTACCTGTTCGGCGTCATTTTCGGCTGTTTCCTGATCTGGCTGATCCCGGTGGTCAAGAACCGGATCGACCTGCTGGAGATCGCGGAGGACAAAGGGAACGAGATCCTGTCCGCCGGTCAGATGGACAAGGTCATGATCTACGGCATGGAGCACTGGTGCTACAACGAATATGGCCGGCTGGTCTCCTCCGAGCGCTCGTTCCTGCACAGCAGTCAGTACGAATATATCCGCAGCCTTGTCCCGGCCGTGCTGGAGAACGGGCAGTTCTTCGTTCCCGCGCTCTTACTGCTGGACAACCGCGAGGATGAGCCCAGTTTTGTCTTCGGCGTGATCGCCGGCGTCGTTGTGGAGGGGCCGAACGGCAAGCCCTTTGCGTCCATCCTGGTGCGGGACTTTTCCAACCTGGACACCACCCTCATCACGTACGTGGTGCTGTTTACCTTCATGTACCTGGTGGCGGCTTTTTTTGTCCTTTACCTTTTTAACAAGGAGCGGGAGCTGAACCGGATGCGCCGCGACCTGATCGCCAATGTCAGCCACGAGCTGAAAACGCCCATCACCGCCATCCGCGCCATGGCGGAGGCCCTGCACGACGGCATGGTCAAGGACACGCAGACCCAGCACACCTACAGCGGAAAGATCATCGAGGAATCGGACCGGCTGGAGCAGCTGGTGATCGACATTCTGGAGCTCTCCCGGCTGCAGAGCAACCGGACGGAGTTCAAAAAAGTCGTCACCTACGCCGACGGCATTATCCCCCCCGTCATCGACCGGTACATGATGCTCTGCGGCGACCTGGGCATCACTCTGGACGCCTCCGGGCTGTACCTGGAGGATGTCCCCCCGCTCTATACCGACCCGGAAAAGCTGGTGACCCTGATGAACGTCCTGCTGGACAACGCCGCGAAATTCACCGGGGAGGGCGGCACCATCTGGATCACCGACCAGCTCCACCCCAAATCGGTCACCTTCTGCATCCGGGACAACGGCCCCGGCATCCGCACCGAGGACGTGGGCCGCATCTTTGAGCGCTTTTACAAGGCGGACATCGCCCACAATTCCTCGGGCAGCGGTCTGGGTCTGGCCATCGCCGACGAGATCGCCCGGGGCCTGGGGGAAAAGCTGTGGGTGGAAAGCACCTACGGCGTCGGCACATCGTTTTATTTTACAGTCGCCTTAAAGCCGGGAGGGTAATGGAATGAGCGGCAAAGCCAAAAATACCATTTTTCTGGTCCTCGTCCTCGTGGTGTTCACCGTGGGGTCCTGGGCCGTGGGCGGGACCAGCATCTCGCCGGATTTCGGAGATGACGCGCTGACCTTCAGCGGCCCCCAGAAATTCAGCTTCACCGTGGATTACGATCAGATCGCGGACCTGGAGCTGGTGGAGCTGACCGACCCCGGGACCATGCTCTCCGGCGGGGAAAACCGCTCGTATTACTGGGGCTCCTGGGAGAACGAGGCCTGGGGCACCTATACCCTGTGCGCCGCCAAAAAGATCGACACGGCCATCCTCCTGACCACCCGGGACGGCGAATATCTGGTGTTCAACTACCAGGACGGCGACACCACGCAATCCATGCTCCAGATGTTCCGGGACCTGCTGGAGCACCGGACCGAAACGGAGGAAAATACATGAAAATCAAAGAGATTTTGGACCGGCTGAAGGCCTTCCATCCCCCGCTGGAGCACCCGGAGCGCACCTGCGACACGGTCAAATGCGGCAACGTGGAGGCTGAGTGCACCGGTATCGGCGTCACCTGCTACGTGACCATGGAGGTGATCCGGCGGGCCGAAGAGAAGGGGATCAACCTGCTGATCACCCATGAGCCCACCTTCTACAGCCACGAAGACCGCACCGATTTTCTCGCGGACGACCCGGTCTACCGGGAAAAGGCCGCCGCCCTGGCCCGCGCCGGCATCGTGGTCTGGCGGGATCATGATTACATCCACGGCCCCGGCGGCCCCGCGGCCGCGACGCACCCGTACATTGATTATATTTACTACGGCATCGCCCGGGAGCTGGGCTGGGAGGGCTATGTCCAGGGCGAGGAGACCAAGCCCCTCTGGTTCCGCATCCCGCAGACCACCGTCGCCGGTCTAGCCCGGGAGCTGACGGAAAAGCTGGACCTGAACGGCGTGCGGGTGGTGGGCGACGTGAACGCCAGCGTGTCCACCGTCTTCCTCTGCGAGCACGTCCTGGGAAACGGCCGTGACAACGACATTCTTGCAAAGGCCGCCCATGCGGACGTCATGATCCCCCTGGAGATCGTGGACTGGACCCTGACCGAATACGTGCGGGACGCCGCCCAGCAGGGCCGGGGCAAGGCCATCATCGAGATAGGACATTTCAACTTTGAGGAGCTGGGCATGAAGTACATGACCCGCTGGCTCCCGGACGTGATCGGCTCCGGTGTTCCGGTGGAGTACCTCCCCTCGGGAGACTCCTTCCAGTACATTCTCCGTGGCGCGGAACAATAAAAAGAAAAAACCCTGAAATCTTACGATTTCAGGGTTTTTCTGTATCGCTTTGACAGGGTCCCGTCCATGTTCCGCTCCCGGCCCCGCTGGCCCGGAAGCCGGATCAAAAGGATCAGGATGATCAAATAGGGCAAAAAGCTGCCCACGTGAAGCGCACTGTAAATTGTCCGCTCCGCGGTGCCGAGCACCGTGATCCTGCCGGTCTTGGGAGGGGTCACTTCCCCCAGAGCGCCGATATGATCCGCCAGAGCCTGGGCCTGGGTCCCGCTGTACCGGACCGGCAGTTCCCTCAGCATGGAGAACCCCAGCGTCCCCTCGGTCATGCTCTCCGGCAAAGCCACCGTCAAAAGGCGCTCTGCGTCTCTGGAGAGGGCCGTGCCGTCGTCCAGACGCACGGTCCGGACGCGGTTCCCCGCCAGTTGGGATGCGTCATAGGTGAAGGAGAAACCGGAAATCTGCGGAAATCCGTCGAAACCGGAGTCGGCGTCCAGCCATTCCCGCTCATCGATCCGGACCTGCCCCACCGCCTCTTCCAGCACATCGAACAGGCAGTCCGCCGTCATTTCCACCACGCCGATGCGCTCATCCGCCGCAAAAACAGCCTGAACATCCTCCCGGGTGATCTCGCCCCCTCCAAGAGCTTTCACCAGGTTCCCGCCGCACGCAATGGCAATTTGGGCGCCGCTCTGCGCCCGCATCCCGTCAGCCACCAGATTTCCCAGAGCAGTCTCCTGGAGCCGCGCCCCATAGGACTGGGAAGTCTGTTTGGGCGACATACTGCGCGTGCTTGTTCCAAGCACCGCTTCGCTCTCACCCGCCGCATGGGCGGCAGGGAAAAGGAACAGCACACACCAAAGCACGGCGCTGAGCGCACATACCGCCCACCTTCCCGCGCCGGGGGCAAAGAAAACACAGTTTCTCATACAGGCTCGTGGGCGGCCGGCGCCTGATTGATCTGATCCGCGAAATGGCAGGCCACAAAGTGTCCCGGCTCATATTCCCGCAGTTCCGGCTGCTCCCGGCCGCATTGCTCATCCGCAAAGGGGCACCTGGCCGCGAAGCGGCATCCCGGCTTCAGATTGATGGGCGACGTGATCTCCCCTCTCATAATGATCCGTTTGTGTTTGCGCCGGATGTCGGGAACGCAGATCGCGGAGAGCAGTCCCTTGGTGTAAGGGTGCAGGGGCAGCTGGAACAGCCGCTTCGCAGGCGCTTTTTCCACCATCTGTCCCATATACATGACCAGAATGTCGTCCGAGACATGCTTGACCACGGACAGATTGTGGGTGATGAACAGGTAAGTAAACTGCTTCTCCCGCTGCAGCTGCTTGAGCAGATTGAGCACCTGGGCCTGGATGGACACATCCAGCGCGGATACGGGCTCGTCGCAGACAATAAATTCCGGATCCAGTGCCAGCGCCCGGGCGATTCCGATTCTCTGCCGGCGGCCTCCGTCCAGTTCATGCGGGTAGGAATACATGATGTGCTCTGAGATCCCCACCAGATCCATCAGCTCCCGGACCCGGTGCTCCAGCTCCGCTTTTGTCCGGCAGACCTTGAAGATGGACAGGGGCTCCGCGATCAGCTCCATGGTGCACATACGCGGGTCCAGGGAGGAAAAGGGGTCCTGAAAAATGATCTGCATCTCTTTATTCAGTTCCTTCCGCTCCGCCTTCCGAACGCGGGAGATGTCTTTCCCCTTAAAGATAATTTCCCCCTCGGTCACGCTGGTCAGTCCCACCAGCATCCTTCCCAGGGTGGATTTCCCGCACCCGGATTCCCCCACTACGCCCAGCGTTTTCCCCTGGTCGATGGTAAAGCTGATGTTATCAACGGCGTGAAGGGTTCCGCCCGAAATTTCAAAGTTCTTTTTCAGGTTCCGAACTTCCAGGATCGTATTCATGCTCACCTCTCCTTGGGCGCGTCTTCACTCTCTGTGCAGTACTCCAGACACTTGACCAGGTGGCCCGGGCTGATCTCCGTTACAGGGGGATCGACCTGACTGCAGCGCTGCGTGGCCCGCGGGCAGCGGGGATGGAATTTACAACCCCGGGGCAGCTCAACGGGGTCGGGCATCAGGCCGGGCACCGTGCAGAGCATATCCACATCCTCGTCCAGCGGGGGAATGGATCGGAACAAGCCGATGGTGTAGGGATGGGCCGTCGCTTCAAAAATGTCCTCCAGGGAGCCGCTCTCCACGATCTCGCCCGCGTACATTACAGCCACCTTGCTGCAGGTCTCCGCCACCACTCCAAGGTCGTGGGTGATCAGGATCATGGCGGTGTCGAGCTTTTCCTTGAGCTCATTCATCAGCTCCAGCACCTGGGCCTGGATGGTGACGTCCAGGGCGGTGGTCGGCTCGTCGGCCAGCAGCAGGATCGGGGAACAGGCCAGCGCGATGGCGATGACCACCCGCTGCTTCATCCCGCCGGAAAACTGATGGGGGTACTCCCTCCCCCGCTCCGCCGGAATGCCCACCAGCTCCAGCATCTCCAGCGCCTGCCGCTCTGCCTCAGCCTTGGAGACCTTGTTGTGCAGCAGGATGACCTCTGCGATCTGTTCTCCCACCCGGGCCACCGGGTTCAGGGCGGTCATCGGGTCCTGAAAAATCATCGAGATCTGCCCGCCGCGGATGCTTTGCATCTCTTTTTCGCTTTTGGCCAGCAGATCCTCTCCGTTAAAGGTAATGCTTCCGCTGACGATCTTCCCCGGCGGGTCGGGCAGCAGGCGCAGGATGGACAGCGCCGTGGTCGTCTTTCCCGCGCCGGTCTCTCCCACCAGGCCCAGGGTCTCCCCCCGGTCCACGCTCAGGGAAACGGAATTGACAGCCTCTACAATACCGTCACTTGTAAAGTATTTAACAACGAGATCCCTGATCTCCAGCAGAGCCCCCATATCGACACCCCATTATCGTTTTAGTCTCGGGTCCATGGCGTCCCGCAGCCCGTCACCGACCAGGTTGAACAGGATCAGCGTCACGACGATCGCCAAACCGGGGAAGGTCACCATGGGCCAAAATTCGCGCATATAGGACCGACCCGCCGCCAGCATGGAACCCCACTCCGGCGTGGGCGGCTGAACGCCGAGTCCGATAAAGCTCAGGCTGGAGATCTGCAGGATGGAATGGCCGATGCTCAGGGTGATGTTCACGATGGTGGAGGACAGGGCGTTGGGCAGCAGGTGCCGGACGATGATCCTGGCGTTGGACGCCCCGTTGACCTTGGCCGCGTCAAAGAATTCTTTTCCCTTGACGGTCAGGGCCTCCGCCCGCATCAGCCGGATAAAACGCGGTATGTTGGTCAGGCCCACCGCCAAAGCCGTGTTGAAAAGCCCCGTGCCCAGTGCGGCCGACACAGTGACCGCCAGCAGAAAGGCGGGGATGGCCATCACCACATCGTTGCATTTCAGGATGATAAATTCGCATTTCCCGCCGAAATAGCCCGCCACGGCGCCTAGCAGGCAGCCCACGACGGCGGCCAGCGCCACCGAAATGAATGCTACCAGCAGGGAGACCTTTCCTCCCACCAGAACGCGGGAGAGGATGTCACGGCCCAGATTGTCCGTGCCGAAGGGATGGCGGAGAGAGGGCATGGCGAAGGTCTCCGTCAGGTCGCGTTTACTGTAATCATAGGGTGCGATTGTCTCTGAAAAAACGGTGGTCAAAATAATCAGGACCAGTAAAACAAGGGATATCATCGCCACCCGGTTTGTATAAAACCGGCGCCAGATATCCCGCCATTGACTGCGCTTTTTCTTCTTGAGCTCCAAGCAAGGCTCCCTCCTGTCTGTTCGTTCCCTTCCGCCCGCGGTGCGGGACCAATCAGGTTTTCAGATCATCTGACCTTAACCCGCGGATCGATCAGACCGTAGACGATATCGACGATCAGATTCACGATGCACACAACCGCGGAAAGGAGCAGGACCACCGCCCGGATCGTGCTGTAGTCATTGTTGTTGATGGCGGTCAGCAGCAGGGTGCCCATACCCGGGAAGGAATGGATCGCCTCAATGACCGCCGAGCCCACGATGCACGATCCCGCCTGCATCCCGATCAGGGTAACCACCGGGAGCATGGCGTTGCGCAGGGCGTGCTTCCGGATCACCCTTCCTTCGCTGACGCCTTTGGCCCGGGCGGTGCGGATATAATCCTGACGGATGACCTCCAGCATGCTGGAGCGGGTCTGCCGGGTCACCGCCGCGATATACGGGGCGGAACTGGCGATTACCGGCATGATGTAGCAGGTCCAGTGGGTCAGTCCGGAGGAGGGCAGCCAGCCCAGCCAGCTGGAAAAAATGATGATCATGATCATGGATAGCCAGAACCCCGGCACCGCCGCAAAAAACACCGAAACGAAGGTCAAGCTATAGTCAAGAAGAGAGTACTGCTTTGTGGCCGATATGACGCCAAATGGCACCCCGACAATCACGGTCAGTGCTATCGACATCAGTCCCAGACGCAAAGACACCGGAAAACGTTCGATCAGTTCGGCCTTGACACTTCTGCCGCTGTAAAAGGAATAACCCATGTCAAAATCAGTCACGATATTTTTGATATATCGAACAAACTGAATGACAAACGGCTGGTCCAGGCCCCACTCCGCAGCCTTTTCCGCGTACTGCTCCTCCGTATAATCGTAGTCGAAGAAGGCCGCCACCGGGTCACCGGGTGTAAAATAGTTGATGGTGAAGATGATGAACACCACGCACAGCATGGTGGGGATGACCATCAGCACATTCTTGATGATGTATTTCAGCATATCATGCACCTCGATTTGGTTCAGCGGATCGCCGGTGATGCCCAATATACTCTGCTTTGCCGGAAGTCTGAGGACTTCCGGCAAAGCAGAGAAGCAATTCGGGCAACACCGCATAATTCGGCAAGAGGATTCGGCGAGAGATTTTGAATTCGGGAAAAGGTACTTTTTTGCAGGAATACTTGGTGTATTTCAAGAAAAAGTACCGCATTTCCGGTTCAAAAGGTCCGTCGAAGACCGCAGACGCAATTGTGCGGTGTTGCCTTAGTTATTCAGCCAGTAAATCAAGATTCCTGATATCGCGGGCGTGCATCAGGTTGTAGAAGCCGGAGTCGTCCACATAATCTCTGCACACGAACGCGTTGTTGTACTCCACAATGGGGATGTACCACATGTTTTCATCCAGCCAGTCCTGTACCCAGCTGTACGCCTCCTCTGCTTCCTCATCGGTTTTGGCATAGAGGCCCCGGTTCAGATTGTCCTCCAGCTCCTGGTCCATCTGAGTCAGCCAGGCGGCCTGGTTGTAGCTTCCCTCGGGCAGCTGGACGAGACAGCCGGAAATATCACAGTTACTAGTATAGAAGGTCGTGATGCACAGGTCAACCGTTCCGTTGCGCTGCAGCTTCAGAGCGGTGGGGAAATCGAAGGTGTCGATCTTCAGTTCGATGCCCACGTCGCTCAGGAAATCCTGCACCGTCTCCGCCAGGGTGACGGAGCTGACATCGTTGGCGGACACCACAGTGTAGAAGCTCAGTTCTCCTTCACTGTATCCCGCCTCCTCCAGCAGCTGCTTGGCACGCTCCGGGTCATACTTGTTTGTCTGGTATTCCTTTCTGTAGGAGGCCATGGAGGAGACATAGGCGTTCATAGGATTGCCCAGCACACCGTATGCCACCTGTGCGGTTGCATCCGTGTCAATGGCACAGAAGATCGCTTCCCGCACCCGGGCATCGAGAAAGGCCTCGTTGTAGTAGGGCAGGCAGATCACCGTGTAATTTCCGGAGGACGCGATCCTGGTGTTCGTATGGGGCAATCCCTCGTTCACCATCCGCTTGGTGTCGCTGATGCTGGCACCCAGACAGGCTTCAATAATGCCGTTCTCATAGTCGATCATCATGGTGGAGGCGTCGGAATAGAACTTGACGGACATGTAATCATAGTTGGGGCGCTCGTCGAGGATGCCCCAGCCCCAATAATTGTCGTCCACCTTCAGGAGCACGGAATCGCCGGAGATCTGTTCCTCCACGATGAAGGGTCCGGAGCCGTCCACCTTGTCCCACAGGTCATCGTCGGTGGCAGTCTCTTCAAAGCTCTGGTTCCCAATGGACAGAACCGGAGCACACAGAAAATCCAGAATGGTCCGGTCATACTGGTAGAGCTGGATATACAGGTCATGGTCGCCCTCATAGTAAGAGCGCTCCTGGTCGACCGTGCCTGACAAATAAGAAGAGATGGCACCTACAAGGTCCATCCGCGTGATGATGGAATTGTAGCAGTCGCCCGCGGTGATGGGCTCCCCGCTTTGAAAACGGGCGTTTTCATTGATCACGATATGCAGCAGCTCTCCATACTCATTGGGGATGAATTCGTAGCTCGCCGCGATTTGGGGAACCACCTCTCCCGTTTTATAGTTCTTGGAGAAAAGGCAGTCATAAATGCATGAGATCGCAATGATGTTGTTGTACCCGATGGTGGAAAGGGTGCTGGTGACGAAGTTTTCTCCATACGCGCCGATGTGGATGGTTCTCTCCCCGCCTTCGCGCTCCATGATCGTGTCCTCATCGCTCCGGACGTCTTTGACGTTCTGTCCCGTCCCGATGGTGTACTCCGTGGTCTCCAGCGTGAAGTTCGAGCCGCTCCCTTGGGGTGAGCATGAAGTGCATATGGACAGCAGCAATACACTCGCGGTGATCACTGCGCCAAGTCTTTTGATCATCAACGTCTACCCTCTTTCTGTGGTTAAAACTTTACGCAGTTTTTGTTCCAGCTTTATCCTCTTTTGACAATAGTGTCCTGGGCAACTTGGCGCTTTATAGACATTTTGCACATACATCTATTATAGTTATAACTTATACCGCCCATAAAATCAACGCCTGCCGTGTGTATTTCGCGTTAAAAAATTCTATAAGGGGTATACAAATTCAGCATGCTCGCACAGTGCGCTCCGGCCGCGGGTCCGCCGGTCTTCTCCTGCGGACCCACGGCCCGATTTTTTAGTCGTGCACGGGAGGCGCGCCCTCCGGGGGCAGGAGGCAGACCAGCAGCTTGCAGGTATCCGTGCCGGTGTTCAGGATGCTCTTGCCGGTGCCCTTTCCGGAGTGGAAGCTGTCGCCCTCATGGAGGGTGAACTCACCGTCCTCCGTTTTGACCGTCATCTCGCCGCACAGGACGTAGTAAATGGTCTCCAGGGGAGGCGCGCCGAACTCGCAGCCGCCGCCGGGCAGGAAATGGGACAGGCCCATGACCAGCTTGCCCTCGTTGACCTCGGGGGGAATGTGCAGATGGGTGCAGTGTACTTTGAAATGGCCGGGAGCCTCATAGGGATCGCTCTCATTTTTGCGGTTGATCTTGTAGCTCATAACAGACAACTCCTTTGTTCAAAATCAGTGTTTTTTCGGGCGCGCCGGTCACTCCTGCGCGTCCAGCTCCTGAAGGAATTTGACCGCTTCCATACCGGCGATGCGGCCGGAATTGATGGCAAAGCCCATCAGGCAGCCGGGATAACGGTGGTTGTAGATCTCGCTGTACATATTGTTGGCGTCGGTGCCCATGGAGTACAGGCCGGGAATGGGCTTGCCCTGGCTGTCCAGGACCGCCATGTTCTCGTCGGTGATGACGCCGCCCAGAGCGCCGCAGCCCGTGGGGCAGTAGCGGGCCACATAATATTTTCCGCCCCGGATGGGCTTCATATAGCGGGCGGGCTTGTAGAAGTCCAGGTCCACATGGCCGGCCATGGAGTTGTAGCGCTCCAGCGTGGCCTCCAGATTCTTCTGATTGACTCCCAGGGTCTGGCACAGCTCCTCCAGAGTATCAAACACATAGAAGCCCTTGGGCCGCGGGTCACTTTCGTGCATGAAGGCAAGGGGGTTGTCCAGCACCTCGCCCCGCATGTACATATCCAGCTCCTTGTCCCAGTCGCTGATATCCTTGATATTGTGCTGGACGGTGACATACTCCAAGCCGTTCTTCTTGTAGTAGTCCAGGATCTCATCGTTGATGATGGCCAGGAACTGACGGCCGGGGCGGGCGGCGGCGATCTCATAGATGTAGTCGGCGTTGGAGAGCACCGTCTCATTCATGAAGCGGTTGCCGTTGAGGTCCACGATCAGGTTGAACTGATGCATGGTCTCGCCCAGGGTCTTGAAGATATCGGTCAGACCCACCACGAAGCAGTCGCCCCGCTTGTACAGCTTGGCCTTGGCGCCGTTGACCGCCCAGCACATGCGCAGGCCGTCGCCGTTCAGACCGGGGATCCCCAGTCCCACGCCGTCGCCGGTGCCGTCGTCGCCGAAGACCTCCTTGGCCATCTCAGGACAGTTGACGAAGCCGCCGGTGCCGACCAGAACGGCGCCGCCATAGGCTTCCACTTCCTCGCCGTTGGAATCCACGCCGCGCACGCCGACGGCATAGCCGTCCTCCATAATGATCTCTTTGGCGGTCACGCCGAATTCGTATTGTACGCCCAGAGACTGCGCGCACTCCGTCATCGCCTTCTGGCAGATGGCGCCGGTGCGCTCCGCGGGCTTGTCGGAACCGGGAGACTTGAAGATATGCCAGGTCATCTGTCCCTCCGGTGTAAATTTGTACGCCCCCACGAACTGGACGCCCATATCCTCCACCCATTTGATGGTATCGGCTGACATACCCCAGAAACGGCGCACCAGCCGGGGGTTCACTTTCCAGTGGCTGTACTCCATGAAGTCCTCAAAGGCCTTCTGTACGGTCAGCGTGTCCATGGCCGCCATTTGGATATGGGATTCCACCGCCGCGATGCCGTTGCCCATATTCGCCGCACCGCCGGTGGTGGTCGATTTTTCCAGGATGATCACGGAAGCACCCAGCTGCGCGGCCTGGATCGCCGCGGCCTGACCGGATGCGCCCGCACCCACGATGATAAGGTCGGCTTCCAATGTTTTCATTCGATCAATCTCCCCTCTGTTGTAATTTCTGCCGGATCCGCGCGGCTCGGCCCGCTTACAGACCCAGGCGCGCGATCACGGGGCTGTTTTTCAGGTCGGGCCGCCTGATGTAAAATGCCGTGCGGGCCTCTTCCATAGTCCGCAGACCGTCGGGGATGAAGTCCAGCGTCTTGGCAGTCTCCTCGCCCCGCAGGACGCGCAGACCGCCCCGGGCCAAAGCCAGCATCTCCCGCTCGCCGGGGGCCAGCATGACGGGGGCCATCTTCCCCACCCGCTCCCGGATGATCCCGGTAAACTTCTCCGAGTTGGCGATGCCGCCGGTCAGGATGATGGCGTCGGCCTCGCCGCCCAGCACTGCAAAGTTCTCGCCGATGGCCTTGCAGACCTGATAGGCCATGACGTTGTACATGAATTCGGCCTTCTCGTCTCCCGCGGCGATCCGCTCCTCCACCTCGATCATGTCCTTGGCTCCCAGGTAGGACAGCAAGCCTCCGCTGTCAGTCAGACGCTGCATGTCCGCCAGGGTGTACTCGCCGGAGAAGCACATGCGCACCAGCTGCACAAAATCCATGCGGCCGCATCTCTGGGGAGACATGGGGCCTTCGCTGCTGGTGACCGAATCCACGATGATGCCCTTGTCGTGGGCGGAGATCGACATACCGCCGCCCAGATGGGCGATGACAAATTTACACTGGTCGTAGGTTTTGCCCAGCTTTTCGGCGATCTCACGGCCCACCATCCGGGTGTTCAGATTGTGGCCGCCCACTCCCCGGGGTCTGCCGGGGATGCCGGAGACATGGGCGATGGCGGGCGCCTGGTCGGCGTCGATGGCGTCGTAGAAAATGGCCGGTTTTCCGGCCTCCGCCGACAGGCAGTAGGCCATCATGACCGAGAGCAGCGACGCGTGATAGGTGGGACGGTTGGCGTAGCAGATCGCCTCCGCCATCCGGCGGTCAATGGTATAGGCGCCATACTGCACCGGACAGGGCGCGCCCGCCCGGGACACAATGATGTCCACATCCTGAATGGTCTTTCCCGCCTTTTTCAGAAAGGCGGAGATGGTCTCCATGCGCACGTCGAATTCGTCCAGAACGTGTACCTTTTCCGGCTTTTCCATTTTTCGGAAGGGTGTGTTTTCCTCCACGATGCAGGTGTCGTTCCGGTACAGGCCGATCTTGGTGGAAGTCGAGCCGGGGTTGATCGCAAGAATCGTATAATCCAAAATATTCCCTCCTGCCATGCCCTACGGCGGCTCCGCGTCCCGGAGCCGCCGCGGCAGCCGTATTTTAAAGGGTCGCGAGATAGTTCCCCAGGATCCGCCCCAGGGTCTGCGCCATGCCGACGCTCTGACCGGACATCACGGGGTAATACTCCACGCCGAAGCGCTGGCCGGAGCAGTTGCCCGTGGCGTACAGGCCGGGGATGGGCTTGCGGCCCGCGCCCAGGACCTGCTGGTTGGCGTCGATCCACAGACCGCCGCTGGTCACGGCCATATGCGTGGCCAGGGAGACCTTGCAGGCGAAATAGGGGGGCTTGTCGTGGGGCATCAGGACACCGGGGTCCTTGCCGAACTCTTCGTCATAGCCCTGGTAGGCATACTTGTTGTAGTTGTTCATGGTCTCCACAAAGTTGGCCAGGTCCTCGCCCTCAAAGCCCAGGTAATCGCCCAGCTCCTCATAGGTGTCGGCGCTGTAGATCAGGGGCAGGAAGGGGGGATGGGGAGACTCTACCTTGCCGCCGGCGCGGCCGGTACCGATGACCTCGTCAATGCGGTTGAGCAGGGCCATGCTCGCCTCGGAGCGGGGATCGGCGGCGCCGTGCTCCACGGGCTGGTACTCCAGGCGCTCGCGCCAGTTGGAGTCCCAGACACTGACCACGTATTCGCCGGGCTGCCGGATGGCGGGCACACGGCCGTTGCACTCATCGCAGAAGCGCTTGCCGTGGATGTTCACGGTGACGTTGAGCACGCCGCAGAACATGCTGCCGATGTGGACGTAGCTGCCGCCCTCGGCGCCGATGGGGCCGGGGTCCAGCGCTCCGCCGGCCCAGTAGCCCATGCGGATGCCCTTGCCGTCCCAGCCCATGCCGCGCATGGGCTTTCCGTCGTTGAGGCGGATCACCTCGGGCAGCAGGTCGGCCACCATGTCCACGTTGGCGGAGAAGTCGCCCGCCGCCAGGACAACGCCCTTCCGGGCCAGGAACTTCACATAGTTTCCCTCGGCGTCCGTGGCGGCCACACCGACCACCCGGTCGCCGTCCTTCAGCAGCTGCTCACCGGACATGGAGAAGAAGAACCGGGCGCCCTTGTCCTTCGCCACCTGCTGGTTGATCTTGACGGTCCGGGTCATGGTGGGGATATCCTCTCCCTTGTCCTTGGCCGAGCCGTCGCCGCCGGGCATCAGGTGAGAGCCCACGAACCATTTGTAGCCGCCCACGCGCTCGGGCGTGTGCTTGGGGGGCGGATTGAAGAAGACGCCGATCTGGGCCTTCTGCTCCTCGGTCAGGGGCTCGATGAACCAGTCGAAGGTCTCGCCGCCGTGCTCCGCGTACTGGCGGATCAGCTCGGCATTGGGGCGGTACTGATTGCGCCGCATGACCTCGGCCACCAGGTCGGTGGGATTGTATTGGGGAACGCCCCGCTCCCGCCCGAAAGCGGAGTTGATGGCGGCCATACGCCCGCCGAGGATGCGCTGCCGGTCTTCCTTCTGGGCCTCGATGACGATCACGGACGCACCGGCTTCCGCCGCGGAGCGGGCGGCGGCGGTGCCGCTCTGTCCGGCGCCGACGATGACAATGTCCGCCTCATAAGTCTGCCGGTAGAGCTCCTCCGCAATGGGCTCCGGGGGTTGACGCCAGTCAGCCTGTGGGGTCTTATTGATCTCGCTCATCCTGTTTGCTCCCTTCGTGTGATTTTTCAATCATGTAATGGGCTGTGTACACGGTCCGGCTCAGCTGAACAGGGGGACCTCAATGATGGAGTCCACGGGATACTGGGTCAGCCGGCGGCAGCCGTCCTTGGTGACCAGGACGGTGTCCTTGATGCTGCAGCCGAAGTCCGCGCCGCGGGGACCGTACCAGGTCTCCAGGGCCAGCACCATATTCTCCTTCAGGACGGAGCCCTCGCGCTTGCTGTCGCCGCAGCTGAAGAAGTAACCTTCCTCAAAGCCCAGGCCGATGCTGTGCCCGTGGGCAAAGCGGCGGCACTCATCCCAGTCCTCATAACCCCAGAACTCAGGCGACTGGGGCCAGACGGCCAGGATATCGTTGGTGTTGGCGCCGTCCTTGATGACGGACATGGCGTCGTTCATCAGCTTCAGGGCCACGGCGTAGGCGTCCTTCTGTTCCTGGGAGGCCTTCCCGATGACAAAGGTTCTGCCCAGGCTGGTCTTGAAGCCGTTGAAGCACACGTCGTCCATATGCACGGCCACACACTCGCTGGCCATGACCAGGTTATCCGTAAAGTCGCAGTGCATGGGGTTGGTGCGCTTGCCGGAGATGACGGCGGGGGGCACCACTTCATCGCAGTCCATCATGTACTGGCGCTTGACGCCCAGGGCCACCAGCTTGTTCTCGGGCGTACCGGCGCGCATGGCCTTGTACACGTCATACATGGCGGCCTCGGCGATGGAGGCACTGATCCCGATGCAGGCCAGCTCGTCCTTGCTCTTGACCGAGCGCAGCTCATACAGCTCCTCCACGGGGACGACCACCTTGTAGCCGCGCTCCTCGAACATCTCGCGCACCATCGGGGGCGCGGGGCAGGCGTCCAGGGCGATGGGCATACCGGCGGCGCCGTGTTTCTCCATCATGCCGATGATGACGTTGACGAAGTTTTCCCACTGGGGGCGGCTGAAGGACATCTTGCCGCCGCCGATGTCCTTGGTGACGTGGTCGGCGGGCATCCAGGGATAATACTCCTTCAGGCGGAAGGGATCCATGACCGTGGTGGCGCTGAGCAGGGGCTCGTCATTGCGGCAGAGGATGCTGAACATGGTGGCGGCCCAGCGGCAGGGGACCGTGGGGAAGCCGCCGTTCAGGTAACGCATATTCCAGGCGTCCCAGGTAATGAAGATCCCCCAGCCTTCCCGGTCCATCAGCTCCCGCACCCGGGCCAGGCGGTATTCGCGCATAGACGCGTAATCAATTCCAATTCTTGTATCGGTTGCGATCTGTCCGTATGGCATGATATAACCTCCGTTCTATTCCGTGATGCACATTACAGCGGGCACTCGATGAGCTGGCCCACCGGATACTTGGTGAAGCGCTCATAGCCGTCCTTGGTGATGGCCACGCACTCCTCAAGGCGGGCCGAGTAGGTGGGATGAGCGTTCCGGTTGCCGTAAATGGTCTCAATGGCGATGACCATGCCCTCTTCAAACGTCACGCAGGGCGGTCTGCCTCCCTTAGGACCGCCGACGCCGAACATGGGGTACTCATGCAGGGACAGGCCGATGCCGTGGGCCAGCGCGTGGCCGCCCAGATAGGCATTGTCGTCGGTGTCATAACCCCAGAAGCGGGGGCTGCTGGGCCAGGCGTCCAGCACGTCGTCGGTGGTGCTGCCGGCGCGCATCTGGGCCATGCCGTCATACATCATCTTGCGGGAGATCTCATAATTCTCCTTCTGCTCGGGCGTGGCGCTGCCGCAGATAAAGGTGCGGTAATAGCAGGACTTGTAGCCGTTGAAGGAGTTTCCGTTGATGTCCACCACCACGTGGTCGCCGGGGCGGACGATACGGTCCGTAAAGTCGATGTGCAGGGGGTACGTGCGCGGGCCGGTGGCCACCACGAAATCCATGGTCTCATCGGCGCCCAGGTCGTACAGGGCCTGCATGCCCACGGCCTGGAGCTCGCACTCCTTTACGCCGGGGCGGATGGCGTTCTGGATGGCGCTGAAGGCGGCGTCGGCGGCGTAGCAGGCATAGCGGGTGCAGGCCAGCTCGTCCTCGTTCTTGATCATGCGGGCCTTGAACATCATCAGGGCGGGGTCTTCCACACTGTAGCCGTCCTTCTTGAACGCAGCCTCGTACAGGTAATAGTTGGGGCAGGCGTCCAGGCCCACCCGGCCGCCGGTCAGGCCGTGCTCAGCGATGATGTCATTGACGCGCTTCATGAAGGGCTCCAGCTGATAAGGCTGGGTCAGGAGCTTGCCGCCCTCGGGAGCGGCCCAGACCTTGCCCTTCAGCCAGGGCATCTCCTCGCGCAGTCCCTCTGTATTATAGCAGGTATACGAGAACAAATGGGGATCTCCGTTGCGGGGAAGCACCAAAAATTGCTGCGCTCCCCAGCGGGTGGCCATGGGGATGTATGCGGAAGCAATGTAGCGGATGTTCCAGGGCTCCCAGGAAATGAGTACATCCAGCCCCTCCTCGCTCATCAGCTGTTTGGTCCGGTTCAGTCGGTATTCGCGCATACGCTCGTAATTGATGGTCTTTACACGGTCTGTACCAAGTGCACCATAAGGCATTTTTTAACCCTCCTGTTTCTTGTTTTTTTAATCTGTCATATGGGACAGCCATACGTTGTCCCGGGAATGATTTCTCAGGCGCTGCCGGTCCGGCGCTTTCTGCGCAGGCCCAGGCCGTTTCCCTGGACAAAGGTTCCGACCGGGATCGGGCTTTCCGGACAGCGGGGCACGAACTGCCCCGCGCGCAGGACGCAGTCTTCCGGACACGCCATCTCACAGGCGCCGCAGCGGGTGCAGGAGCCTGCGCGGATCACGTGGATCAGCCCCTCGCCGCCCTGGATCGCCCCACTGGGGCACACGTCGGCGCAGGCGCCGCAGCCGGTGCATTTTTCCGCCGCGATGTAGGGTGTGTAGATACATACCCGCGCGCTGCAGGTTTTGTTGTGGATATGTGCTTCCCATTCATCCTGATGGGCTTTCAGGGAGGCTTTCATCAGCCTTGCGATGGAGACGGACAGCTCACATTCGTTGCAAAGCTCGATCACCTCGCACAGCTCCATCAGCAGGGAACTGTCGTACTGCTCCGCTTTCTGGCCCGCGATATCATTGAGGATGGTGTGGATCTGATATAGCCCATCTCTGCACATGACTCCAAGGCCGCAGGAGGCGTGGTGCGCCTGTGCTGCCAGGGCACGCATCCGGTCCACGGGGCAGACGCCAGGGATCTTTTCTTCAATTTGCTCGATCGTAGGCAGTTCAGCCGCTGCCTGAGCACATATCTTCTTCATTTATGTTCCTCCCTGGGCCGTTGGATAGGATGACCAGAGCCGTTCCTGTTCGATCTGAAGCCTCAGGTCGCATTGCAGGCACCGCCCCGATTCGCACGAGGCCTGCTGGCAGGTAAAGCCTTCGGAAATGGGCTGATTGTCCTGCCTGCGCTCCAGGGCGGGTCTGATCTTCATCTGCTGCCTGCCGATGGAGGCAAAACCTTCCACGGTTCCGATGTGCGCTTCCGGTTTTTCCTCCGGGACCAGATGCAGCTCCAGATCTCCGTCGCCGCCGAGATATTCGTCCATCCGTTTGGCAACCTCACGGGCGCCCGCGATGGCGTCGATGACAAATTTGGTCCCGGTGATCACGTCTCCGGCGGCAAAGACGCCTTCCACACTGGTGGTATAAGAACTTTTTCCCAACGCGGGATCGATGGGGTAGCCGAAGCGGTTCAGCTCCAGGCCAAAGGCTTCCGTCAGGCCGGTCACCTGTCCCGCCGCGAAGACGATGCTGTCGCAGGGGATCACATAGGTGGAATCCGGTATGGGGTCCTCGATCAGCGCCCGCGTCTCCGGATGGAAGGAGAACCCTTTGATCCGATGGACCTGCAGGCCGGTCACCCGGTCCGGCGTACCCAGAATAGCCTCGTTGGAGTGGCTGTCGCAGAGCGTGACGCCCTCTTCCAGCCCCAGGTCCCGCTCTTCCGGCGAGGCCTGCGAGGCGTCCTTTTCCAGGCAGACCACGTTGACCTGTTTTCCCATGCGGATCAGGGTACACGCCGCGTCAAAGGCCACGTTGCCGCCGCCGATGACACAGACCGTGTCGCCCAGGTCCAGAGCCGTTCCCTGGCGGCTGGCCCGCAGCAGCTCCACAGCGGTGTACACCTGCTTGAAGTCAGCGCCGGGCAGATAGTTCAGCTTTTTCCCCACACTCGTGCCCACCGCCACCAAAACCGCGTCGTACTCCTCTTTCAGCGCCGCCGCGTTTTCCACGCAGACTCCGCATTGGAGCTTGACTCCGGCCTCCTCGATGACCGCGATCTCGCTCAGCACGTCCGCCGTGGGGATCCGGTACTCCGGCATGCCGCCGGTCATATGTCCGCCGGCGATGGCCTGCTTCTCAAAGACCGTGACGTCATGTCCCTTCCGGTTGAGATAATAGGCCGCCGTCAGGCCGCAGGGGCCGCCGCCGATGACCGCCACCTTTTTCCCGGTGGCGGGGCCGCGCCGGAGGTATTCCTCCTTCCAGCCGCGCGTCTCGTCATGCTCCACCGCGAACCGCTTGAGATCGCGGATGGAGACCGCCTCGCCCAGGCCCGTGCGCTTGCAGTTGTCCTCGCAGCGGTGATTGCACACATAGCCCAGCGCATGGGGGAAGGGGACCTTTTCCCGGATCACTCCCACGGCCTGGGAATACTTGCCCTCCGAGATCAGCCGCACATAGCGGGGGATGTCGATGTGGGCGGGGCACTCCGCCCGGCACGGGATCAGCCGCTCGCTGCGGGGCAGATCCTCCCGGAAGGTGCCCCGCCTGTCCTGGAGGGCTCCCGTGGGGCAGATCTCCACACAGGCCGAGCAGAAGCGGCAGTCCGTCTCCGCAAGGGGCTTGTCGTCCTCGGTGCCGATATAGCACTCGCCGTCCTTCTTGCGGTACTTCAGAACGCCGACCCCTCTGACCTCACTGCACACCCGGACGCACCGTCCGCATTGGACGCAGCGCTCCAGCTCCCGGTCGATCAGGGGATTCACCGTATTGATCCGGTTGGTGATGCGGTGGATGGTGTGCATCCGGGCGTGGGTCACGCCCAGATACTGGATCAGCGCCTGAAACTCGCAGTTGGTATAGGAGCGGCAGCCCATACAGTCGTGGGGATGGCCCGCCAGCATCAGCTCAATGGCGACCCGCCGGATCCTGTCCAGCCGCTCCCCCTTCGTGACGACCTTCATGCCCTCCTCCACCGGGGTGCTGCACGCGGTCACCGGAGTTTCCTCTCCCTCGATCTCCACCACGCACAGCTTGCAGGTGCTCTGAGCCGGGAGGCACGGATGGGAACAGAGGTGGGGGATGTAGACCTCGGCGGCGAGACAGGCCTGCAGAACGGTGCTGCCCTGTTCCGCCTCGATCTCGGCGCCGTCAACTTGAAATCGAATCGTATTCATCATCCCTGCCCCAGCTCCGTTATTTCTTGCTGATGTAGACGTGGGGGTCCATGAACAGCGCGGCGGCGTTCCACTCGTCATAGTCCACATGGAACGCGGAGATGGTCATGGGGACGAAGCTGGGGGGCACATGGGCCACCACTTCGTCAAAGATCATGGCCCGGGGACCTTCCACCCGCACGATGATGGGATCGCCGTCCTTGATGCCCAGCGCGTCGGCGTCGCTGTTGGTCACATGAGCGTGACGCCGGGCCACGAACAGGCCCTTGTCCAGATGCACCTCGCCGACGGTTCCCTTCAGGGTGACCGGGGAAGTGCCCTCCAGAATTCCGCTGTCCCCCAGCGGGGGCACCAGGCCGATGGCCCGGGCCTCGGTGAAGGAGAACTCCACCTGGGTCTGCTTGCGCAGGGGGCCCAGGACCGAGCAGGTGCAGGACTTTCCGTCCTTCCCCACGACGGTGACTTTATACTGGCAGACATACCCGCCGCCGCCGTCTCCCAGCAGGGTCTTGGGCTCCAGCTGCGCGTCCTCTCCGAACAGCGCCTTCATATCGGCCTCGCAGAGATGGACATGGCGGCCGGAAGCCTCTGCCAAAATTTTGATTTCCTTGCTCATCGTGTTTCCCCTCCTTATGCGTTTCCGAGGTATTCGAACACGCCGGCGGCGCCCATGCCGCCGCCCACGCACATGGTGACCAGCGCGTACCGGCCGCCATTGAGGCGCAGATAGTCCAGCGCCTTGCTCAGCAGGAAACCGCCGGTGGCACCCATGGGATGCCCCAGCGCCATGGCCCCGCCCCAGGGATTGACCTTCTCCCGGGGGAAGCCCAGCGTACGGATACAGACCAGGGCCTGGGATGCGAAGGCCTCGTTCAGCTCGATCACATCCATGTCGTCAATGGTCAGTCCCGCCTTTTCCATGGCTTTGGGGACCGCGTAGATGGGGCCGATGCCCATCATGTCCGCCGGACAGCCCGCCACCGCGAAGGAGAGGAAGCGGGCGATGGGGCGGATCCCCAGGGCGGCCGCTTTCTCCGCGCTCATCAGAACGACGAAGGAGGCGCCGTCGCTGGTCTGGGAGGAGGTGGCGGCCGTAACGCTGCCCCCCTCCGCGGCCGGGATGAAGCAGGGCTCCAGCGCGCCGCAGGCCTCCAGGTTGGTGTTCGGGCGGATGCCCTCGTCCAGCCTGACCACCTTCTCCCCCTCCGGCGTGGACACCGTGATGGGGATGATCGCCTCGTTCAGGCCGCCGCTTTGCTGGGCTTCATAGGCCTTCCGGTGGCTCTCCACCGCCATGGTGTCCATCTCCAGCCGGGAGATGCCGTAATGCTTTGCCACGTTCTCCGCCGTGATGCCCATGGGCACATAGGCCCCGGGGTAGTTGTCCAGCAGCCATTTGTTGGCGAATTCAGGGGCGGGGCCGGGGCCCTTGGAGGACATGAATTCCACACCGCCGGCCACCATCACGTCGGCCTGTCCCGCCATGATCATGTAGGCACAGGTGGCCACCGCCTGCAGGCTGGAGGAGCAAAATCGGTTCAGAGTCTGTCCGGGAATGCTCTCCGGCAGGCTCGCCCGGTTGACCAGCATGCGGGCAATGTTCCCGCACAGCTCATTGGCGGGGGTGGCGGTGCCCACGATCACGTCGTCGATCTCGGCCGGGTCCAGCTGGGGGATCTTCTTCAGCGTCCCCGTCAGCGTTTCGGCCGCCCAGTCCAGGGGGTGGGTGTTGGCAAAGGAGCCTTTTCGGGCCCGGCACACCGGCGAGCGGCCGTATGCCACGACCACCGCCTCTTTCAAACTGTTACTCACGATACTCTCCTCACATCACAGAAGGTTCTGGGCCTTGAGAATGGAAACGATCATCTTGTCCCGGAACTTGAGCACACTCTCGTGGTCCTGCCCATGCTCCGGCGAACGGTGGGCAAGCTCCACATCCAGGCCGTCGGCCAGCAGCTTATCCACCTCGTTGACCTCGCCGTATTTGTTGCCCATGGCACGCATGCCGCCCTTGACGCCCATGCTGACGTTCAGGATGGGTCCCGCGATCGCCAGACGCAGGCCGGGCCCGTACATCACGGCCAGATCCATCTCCTCCACGGTGCACACGCCGTCCACGATGGCCTTCTTGGCGGCCTCAAAGCCGGACCAGGAGAACATATTGGCAATCAGGCCGAAGGTCTCCTTGCGGCAGACGATGGGCTTCTTGCCCATGCCGGTATAGATCTCCACGGCCTTGTCGATGCTGGCCTGGCTGGTCTGCTCACCGCCGCAGATCTCTACCAGCGGAAGCAGATAGGAGGGATTATAGGGATGCCCCACCACGATGCACTCCGGATTGAGGGCTCCCTCCTGCAGCTTCGTGGGCAGGAGCATGGAGGTGGAGCTGGAAATGACCGCCCCGCCGCCCACGATCTTCTGGATCTTCCGGTAAAGCTCCTTCTTGATCTCCAGGTTCTCCGCGACGCACTCCTGCACGAACTCCGCGCCGGAGACCGCTTCCTCCAGATCGTTGGTGTAATAAGAGCGCTTCCGGGCGGCGTCTGCCTCCTCCCGGGTGCACACGCCGTTTTCCACCAGGATATCCAGGATGGTGTCCACATTGGAAGAGGCGTCCACAATGTCATACAGGGCGGTCTCATAACCGGCAAGCATGGCGTTGACAGCCAGGCCGGCGCCGATCATGCCGATCCCCGCAAAGGCAATTTTCTTTCCCATGTTCCAAGCTCCTTTTTCTCAGCCGCCGATGCACAGCAGGCCGCCGTCGGGGTAGAAGATCTGGCCGGTCACATAGTCGGAGGCAGCGGAGGCCAGGAAGGTGGCGATACCGATGTTGTCGTCGGCCTCGGCGCCGCGGCCCATGGGCACCTTCTGGGCGAACTCCCCCTTGATCTTCTCGATGATCTCGGGCGGCGGGCCGTCCTTGATCATCATCTGCGTCCAGGTGACGATGGGGCCGATGGCGTTGACGGTGATGCCGTAGCGGCCCCACTCGCCGGCCAGGTACTTGGTCAGCATGTCCACCGCGCCCTTGGTGGAACCGTATCCGATATTGCCCGAGCCGTTGATCGCCCGCGCGCCGCGGATGGAGCTGATGTTGATGATCTTGCCGTAGTGGTTCTCCGCCATGACCTTGGCGAAGATGGAGCAGCACACCAGCATGCTCTTGACGTTGGTCTCATACATGGCGTCCCACTCGTCCAGATGCTCCAGCGCGTCCAGAGCGGCGAACTTCTTGTTGAAGCCCTGGGAGTTTACCAGAATGTCCACCTTGCCGAACTTGGCCACCACGGCGTCCTTCAGAGCGGTGACGCTCTCCGGGTCGGTGGAGTCGGCGGTGATGCAGGTCACGGTCTTGCCGGTCTCGTTGCGGATGGTCTGGGCGGACTCTTCCAGAGTGGCCATGGTACGGCCGGTAATGACCACGTCAGCGCCGTAGAACGCAAAGCCTTTGGCGATCGCGCCGCCGATTCCGCCGCCGCCGCCGATGACAACTGCGACTCTTCCTGTCAGGTCAAATTGATTATTCATTTTATGTTCCTCCATTTTCAATAAAATTTCGTTATGCTCTCACAAAGGGCTTCAAGCCCAGGATCTCACGGGCCTCGGCGGAGGTGGCCACTTTGTTGCCGTAGGCTTCCACTGCCCGAACCGCGCGCTCCACCAGCATCTGGTTCGTGGCAAGGATCTTCTTTCCGTCCTCATCGATGCCGTAAATGACGTTGTCCTCCAGCCCGACGCGGATATGGCCGCCGTTGGCAAGGGCGGCGAACATGATGGGCATATGGCCCTTGCCGATGCCGAAGGCCGACCAGGTGGAGCCCTCGGGCAGCCGCTCGACCAGGTACTGAAGCTCCGCCGGCGTGGCGCCCATGCCGCCCAGCACGCCCAGACAGAACTGGAAGTGCAGCGGTGCCTTCAGAGCGCCCTGCTTTACATAGGCGTTGACCGCGCCCAGCATACCGGCGTCAAAGATCTCGATCTCGGGCTTGATGCCTCTCTCCTGATAGGTCTTGCCCAGCTCAATCAGGAATTTCTGGCTGTTGCAGAAAATGCCGCCGGGCACGCCCCAGTTGAAGCTGCCTGCGTCAAAGGTGCCCATCTCTATCCCATCGACTGTGCGATGGTGTTCCATACGGCGGGCATTGCCGTAATCACTGTCGTCAGAAACACGGTGGTCACCGGAGGACGTGCAGTTGATGATCACGTCGCAGTCCTCATGCGCACGGATCAGCTCAATGGTCCTGCGGAAACGCTCGGGGTCCATGACCCCCATGCCGTTCTCATCCCGCATGTGCAGGTGGACCACGGCGGCGCCCAGCTTCCAGCACTCATAGGCGGTCTGGGCGATCTGTTCGGGTGTCTCCGGAAGCTGATAGCCCGGAGGGGTAATAGCGCCGGTCAGCGCGGCGGTAATAATCGTTTTTTTCATAGTAACCTCAACTCAAAATACATGGTAATGTCCTGTTTGGTTCTCTGCAGGGGAACTGTCCGGAGGATGGATGTCGGACCTGTAAACGGGCCGGCCTGCCCGCGAAGGCGGGCCGGCCCGTACGGCGCTCAAGCCGCAGGTGGGGGGTGGGGCGAGCGCGGTTTACTCAAATCGTCAGGAATTAAAAACCGTTTCGTTAAGCATCGTGTTTCTCTGCGTCACGCTTCGCGTTGATCTCGTAGGCTTCCTTCACTTTCTTCTCATCCAGGCGATACGCGAAAGTCATCACCAGGGTGAAGATCAGGAACATCACGCAGGGAACGCCGCCGATCAGCTTGCACATCAGATCGGGGTTGGCGACCGTCTTGGCCACGCCGTCGTAGCCGGAGCCGTTGAGCACGATAGCAGTCAGGTAGCCCACGAAGATCCAGGAGAACTTGGAGGCAATGCCGAACACGGAGGTGGAGAAGGTGCGGTTGTCAACGCCGGTCTTGGCATACTGGTATTCGCCGGCGTCAATGTACAGGTTCGGGCCATTGCAGGCCAGGAAGCAGAAGCTGAACTGGGTGATGCAGTTGGCGATGATGAAGGCCACGGCCTGTCCGTTGGAGAGGAAGCCCAGATAGAACATGGCCAGAGTCATCAGCACACCGGACAGCGTGGCCGAGTTCTTTTTGCCGATCTTCCGGGAGACGTAGGGACAGAGAATGGCGCCTGCCAGGGAGGCAAAGCCCTGCGCCGTCATGGAGACTGCCAGCATGGAGAAGTTGCCCGCCACATAGGTGAAGTAGTAAGCGCCCAGGGCTCCGATGGTCTGCATCACGGTGAAGCGGAGGATATCGGAGACCAGCAGGACAAGCATCTGCACGTTCTTCACGGCGGTGGTCAGGATCTTGATGATGGACACCTGGTTGCCGGTGTTGGACGCCTTGAAATCAGGATCGTACTTGTCCACTTCGCGCAGGCCGAAGAACAGGAACGCCTGGCCGGTCAGAGCGATGACAGCGAACAGGATCTGCACCACGGTGTAGCCGTCGGCGCCCAGGCCGTCGAAGAACACGACCAGGGGAGCCAGGATGGCGCCGGAGATCAGGCGGGCGGCGTTCTGGCCGATGGTGATGCGGGAGGAGATCTTCACGCGGGCGGAGCTGTCGGTGCCGGCGATCTTGGGGATCAGGCCGTTCTGGCCCAGCTGCACGAAGCTCATGCCGACGCCGTAGCCCAGGTAACCCACGGCCACGAACACCATCTTAATGCCAATGGGGATATTGGGGTTGATGAAGCACAGGGTGGAGCCGCAGGAGACCAGCAGCGGGCCATACAGCAGCCAGGAGCGGTACTGGCCAAACCGGAACTGAGTCTTCTGGACGATGACGCCCGCCAGAGTGCCCACCACCAGGTCGGCGATCCGGGAGACGGCCAGGATGCTCGCCATAATGGTGGCGCTGATCAGCATACGGTCGGTCACGTAGAAGGAGACGAAGGAGTTGATCACGGAGTTGCCAAGCATCTGGCAGGTGATCGCGATGAGGTACAGCCAGGAAATCTTGTTGACATTGATCGCGGTTTTGTTTGCCTGAGAATTCATTACTTTCCCTCCCATGAATGTGTTTTGGGTTTCCTGCTTGCGCGTGAGATCTTTTGCTTAACGAAGTGAGGTGCTCGTTTTTTCAAATCCCTGTTTTCGTTGTTTTGAACACCTTCCCCCCCGGCTTTCCGGTAGGATATGGTCAAAACACCCATATCTCCTGGCACCCAGTATAAGAGGGCAAGCCCGCAATGTAAAATATCAAGTTTGAACGTATGGCATATAAAAAATGAAATTACCGTGATTATTACAAAAAGTTGAACCTGAAATTTGTGCAATATTTTGTCAAAAAATGTGCTATAATTGAGTAAAAATTTATGCGATATTCTTATACTCCTCCTGGTATTCCTTGTACGTTCCGCATTTTTGCCTTCCGCCCTCATTGCCCGCCCAAGGAAAGGATGACCCACATTGACGTTGCTTCAGCTGGAATATTTTTTAAAAACCGTCGAAACCGGTTCCATTTCAAAAGCCGCCGCGGAATTGTATGTGTCTCAGCCGACCATCAGCCGTGCCATTACGGAGCTGGAAAAGGAATTTGACATTCAGCTTCTGTTCCGTGAGAAAACCATCATCCCTACCAGCGCGGGAAAGATCTTTCATCAATATGCCCTGTCCATTGCCCAGACTCTCAAGGAGATGACCGAGGAGATGCACAAGTGCAAATCTGAGAAGGTGGGCTCCCTGCGCATCAGCTACCATCATTTCGACCCGGCCATGGCCTCCGTCCTGCTGACCGGACTGCGGGCCCTTGCGGAAAAAGCGCCCAACGTCGCTGTTTCCGTCCGCCCCTACTCCTCGGTCAGCGAATCTCTCCTGAGCAGCCGGCGGGAATGCGATGTGGTATTCACCCTGGCGTTTGATTTGAAGGGGCAGGAAGGCATCTCCTATGAGGAAATCTGCACCGATAAAGTCATGGCCATCCTGCCCTCCACCCATCCTCTGGCCGGGCGGGAAAGCCTGATGATGGCCGAGCTGTCCGATCAAAAGCTTTTGTTCCCCTATGCCAAGGGCGAGACCACCTTCGCCGCCGACCCGATCTACCAGTGCTTTCTCGACGACAGCGTCTCCCTGCGCAACGCCAGGCCCATTTCCAACGCGGAGTATTTGGCTCCCCTGATCATTATGGGCGAGGGGATCGCCCTTGTGCCCATGTCCATCGTCCGGCGCTATCAGTTCGACAACGACAAATCCCTGGTCTGCCTTCCGGTGCAGGACTGCGACGCCGGTCTGGATGTGGTGGCCGCATGGCGTACAGGGGACATGAATCCGGCGCTGCATTTGCTGATCGAGGAGCTGAGAAATGCCCAGAGCCAGACAGAAAGCTGTCCGGCCTGAACCCTCCCGGAGCGGCAACGGCCGTCTCTTCAGAATGTAAACAGCAGGACACATCTTTCGATGTGTCCTGCTGTTTTGTCTGCGGCGATCCGAAGCAGTGAACCGCCTTTTTGCGGCATTTAGTTTTTTTGCATATGTGGATTAAAAAACTTGTATTTTTCATTTGCATAAAGTAATGGTATGTTAAATTTGGTATCTTGATACAGGTCCTTCTGACAGCTTCGCAGCACGACGAAAAAAAGACACGGCTGGCCGCCGTACCTGACACCGTAACCATATTATTTATTTTGCAGTAGGAGGAAATGACCATGCCAAATTGTAAAACGGTCGTGCCCTATCAGGGCACCCCAGAGCAGGAGGAGGAGCTTCGCCGGGTCATTGCAAAGCACAAGGGCCGTCCCGGCTCCACGATGCCGGTGCTCCAGGCCGCACAGGGAATCTTCGGCTATCTGCCGGAGGAGGTCCAGATCATGGTGGCGGAGGGATTGGAGATCCCCCTGTCCGAGGTGTACGGTGTGGCCTCGTTCTACGCTCAGTTCACCCTGAATCCCAAAGGAAAGTATCAGGTCAGCCTGTGCCTGGGTACCGCCTGCTACGTCAAGGGCGCGGCCGACATACTGGCCGCCGTGGAGGCAAAGCTGGGGATCAAGCCCGGGTCCATCACAGCGGACGGCAAGTTTTCCCTGGATGCCTGCCGCTGCATCGGTGCCTGCGGTCTGGCCCCGGTCATGATGATCAACGAGGATGTGTACGGCCGCATGACTCCCGATCAGGTCGGCCCCATCCTGGACAAGTACGAATAAGAGAGGAGCGCGCACAATGAAAAGCTTGGCAGAGCTTCAGGCCATCCGGGAGAAGATGCAAAAGCAAATGGATGTCCGGGACAACACGGACGACCGGATCCGCGTGGTCGTCGGCATGGCCACCTGCGGCATCGCCGCCGGCGCCCGCCCCGTGCTGACCGCGTTTTTGGAAGAGATTGAAAAGCGCCACCTGGAAAATGTGACCGTGACCCAGACCGGCTGCATCGGTGTGTGCCGTCTGGAGCCCATCGTGGAAGTTTATGTCCCCGGTGAGGAAAAGGTGACGTATGTAAAGCTGACGCCCGACATGGTGCCCAAGATCGTCAGTGAGCACCTGGTCAACCGCCGCGTGGTGGCCGAGTACACCATCGGCGTGGCGGAATAAGGAGGGAACCGAAAATGAGTTTTGTCCGTTCCCACATTCTGGTGTGCGCCGGCACCGGCTGCTCCTCCTCGGACAGCGCGCTGATCCATGAGGCCTTTGAGAAAGAGCTGATCGCTCACGGCATGGAAAAGGAAGCCCGCGTGGTCAAGACCGGCTGCTTCGGCCTGTGCTCCATGGGCCCCATCGTCATGATCTACCCCGAGGGCGCCTGCTACACCCGCGTGACTCCGGCTGATGTGGCGGAGATCGTGGAAGAGCACATCGTCAAGGGCCGCATCGTCAAGCGGCTGTTACATATGGAGGGTGACTCCGGTGAGGCCGTCACCTCCCTGTCCGACACCAAGTTCTACAAGCACCAGCTGCGCATCGCCCTGCGCAACTGCGGCGTCATCAACCCCGAGAGCATCGAGGAGTACATCGGCGTGGACGGCTACGCCGCCCTGGGCAGGATCCTGACCGAGAAGATCCCGCCTCAGCAGGTCATCGACATCGTCAAGGCCTCCGGCCTGCGGGGCCGCGGCGGCGCGGGCTTCCCCACCGGAAACAAGTGGCAGTTCACCGCCGACGCCAAGAGCCCCGACGGCGTGAAGTACGTCTGCTGCAACGCCGACGAGGGCGACCCGGGCGCGTTCATGGACCGCTCCGTGCTGGAGGGCGACCCCTTCTCCGTGGTGGAGGCCATGACCATCGCCGGTTACGCCATCGGCGCCCACCAGGGCTACATCTACGTGCGCGCCGAGTACCCCATCGCCATCAAGCGCCTGGAGATCGCCATCAGCCAGGCCCGGGAATACGGCCTGCTGGGCAAGAACATCTTTGAGTCCGGCTTCGACTTCGACCTGGAGCTGCGCCTGGGCGCCGGCGCCTTCGTCTGCGGCGAGGAGACCGCTCTGATGATCTCCATCGAGGGCAAGCGGGGCGAGCCCCGCCCCCGTCCGCCCTTCCCGGCGGTCAAGGGCCTGTTCGGCAAGCCCACTCTGCTGAACAACGTGGAGACCTACGCCAACATCACCTGGATCATCAACCACGGCGCCGAGGCCTACGCGGCTATCGGAACCGGAAAGTCCACCGGCACCAAGGTGTTCGCCCTGGGCGGCAAGATCACCAACACCGGCCTGGTGGAGGTGCCCATGGGCACTACCCTGCGCACCATCATTGAGGAAATCGGCGGCGGCGTGCCCAACGGCAAGAAGTTCAAGGCCGCCCAGACCGGCGGCCCCTCCGGCGGCTGCCTGCCCGCCTCCATGCTGGACACCCCCATCGACTACGAGTCCCTGGCGGCGGCCGGGTCCATGATGGGCTCCGGCGGCATGATCGTCATGGACGAGGACAACTGCATGGTGG
>JBJDYV010000057.1:0-41617 GCA_051867655.1 Oscillospiraceae bacterium
ACCTCACCAACTAGCTAATCAGACGCGAGGCCATCTAAGAGCGATAAATCTTTGGTATCCAGACCATGCGGCCCGAATACTTTATGCGGTATTAGCACAGGTTTCCCTGTGTTATTCCCCACTCAAAGGCAGGTTCCTCACGCGTTACTCACCCGTCCGCCACTAAGTAACTAAATCAGTTGGACGAATCCTCCGTCATTGGCACTCCGTTCGACTTGCATGTGTTAAGCACGCCGCCAGCGTTCATCCTGAGCCAGGATCAAACTCTCAATAAAATGGTATCTAAACAGCTTTCACTGTTCAAATCATCTTATTGAAGCTATCCATTAGCTTCAAAGAAATTAATAGAGCCCTTCACCAAGCTTTTGCTTGTTGAAGGACTTTGTCCTTCTGGTGCTTCGTGTTTCTTTTACGTTGTTTAATTTACAAGGTGCACACCGCTTAGCGGTTGGGCTTAGATTATACCATTTGGTACATCCTTTTGTCAAGAACTTTTTTTAAAAAACGCTGTTTTTTGTTTCGGTTCTTGCTTTTGTCCATCGCGTTCCGTTTGGCGCGAACTCGTTTATGTTACCACAACTCATTCTCTTTGTCAAGCACTTTTTTCAACTTTTTGAATCTTTCTTTCAAGCCGTCTCAATTCAGTGCCCCGCTCAACAGGCGCTCGATTAATATACCAAATCACCCCCAGTTTGTCAACACTTTTTTCGCGAAAATTCGAATTATTTTTCTTTTCTTCCACAGTCCACAATCGGCGCACATTTGTAGGCGAATCGGCTGTTGCAGATGGACGCAAATTGTGATACCTTTTATATATATAGAATTCTTGTACCCGGGAGGTCATACCATGCCCATAAAAATACCGGACTCACTGCCTGCTCGTGCTGTGCTGGAAAGCGAAAACATCTTTGTCATGACTGAGCTGCGGGCCATGCATCAGGATATTCGCCCCCTCAACCTTCTGATTCTCAATTTGATGCCCACCAAGATCGTGACCGAGACCCAGCTTCTGCGCAAGCTGTCCAATACGCCTTTGCAGATCACGGTTGAACTGCTGCAGACAGCCAGCTATGTCGGCCACAATACCGACACGTCCCATCTGGACTCCTTCTACACCACCTTTGACCAGATCAAAGGGAAAAAATACGACGGCATGATCATCACCGGCGCACCCGTGGAAAATATGGAGTTTGACCAGGTTGATTACTGGGAGGAACTCTGCGCGATCATGGAGTGGACCAAGACCCACGTCCATTCCACCCTGCACATCTGCTGGGGCGCTCAGGCGGGGCTGTACTTCCACTACGGCATTCCCAAACGCTCTCTGCCGAAAAAGCTGTTCGGCGTCTATGAGCACAAGGTGCTCAAGCCCAGTTCTCCCCTGTTCCGGGGCTTTGACGACGTCTTTTATGCTCCCAATTCCCGCTATACCGAGGTCTGGGAGGAGGATATCCGGAAGGTCCCTGAGCTGGAGATGATGGCCAGCGGCGAGGAGTCGGGCGTGTTCGCCGTCAAGAGCGTAGATTCCCGGCGGTTCTTCGTGCTGGGCCACCCGGAGTACGACCCCGACACCCTGGCCAAGGAGTACTTCCGCGATGTGGAGAAGGGGCTGGATATCGCCGTGCCCGCCAACTACTTCCCCGACAACGACCCCAGCAAGGCCCCCATCGTCCGCTGGCGCTCGGCGGGGCAGCTGCTGTACACCAACTGGCTGAACTACTACGTCTATCAGACCACCCCCTACGACTTGGGAAACATTTAAACAAACGGGAGAGCGCACCACGCGCTCTCCCGTTTCTTATACATTATATAGGAGATGCTTATGCCTCTTTCGCTTTCCGGATCTCCTCGATCATCTTGGGCACGACGGTGAACAGATCGCCCACGATGCCGTAGGACGCGACCTCGAAGATGGGCGCGGAGGCGTTCTTGTTCACGGCGATGATGCACTCAGAATCCTGCATACCGGCCTTGTGCTGGATGGCGCCCGAGATGCCCAGAGCCACATAGATCCGGGGATGGACCGTCTTGCCGGTCTGGCCCACCTGCTGGTTGGCGTCCACCCAGCCTGCGTCCACCGCGGCACGGGAGGCGCCCACGACGCCGCCCAGGACATTGGCCAGCTCCTGGGCCAGGGCCAGGCCCTTCCGATAGTCCTTGCCGATGCCGCGGCCCACGGAGACCACCACGTCGGCGCCGATGATGTCCACCAGCTTCTTGGCGGTCTTCTTGATCTCCAGGATCTCCACACCGATGTCGGAGGGTTCCAGCTTCACGTCCACCTTCTCCAGGACGGTGGCTTCGGCCCGGGCGTCGTCGTACTCCGCCGTGCGCATGACGCCGGGGCGCACCGTAGACATCTGGGGACGGAACCGGGGGCAGATGATGGTGGCCATCAGATGGCCGCCGAAGGCCGGGCGGGTCATCTTCAGGTTGGTGTTCTCCTCAAACTGGGTGTTGTCCACATCAATGGTGGAGGTGGTCTTCAGGAATTCCTTGTATTTCTCCACATTCACATCCAGGTGGGTGCAGTCGGCGGTCAGGCCGGTGTGCAGCCGGGCGGCGCACCGGGGGCCCAGATCACGGCCGAAGTTGGTGGCGCCGATCAGCACGACCTCCGGCTTATGCTCCTCGATCAGCTCACAGAGCACCTTCGTATAGGCGTCGGTGGTGTAGTTTTTCAGCAGAGGATGGTCGCAGAGATAGACCTTGTCGGCTCCGTAGCCGCCCAGGGCCTTGGCATAGTTCTCATTCAGGCCCTCGCCCATCAGCACGCCGCACAGCTCCACCCCCAGGTCGTCGGCCAGCTTGCGGCCCTCACTGAGCAGCTGATAGCTGATGGACATGATCACGCCGTCCCGCTGCTCGCAGAACACCCATACGCCCTTGAAAGCGGCGGTATCTTTACTATTGAATCCAGTCATGTTCAACATCCCCCTTCCTTAAATCATGTGCTTCTCATTGAGGATGGAGACCAGCGTGACAGCGGCCTCCGCGGGAGAACCATCGAGCATCATGCCGGCGCCCTTCACCGGAGGGGAGAAGGACTTGTACACATTGGTGGGGGAACCCTTCAGACCGATGGTGTCGTCGTCGATCAGGGGGTTGTCCTTCAGAGCCTCGTAATCCAGCACCGTCAAAGGCTTGGAGTAGCACTCCAGGATGCCGGACACGCTCATATAGCGGGGAACGGCCAGCTCCTTGACGCAGGTGATCAGGCAGGGAGTCTTCGCCTTCAGCAGCATATAGCCGTCCTCCAGCAGGCGCTTCACCTCCACGCCGCCGTCCTTGGCGGCCACTTCCACGGCATAGGTGATCTGGGGCAGGTGCAGCTTCTCGGCAATCTGGGGGCCCACCTGGGCAGTGTCGCCGTCAATGGCCTGCCGGCCGCAGAGCACGATGTCGTCGCTGTCCAGCCCGATGTGGCTGATGCCGGCGGCGAGGATCTGGGAGGTGGCGTAGGTATCGCTGCCGCCGAACTCACGGCCGCAGATCAGATAGGCCTCGTCGGCGCCCATGGCCAGCAGCTCACGCAGCATCCCCTCGGCGGGCGGGGGTCCCATGGAGACCACCACCACCTTGCAGCCGGTGTTATCTTTGATCCGCAGGGCGGTCTCCACCGCGGCCAGGTCGTCATGGTTGGTAATGGTGGCCATGGCGGCACGATCCATGGTGCCGTCTTCCTTGACCGCCACAACGCCGGAGGTATCGGGCACCTGCTTCACACATACAATGATTTTCATTGCACTCTACCTCCTTCTTACTTCACGCCCATATTGGCGGAAATGACCATATTCTGAACCTCGCTGGTGCCCTCGTAGATCTCGGTGATCTTGGCGTCGCGCATCATGCGCTCCACCGGGTACTCACGGGTATAGCCGTAGCCGCCGAACAGCTGCACGGCGCGGCGGGTCACATCGGACGCCGCCTCGGAGGCAAAGAGCTTCGCCATGGCCGCGTCGGCGGTGTACGGCTCGCCGTTCTGCTTCTTCATGGCGGCGGAGTAGACCAGCCACTTGGCGGCCTCCATACGGGTGTGCATGTCGGCCAGCTGGAACTGGGTGTTCTGGAACTGGGAGATGCGCTTGCCGAACTGGACGCGCTCCTGGGTGTACTTGACCGCCTCTTCCACAGCGCCCTCGCCGATGCCCAGTGCTTGGGCCGCGATGCCGATGCGGCCGCCGTCCAGGGTCTTCATGGCCAGGGCGAAGCCCTTGCCCTTCTTGCCCAGCAGGCGGTCCTTGGGAATGATGCAGTCCTCCATGATCAGTTCGCAGGTGGAGGAGCCGCGGATGCCCATCTTCTTCTCGTGCTTGCCCACGGAGAAGCCGGGATCGGTGCGCTCCACGATGAACGCGGAGATCTCCTTGGACTTGCGGCCCCGCTTGTCCACCACCTCGCCGGTGATGGCGATGATGACGAACACATTGGCAAAGCCGGCGTTGGTGATGAAGATCTTGGAGCCGTTGAGGATCCAGTTCTCGCCATCCTCGGACAGAACAGCGGTGGTCTGCTGGCCCTGAGCGTCCGTACCGGCGCCGGGTTCGGTCAGGCCGAACGCGCCGATCCACTCGCCGGAACACAGCTTGGGCAGATATTTCTGCTTCTGCTCCTCGGTGCCGTTCTCAAAAATAGGTGCGGCGCACAGAGAGGTGTGGGCGGAGATGATGACTCCGGTGGTGCCGCAGACCTTGCTCATTTCTTCCACGGCCATGACATAATCCAGCACAGTTCCGCCGGCTCCGCCGTACTCCTTGGGGAAGTAGATGCCCATCATCCCCAGCTTGCCCAGCTTCCGGACGGTCTCCTCCGGGAAGCGCTCCTCCTCGTCCACGTCCTGGGCCAGGGGCTTCACTTCATTTTCCGCAAAGTCCCGGTACATCTTCTGGAGCATCTGCTGCTCCCTGGACAGATGAAAATCCATATGGTTGCCTCCTAATCTATCTTATTTCTTGGTATAGTCGTAGAAACCTTTTCCGCTCTTGCGGCCCAGCAGGCCGCCGCGCACCATCTTGCGCAGGAGCAGGCTGGCCCGGTATTTGGGGTCGCCGGTCTCCTCATAGAGAACGTCCATGATGGCCAGGCACACATCCAGGCCGACGAAGTCGCCCAGGGTCAGGGGGCCCATGGGGTGGTTGGCGCCCAGCTGCATGGCCTTGTCGATATCCTCCACGCTGGCCACGCCGGTCTCCACCAGGCCGATGGCCTCGTTGATCATGGGGATCAGGATCTTGTTGACCACAAAGCCGGGGGCCTCGGCCACTTCCACCGGATCCTTGCCCACTTCCTTCGCCAGAGCATACACGGTGTCAAAGGTCTCCTGGGAGGTATTGGCCCCCTTGATGACCTCCACCAGCTTCATGACGGTGGCGGGGTTGAAGAAGTGCATGCCGATGAACTTGTCGGCCCGCTTGGTGGCAGCGGCGATGGCGGTGATGGAGATGGAGGAGGTGTTGGACGCGAAAATGGTTTCCGGCTTGCAGATGCCGTCCAGCTCCGCGAACACGCCCTTCTTGATCTCCAGGTTCTCCACGGCGGCTTCCACGACCAGGTCGGCGTCAGCGGCCAGGCTCAGCTCCGTGGTGAAGGCGATCTTGCCGGTGATAGCAGCCTTGCCGGCTTCATCCAGCTTGCCCTTGGCGACCAGCTTGTCCAGGCCCTTGTTCAGCCGGGCCTCGGACGCCTGGATGATGTCGTCCCGAATGTCGCGCACGATCACGTCAAAGCCCGCACGGGCAAATACCTGGGCGATGTCCAGGCCCATGGTGCCGCCGCCGATTACTACGATTTTTTTCATACTTATAAACCTCGTTTCTTCAATGATTAATGTAAAATCACTTGTTTTGGAAGTGCTTCTCCGCGCGTTTTTCCAGGAATGCTCCCATGCCCGCGTCGTCGCAAAGTCCGCTGAATTTTATTTCTGCCTGCGGCAAAAACAAAATTCGCTTTCTTGCTCCTCCGCCCCCCAACGAAACCTTACGGTTTCGTCGGGGACCCCAAAACGAGGGCATGGCAATCCGTTTGAGGGTCGTGTCTTACCTGTTCTGAAAATGCTTCTCCGCCCGTTTCTCCAAAAACGCGCCCATGCCCTCGTTTTTGTCCTCTGTGCCGCAGGTCACGCCGAAGGCCTCCGCCTCAAAGGCGGCGGCGGTATGGATATCGGCCTGCATCCCCATGCGGATACAGCGTTTGGCCTCGCAGACGGCGATCTGCGCGTTGGCACAGATCATCTGGGCCATCTCCATGGCCTTGCCCATCAGCTCCTCCGGGGGGTAGACCTCGCTGACCAGACCGATGGCCTTCGCCTCGGCGGCGCCGATGGTCTTGCCCGTCAGAATCAGCTCCATGGCCTTGGACACGCCCACGATCCGGGGCAGCCGCTGGGTCCCGCCGAATCCGGGGGTGATCCCCAGCCCCACCTCCGGCTGACCGAACTTGGCCTTTTCGGAGGCCAGACGAATATCACAGGCCATGGCCAGCTCGCAGCCGCCGCCCAGGGCAAACCCGTTGATGGCGGCGATGACCGGCTTGCTCATGTTCTCCAGCTTCAGGAACACATTCCCGCCGTGGACACCGAACCGTTTGCCGTCAATGGCGGAAAACCCCTTCATCTCTCCGATGTCGGCGCCCGCCACAAAGGAACGCCCCTCGCCCGTCAGGATGACCACATAGATCTCCGCATCCTGTTCCGCCTGCTCAATAGCCGCGTCCAGATCAGAAAGCACCTGTGAATTCAGGGCGTTCAGCGCCTCCGGCCGACTGATCGTCATAATCCCCACGTGGTCCTGTTTTTCCAACTTTACAAACGCCATAATCCATCCTCCTTGTTAAATTTTTAACACATTTGCATTAGCTAAAAGCGCAGCGAACAGGCGCATATCCGTTGTTCTGCTGCGCCGACCAGATGGTTCCACTTCACTGAGTCACCTTTCATTGATGTGATAATCAAATTCTTTCCCATTATCATTATTGTCTTTTACTATAGCCCCTTTTTCTGAAATACGCAAGCATAAATTACATAAAAAATTTTTCATTATGCCATTAAAAATTTTTATTGTATGAAAAAAATGGTTGAACTCGCCCTTTTTTTCCATTATGATGATAAAAATATCTGCTGAATAAACCGCGCAAGGAGCATCCATATCTTATGAACGTCACATTTGAAATGGTCAAGAACGACCCGGAGATCCGCACGTATATCACGCAGGCCGACGCCTCCCTGATTGCCCTGGGCTTTACGGAGCACAGCTTCGCCCATGTGACCAAATGCGCCGAGACCGCCAGCCGTCTGTTGGAAGATCTGGGCTTCAGCGCCCGGGAGGTCGAGCTGGCCAAAATTGCCGGGTTCATGCATGACATCGGCAACCTGGTCAACCGCCACGACCACGCTGTCAGCGGTGCCGCCATGGCCTTCCGCATTCTGGACAAAATGGGCATGGAGCCCGCCGACATTGCCACGGTCATCACCGCCATCGGCCACCACGACGACTCCACCGCCTTCCCGGTCAACGCTGTGGCTGCGGCCCTGATCCTGGCGGACAAGACCGACGTGCGCCGCAGCCGCGTGCGCAATCGGGACACCATTCGCTTTGACATCCACGACCGGGTCAACTACGCCGTGGAGCGAGCCGACCTGGCGCTGGACAAGCAGGCGGGCACCATCACCCTGTCCCTGTCCATCAACACCGAGGTGTGCGCCGTCATGGATTACTTTGAGATCTTCCTGAACCGGATGCTCCTCTGCCGGAAGGCGGCCGAGTTCTTCGGGCTGGCCTTCCGGCTGGACGTGAACGGTCAAAATCTTTTGTAGATTCTGACTGAATCAGGAAAAAACAGCACTTGACAAGGTCAAAAACTGTGATAAACTAATTGAGTTAAATGTGATGACGAAGCCAAAAGCGAACCGGCGCCCAAAGCGAGAGGGGATGGTGCAAGCCCTCGGCAGTCCGGCCGCTCGTGCCACTTCCGAGCTGTCCGCGAGGAGCGGAACGCCCCATCCCCGTTACCGGATGCAATGAGATGCCCGCTTGCGGGCAAATCAGGGTGGTACCGTGGAGTAAACTTGCTCTGCCCCTGAACACAGGGGCAGAGCTTATTTTTTACACTATAGACAAAGGGAGTATGAACCCAATGCCCAAGTATTTCGGCCTGAACGAGCTGCGTGAGATGTTCCTGTCCTTCTTTGAGAGCAAGGGCCATCTGCGCCTGCCCAGCTTTTCCCTGATCCCCCAGAACGACGCGTCCCTGCTGCTGATCAACTCCGGCATGGCCCCCATGAAGCCCTGGTTCACCGGGGAGCAGGAGCCTCCCCGCCGCCGCGTGACCACCTGCCAGAAGTGCATCCGCACCGGCGACATTGAGAACATCGGCAAGACCGCCCGCCACGGCACCTATTTTGAGATGCTGGGCAACTTCTCCTTCGGCGACTACTTCAAGCACGAGGCCATCGCCTGGTCCTGGGAATTCCTGACCTCTCCCGAGTGGGTGGGCCTGGAACCCGACCGTCTGTATCCCTCCGTCTATGAGGACGACGACGAGGCCTTTGCCATCTGGCGCGACGAGATCGGCATCCCCGAGGAGCGCATTTTCCGTTTCGGCAAGGCGGACAACTTCTGGGAGCACGGCTCCGGTCCGTGCGGTCCCTGCTCCGAGATCTACTACGACCGCGGTGAGAAGTGGGGCTGCGGCAAGCCCGGCTGCACCGTGGGCTGCGACTGCGACCGCTATATTGAGGTCTGGAACAACGTGTTCTCCCAGTTCAACAACGACGGCGAGGGCAACTACACCGAACTGAAGCAGAAGAACATCGACACCGGCATGGGCCTGGAGCGTCTGGCCTGCGTGTGCCAGGAGGTGGCCTCCCTGTTCGACGTGGACACCGTCATGAACATCACCAACAAGGTGTCCGAGATCACCGGCGCCCACTACGGCGAGAGCGACAAGACCGACGTGTCCCTGCGCATCATCACCGACCACATCCGCTCCGCCACCTTCATGATCTGCGACGGCGTCCTGCCCTCCAACGAGGGCCGCGGCTACGTGCTGCGCCGCCTGCTGCGCCGGGCCGCCCGCCACGGCAAGCTGCTGGGCGTCAACGATCCCTTCCTCTACGAGGTGTGCGACACCGTCATCCACGAAAACGAGGGCCACTACCCCGAGCTGCGGGAGCGCCAGAACTATATCACCAAGGTCATCCGCGTGGAGGAGGAGAACTTCGCCAAGACCATCGACGGCGGCCTGAAGATCTTCAACGATATGCTGGAGGAACACAAGGCCAAGGGTGAGAGCGTTTTCTCCGGCGCCGACGCCTTCAAGCTGTACGACACCTACGGTTTCCCCATCGACCTGACCATCGAGATGGTGGAGGAGCAGGGCATGACCGTGGACCAGGACGGCTTCCACGCTCTGATGGAGGAGCAGCGCGTGCGCGCCCGCAAGGCCCGCGAGGCCCTGGGCGACCTGGGCTGGGCCGGCGTAGAATTTGGCAAGGATGTGCCCGAGACCCGGTTCGTGGGCTACGACCACACCAGCATCGACGATGTCAAGGTGGTCGCCCTGGTGGTGGAGAATGAGCAGGCAGAAGAAGTCATGCCCGGCGTGGAGGCCATCGTGGTGCTGGACAAGACCCCCTTCTACGCCGAAATGGGCGGTCAGGTGGGTGACCACGGCGTCATCTCCGCCAATGGGATGTCCTTCACCGTCACCGACGTGCAGAAGAACAAGGGCGGTAAGTATATGCACTACGGCAAGCTGACCGAGGGCGTGCTGAAGCTGGGCGACACCGTCTCCGCTGCCATCGACACCGAGCGCCGCCACGCTATCGCCCGCGCCCACTCCGCCACCCACCTGCTGCAGAAGGCCCTGCAGACCGTGCTGGGCGAGCACGTGCATCAGGCCGGCTCCCTGGTGGAGGCTGACTTCCTGCGCTTTGACTTCACCCACTTCTCCGCCATGACCGCCGACGAGCTGAGCCAGGTGGAAAAGATGGTCAACCGCTCCATTCTGGAGGGCTACACGATCAACACCGAGGAGCTGCCCATCGAGCAGGCCAAGCAGAAGGGTGCCATGGCCCTGTTCGGCGAGAAATACGGCGACGTGGTGCGCGTGGTGGACATGGGCGGCTACTCCATCGAGTTCTGCGGCGGCACCCACCTGCCCAACACCGCCATGGTGGGCCCCTTCCACATTGAGAGCGAATTTTCCGTGGCCTCCGGCGTGCGCCGCATTGAGGCCATTACCGGACGCAAGTGTCTGGCCGCCATGGATAAAAACCGTGAACTGATCTTCCAGGCGGCAGATACCCTGAAGACCAAGCCCAGCGAGCTGATCCAGAAGGCCCATGCCTACATGGAGGAGATGCGCTCCCTACGCAGCACGCTGGAGAAGTACCGGGCCAAGGAGGCCCTGGGCGAAGCCGAGCGCTTCCTCTTTGCCGCCCATGATGTGGGCGGTCTGAAGGTGCTCACCGTCACCGTGCCCGACGCCGACGCCAACAAGCTGCGCCAGATGGGCGATATGCTCCGGGACAAGGCGCCCAATGTGGTGGCCGTACTGGCCGCGGTCAAGGACGAGAAGATCACCTTCCTGGCCGTCTGCGGCAAGGACGCCGTGGATAAAGGCGTCAAGGCAGGCGACATCATCAAGCAGGTCTGCGCCATTGCCGGCGGCTCCGGCGGCGGCAAGCCCGACTCCGCCATGGGCGGCGGCAAAGATATTCTCATGCTGGACAACGCCCTGGCTATGGTGGACAACTTCGTCTCCATGAAGCTGGGACTGTAAACCGCCGCCCAGCGAGCGAAAGCGAGCCGCGCCTTGGGCGCGTGAATTCGCAGAATTCCCGCAGGGGCAATTCATTTGCCCCGAGGATTTGAAATCATATGGGGTCCCCGGGCGATGCCGCGCATCGGCTGGGGCCGGCGGCAAAGATATCCTGATGCTGGACAACGCCCTGGCTATGGTGGACAACTTCGTCTCCATGAAGCTGGGACTGTAAGCGCTTAAAAAACCGAGCGAGGCCGCGGCCTCGCTCGGTTTTTACATATTCAGACTTACAGAACCGTCACCCGCGCTTTGTAGAGCTTCCGGGTCAGGAGCACGGCGACCACGCAGGCAGCCGCCTCCGCGATGGGCAGGGCAGCCCACACCAGCGTATTGGCCCAGGGCGTACGGGCAAACACCCAGGCCAGCGGAAGAACGATGACCGCGTAGCGCAGCATGGAGATGATCAGGGAATACACGCCGTTTCCCAGTGCCTGGCACACGCCCTGTAAAATGAGATTTACCCCCACAAACAAGTACCCGCAGGTGATGACATGCACCGCCGTGATGCACAGCGCCCGGGACTCTTCTCCCAGGGAAAAGATGCCCACGATCGGTCCGGTGAAGAGCTGCAGCACCGCTGTGCTGACCGCCATGATAACCGTCGCGTCCAGCAGCGCGTATTTGATGGACTGGGAAATGCGCTCCTTGTTTTTCGCCCCGAAATTGTACGACACAACGGGGATCGACGCGTTGTTCAGGCCGAAGATGGCCATGGTCACAAAGTATTGCAGCTTATAGTACACACCGTACGCCGTGACCGCCGCGGCGGAGATGGTGCCCAGGATCAGGTTCATGCCGTAGGACAGCACAGGGGTCATGATCTGCTGGAAAATGGCGGGGATACTGATGGCGGAAAACTGCTTGAGGATCTCCTTTTGGGGGCGGAAATACCTCCAGCCGCTGTCGATCTCCTTGTTACGGAAGAAGTTCACGTAGGCGATGACAAAGAGGGACACGAACTGCCCGATGACCGTTGCCCAGGCCGCGCCCCGCACGCCCAGGGCGGGCAGACCCAGCAGGCCGAAAATCAGGATGGGGTCCAGAATGATATTCGTGACAGCCCCCGACAGCTGTCCGATCATGGTCGCCTTGGTGTTGCCGCAGCCCATGACCACCTTTTCAATACACATGTATCCGATGGTGCCCAGGGAAAAGATGGTCACGATCCGCAGATAAGTGGTGCCCATCTCGGCCACCACCGGGTCCTTCGTCTGGCTGCCGATAAACGCCTGCGCGCCGAATATCCCGAACAGGCACACCGCCACAAAAAAGCCGAAGCAGATCAGCATGGCGTTCCCGGCGATCCGGCTGGCCCGCTCCCGGTCCTTGCGGCCCAGGCTCTGCGCCAGCAGGGAGTTGGTGCCGATCCCCACGCCCACAATCAGTGCGATAATCAGCGTTTGGATCGGGTATGCCAGCGTCAGCGCGTTGATCGCCTTGTCTCCCATATCCGCCACCTGCGCGGTATCGGGGATCCGGGATACAAAAAAGGTGTCCACCATGTTGTACAGCGCCTGTCCCACCATGGAGAGCATCATGGGGACTCCCATGCTCAAAAGCAGTCTGGGGACGGGAGTTGTACCCATTTTGTTTTGTTTCGCTTCCACGCCGCATCCCTCCGCGATTCTTTTATGGATATTTTACCGGAAAACGCTCCCCATTTCCGTAACACCATGTTACAAAGCCCCGAAAAAACTCTGTGCGGTTCTCCTTGCCCTTTGGCCGCATTTGCGGTAAAATGGGGACAAAGGAGGTCTTTCCATGAACGACTGCTTATTCTGCAAGATCATCGCCGGGGATATTCCGTCCAACAAGGTGTACGAGGACGAGCTGTGCTACGCCTTCTACGACATCGACCCCCAGGCGCCCACCCATTTTCTGGTCATTCCCAAGGCCCATATCCCCTCCGTGTCCGCCGTGGACGAGAGCAACCAGGCTGTCGTGGGCCACATTTTCGCCGTCATCGCCAAGCTGGCCCGGGAGTTGGGTCTGGACAGCTACCGCGTGGTGTCCAACATCGGCGAGCAGGCAGGCCAGAGCGTGTTCCACCTGCATTTCCACGTGCTGTCCGGCAGAGATATGACCTGGCCTCCGGGCTGATTTTCCTCCTGAAAACGGCATCCCGGCGGCATAGCCGCCGGGCCTACGCTGCAAACGTGCCACCGGCACGTTTGCTTAACGCTGCGGTGACGTGGCCTCCCGGTTAACGGCGTCGCAAGCTGCATATCCTTCGTTTTCCCGCAAGCGGGAAAGCTCACTCACTCCGCTGCTCCGCCTTTCCCCACCGAACCCGCTGCGCTGGGCTTCGGCGGGGTCCCCTGAAAACGGCACCCGGCCTCTGTGCTGATTGATTGAGAACGATATGAAACAATGGCTTCCCTTTGAAAAAACACTGTATAATCTGCTGATCGCCGTCCCCGCGTTTTTGCTGGGGGCCTACTTTGATTTGGCCAGATTCCGCCTGGAAAGCGCCGGCATGCCGGCGCTTTCCGGTTTTCCTCTCCTCGCCGCGCGGCTGCTGGGAGGACTGATCTTTGCCCTGATCGTCCTGGCCCTTCTGCGTGCGGCAAAGGGTCTGAAGGGACTGGGAAAGGTGGGCTGGAAGCAGATGCTTGTCCTGTTTCTGGCGCTCAACGCCGTCACCGCCCTCTATGTATGGTCCTCCCGCACGGTGTACGTGTGGGACAACGCGGGCTACTGGACGGTGGCCCGCACCCTGTCCCAGCAGTGGCTGGGCCGCAGCCAGATCCTTGAGGTCCTGAAGAGCACCATCTCCATGGATTACAACTACCTGCTGGCCTGGCCCATCTCCCTGGTCATGCGCCTGTTCGGCGGCAGCCGGGCGGTGTTTCTCTTCTCCATCTCCAACCTGTACACCCTGCCCGGCCTCTGGGGTCTGTGCGCCCTGACGAAGGATAAAAAATGGGGCGGGCTGGTCCTGGCGGGGCTCTTCCCCATGTTCACCTACATCGGCCTGGTGGGCTATGTGGATGTGGCCGCCTGCACTCTGGCCATCTGGGCCTTCGTGATCTATACCAGCGACCGGAGCGCGGTTTGCCGGGGCGCCTTTTCCGGGGCTCTGCTGGTGGGCACCTTCCTTCTGCGCCGGTACTTCTTCTTTTTTGCCGTGTCCTTCGGCGTGGCGGCATTTGCGGTCAAGCTGATCTTTGACCGCAAAAAATGGGCGGATTTTCTGGCCCTGTTCGGCTCCTGCGCCGTGTGCGCGGTGTTTTTCACCCCCAATTTTCTGCTGGAAAAGGTGCTGGGCACCCGGTACGGCGACCTGTATTCCGCCTACGATTTGGGCCTGATCAGCGACTTCAAGCTGTTCTGCCGCTATTTCGGCCTGATCCCGCTGCTGCTTCTGCTGGTGTGGGCGCTGATCCGTCTGGTAAAAGGAAAAGCAAGACGGGAGATCGCCTTCGGGCTGATCCAGCCGGCGGTCTGCTTTCTGGCTTTCGTGGCCGTGCAGTCCCACGGTCAGCAGCACCTGCTGCTCTACCTGCCCGCCCTGGCATTCCTGCTCTGCTCCCTCCTCCCGGCAGTCACGCGCCGCTGGGTGTCTTTCGCTGCCGCCGCCCTCGTGTTCGGCTGGTGTCTGGTCCCCAAGGAGCAGCCCGCCTCCATCGACGCCATTAAAGGCGCCGATCTGCTGCCCTCTTTCATGTTTTACGGCCCTGCCCGCAGCGACATCGACCAGCTGATCGAGCTGGCCGACTATGTGGACTCTCTTTCGGCTCAGGAGGAAAAAACCGCAGTGGTGCTGGCCTCCTCCTTCACCCTGAACAGTGAGACCATCACCAACCTGCGCCCCTCCCTGAACCGGCCGGAGCCGGAACACAAAACCGTTATTTACTACCAGGGCACGGTGGACAAGCGGGATTCCTTCAGCTGGAACACGGTCACCGCCGACTATCTGATCGTGGGCGACCCGGTGCAGACCCATCTGGGGGAGGAAAACCAGCAGGTGTTTGCCCTGTTTGCCCGCGACGTGCTGGCGGGGACCGGCCCCGGCTCAGCCTACCGTGCCCTGCCTGAGACCTTTGAACTGCAAAACGGCGTGACGGTGCGCATTTATGAGCGTATCCGGGACCTGACAGCGGAGGAATATCATCTGATCTCCGACCGTCTGACCGCTCTCTATCCCGATTACGCGGAGCAATACGCCGTCCCTGATTGGGTTGGATAAAGAACGCGCCCGTTCGGGCGCGTTCTTTATCTTTGCATCCGGAACCAACTAAACGGTTGGTTTTTCACCTTTTCAAACTACCATTTGGTAGTCTTGACAAGGGTGATATCATGTATTTCAGAAGAATTGCCGATCTGCGCATTGATAAGGACTATAAGCAAAAAGAAATTGCCTCTATTTTAAATGTTCACCCGGAAGTGTACCGTCGATATGAGAAAGGAATTCGCGAAATTCCTGTTTGGGCATTGATCAAACTTGCCCAGCTTTATGGTACCAGCACCGACTATATCCTTGGCTTGACCGACGATCCTTCAAAACCGCATGCGTAAACTCTGCTGGTTCGCTCTCCCCTTCTGCGCGGCCATTTTTGCCGCCTGCTGCGGACTGCCCTTTCTGCTTCCGATCAGTCTGGCCGCCGCTGCACTGGGAATTCTGGCCGTGGGCCTGAAACGGCTTCCGGTCTGTTTGGCATGTCTGGGCCTGGCCTGCGGCCTGTTCTGGTTTCAGGGCTACACCCAGATCGTCCGCGCCCCAGCGCAGGAGTTGGCCGGGCAGACCGTCTCATTCACCGCCACCGTAACCGGCTGGCCCCGGGCGACCTCCACCGGCAGCTTTGGAGTAGAGGTACGCCTGCACCTGGCGGGCGCTCCCGATCCCAAAGTCCTGCTCTATACCGATTCCTCGGGCGCCGATCTTCTGCCCGGCGACACCATTTCGGGCACCGCCCGCTTTCAGGCTGCTGACACGGTACGGGGCGAAACCGTCACCTACTATGAGGCAAAGGGGATCTACCTGCGCGGCAGTGTCCTGGGCGCGGTGGAATCCCGGCGGCCCGCCACTCCCCCGGCCGCCACCTGGCCCGCTTATATCTCCCACGCGATCAAAGAAAGCGCCGCCGCCCTCTTTCCCGAGGACATATCCGGTCTGATGATCGCTCTGCTCACCGGGGACAAATCGAGTCTCGGTGACGGCGACTACGCCGCCCTGCAGCGCGCGGGCGCGGCCCACATCGTGGCGGTGTCCGGTCTGCACCTGTCCTTTTTCGCTGGCCTGCTGTCCCTTTTCTTCCACCGCCGCAGCAAGCTCGGCGCCGCTTTGACCATTTTTCTGGTCTTCCTCTTTGCCGCTGTGGCGGGGTTCACCCCGTCGGTCACGCGGGCCGCTTTCATGGTGGTGATGACTTTACTGGCTCCTCTGGTGGGGCGGGAAGAGGACAAGCCCACCACCCTGGCGGCCACGCTCCTGATTCTGCTGCTTGTCAACCCGTACTCAGCGCAGAGCGTCTCCCTTCAGCTCTCTTTCGGAGCGGTAGCGGGCATCCACGCGGTCTCCACCCCTCTATACCAGGCTATGACCCGCTCGCTGTCCGACGGAGGCTCCCGTGTGCGGGTGCTCAGCCGCAGGCTGTTCCGCCTGTTCGCCGCCAACCTGTCGGTGACCCTGGGCGCCCTTCTTTTCACCACGCCCCTGACGGCGTATTATTTCGGCTCGGTGTCCCTCATCTCCCCGCTGACCAACCTGCTGGTTCTCTGGGCGGTGTCCCTGGCCTTTTCCCCGGGACTGGTCCTGACCCTGCTGGGCATCGCGCTGCCCGGGATCGCAGCGCTGCTGACCTTTCCGGTCACGCTGCTGGCCCGCTATGTTCTGGCCGTCGCCCGGGCGCTGGGTTCGCTCCCCTTCGCCAGCGTCTCCCTGGGCAGCTTCTACCTGTGCGCCTGGCTGGTGCTGGTCTATGCCATTCTTCTGCTGGTCCTGCTGCGCCGGTACCGGCGGCCCATCCTCCCCGTCTGCGCCGGGGTGCTCACACTCTGTGCCGCCCTGCTGCTGACCCGATTCTCCCTGCTCTCCTGCCCGCTCTCCGTCACCATGCTGGATGTGGGCCAGGGCCAGTGTATCCTGCTCTGCTCAGGCGGATACACCGCCCTGATCGACTGCGGCGGGAACAAGGACAACGCCGGCGACATTGCCGCCGACTATCTGCAGTCCCTGGGCATCTCCCGGTTGGATCTGCTGGTGCTCACCCACTGTCACGACGACCACGCCAACGGCGTGCCGGAGCTCTTCGCCCGGCTGGAGGTATCCTGTCTGGTTATGCCCGAGCTGGCGGAGGATGAATCCGCTTACCGGGGTGAGATCCTCACCCTGGCACAGGAACATGGAACCAGGATCACCCTGCTGTCCGACACCCGCGCCCTCTCCTTGGGGGAGACGACATTGACACTCTTTGCCCCGCTGGGCGACGGCGGAACCAACGAGGAGGGCCTGTTCGCCCTGGCCACCTGCGGGGACTTTGACCTGCTGGTCACCGGAGATGCCAATTCCTTCGTGGAATCTCTCCTGGTGAAATACGGCCAGCTGCCCGATATTGAAGTCCTGGTGGCCGGCCACCACGGCTCCAAATATTCCACCTCCGACGTCCTGCTGGACGCGGTCACGCCGGAGACCTGTCTGATTTCCGTGGGGTACAATACCTACGGCCATCCCACCGACGAAGCACTGTCCCGTCTTGCGGTGCGCGAGATCGACATCTACCGCACCGATTTGATGGGAAATCTGACGATCCAGTACAAAGGAGATTAATCATGCCCCCGAAAAAAGACGATGGCTCCGCGCTGAAGCAGCTGAAAAAATCCCTGAAGGAGAACACCCTGGGCACCCTCTATCTGCTCCACGGCGAGGAGGCCTACCTGCGGGATTTCTACCTGGGTGAGATCAAAAAGCGCATCCTGACCCCCGGCCTGGAGGAGTTCAACCTGCACACCATCCAGGGCAAGGACGCCAGCCCCCGCGTCATCTCCGAGGCGGTGGACTGTCTGCCCATGATGAGCGAGCGCACCATGGTCCTGGTGACCGACTACGATCTGTTCAAGGCCCCGGCGGAACAACGGGACGCTCTGGCCGCCCTGTTTGCCGAGCTGCCTGAGTATGTCTGTCTGGTATTCGTCTACGACCTGATCGAGTACAAGCCGGACGCCCGCACCAAGCTGGCCCAGGCTCTGAAGGAGCATGGTCTGACCGTCCCCTTCCCCCATCAGGACCAGGGGGACCTGGTGGCCTGGATCTGCCGCCGCTTCCGGGCGGTGGACCACGACATCGACTCGGAACAGGCCAAATACCTGATCTTCCTCTGCGGCGACCTGATGAACACCCTGGCGGGCGAGATCGCCAAGATCGGCGCTTACGCCAAACATACCCGCATTACCCGGCAGGACATTGACGCGGTGGCGGTGCCCCAGCTGGACGCCCGGGTGTTTCAGATGACCGACGCCGTCCTGCACCGGGACTTCGACCGGGCCGCCCAGGTCCTGGGGGAGCTGCTGAGCCAGCAGGAGGCCCCCATCATGATTCTGTCGGTGCTGGGCAAGCAACTGCGCCAGCTGTACACCGCCCGGCTGGGCTTTGAGGCCCGCAAGAGCAGCCAATACCTGGTGGAGCTGTGGGGCATGAAGACCTCCTATCCCGCCAAAAAGCTGATGGACGCCGCCCCACGCTTCGACCTGGCCTGGTGCCGCCGGGCGGTCGTCCGGGCGGCTGAGACCGACCTGGCCATGAAGTCCACCGGCGGCGACGCCGCCGAGCTGCTGACCGGCTTTTTATTGGAGCTCGCCAATGGATAAGCCGAAGATCAAAGAGGCCATCGTGGTGGAGGGCCGGTACGATAAGAACACCCTGTCCCAGGTGGTGGACGCGCTCATTCTGGAGACCGGCGGCTTTGGGGTGTTCAAGGATTCCGAAAAGCTCGCCCTTTTGCGCCGCATGGCCCAGAAGCGCGGTCTTATCGTCCTGACCGATTCCGACGGGGCGGGCTTTGTTATCCGCAATTACCTGAAAGGGGCCATCGACCCCAACCGGGTCAAGCACGCCTATATCCCCGACCGCCTGGGTAAGGAGCGCCGCAAGCGCACCCCCGGCAAGGAGGGCAAGCTGGGGGTGGAGGGCATGCGCCCGGAGGTGCTGCTGGACGCTCTGCGCCGGGCGGGGGCCACCTTCCTGGACGGGGAAGAATCCGCCCGCACGCCCGTGGTTTTGACCAAGGCCGACCTGTTCGCCCTGGGGCTGACCGGCCGGCCAGACAGCGGCGCGCGCCGCGCCGCCCTGCTCAGGCGGCTGGACCTGCCCGAGCATTTGACGGCCAACGCCCTGCTGGACGTGCTCTCCGCCCTCTATACCAGAGAGGAACTGGAAACCATCCTGCGGGAGTTCCCTGAATGACACAAACCCCCGCGCGGCTATGCCGCGCGGGGGTCGTTTCATTTCATTGCTGACTTTCCCGCTGTATCCGCAGCAGGGAGAGCGGGGCTGCCTCCACCGGCAGCTTCATGCGAAATTTCATCTGGGGCACCCGGGGCTCCGCCAGCGGAAATCCGTCCAGATCCTCCATCTCAGGGACGCGGAAGGCGATGGGCGCCAGTCCGGGGCCAATCAGCTCCAGCTCGTCCCCCCGGGCGAACTTGTTGCGCAGGGAGAGCACGGCGTTCCCGTCGGCGTCACAGGACTCCACCTGGGCCACCACCTGCCACTGGCGGATGTAACGCCCGTCGGCGGTGTACTGTCCCGGCTCGCCGAAGAAAAAGCCCGTGGAGTAGTGCCGGTGGGATACCTTTTCCACCTCGTCACGCCAGACGGGGTCCAGGGTTTCCCCCGCCGCCGCCGCGTCGATGGCGTGGCGGTAGGCGTTGGTGGTCACAGCGGCGTAATAGGCGCTCTTGGCCCGGCCCTCGATCTTCAGGGAATTGACCCCCGCCTCCATCAGCGCGGGGATGTGGTCGATCATGCACATGTCCCGGGAACTGAAAATATAGGCTCCCTTGCCGTCCTCCTCCACCGGGAAATACTCCCCGGGGCGTTTCTCCTCCATCAGGGCGTACTTGTACCGGCAGGGCTGGGCGCAGGCGCCCCGCTGGGCGTCCCGCCCGGTCATATAGTTGGACAGCACGCACCGCCCGGAATAGGACACGCACATGGCCCCGTGGACAAAGGTTTCCACTTCCAGCCCGGCGGGCGTTTTGGCGCGCAGCTCACGCACCTCGTCCAGGGACAGCTCCCGGGCCAGGATCACCCGGGATGCCCCCAGCTCATACCACATGCGGGCCGACTCATAATTGGCCACCCCCGCCTGGGTGCTCATGTGCAGCTTCACATGGGGCGCGTATTTCTGGGCCAGCCGGAACACGCCCAAATCGGCCACGATGGCGGCGTCCACCCGCAGCTCCTCCAGCCGCTCCAGAAACTCAGGCAGGCGGGCGACCTCCCCGTTGCGGGGCAGGGTATTGCAGGTTACATGGACGGCCACGCCCTTGTCGTGACAGAGGGCCACAGCCTGCCCCAGTTCCTCCGGGGTGAAATTGCCCGCAAAGGCCCGCATCCCGAAATCCCCGCCGGCCAGATAGACCGCGTCGGCGCCATAGGCCACCGCCATACGCAGCCGCTCGAAGTCCCCCGCCGGGGCGAGCAGTTCCGGCTTATTGACCGCCATAATACTGATTGACCTTATTCACGTGTTCGTTATAGGTCTTGGAGAACTCGTGGCGGTTGGTCTCCGGGTTGAGCACATAGTAGTAATAGCCGGTCTCCTCCGGATTCATGGCGGCCCGGATGGCGGCCATGCCCGGGTTGGCGATGGGCCCGGCGGGCAGGCCCGCATACAGATAGGTGTTGTAGGGGGAGTCGATCTCCTTGTCCGCCTCCGTGGGCACCTTGCCGCCGTTGATATAGGCCAGGGTAGCGTCGATCTGCAGTAGGCCCCCTGTCTCAGAAGTATTGTTCAGGCGGTTGTAGATGACCGATGCGATGGTCTTCTGATCCTCGCCGTCGGTCTCCTTCTCGATCATGGAGGCAATGGTCAGGATGTCCCGGATAGAATATTCGGTCTGGGCCACCTGCTCACGCATCTCGTCGGTAAATTTGGCGTCAAAGTTGACCAGCATCTTGTTGATGGCGGTCTTGGGGTCCTCGTTCAGGTAGAACGTGTAGGTGTCAGGGAACAGATACCCCTCCAGCCGGTGGTAATCCCCCAGCGGGATGTCCTGCAGGAAGGAGAACGCGTAATCGTGGGTCGCCGCCATGTTCTGCAGCTCCACCACCGTGGACACACCCTTTTCCTCCATCAGCGCAAAGATCTGGTCGATGGTGCTGCCCTCCGTAAAGGTCACCGACACGGTGGCCCGGTTGGCGGAAGCGGAGCCCAGATTGGTCACGATGGCCCGGTAGTCCATGTTGGTATCCAGAGTATAGGTCCCCGCGCGCATCTTCTCATCGCTGTTCGACAAGGCGGCAAAGAGCTTGAACAGCCATTCATGCTCAATGATCCCGTTCTCCTTCAGCTGTTCCGCCACATAGCTCACATCGGCCTCTTTGACGATCTTCTTCTCAATGACGGTCTCTCCGTCCTTTTCGACTTTCTCCTCGACCTCCCGGGTCTCAAAGATGCTGGCGGGCAGGGTGATCACGGCGGAATGCTCCACCTTGTTCAGTGCCAGCACATCATTGGCCAGCGTCCATCCAAAGGTGGCCAGCAGAACGGATACGCCGATGACGAAGGCAACATAGAGCAGCGCCCCCACCAGGCTCGTACGGCGGCGGCGACGGCGGGCGGGCTGGCTGCGGCGTGGTTCACGTGAAGTACGGTTTTCGTCCATAAAAAGTCTCCTTTGCAAAGGCACCAGTTTCTGTCCCTCCACATAGTATGACGCAGATGGGAAACAGAATCGAGGTGAAAAACGATGTGCTTTGGTAATAACGGTTGGGGCGGCGGCAGCTGCTGGATCATCCTGATCATTATTCTCCTGTTCTGCTGCTGCGGCAACGGAAACTGGGGCGGCTGCGGCAATAACTGCGGCTGCAGGAACGACTGCGACAACGACTGCGGCTGCTGCTGATCCCTCTATGGCTGAATTCCATTCAACATGGAATTGTGCGGCATCTGCCGCGCAAATAAACCAAAAATGGTTTATTCAGCCATTACCTAGCAGCGGATCCCTCCGGGGTGTGGCGCGGGGTCTTTGCTCCGCGCCATACCTGCTTTTGGGTCAGGACAAGCTGCACCGGCAGGTCAAACTCATCCCGGGGCAACCCCTCCTGGAGCCACTCCTCCGGGCAGAGCGCCGCCGTGACGCCGGCGTAGCCCACCAGATAGCGGTCATAGTAGCCCGCGCCGTGGCCCAAGCGGTAGCCCTGCTTGTCGCAGCAAAGATTGGGCACCAGGATCAGGTCGATCTTCTCCCTCCCGACCATAGGACAAGCCTCGCCGGGTTCCGGGATCCCATAGGCCCCCGGGCGCAGATCATCCAGCCCGCGCACCGCCCGGGCCTCCATTTTCCGTCCGGGCAGGCAGCGGGGCAGGGCCACCGTGTACCCCCGGCCCAGCAATTCAGCAATGAGGCTTCGGGTATCCGGCTCCTTTCCCACCCCGTAAAACAGCAGGACCGTATGGGCCCGCGCCAGCTCGGGCAGGGCCAGAAACGCCTGCGTCATGGGCGTCCAGTCCGGACAGGGGGCTTCCGCCAGCTGCCGCCGCAGGGCGGCTTTTTCCTCAGCCGCGGTAGTGGGTCTCACGCTTGACCTGCTCCACAGCGTCCGGCCCCTTCAGGGTCTCCACCAATTGCAGGGCGAAGGGGAACGCGGCGCCGGGCGCCTGTCCCGTGACGAGATTTCCGTCCACCACGACCTGGGCGTCCGGCTGGGGCAGCGCACCCTCCAGCTGATCTTCCATGCCGGGATAGCAGACCGCCCGGCGGCCGTTCAGCAGCCCCATGCGGGCCAGAAGGGTCGGCGCGGCGCAGATTGCGGCCACATAGCGCCCGGCATTCCACACCTGCCGGATCAGCTTCCGGGCGGCAGGGCTGGCCTCGATGGCCTCCACGCCTCCCAGTCCGCCGGGGAGCATCAACAGCTCCACCTGCTCCGGGCCGATCTCGTCCAGGGTCCGGTCCGCCTGCACGGCAATGCCGTGACCGCCGGCGACCTGGGCGCCATCCACACCCACCAGAGCCACTTCGATCCCGGCCCGGCGCATCAGGTCGGCGGGGACAAGGGCCTCGGCCTCTTCAAAGCCGGTACCCAACAAAATTGCTACCATTTTTCACACCTCACAGTAAGAATGGAGCGAGTATTTCCTCAATTTCACGGGAAATATCCTCGATCGAACGCACCTGTCCGTCCGCGCCGGCGCAGGCCACCCGGTGCCAGCCCAGGCAGTCGGCCGCCCGCAGGGCGGTCCTGCGGCACAGGGCCAGATAATCGGTATCCACCTCATGGATGTCCGCTTTGGTATGGGTGGCCGCCTCCCGCGCCCGCAGGAGAGACACCGCCCGGTCGGTGGGCATATCCAGGTAGATCACCGCGTCCGGCCGGGGCAGGCCCAGCTTCTCAAACTCGAAGTCCTCCAGCCAGCGGAAGAACGCCTCCCATTCCTGCTCCGGCAGCTTGCATGCCTGATGCACCGCGTTGGACGTGGTGTACCGGTCGGCGAGCACGAGTCCCCCCTGCCGGTAGTATTCACCCCACACCTGCTTCCATGAGGCATAGCGGTCCACCGCGTAGAAGGTGGAGGCGGCGTACGGGTTCACATCCTCCGGGTGGCTGCCGAACTCCCCGTTCAGGTACATCCGCAGCAGGGCGGAGGAGGGCTTGTCATACTGGGGAAAAATCAGCCGCTGAAAGGTTTTCCCCTCCTGCTCCAGGCGCTGGCACAGACGGGCGAACTGGGTGGATTTTCCCGACCCGTCGGTCCCCTCAAATACGATCAGCTTTCCGGCCATCTCACGACTCCTTCTTTCCTTTGGCCCGGGCCGCCGAAACCAGAAACAGCGGCAGCTTTGCCATGCGTCCGATGCGGGAGGGCTGCTTCAGCAGCCGGTACAGCCATTCCAGCCCCAGCTTCTGCCACGCCTCCGGAGCCCGCTTCACGGTGCCCGCGAAGACATCCAGGGAGCCGCCCAGGCCGATCAGGAAGGCCGCACCGGTCCCGGGTCCGTTCTCGATCATCCAGTATTCCTGCTTGGGCGCGCCCAGGCAGACGAATACCGCGTCGGCACCCGCGGCGCGGATGGCCTCCACCACCGGCTCGTCCTCCTGAAAGTATCCGTCGTGGGTCCCGCAGACCGTCAAACCGGGATGGGCCGCCTCCAGGCTGCGCGCGGCCTGCTCCGCCACGCCGGGCTTGGCCCCCAGCAAATAGAGCTTCCTGTTGTTTTCCGCCATCCAATCACAGAGGGCGGCGGCGAAGTCGCACCCCGGCGTCCGCCCCTGCAAAGGACGGCCCAGGATCTTTGCGGCATACACCACACCGATGCCGTCGGGCAGCACCAGGTCGGCGCCATTGAGGGCGCAGCGGAATTTTTCGTCCTTCTCCGCGCGCTGGACAAATTCCGCGTTTGGGGTAACGGCATAGTGGAAACCGCCCTCCACCATCATGGCGCCGGCCTTTTCCACCGCCTGAGCGATGGTCAGATCATCAAATCCCACGCCCAAAATATCAGTTCGCAAGCTTCGTTCTTCCTTCCCTGGATCATTTCATTTTGTAAGTGTACCATATCCACGTTGAAAAGTCCATTGTTACCTGTCGTACTTCCGGGAAATTCACCATTGACATTTTTGTCGGACAGCCTTATAATACCTGACGATAAGGCCGTCCGGCTCTTCTTTTTTGCGGCCTTAGTTTAACACTTTTAAGCGTTAAAGTACTTAAATTGGAGGAAAGCGAAATGAAAAAACTGACCAAGCTGCTGGCGCTTCTCATGGCGCTGGCCATGGTGTTCGCTCTGGCCGCCTGCTCCGGCGGCGACAGCAACGCCGACAATTCCCCTGCGGGCGATCAGCCCAGCAATAACCAGGCCGCCGAGCCCAGCGATAACGGCAGCGCCGACGCTGAGACCTACACCGTCGGTATCTGCCAGCTGGCTCCCCATCCCGCTCTGGACGCCGCGACTCAGGGCTTCAAGGACGCTCTGACCGAGGCCTTTGGCGACAGGGTTACCTTTAAGGAAGGCAACGCTGGCGGCGAGTCCGCCAACTGCGCCACCATCGTGGACGGTTTCATCGCCGAGGGCGTGGATCTGATCCTGGCCAACGCCACCTCCCCCCTGCAGGCGGCTGCTTCCGCTACCAGCACCATCCCCGTCCTGGGCACCTCCGTCACCGACTACGCCACCGCTCTGGGCATTGACAACTGGACCGGAACCGTGGGCGGCAACGTCTCCGGTACCTCCGACCTGGCTCCTCTGGATCAGCAGGCTGAGATGCTCCACGAGCTGTTCCCTGACGCCAAGAACGTGGGTCTGCTCTACTGCTCCGGTGAGCCCAACTCCGTCTACCAGGTGACCGTGGTCCAGGGCTATCTGGAGGACATGGGCTACACCTGCACCCAGTATGCCTTCACCGACGTCAACGACCTGCCCTCCGTTACCCAGCTGGCCTGTGACGAGTCCGATGTGATCTACATCCCCACCGACAACACCGCCGCCAACAACACGGAGACTATCGCCAATGTGGTCCTTCCCGCCGGTGTGCCCGTTATTGCCGGTGAGTCGGGTATCTGCTCCGGCTGCGGCGTGGCCACCCTGTCCATCAGCTACTACGACATCGGCACCATCAGCGGCCAGATGGCCGTCAAGATTCTGACCGGCGAGGCTGATATCTCCACCATGCCCGTGGAGTTTGCCCCTGAGGTCGTCAAGATGTACAACGCCGCCAATTGTGAGGCTCTGAACATCACGATCCCCGACGGCTACGAAGTCATCGAGTAATTTTTCACGAAAATAGTAAAAAAACAGCGGGAATGGGACTTCCACTTCCCGCTGTTTTTTGTTATACTATTGAAGTCTATTGACTTTATCCCTTTACATCACTGGAGGAATGACTATGGGTTTCCTGCTCGCGTTTCTCAACTCTCTGCCCGGCGCTTTGGGCCAGGGCATTATCTGGGGTATCATGGCGATTGGTGTTTATATCACCTACCGCCTGCTGGATGTGGCCGACCTGACGGTGGATGGCTCCTTGTGTACCGGCGGCGCGGTGTGCGCCGTGTGTATCAGCCTGGGCTGGAACCCCTGGCTGGCCCTGCTGCTGGCGGTGATTTCCGGCATGCTGGCAGGACTGGTCACCGGCCTGTTTCACACGGTGTGCGGCATCCCCGCCATCCTGGCCGGTATCCTGACCCAACTCGCCCTGTACTCCCTTAATCTGCGCATCATGGCCATCGGGGATGCAACCGCCAAGACGAAGGCCACCCTGGCCGTCAGCGTGGACAAGCATGATTTGCTGGTGTCCTCCCGCTATGTGCGCTCTCTGGGGTTGAACAATCCCCTGCTGCTGCTGGCGATCCTGGCCGCGGTGGTCATCCTCCTGCTGTATTGGTTCTTCGGCACGGAGCAGGGCTGCGCCCTGCGTGCCACCGGCTCCAACCAGGCCATGGCCCGGGCCCAGGGGATCAACACCAACTTCAGCAAGGTGCTGGGGCTGGTGGTGTCCAACGGCCTGGTGGCCCTGGCCGGCGCCCTGCTGGCCCAGTATCAGGGCAGCGCCACCATCGACATGGGCCGGGGCGCCATCGTCATCGGCCTGGCCGCCGTTATCATCGGCGAAGTGCTGCTGGATAAGGTGTTCCACAACTTTGCCCTGAAGCTGCTGGCCGCCATCATCGGCGCCATTATCTACTACGTGGTCATTACTCTGGTGCTCCGTCTGGGGCTCCAGTCCACCGACCTGAAGCTGCTCACCGCTCTGGTGGTGGCTGTCTTCCTCGCCATTCCCTACTGGAAGGGAAAATACTTCGCCAAGCCCGTAAAGCGGGGAGGTGCCGACCATGCTTGACGTTAAAAACATCTATAAAACCTTCAACCCGGGCACTGTCAACGAAAAGACCGCCCTCAACGGCGTATCACTCCACTTGAATGAGGGCGATTTCGTCACCGTCATCGGCGGCAACGGTGCGGGCAAGTCCACCCTGCTCAACGCCGTGGCCGGCGTGTGGCCGGTGGATGAAGGCTCGATTTCCATCGGCGGCGTGGATGTGACCCGCCTGTCCGAGCACAAGCGGGCCAAGTATATCGGCCGTGTGTTCCAGGATCCCATGATGGGCACCGCCGCCACCATGCAGATTGAGGAAAACCTGGCGCTGGCCGCCCGCCGGGGACAGGCACGCACCCTTCGTTCCGGCATTACCAAAGCTGAGCGGGAAAACTATAAGGACATGCTGAAGATCCTGGACCTGGGCCTGGAAGACCGGCTGACCTCCAAGGTAGGCCTTCTGTCCGGCGGCCAACGCCAGGCATTGACCCTGCTGATGGCCAGCCTGGTAAAGCCCAAGCTCCTGCTGCTGGATGAGCATACCGCCGCCCTGGACCCCAAAACGGCGGCCAAGGTGCTGGAAGCCACCGAGAAGATCGTCACGAAGGATCACCTGACCACTCTGATGATTACCCACAACATGAAGGACGCCATTGCCCACGGCAACCGGCTCATCATGATGTATGAGGGCCGCATCGTGGTGGATGTCTCCGGTGAGGAAAAGAAAAAGCTCACCGTGGAGCAGCTTCTGGCCCTGTTCAGCAAGGCCAGCGGCTCCGATGAGGCGGACGACAAGCTGCTGCTGTCCTGACCTGGATGCAAAAACACCCTGGAGAAAGCCTCCAGGGTGTTTTTTCGTCTCGATCCGTTTATCCGGGCAGGGCCCCGGACATATGGAACAGATTGTACACGGATTTGGCCGCCTCTTCCCGGGTCGTGGCCGCCTTCGGGTCCACGTCCTCCAGATCCGCCCAGGCCAGATGGTTGCCGCAAAGCCAGATCAGTTCCCGGGCCCAGGAGGAATATTCCCCATAAGCCTCCTCCAGCGTCTCCGCATCGGGCATCACATCCCCATAGATCCCATCGTGCCGGGACATCTCATAATAATCCATATCCAGCCATTGGGCGGCGCGGCCCAGGATGACCAGGAACTGCTCATGGTCAACGGGATCATCCGGGTGGAACAGGCCGTCATCGTCCCCCTCGATGAGCCCCATCTCATACAGGGCGTTCACGTAAGGGGCGTACCAGGAATCCGCCGGCACATCTGCAAAATCGCTTTCGTTGTCCGACAGGGGGCACCGGAGAGCCTTGACCAGCAGGGCGCACAGAGAGGCCCGGTCCAGGGTCTCTCCCGGGCGGAAAGCACCGTCTCCCCCGCCGCTGACGATCCCATAGACCCCCAGGGTGTTGATCTCAACCGCAAAGTCGGAGTCTTCCACATCGGAAAAGGTGCGCCGATTCAGGGGCACGCCGCAGGCCTGCGCCGCCTCCTCCACGGTCACATTGCGCAGTTCCCCGTTCTCGCACAGCATGCAGTAAGCCGTGTCGGGCAGGGCGGATAAGATCGCGGACACCGCCGCGGCGTTTTCCGGATCGCGGAGCATGCTCATGGGCATCACCACGCTGTTCACCACCCGGCTGGTGGCGCTCAGGTTGCGGAGATACAGCACATCCTCCCCCTCGGAAACCGGGGCGAACAGAAGGGCCGCCGCCTCGTCGGCCAGATCGGCGTCCACCATAAAGTGGGGCAGGATGCCTACCTGATCATAGGTGGCGCCCCGGGTGGAGTAGCACCGCTCCGTGGTCACCTTCAGGGCGTCGCCGTCCTGAAAATAGCCCTCCATCCCCTCCGGATGGGAATCCTGGCTGAACAGGGTCTGGGCCACCCCCTTGCCATACGTGCGCGCGCCGATGATCAGCCCCGCGCCCGAGTCCCGGATGGCGGCGCAGAAGAATTCCGCCGCGCTGGCGGTGTTTTTGTCGGTGAGCACGTGCGCCGGGTCCATTGTCAAATATCCGTTTCCATCAAAGGCGGACAGGTCGCCGTCATAGTAGCCCAGCTCAACGATCAGGTCCGGGTTGTTCAGATAGCTGATGTACGTTCCATCCCCGGCCCGCAGATAGGCGCCCGCTCCCCGGCCCGCGAAGCAGCCGGCGGAGAACATGGCCGCCAGCACGTCGCCGCCGCCGTTTCCGCGCAGATCGATGACCCATTCATCCACCTCATCGTCATGAGCCGTAATGATGTCGTAGAAATTTCGGAATGTGGTGGAGCCAAACGCGCTGCAGCTGATCCAGCCGATCCGGTTCTCGATCTTTTCCAGAACCACAGTGGGGAACGTCACCTGGCGGCGGAAGACCGTCACAGAAAAGGTCTTCTCCCCCCGCAGGATCATCAGCCGGACACTGGTGCCCAAATCGCCCCGAATCCAGCTGTCAATATCTTCTTCCGCGGCCCCCCGGGTGTCATGCCCGTCGATGGCGATGATCGTATCTCCCGGCTGCAGCCCGGCCTCACTGGCCGGGGAATCGGGAGCCACCTGCTCCAGCAGAACGCCCTCGTCCAGATAGTAGGACCGGATCCCGATGCCTACCAGCTGCGTATCCTCCATGGAGGACAAAAACGCGGCGTATTCCTCCGCGTCAAAATAGGCGGTATAGGGGTCCCCCAGCGCCTCCAGGATTTCCTCAATGGTGGGCTGCGCCAGAACCTCCTCAGGAATCTCGTCAATGTAGTAATCTGTTAAGACGCCCCGGGCCTGTTCCACGGTCAGGGCGGAGGCAGAGGTCATCAACAGACACAGGATCAACAGCAGGGAACAAAACCGTTTTTTCATACCAGCGCCTCCCAAATAGCTTATAACCATTGTAACGCAAAACCGGGACGGGCACAAGGCCCGCCCCGGCGCATTATTTGGAAACAAATGTCAAACCCGTCCGAATCCGCGAACCGCTCCTTACAGCAGCTTCTCCAGGTTCTCCCGGATCGCCGTCAGGAACTCCCCGGTGGTGACCGTCTTGGCAGGGGCCTCTCCCTCCCACAGGGCGGACAGATCCTTGGTCATAACGCCGCCCTCAATGGTGGCAATGGCCGCCTGCTCCAGCTTGGCGGCAAAGGAGACAAGAGCCTCATTGCCGTCCAGCTCACCGCGCTTGGCCAGCGCGCCCGTCCAGGCAAACAGGGTCGCCATGGGGTTGGTGGAGGGATTCTCACCCCGCATGTAGCGGTAGTAATGCTGGGTCACGGTGCCGTGGGCGGCTTCGTACTCATACTTGCCCTCGGGGGAGACCAGCACGGAGGTCATCATGGCCAGGCTGCCGAAAGCGGTGGACACCATGTCGCTCATGACGTCGCCGTCATAGTTCTTGCAGGCCCAGATAAAGCCGCCCTGGGAGCGGATCACGCGGGCCACCGCGTCGTCGATCAGGGTGTAGAAGTATTGAAGGCCCAGGGCCTCGAACCGCTCCTTATACTCGGCCTCGTAAATATCCTGGAACAGGTCCTTGAAGGTGTGGTCGTACTTCTTGGAAATGGTGTCCTTGGTGGAGAACCACAGATCCTGCTTCGTGTCGATGGCGTACTGGAAGCAGGAGCGGGCGAAGGACTGAATGGAGTCGTCCTTGTTGTACTGGCCCTGAATGACGCCGGAGCCGGCAAACTGGAAGATCGTCTGCCGGGAGCACTGACCGTCGGTGCCTGTAAAGACCAGCTCGGCCAGGCCGGGGCCGGGCACCCGGTACTCCACCGCCTTGTACACGTCTCCGTAGGCGTGGCGGGCGATGGTGATAGGCTTTTTCCAGTTCTTCACTACCGGGGAGATGCCCTTGACCATGATGGGGGCGCGGAACACAGTGCCGTCCAGGATGGCCCGGATGGTGCCGTTGGGGGATTTCCACATCTCCGTCAGATTGTACTCCACCACACGCTGGGCGTTGGGGGTGATGGTGGCGCACTTGACGCCCACCCCGTATTCCCGGATGGCGTTGGCGGAATCCACCGTCACCTGATCTCCGGTCGCCTCCCGGTTGGGCAGGCCCAGGTCAAAATAGACGGTTTTCAGGTCAATATACGGCAGCAACAGCTGTTCCTTGATGTCTTTCCAGATGATACGGGTCATCTCGTCGCCGTCCAGCTCCACCAGCGGCGTAGTCATCTGAATCTTCTCCATGGAAATGCCTCCTCAGCACACACTAAAACTAAAGTAAAAGATATTATACTCGCTTTCCCCGCAAAAGACAAGGGCGGGATACACCTGTCCCGCCCTTTATTTCACGCTATTCCGCCGCAGCCAGCAGCTGCTTTGTATAGGGGTGCTGCGGATTGGCAAACAGTTCATCCACCGTGTTCTGCTCCACGATCACCCCGTGCTGCATGACCAGCACCCGGTTGCAGATCTGATAGACCACGTTCAGGTCGTGGCTGATAAAGAGATAGCTCAGGTCGTACTGCTTTTTCAGGTCCACCAGCAGCTGCAGGATCTGCGCCTGGATGGTCACATCCAGCGCGGACACCGGCTCGTCGGCCACGATCAGCCTGGGCCGGGTGATGACGGCGCAGGCGATGGACACCCGCTGCCGCTGCCCGCCGGACAGCTCCCGGGGCCTGCGGGAGGCATATTCCGCCCCCAGGCCCACCTGCTCCAGCACCTCCCGCACCGCGTCCCGGCGCTCGGCGGCGTTCAGCTTTCCCTGGATGCGCAGAGGCTCCTCCACGATCCATCCGATGGAGTGGGCGGGGTTCAGGCTGCTGAACGGGTCCTGAAAGACCATCTGGGGCCGCTGGGAGTGGTGGATGATCTCCCCTTCATAGTCCTTCAGCATCCCCAGAACGGCGCGGCACAGGGTGGTCTTGCCGCTGCCACTCTCCCCCACCAGGCCCAGGATCTCTCCCTGGCGCAGCTCAAAGGAAACGTCCTTCAGAACCTGCTGGCGCTCAACCTTTCCGCCGAACAGGGAACGCCCCTTGGTATAATAGCTGTTCAGATGCCGCACTTCCAGCACCGGTTCCCGTTCCATGCAGGTCCCTCCTTTTCAATCAGATCAGCTTGCGTTCCCGGGTGGGAATGGCTGCAATCAGCTGCCGGGTGTATTCATGCCGCGGGTCGCGGAAAATCTCCTCCACCGGACGGTCCTCCACCAGCTTGCCCCGCTTCATCACCAGCACCCGGGAGCAGAGCTTGCGCACCACATGCAGGTTGTGGCTGATCAGCAGGATAGCCATGCCGTGCTCCCGGTTGAGCCGCTTCAGCAGCTCCAAAATCTCGGCCTGGATGGTCACGTCCAGAGCGGTGGTGGGCTCGTCAGCCAGCAGCAGCTTGGGCCGGCTGATAATGGCCGCGGCGATCATGACCCGCTGAAGCATTCCGCCGGACAGCTCGTGGGGATATTTGCGATAGACCGTCTCCGGGTCGTTCAGCTCGGCCCAGTCCATCGCTTCCAGCGCACGGGCCTTCCGCTCGGCCCTGGAAAGCCTGGTGTGGACCCGCAGGCACTCCTCCACCTGGGGGCCGATGCGCATAACGGGATTCATACTGGTCATGGGCTCCTGGAACACCACGCCCAACTCCTCCCCCAGGATATCCAGCAGTTCCATGTCGGAGCACTGGAAAATCTCGCTGCCGTCCAGGGTGATGCTGCCGCCGGTCTGGGCCTTTTCTTTGGGCAGCAGGCCGCTGATGCTCATGGCGGTGACCGTCTTGCCGCTGCCGCTCTCCCCCACCAGGCCCACGATCTCCCCCTCCTTCATGGAGAAGGACAGCCCGTCCACCGCAAAGCGGTCGGGGGCGGCGTCGTGGAAATGGACCCGCAGGTCCTGTACTCGTAAAATGTCTGCCATATCGCACCTCTCAGTTCCGCCGGGCGCTCTTCTGCAGCCCCTCGCTGAGCAGGCTGAAGCCCAAAATCAGCAGGATGATGGCGCACCCCGTGCCCAGAGCGTACCAGGGGGCGCTTCGCAGATAGGTCTGGCTGTCACTGAGCATGGAGCCCAGACTGGCGGAGGGGGGCTGGACACCGATGCCCAGAAAACTCATGCTGGCCTCGCTGAGAACGGCGTTGTTGAAACCGATGGTGATCGCGCTGAGCAGCACGGGAAATGTGTTGGGAAGGATGTGGAAGAACATGATGCGCGCTTCGCCGGCCCCCATCAGCCGGGCGCTTTTAATATAGTTCAGCTCCCGGCACCGGGCAAACTCCCCCCGCACGATACGGGCAAAGCTGGGGATAAACAGAATCCCCAGGGCCAGGATGATGTTATAGGTGCCGCTGCCCGCCACACTGACGATGACCAGGGCCAGCAGGAAGGCAGGAAAGGCGGTGATGGAGTCGCACACCCGGGTCAGGATCAAATCGGGCAGACCGCCGTAATAGCCGCACAGGCTGCCGATGATCACGCCGGCGACGCAGCCGATGGCCACCACACACACGGCGATGAAAAAGGTGGTGCCCGCCCCGTCGATCACGCGGCTGAAGATGTCCCGGCCGAAATTATCCGTCCCCAGCAGATGCTCCCAGGACGGAGGCAGAAATTTGGCCGACTCCATGGCCGTGGGATCGTAGGGTGTCCAGAAGTAGCCCAGGACGATCAGCGCCACCATAACGGCGCTGATGGCACCGCCGATATAGAGAAAGGGGTTCCTTGTTGATTTCATGGTTCACGCACCTCTCAACGCAGTTGGATGCGGGGATCGACCAGCTGATAGAGCAGGTCGGCCACAAAGTTCACAACAACGATCCAGGCGGCCAGAATGACCACAATGGCCTGGACCACCGGGAAGTCGCGGTTGGAGATGCTGGCCAGCAGGAGCCGACCGATGCCGGGGATGGTAAAGACTTGTTCAATGATAATCGTGCCCGTCATGATCTCGGCGGCGGAGACCGCCAGGAAGGTGATGACGGGGATCAGCGCGTTTTTCAGCACATGCCGCGTCAGGATCGCCGGACGGCCGTTGCCCCGGCTGCGCGCGGTGCGTACATAGTCCTTTCCCAGTTCGTCGAGAATGGAGCTGCGCAGCATTTTGACCGTCATGGCAATGCGGGGAATGGCGATGGACAGGGCGGGAAAGATCAGATAGGTCAGACAGGCGCTCCAGCTCTCCTTATACGAGACGAAGTCGCCCGGTGTAAAAATACGGAAGACTGTTCCGAACAGGAAGCAGGCCAGGATACCGATGAAAAAGGCGGGAATACTCATGACCACCTGGTCCAGAGCGGCAAAGAATCCGTCCAGTACCTTGCTGCGGACGCTGCCCGCCAGGACCCCCAGGGGGATGGACAGCACCACCGTGAACAAAAAGGACAGAATGGTCAGCAGGAAGGTGATGGGCAGCTTGTCCGCAAGCATGTCGGCCACCGGCATGTGGTAACTGTAGCTGGTGCCCATGTCGCCGGTCAGAAAGGCGGTCAGCCAGTTCCAATAGCGGACCAGGACCGGCTTGTCGAGCCCCAATTCAGCCCGCAGGGCCGCCGCCGCTTCCGGCGTGGCCTCGGTGCCCAGCATTTTGGTGGTGGGATCGCCCGGGATCACCTGAAAGGCGAGGAAGGCGAGAAGGGAAACAATAAACAATGTAATAATGAGAGTGAGAATTTTTTTCGCGGCATATTTCATCCTTCCCGCCTCCTCTCTTTTCTTTCAGAACTTGTCCTTCAGATCACTTGAAGGACAGCAGGGACATGTCGATGACGTACAGGGGGTAGAACTCAAACCCTTCCAGCTCCGGGTTGATGGCCACAAAGTCGGCCATATCCTGGAGATAGACGTTGGCGGCCGTCTCGCTGAGGATCTCCAGGCAGCGCTTGTACAGCGCGGTCTGCTCGGCATCATCCACGGTAGCCTGGGCAGCGGCATAGGTCTGATCGTACTCGGGGTTGCTGTAGTTGATCATGTTCTTGCCGTTGCCGCTGACCCAGCGGGCCAGCATGCCGCTGGCGGCCAGGATGCTGGAGTCAAAGCCCACCACCGTGGCCTCAAAGTCCCGGCTGCTGTAGACGTCGGTCAGCCAGGTATTCCAGTCCACCTGCTGGATCTGGGCGTTGATCCCCACTTTCTTGAGCTGCTCCACCAGAACCACGGCCGTGTCCACATGGGGCTGGTAGTTGCTGGGCACCTTGATGGTGAAGGTAAAGCCGTCGGCATACCCGGCCTCGGCCAGCAGCGCCTTGGCCTTTTCCTCGTCGTGGGGGTAGGCTTCGGCCAGCGCCGGGTCAAAATACTTGCCGAAGGCCGGGTACATGGAGGAGCCCACCTTGGTGCCGTGTCCTTCGGACGTCCGATCCAGCATTGCGTCCACATCCACCGCATAACACAGGGCCTGACGCACCTTCTCATTGTCGAAGGGGGCCACGGCGTTGTTCAGGTAGATCGCCTGCACCAGATTCATGGTGCCCTCCAGCACCTCATAGCCGTTGGACAGGTTGTTCACCTGGTCGATGGTCAGGTGGGCCACCAGGTCCAGGGCGCCGCTGTCCAGAGCGGTGAACAGCGCGTTGCCGTCCTCATAGATCTTGTAGGTCACCTTGTCCAGGCCGGCCCCCTGGCCGTAGTACTCCGTATGGCGCTCCAGGATGACATTTTCCTGCACGCTGCGGGAGACGAACTTGAAGGGTCCGGTGCCCACGGGCTGGGTGGCCTGACCGGCATAGTCCTTGGGAACGATGTACACGCTGGCCACATAGCTGAGGAAGTCCGGGTTGGGCGCGCTGAGGGTCATGGTGATCCGGCTGCCTTCGACCGCATAATCCGTAACAGCAGAAAGCGCCTCCACCACGGCGGAAGTCACCGAGGTAGTGGCGCAGGTTTCAAAGGAATAGAGTACGTCGTCGGTGGTGCAGGTCGCTCCATTGTGGAAGACCACACCGTCGCGCAGCGTGAAGGTATAGGTCAAACCGTCCTCCGACACACTGTAGTCGGACGCGACTGCCTTAACGTAATTGCCGTCCGAGTCGGGCTTTACCAGCCCTTCAAAGACGTTGAACATGACCTCTCTAGTTCCTGCGGCCGTCATTTGATACGGGTCAAGACTATCGTCCAGGTCCTGGGCGATGCCCACGGTGATCTCATTGCCATGGTCTGCCCCGGAAGAAGGTGTCGTAGTTTCGTCGCTGGGGGTGGGGTTCTGATCCGTTGTTCCTCCGCATGCGCTGAGTGAACACGCCAGAGCGGCCACTGCCAGGAAAACTGCAAGAATACGCTTTCTCATTGCTTTTCTCCTTCCGCTGCCCTTTCAGGCAGCGTTACAACAAAATAACCTCTTCTCCCATTATTAAATTGTTGGCCCCTATTGTAGCGCATCCGGTCTGAAAAAACAACCCTTAAAATATATTTTTGGCACGTTCCACCGCCATAAATTTCCCTTTACAATTTTTGGGTGGAATGGTATAATACCGCGCGAGCGGATGGTATTCCCGTAGGGGAAACTGTACCGGCAAAAAATCTGGATCTCTCATCTTCTGGAGCGGCAAGATACCGCGTCACCTGCAGAAAAAGTAGGTGATCAGATGAAAATTGGTTTCATTGGAGCAGGAAAAGTAGGCTTCACATTGGGCAAGTTTTTTGCCCAGGGCGGCATTCCGGTTACCGGCTATTGGAGCAGGAACCCAGAATCGGCGCAGGAAGCGGCGTTTTTTACCGGGTCAAGGCAATATGACTCCCCGGAAGCATTGGTTCAGGACAGTGACGCGCTCTTTTTAACGGTTCCAGACAGTGCGATCACCCCGGTCTTTCAGGACCTGGGTGCATTTGAGATCTCAGAAAAACAAATTTGTCATTGCAGTGGCGCCATGACCGCCGGGGAGGCGTTTCCCGGCATCGGTCAGACCGGCGCCTACGGTTATTCGATCCATCCGCTATTTCCCGTCAGCAGCAAGTATGAGGCTTACCGGGAATTAACGGGTGCTTTTTTTGCCTGGAAGGCGACGGCCCCCATCTCCCGGCGTGGCAGGAGCTGCTGAGCACCCTGGGCGTGACGGTCCAGGTCATCCCCGGTCGGGCGAAGGTCCGCTACCATGCCGCCTGCGCCATCGCCAGCAATCTCATGTGCGCGCTGGTGCAGGAGAGCATCGAGCTGCTGGAGACCTGCGGCTTTTCCCGCGCCACGGCGCTCCAGGCGATCACGCCTCTCATGCGGAGCAATCTGGAGCACCTGATCCAGGACGGGCCCGCGGCCGCCCTGACCGGCCCGGTGGAGCGCGGCGACACCGCGACGGTGGCAAAGCACCTTTCCTGTCTTCCCGAGCCCAATGAGCGGGCGCTGTACCGCGCCGCGTCCCGGAAGCTGGTGGAGATCGCCGCGCGGAAAAATCCGGAACGCAGCTATCGGGAGCTGGAAGAATTCTTGAAGCAAGGAGATTAAAGGATCATGTCAAAGAAAAATACGGTAGCCACACTGCTGGAAATGAAGCGGAATGGGGAGAAGGTCTCCCAGCTGACCTGCTACGACTACTCCACCGCCCGGCTGATCGACGCCGCCGGGATCAACACCGTGCTGGTGGGAGACAGCCTGGGCATGACGATGCAGGGCTATGAGACCACCCTTCCGGTCACCCTGGAGGAGATGATCGTATACGGGCGCAGCGTGGTCCGCGGCTGTCAGAACGCCTTTGTCATCATGGATATGCCCTTTATGAGCTATCAGGTGTCGGTGGAACAGGCCGTGGCCAGCGCCGGGCGGCTGATCAAGGAGACCAACGCCAACGCGGTCAAGCTGGAGGGCGGAGCCGCGGTGGCCGATCAGATCAAGGCCATCGTGGACGCCGGCATCCCGGTCTGCGCCCACATCGGCATGACCCCCCAGTCCGTCAACGTGTTCGGCGGCTTCAAGGTCCAGGGCAAGGGCGAGGCCAACGCCCGGCGGGTGCTGGAGGACGCCCTGGCGGTCCAGCAGGCCGGCGCGTTCATGTGCGTGCTGGAGTGTGTGCCGCCCAAGCTGGCCGCCCTGATCACCAAAAAGGTGAACATGATCACCATCGGCATCGGCGCCGGCGCCGGCTGCGACGGTCAGGTGCTGGTGTATCAGGATATGCTGGGCATGTCCGGGGACTTTGTGCCCAAGTTCGTCAAGCACTTTGCCGAGATCGGCGCGGCCATGACCCAGGCCTTCCAGGCCTATGACGCCGAGGTAAAGGCCGGCAGCTTCCCCACCCCCCAGCAGGCCTACGTCAAGAGTGACTGCTCCGATGAGTTCCTGGCCGAGCTGGATGCCGCGTTTTAATACTAATTTCAAATTAAATACTTTCATTTGAAATTCCGCGCGCTTTGCGCGCTCGCGGCGTGCGATACGCACGCCGCGCCGTCTCATAAAAATCTGACGCGCTTCGCGCTATAAAAAAGATTTTCAATCTTTTTTATCAGATTTTAGTATAAGCCGCGCGCGACATATAAAGGAGAGAAAAACAACATGATCGTTGCAACAAATATTTCGGAAGTCCGCGCCCAGGTGCGGGAGTGGAAGCAGGCGGGCCTGACGGTGGGCCTGGTGCCCACCATGGGCTATCTGCACGAGGGCCACGCCAGCCTGATCGACAAGGCCGTCTCACAGTGCGACCGGGTGGTGGCCTCCGATTTCGTCAACCCCACCCAGTTCGGCCCCGGCGAGGATCTGGAGTCCTACCCCCGGGACTTTGACCGCGACTGCGCCCTGCTGGAGGAGCACGGCTGCCACATGGTATTCCACCCTGAGGTATCCGAGATGTACGCCCCGGACGCGGCCACCTATGTGGAGATCCTGTCCGAGATGCCCAAGCAGCTGTGCGGCAAGACCCGCCCCATCCACTTCCGGGGCGTGTGCACCGTGGTCTCCAAGCTGTTCAACATCGTCACCCCGGACAAGGCGTTCTTCGGCCAGAAGGACGCCCAGCAGCTGGCCATCATCCGCCGCATGGTACGGGATATGTCCTACGGCATTGAGATCGTGGGCTGTCCCATCGTCCGGGAGACCGACGGGCTGGCAAAATCCTCCCGCAACACCTATCTGAACGCGGAGGAGCGCCGGGCGGCGTTGGTCCTGTCCCAGGCCGTCGCCCTGGGACAGCGTCTGGCGGCCGACGGCGAGACCGACGCCAACAAGCTGGTGGCCGCCATGACCGCCCACATCCAGGCTCAGCCCCTGGCCCGTATCGACTATGTCTCCGCCGTGGACGGCGTCACCATGATGCCCGTGGAGAAGATCGAGCCCGGCGTGCTGGTGGCCATGGCGGTCTATATCGGCAAGACCCGCCTGATCGACAACTTCATCGTGGAGGGCTGATCCCCATGACAGTAGAGATGCTCAAGGGTAAGATCCACCGCGCCACCGTGGTGCAGGCGGAGCTGGACTATGTGGGCTCCATCACCGTGGACCAGGACCTGCTGGACGCCGCCGGCATTTTTGAATATGAGAAGGTCCAGATCGTGGATGTGAACAACGGGAACCGGTTTGAGACCTATACCATTGCCGGGGAGCGCGGCTCGGGCATGATCTGCCTGAACGGCGCGGCGGCCCGCTGCGTCAACGTGGGAGACAAGATCATCCTGATGGCCTACGCCGACATGACGCCGGAAGAGGTCAAGGGGTATCACCCCACGGTGGTCTTTGTGGACGAGGCGAACCGGCCCGTCCGGGTGACCTCCTATGAAAAGCACGGTCTTTTGAAGGATATGGACTGAGCGTTGGGAGTGGAAATACAGATGGAAAAACTGCAGGGAAAATGCGTCGTTCTGGGCATCACCGGGGGCATCGCCGCCTATAAAATGGCCAACGTGGCCAGTGCGCTGCGCAAGGCGGGGGCCGACGTGCATGTGATCATGACTCAGAACGCCACCCAGTTCATTACGCCGCTCACCTTTGAAACGCTGACCAACAACCGCTGTGTGGTGGATACCTTTGCCCGGGATTTCAAATACGACGTGGCCCACGTCTCCCTGGCAAAGGCGGCGGACCTGATTCTGGTCGCCCCGGCCACCGCCAATGTGATCGCCAAGCTGGCCCACGGTCTCGCCGACGATATGCTGACCACGGTGGTGCTGGCCGCCCGGTGCCCCAAGCTGGTGGCTCCGGCCATGAACACAGCAATGCTGGAAAACCCCATCACCCAGGACAATCTGAAGACTCTGGAGCGCTATGGCTTCGGCGTCATCGAGCCAGCCTGCGGGATGCTGGCCTGCAAGGACGTGGGCAGCGGAAAGCTGCCCGAGCCGGAGGTGCTGCTCGACCACATTGCCCGGGCGCTGGCCCGGGAACAGACACTGACCGGGGTCCGCGTCACCGTGACCGCCGGGCCCACCCAGGAATCGCTGGACCCTGTGCGCTTTCTGACCAACCACAGCTCCGGGCGCATGGGGTACGCCATCGCCCGGGAGGCCATGCTGCGGGGCGCGCAGGTCACCCTGATCTTCGGCCCCACGGCGCTGGAGCCGGTCCCCTTTGTGCAGATGCGGCCGGTCACCACCGCGCAGGAGATGTTTCAGGCCGTTCAAGCGGCGCTGCCGGAGACGGACATTCTGATCAAGGCGGCCGCCGTGGCGGATTACCGCCCCGCTTGCGTTTCCGATGACAAAATCAAAAAGCGGGACGGGGATATGAGCATCCCATTGGAGCACACAGACGATATTCTGGACTGGGTGGCCCAGAACCGCCATCCGGGCCTGTTCGTGTGCGGATTTTCCATGGAGACCCGGAATCTGCTGGAAAACTCCCGGGCCAAGCTGGAGAAAAAGAAGCTGGATATGGTCGTGGCCAACAATCTGAAGGTGGACGGAGCAGGATTCGGCGCGGACACCAATGTGGTCACCGTGATCACGCCGGATGACGCGGTGGAGCTGCCCCTGATGGGTAAGGATGAAGTGGCGGAAAAGCTGCTGGACGCCATCGAGCAGCGGCGCGGGGCAGCGCGATGATCCTGACCGTTGATATTGGCAACACGACCGTCAGCGTGTGCGGTCTGGAAAAGCGGGGCGCCGCGGACTGTGACGTCTTATTTTCCGCCAAGCTGGATACGGTGCGCGACAAAAGCGCGGCGGACTACAAGGCGGAGCTGCGGGAACTGCTGCGCGGAAAAGGAGTCGCTCCAGAAAAGCTGGACGGCGCGGTGATCTCCAGCGTTGTGCCCTGCCTGGACGCGCCCATACAGAGCTGCATCCGCGCTTTGACCGGCCGGGAGCCGGTCCGGATCACGGCGGAGAGCAGAACCGGCCTGACGCTGGATGTACCGGAGCCGGAGCGGGTGGGGCTGGACCGGCTGGTGGACGCCGCCTGGGCGGCCGCCCACTGTCCCCTGCCCGCCGTCACGGTGGATATGGGCACCGCCACCACGTTTAATGTGGTGGACGAGGGCGGCGTGTTCCGGGGCGGCGTCATCGCGCCGGGCCTGGAAACCGGCCTGCGGGCGCTGAGCGCCCGGGCGGCCCAGCTGCCCGAGATTGGCCTTTGTACACCAGAGCATATCATTGGAAAGAATACGGAGGAGTGTATGCGCTCCGGCAGCGTGGCCGGCGCCGCCGTCCTGATCGACGGGCTGACCGCCTGCATCGAAAAGGAGCTGGGCAAGCCGGTCACCCTGCTCATCACAGGCGAGCTGGCCCGTTATGTCGTGCCGCTGTGTGCGCATACCTATACCTATGATCCCCACCTGCTGGCCAAGGGGCTGATGCTGCTCTATGAGTGGAATCATTGAGCTATGTGCTGCAGACGGCAGGGCGATGCCCTGCCGTCTGTACTTTGGCTTTCCTTCGACATACAGGCCCATAAACAATTAAAAAAACATGATTTTCTCTCTTGACAAGGCTTACAATCTATGCTATCCTATTTAAGCATCTTAAGGCGGATGACGATATGCCGGAGTGGC
>JBJDYV010000058.1:0-2079 GCA_051867655.1 Oscillospiraceae bacterium
GTACGTGGGGAACCGCCTGAACTGAAACATCTAAGTAGGGCGAGGAAGAGAAATCAACCGAGATTCCGCTAGTAGTGGCGAGCGAACGCGGAAGAGGCCAAACCGGTGGATTTATTCACCGGGGTTGCGGACAGTCAAAGAGTGCAGAATTTCTAGGAGAAAGGTCTGGGAAGGCCTGCCACAGAAGGTGAGAGCCCTGTATCCGAAAGAAAGTCTGTAGTGGACTGGATCCAGAGTACCGCGGGACACGTGAAACCCTGTGGGAAGCTGGGGGGACCACCCTCCAAGCCTAAATACTACCTGATGACCGATAGAGGAGCAGTACCGTGAGGGAAAGGTGAAAAGGACCCCGGGAGGGGAGTGAAACAGAACCTGAAACCTTGTGCTTACAAGCACTCAAAGCCCGTTAACGGGTGATGAGGTACCTTTTGTAGAATGGTCCGGCGAGTTATTGTTACTAGCAAGCTTAAGTTATTCAGTAACGAAGGCGAAGGGAAACCGAGTGTTAATAGCGCGAGATTAGTTAGTGGCAATAGACCCGAAACCGGGTGACCTATCCATGGGCAGGTTGAAGTGGAGGTAAAACTCCATGGAGGACCGAACGCACGTTCGTTGCAATGACCGGCGATGACCTGTGGATAGCGGTGAAATTCCAATCGAACCCGGAGATAGCTGGTTCTCCCCGAAATAGCTTTAGGGCTAGCGTTATGTTAGATTACCGGAGGTAAAGCACTGAATGGGCTAGGGGCTGATAAAGTTACTGAACCCTATCAAACTCAGAATGCCGGATAATTGATGCATGGCAGTCAGACTACGTGAGATAAGTCTCGTGGTCAAAAGGGAAACAGCCCAGACCCACAGCTAAGGTCCCGAAATAGATTTAAGTGGAGAAGGATGTGGGGTTGCCCAGACAACCAGGATGTTGGCTTAGAAGCAGCCACTCATTAAAAGAGTGCGTAATAGCTCACTGGTCGAGTGGTCTTGCGCGGAAAATATAACGGGGCTAAGCATCTAACCGAAGCTTGGGCTGCCGAAAGGCGGGGTAGGGGAGCGTCGAATACGGGGTGAAGTCAGAGCGGAAGCACTGGTGGACTGTATTCGAGTGAGAATGCCGGAATGAGTAGCGAGAATTATGTGGGAATCATAATGGCCGAAAATCTAAGGTTTCCTGGGGAAGGTTCGTCCGCCCAGGGTTAGCCGGGAGCTAAGGCGAGGCCGCGAGGCGTAGTCGATGCACATACGGTTGAAATTCCGTAGCCACCTTATCGAATGAAAGCTGACACTTAGGGATAGCGGAACCCGGAGATTGGTAGATCCGGGCGCAAGGGACCGAACACGAGTAGGGAAGTCCGCGATGCCCTGAGGCGAGAAAAGGCGAAGGTAGGGTGCCCGTACCGCAAACCGACACAGGTAGATGAGGAGAGAATCCTAAGGCCAACGGGAGAAGGGTTGTTAAGGAACTCGGCAAAATGACCCCGTAACTTCGGGATAAGGGGAGCCTGGAAACAGGCCGCAGAGAATAGGCCCAAGCGACTGTTTACCAAAAACACAGGTCTGTGCTAAATCGAAAGATGACGTATACGGGCTGACGCCTGCCCGGTGCTGGAAGGTTAAGAGGAGATGTCAGGCAACGAAGCATTGAATCGAAGCCCCAGTAAACGGCGGCCGTAACTATAACGGTCCTAAGGTAGCGAAATTCCTTGTCAGGTAAGTTCTGACCCGCACGAATGGCGTAACGATTTGGGCGCTGTCTCAACAGCCCACCCGGCGAAATTGTTGTACTGGTGAAGAAGCCAGTTACCCGCAACTAGACGGAAAGACCCCATGGAGCTTTACTGCAGCTTAATACTGGAATTCGGTAGTTCATGTACAGGATAGGTGGGAGACTTGGAAGCCGGGCCGTCAGGTTCGGTGGAGTCGCCGGTGGGATACCACTCTTGGACTGCTGGATTTCTAACCTGCGGCCGTGAATCCGGTCGGGGGACACTGTTAGGCGGGCAGTTTGACTGGGGCGGTCGCCTCCTAAAAGGTAACGGAGGCGCTCAAAGGTTGGCTCAGCACGGACGGAAATCGTGCAGT
>JBJDYV010000059.1:0-1977 GCA_051867655.1 Oscillospiraceae bacterium
ACATTGAAGATCACGTTGATATCGCTGCCTGTTCGTTTCCGGTAGGCGGCAACACTCTCAACGGCGATCTCGGCAGCTCTCCTGTTGGGAAAATGAAATTCTCCGGTGGAAATGCAGCAGAAGGCAATGCTTGTCACCCCATTTTTTTCGGCAAGCTCCAAGCAGGATCGGTAGCAATCCGCCAAAAGTTCTTCCTCCTCATGTGACACGCTCCCATGAACGATTGGACCAACGGTGTGTAAAACGTATTTGCAGGGGAGATTATATGCCCTCGTGATTTTCGCGCTCCCAGTGGGCTCTTCATGGCCTTGCAAACGCATGATTTCCGCGCATTCTTCCCGAAGCTGAAGCCCCGCGGCGGAATGAATGGCATTATCAATACAGCCATGGCATGGGACAAAACAGCCCAGCATCTGGGCGTTTGCCGCATTTACAATGGCATCCACATTCAGCCGGGTAATGTCGCCCTGCCAGAGAAAACTATGGGGATCCTTGGAGGCCGGTGTCATTTCTGCGATGGAAACCGTTCCCTTTTCACGCAATTCTTCCTGCAAAAGCGCGTCCTGCATGCGGAGAAATGAGGCGCTCAGTTCTTTATCGGGAAACCAAAGATTCATCAGGCTGCGAAGCAATCTCCGCTGGTTGTTCGGATCCCTGGGAAATTTTGCCGCAAGAAAACGGTATTGCGGTTCCTCTTCCAGAAGGTAATCTATCAGCCTTTGTATTCTTTCTGCTTGTTCCATTTATCCCTTCCCCTTCTCTTTCATCGGTTGGATTGCAGTTTTGCCCATTATATCCTCAGCTTCCACAGAAAGCAATGCGCTATCAAATTTAATAGCAACTAATCAATTCGCTGATATATTGAACCGGCGCGGCGCCAGGTTTATAGTACCAATAGAAATTCGACAGACAAAACCAGGAGGAAAAAACATGAGTTACCGCCCAATCACAGAAGGCACCACCGGAACGTATGATGCCGAACTGAAAAGGCTCGGAAGCGCCTTCCGGGCAGCGGATGCCGTCATAGTTGGCGCCGGCTCCGGACTGTCCACATCGGCAGGCTACGATTTCGGCGGGGAGCGGCTGAAGAAACACTTCGGCGATTTTGTAGAGAAATACGGAATTCGCGATATGTATTCCGGTTGTTTTGCAAATTTTGAATCCAACGAAGAACGTTGGGCTTACTGGTCCCGCTGGGCCTGGATCAACCGCTATGAACCGATCCCAAAAGACACACATCAAAAACTTCTGAGGCTTCTTCAGGGAAAGGACTACTTTGTCCTGACCACAAACATTGACCATACATTCCAGAGAGCCGGATTTCCAAAGGACCGGCTGTGCTATACGCAGGGAGATTTTGGCCTGTTTCAGTGTTCGAAGCCATGCCATGCCGTTACCTATGACAATCAAGAGGTCTTGCGTCAGATGGTCACGCAGGAAAACAATATGCGCGTTCCCACGGAGCTGATCCCCCATTGTCCCAAGTGCGGCGCAGAGATGGATTTCAACCTGTTCTGGGACGATACGTTTGTCCGGGATGAAGGCTGGCATATCGCCCATGAACGCTATACGAAGTATCTGCAGGAACACCAGACCGGAAAGATCCTTTATCTGGAACTGGGCGTTGGCTTCAATTCTCCGGGTGTCATTAAAATCCCGTTCTGGAATATGGTCATGCAGAATCCGGACGCCGTTTTCGCCAGCGTGAATCTGACGCTGCCCTGTTATCCGGAGACGATCGGAAGCCGCTCCATTGTAATTCAGGAGGATATTGACAAAGTCATATCGGACTTGCTGGCTGATGGGTGTGAGTATCCCATTAAGGAGACGAAATAAAAGGAAGCATCCTGGGTGTATCCCCAATAAATCACCAAATTCTGCTTGGCTTGATTCTTCTTTTTGTGTGAAGGTGCACAATAATGACCAAATCTGGTGAAATTTTCATGGTTTTTTTGTGTTAAAGAAACAAGGAGGAAA
>JBJDYV010000060.1:0-1949 GCA_051867655.1 Oscillospiraceae bacterium
TCACGGACATGCCGGAACCCTGATAATTGGTGATCTCAGAGCCGGCGCGCTGCAGTACTTCCAGCGGCAGCATGGACGGTCCGGCAGAGAAATTATACACTCGCTCGTTTGCCATTGCGTGTTCCTCCCTTGAAAATAATGAAAAATAAGATTTAATCCGCTAAAGTGCGAATATAAATATTATATCGGTGTGTGAAAAAATAGTCAATGACAGGAAGAACGAAAAACGCACCCTATTCCCCCGCGCTCTTTGTGGAGAATGGGGCAGAGCGGTGCTTTGCGCGCTGACGGGATCATATATTAAATTATACCATCGAAATTTTCTCATTCCTTTTTCTGCTTTCCTATGGTAAAATGAAACGAAATAGAACCATAGGGGGCGATTCCATGCGATTGTACGAAGTACGGGATATTTTGGACGCGAAGGTACTCTGGGGCGAAAAATATCTGGACCAGGAGATCCAATCCGCATGCGGCAGCGATTTTATGAGCGATGTGCTGGCCTATGTGAAGGAACAGGCCCTGCTGCTGACCGGTCTGGTCAATCCCCAGGTGGTGCGCACGGCGGAGATGATGGACATGAAGTGCATCGTCTTTGTGCGCGGCAAGGTGCCCAACGAAAATATTCTGGAGCTGGCCCGCGAGCGGAAGATCGTGATCATGACTTCTCCGCGGCGGATGTATTCCGCCTGCGGCCTGCTCTATACCAACGGACTGGCAGGTGAGTGATTCATGGCAGAGAAAATCGCTTTGCACTATCATGTGGAAGGCGGGGACCTGTCTCAGGCGGGCGAGGCTTCTTCCAAAATGAAAATGAGCCTGCGGCGGCTTGGACTGCCCCCGGATGCCATCCGCAGGGCATCCATCTGCATGTATGAAGGCGAGATCAACATGGTCATCCACGCCAACGGCGGAGAGGTGACCGTGGAAGTGGGCCTGGACGAGATCGACATCACCCTGGCCGACACCGGCCCGGGAATCCCCGACATTGATCTGGCCATGGAGGAGGGATATTCCACCGCCGGAGACGTGGCCCGGGACTTGGGCTTCGGCGCGGGGATGGGTTTGCCCAACATGAAGCGTTATTCCGACGAGATGAATGTGGAGAGTACTGTGGGCGTGGGCACCACTGTGTGGATGAAGATCCGTATCTGACGGAGGAGACAAGATGAAGCATTCTGTTGTCCTGGACTACAAGCGGTGCAGGGGCTGTACGACCTGCATCAAATCCTGTCCCACCGAGGCTATCCGGGTGCGCCGGGGCAAGGCCACCATTCTGGCCGACCGGTGCATCGACTGCGGGACCTGCATCCGGGTCTGCCCCCACCACGCGGTCAAGTCGATATCCGACAAGCTGGACATCCTGAAGCAGTACGAGTACCGAGTGGCCCTGCCGTCCTCCACGCTCTACGGTCAGTTCCAGAACCTGGACGACATCGATGTGGTGCTCAACGGCCTGCTGGAGATCGGCTTCCACGAGGTCTATGAGGTGGCGAAGGCCGCGGAATATCTCTCCGACATCGCGCGGCAGAAGATCCTGTCCAACAACGTGGCTGTTACGCCGCGCATCTCCTCCGCCTGCCCCACGGTACTGCGGCTGATCTGTATGCGCTTTCCCAAGCTGATCCCCAACATCATGCCCGCCATTTCCCCGGTGGAGCTGGCCGCCATCCTGGCCCGGAAGGAGGCGGAGGCCAAAACGGGACTGCCCCCGGAGAAGATCGGTGTCTTCTCCATCGTTCCGTGCCCTGCCCAGGTCACCGGCGCCCACAGTCCCGTGACGCTGCAGCATCCGGTGATCGACGGCGCCTTTTCGGTACGGGACATTTACCTGGAACTTCTCTCGCCCATGAAAAAGCTCAAGGACCTGAAGCCCATGTCCTCGGCGGGCATCATGGGTGTGGGCTGGGCCTTCTGCGGCGGCGAGTCGGCCGCCCGGCTGGGCCAGC
>JBJDYV010000061.1:0-39299 GCA_051867655.1 Oscillospiraceae bacterium
GCGGTCAGGATCTCCCGTACCGCGTCCTCCAGGCCGGTGACGACCTGGCCGTAGCCCTTGAATTCCGGGTCATACACGGAATATATTTTCATTCTCAACGCTCCCCTTCCATCAGTTGTGCAAACAGCTCCTTACACGCGGGGTAGATCTTTCGGAACTGCTGATAGCGCACCTCATACCGGGCGGTCAGCTCCGCGTCCGGCTCCACGGTGTCCACCACTTCCACCAGCGCGTCCGCCGCGGCCTGAACACTTTCGTACTGTCCGCAGCCCACCATGGCCAACAGGACGGCGCCGTAGCCGGGGCCCTGCTCCGTCTTCACCAGCTCAAGGGGAATGCCCAACACGTTGGAAAAGATGGTCCGCCACAGCGGGGACTTGCTGCCGCCGCCGCAGATCTTGGAGCGGGGGATTGCAATCCCCAGGGAGCGGGCCACCTCGAAGGAATCCCGGATGGCAAAGGCCACCCCCTCCAGCACCGCCTGCACCAGGTCGGAGCGGGAGGTATCCATGGTCATGCCGAGGAACGTGCCCCGGGCGTTGGTGTCGTTGATGGGGCTGCGCTCGCCCATGAGATAGGGCAGGAAATAGACATGGTTCCGGCCCAGTTGATCGGCTGTAATGTCCGCCTGCTCGGCGGCATAATCCGTGGTTTTCAGGATATCCTCGCACAGCCACTTGTTGCAGCTGGCCGCCGACAGCATGCAGCCCATCAGGTGATAGCCGCCGTCCGCGTGGGCAAAGGCGTGCAGAGCGTTGTGGGGGTCCACGCCGAAGGCACCGGAGGAAATGAAGATGGTGCCGGAGGTGCCCAGACTGATGTTGCAGCCGCCGCTGCCCACGGTGCCGGTGCCCACCGCGGCGGCGGCGTTGTCCCCCGCTCCGGCCACCACCTGGACGCCCGGGGGAAGGCCCAGTTCCTTTGCCGCATCGGGCAGCAGGGTGCCCACCACCTCGTAGCTTTCAAACAGCTTGGGCATCTGCCGCTCGGAAACGCCGCACAGCTCCAGCATTTCTTTGCTCCAGCGCTTGTGCTCCACGTCCAGCAGCAGCATGCCGGAGGCGTCGGAGTAGTCGCAGCAGTGCACACCCGTCAGACAGTAGTTGACATAATCTTTTGGCAGCATGATCTTGGCGATCTGTGCAAAGTTTTCCGGCTCGTTCTCCCGCAGCCACAGGAGCTTGGGGGCCGTAAAGCCGGCAAAGGCGATGTTGGCCGTCCACCGGGACAGCTTCTCTCTTCCAACGACCTCATTCAGGTAATCCACCTGTTTCGCCGTCCGGCCGTCGTTCCACAGGATGGCGGGGCGGATCACGGCATCGTCCGCATCCAGCACCACCAGGCCGTGCATCTGGCCGCCCACGCCGATCCCGGCGACGGCGGAGGCGTCAAAGCCCCGCAGCAGCTCCGGAACGCCCTCCCAGACCGCCGCCTTCCAGTCCTCGGGGGCCTGCTGGCTCCAGCCCGGGGCGGGAAATTCCAGGGGATATTCCTTTGTGACCGTGTTCAGGATCACGCCTTTTTCATCCGCCAGCAGCAGCTTGGCGGCGGAAGTGCCTAAATCGACGCCGATATACAGTCCCATAAATATCTCCCTCCTCAAATCATGATGTAGTGCCAACTATTATAAATATTAATCCCAATGATCACAATCATCAAAATGATAAACAGCCGTTCCACAGCTTCAGGACTCATTTTTTTGTTCAGGGATCGGCCAATGATCCCTCCGCCGATCCCGCCGACCACCATAAGTGCAAGAACGCCCCACCGGAATTCCGGAACCGTTCCGGTCACAAGCGCAGCCACCAAGCTTGCCGCCTGGCTGAACAAAATAATATACAGACTGTTGGCCGCCGCCGTTTTGGTGTCCATGCTGAAGAAATAGTACAGCACCACCAGGTTAATCGGCCCGCCGCCGATCCCCAGGAAGCTGGACATGATGCCCAGCAGCAGTCCGATCATAACACAGGCAAGCCTGTTCGACAGTTGCTTTGTGGCGATCCGGCTCTTGCACACAGTATAAATCAGGGTGCCGGCCGTGATCAGAGCCAGGCAGACCGCCTGCACCGCTCCCACAGTGTTCGGATTCTCGAACAGCCCCCTGACGGCAGTAAACAGCTGCTTTCCGACAAGCCCGCCGACCGCGGCACCGATCGCCAGCGGCGTTCCGAGGTGCATATCTACCTGCCGTTCTTGAGACACCAAAGTCTTACCGACGGAATAGCAGCTCATGGACAGCACCGTGCATCCGGATAGAAAACTGATGGTCGATACGCTCTCCAAATGGAGCATGTCCAAAACAGGCTTGATAATCACGCCGCCGCCGATCCCGCAGATCGCACCGACGGTACTGGCCAAAAGGCTGACTGCAAAAAAAATCAGCATAGTTCTTCCCTCCCACCTTAAAAAAGATAGCTCCGCCCTTGCTTTTCCCTGCAAATCCTGTAAAATGAAAGCACCCAAAACCATCGGAAGGTGATGACCTTGCCGCCCCTCACTCTCATGATCAAGCCGGCCTCCGGGCTGTGCAATCTGCGCTGCAAATACTGTTTTTATGCCGACGAGATGCAGAAACGGGATACCGCTTCCTTCGGCATCATGTCTCCGGACATCCTCTCCTGCGTGATGCAGAAGGCCTTTTCCCATGCCGACGGTCCGGTCTCCCTGATCTTCCAGGGGGGCGAGCCCACCTTGGCCGGCCTGGACTTTTTCCGGCAGGCCGTGGCCTTCGCCGCGCAGTACAACACAAAAAAACTTCCCGTCAGCTTTTCGCTGCAAACCAATGGGATGGCTCTGGACGAACAGTGGGCCGCCTTTTTCGCGAAAAACCGTTTCCTGATCGGGCTCTCTCTGGACGGCACCCAGCCTGTCCACGACAAAAACCGGGTCTGCCCGGACGGCTCCGGCTCCTTTGACACGGTAATGGATCGGGTCGCTCTGCTGCGCCGATTCGGCGTGGAGTTCAATATTCTGACAGTGGTCACCCGGCAGACCGCCGGCAGCATCGGAAGGATCTATCGCTTTTTTCAGGAGCAGGGTCTTCTCTATCAGCAGTATATTCCCTGTCTGGACCCCCTGGGCGAGACGCGGGGACAGCGGGACTATTCTCTGACGCCGGAAAAATATGAATTCTTCCTGAAAACCCTGTTTGACCGCTGGTACCGGGACGTGTCGCGGGGGGAACCCGCTTCCAACCGCTACTTTGAAAATCTGGTGGGGATGCTGCTCCTGCAGCCGCCCGAGAGCTGCGGTATGTTGGGCCGCTGCACCGAGCAGAATGTGGTGGAGGCAGACGGCAGCGTTTACCCCTGCGATTTCTATGTGCTGGACCAATACCGTCTGGGCAATCTGTGTACCGACAGCTTTGCGGATCTTCAGCGCCGCCGCCGGGAGCTGGGCTTTATCGAGGCCTCCGCGGCCATCCACCCGGACTGCCAGGCCTGCAAATGGTTTCCCATCTGCCGGGGCGGCTGCCGCCGGGACCGGGAACAGCCAGACGGAACGCTGGGAAAAAATTATTTTTGCAGCGCATATCAGGGCTTCTTCAAATATGCCATGCCGCGTCTGGAGGAGCTGGCCCGCTGGGTGCAGAACGGGCGCCTGTCATGCCGCCGCAGCTCCGTATGATGTAAAAACCGCCCACAGCTTTTTTAAACAGGCTGTGGGCGGTTCCCCTTTTTCTTACGCTGGCTCAGGGAAAGCGGGTCCGCCTCCGTAAAAGTCAGCGCCCGTCCGGCCAATCCATCCACCATCTGAAGGCTCGGCCGACCTGATCCAGAGCCGCCTCGGCCTGCGCATACAGGCTGCCGGGCCGCGACCTCCTCAGCATGAGCGTGGGCACGCTCGAAGGTCTGTCTGTCCATTTACCGCACCGTAACCTTCAGCAGCTCCAAGGTTCCTTCTCCGCTGTACAGAAGGCGCAGCGGACGTTCGCCGGAAACGGCGCGGATGGGCAGCGCTATTTCAGTCCAGTTCTGTCCGTCCTCCAGGGATACCGGGCATTCGCCGGCCACTTCCCCGTCCGTGTCACTCAGGCACACGGACAAGGTCCCCTTGCAGCAGCCTCTGACATGGAGAGAAAGCTCTCTTTCCTCCCCGTCAAAGATCAGATACCGCCACCCGACCACGCCGGTGTCGGTGATGTTAGTCACATAGCCCTCGTCCTCCACCACCACATAGGGGGCCTCCACAGTGCGCTCCCGGCTGAAGCGGATGAACACGCCGCCCTCGCCCTTGTACAGGTTGCAGGCGCACCAGGCGGGAAGGGTCCTCTTTGCGGGGGCTTTCCCGCCGGACAAGCCGAAGCTGGTACACTCCACCTGGTCGATGGCGCCGTTTTCGTCGATGGTGATGGGCTCCATGCACCCCTGGCGGGAGAACTGGCGGCCATGGGTGTGGCGGTGGTAGGAGATATACCACTGATCTCCCAGCTTCACCATGCCGCCGTGGATGTTGGCGATCTGGTTGCGGGCGTGCTCGGCCGTTCTGCCCTGATAGCCCACGTCGGCGTTGGAGATGACGGTGCCGCCGAACCTGAAATCCCGGTTGGGATATTTGCTGGTGGCATAGCACAGCTCATGTACCAGGCGGGAGCAGTAGACGAAATAGTAGGTGTCCCCCACCTTGCGGATGGAGGCGGCCTCGAAGAAGGGATGTGCTTCATATTCGGTGCCGGCGGCGTGGTTGAAGTCGGGTATGATGTTCACCGGCTCGCCCTTGCAGGTCAGCATGTCGGCCTCCAGCTCCACGCAGTAGGCGCCCATGGTGTTGGGGATGGGCTGGCCGCGCATGGGGAAGTGGGGAGCAAAGCCGAAGTACAGGTACACCCGGCCGTCGTCGTCCAGCAGCACGGCAGGGTCGAAGGGCAGGGGCGTATCCAGCCTCCGGCCATCGGCAAAATGCACCACGCCCAGGTATTCATATTGTCCCGCCGGGGTGTCGCAGACCGCCACGCAGATCTGCAGATCGCTCCACTGAGGAACGGACAGCACGTAGTACAGGTAGTACCGCCCGTCGGGGCCCATGGTCACATCAGGTGCCTGCATATAGCGGTCGCCCGCGGGGTTGGTAGGGTCCTGGGTACGGCGGTAGATCACGCCCTCATAGCGCCAGTCGGAGGGGTCGTCCGCGGGCGCGGACCAGCAGACATAGTCCTCCAGGCAGTAGTCCTGGCCGTCGCAGGTGTCGTGGGAGCCGTATAAGTAGACCCGGTCCCCGAACACATGGGGTTCCACATCAGGCATGAATTCATCGACAGGAAGATAAGGGTTGTACAACGTTTTATTCATGAATCAGTTCACTCCAAACAGTCTGCCGCCTCAGGCCGCAGGCTGATTCTTCCATTTTGACCGTTCTCGTCCGGCCGCTGCGAAACGCCGGGGCTTACCTGCTTTCCGGCTTGAACACATAGCGCCTGCGGGGATAGGGCAGCGGGTCCTGTACGCGGACCAGCCATTTCGCAAGCTCCTCCATCAGTTCATTTCGTACCGTCCGGTATTTTTCATTTTCGCTCTGGTCGACCAGCTCCGCCGGATCGTCGGACAGGTGGAACAGCCTGACTGTGCCCTCCATGTCCAGCGTCAGCTTATAGTCTCCCTTTTGCACGCCGCGCACCGTTCCGCACTGGGTCCAGCTGTTCAGGCAGTCGAAAATGGAGTACGGGTTGCCGACAGCCCCTTCGGTGCGCGGGTCCAGCGTATCGCTCTCGTCATAGTAGGCCCCGCCGAATCCATGCTCGATCAGGGCGCTGGAGCAGGGGGTCTCCTCCACCGCCGGATCGGTCAGGAAGCGCGCCAAGCTGCGGCCCTGCACCCCATCGGGGATGTCGGCACCGATCAGCTCACACAGCGTGGGGAGAATATCCGTGATGGAGGCGTAGGCATTCCCCGCCGCTTTTCCCCGGGCGCAGATACCCGGTCCCGCGAAAATGATCGGGATGCGGCTCAGGAAATTCGTCACATCGGGGCCTTTGCGCATCAGGCCGTATTCGCCGACAAATTCTCCGTGGTCGGAGAGAAAGACCAGGATCGTGTTCTCGCGTACTCCCCGGTCCTCCAGGCCCTCCACGAACCGCTTGACCTGATCATCGATCAGGCGCAGCATCCCGCAATAGTTCTTGCGCATGCGTACCAGCTGGCTGTCGAGATCCGGGACGATCTCCTCCCACATCTTTCGCAGCCAGCGGTACTTGAATCCCATATTCTGCAAATCGTCCTTGCTGCTGTACAGCGGGGGCAAATTATCTTCAAACATTGAAAAATAAGGCTCCGGAACCTGGTAGGGGCTGTGCGGCTCCGCGAAGCTGAGCCAGAGGAAAAACGGCTGCTCCGAAGGCTCGTTCACCCACTCCAGCGCTTTTGTGACCGCGCGGTACGGGCCCTGGCACTCCAGAGGAAACCCGGACGGTTCCAGCTCGATGCCCTGTTTGAGCTGAGCCAGGTGGTCGTCGAACGCCTTTTCCTGCTCGGTTGCGTTTTTGTCAAAGCGGTGTCCGGCCGCGTGCATCAGCTCATAGGTATAGTCAAAATCCGCACTGTCGCGGTGCGAGTGGTTTTTCCCGCACAGTGCCGTGCGGTAGCCGGCCTCGCGGAAAACATCCAGCATATCCTTTGCAAAATATGCGTCCGGCAAATTGTGGTTGGTTTTTACATGGTGGGCACTTGGGTACCGTCCGGTAAACAAGCTGACCCGCGCGGGGCAGCATACGGGCATCGATGTATATCCGTTGTGAAAATCCACACCGCTCCGTCCCAGCCGGTCCAGGAAGGGCGTGGTATCGCAGGGGAACCCCTCGCTTCTTCTTAAATCAGCCCGCTGCTGATCCGTCATGATGACGACTACATTCGGTTTGTTTGCACCCATATTACGACCTCCTCCACCTTCTTACGGGATCCCCGTTTACACCATCGCCGCTTCCAGCTTTTCCTTCGTGGCGCGTGCCAGGGCGATACGGTCTTTCTTCGCCTTGCGGTCACGGAAAATGGTCTCGTTGGCTCGGAACACCAGGAACACCAGGAACAGGCACAGCGTAAAGACCCGCTGTTCGGTCATGGAGAACTTCATGATGGAAAGGCCGGTCTGGAAAAGCTTGATGGTCATAGACGACACCAGGATGCCCACGGCCTCGTTGGACCACCGGCCCAGATACTTGCCCAAGTACATGGGGAAGCAGTTGGTCATGACCACAGAGTTGCTGGTCAGACCCAGCGCGGCGTCCATGGAGCCGCTGTACGCGGCCTCAAACACGCCGGCGCAGGCGATCGCACCGCCGGCCAGCGTATAGCAGCCCACCGCGTGCTTAAAGATGTTGATGCCGCTGTTGTGTGCAATCTTCTGGGAACCGCCGATGGCCCGCATGTGGTAGCCAAACCTGGTGTACTTGATGAGGATCAGGAAGATGGCCAGCACCATCAGCAAGACTGTGATGCACAGGTACATATTGGACAGGTTGCGGACGTTGGGCGCAGCGTACAGCTGCAGGCCCTTGGAATTGGAGCCCACAAAGGCCAGGCACTCATAGATCAGCGCCATGCCGATGCCCAGAACCATGGCGGGCGTGCGGAACCAGACGAAGATCAGGCCCACGATACCGCCGAACACCAGGCCGAACACCAGGGCAAACACCAGAACGCCGATCCCGCCCAGGCCCAGACGGATCGCCAGGTTGCCGCCCAGGATGGCGGCGGCCAGACGCTGGGCGCCCAGGGACAGGTCGAAGCGTCCGTTGCTCAGGTTCAGGGACAGCGCCAGCGCCGTACAGGCCGCGATGCAGGTGGCACGCACGTAGTTCTGCACATCCAGGATGGAGACAAAAACATGCCGTCCCTGGAAGATCATGCACAGAATATCCATGAGAAGGAGCATCACCACGGGAAACGCGGCCGTGATCAAGATCGATTTCAGTTTTGATGTGCGCATAACTGCATACCACCTTTTGGGCCCCGCCCTGCGCTGCCGCAGGGCGGGGGCCGGGATTTCAGGTCTCAGGGTCCAAAGCGGACAGATTACTTCAGGCCGCGTGCGGACAGAACGCCGTCGGCGGTCAGGGTCAAAATCTTCTCCTGCAGGGAGGAAGCGGTGACATCGGCATTGTAGATGCACAGCATCTCCTGGATGTCCTCGACGCTCATTTCCAGCGTGTCGGCGCTGCCATTCAGGCCGGCCAGCTTCAGATAGGTCTCAGCGTCGGTTGCCAGCCACAGGGGGGTGTCAAACACGGTGCCCGCGCCGTCGGTGCGCATGGCATCGGCATGGCCGGACAGGCCATTGTACAGCACGGCGAACATACCGCCTACCAGGGTATCGCCGGGGTTAATAATGATGGAGTCAACGCTGGAGTTTCCGTGCACGTCCTTGGTGGTGACGGCGGCGGTGGCGGCGTCATCGATAGAGGTCACATAGCCCACCTTTACGTCCACGTTATATGCGCGCTCCACCTCGTCGATGGCCACGGCAAACTTGGTGGTTGCAAAATTACAGCCCAAAACGACGTCATACACGCCGGTCTGCAGCTCGGCGGACAGGCCGGACACATAGGTGTCGGCATTGGGATAACCGGGGTACAGCAAAATTCTCATGTCGGTACCGGTATCCACCTCGGTCATACCGCGGGAGGAGGCCAGGTTTTCGATGGTGTCGGAATAGGTCAGACCGTACTTCTGCTGCAGGGCCTCCAAAATAGCGTAGGTGCACTCATAATGCTGGGTATTGCCCAGGCCGGCGCCGGCGGAGATGATGACCACGTTATGGTCCTTTCCGTCGCTGGTGAACTGGTTGACCACCTCCTTGAAGGATTCCGCGACACCGCTGACAGGAATACGCATATTGCCCAGGACGTAGGGCAGGTCGTTGTTTTCAGCAGGAGGAGAGTTGCTGATGATATACATGCCCAGCTCGTTGGCCTTGGCATTGATCTGCTCCACGGAGCTGTTCTGGAAGTTCATGATGGCCTGACAGCCGGCGGCGTAGGCGTTCTCGATGAAGGTCATGGCGACCTCGGCGCTGTCAACAGCCTCCGAGAACATGAATTCCACATTGAAAGCGGGCCCAATATACTTTTCCAGGTACTCCTGCTGGGCCAGAGCAGTGGCATTGATTTGGGTAAAGGCGACCGCGATCTTGTAGGGCTTCAGCTCGACCTCGTCGCTGCCCTGACCGGCGGTATTTCCGCTGTCGCTGGCAGGGGGATTGCTGGTCTTGTTTTCGTCCGTGCTTCCCTGACCGCCGGAACAAGCAGCCAGAGAGAACACCATGACCAGTGCTAGGAGAATGCTCAGAAGCTTTTTCATCGTTTGTGTCCTCCTTGATAATAATTGAAATTATCCTTCCCGGGCAGGGAGCAGTTGACTGCGCTTGCTGCCCGCAAGAACCAACAATAAGAAAATCACACCGCGCACACCCTGGATCAGGGTGGGGTTCACGCCCACCATCAGCAGGCCGTTGTTCAGCGCGGTGACGGTCACGGCGCCGATGACTGCGGCATAAGCCCGGGATTTGCTTCCGCCGGAGATGGGCATGCCGCCCAGCACGATGGCCAGCATGACGTCCATGTTCATGCTCGCGCAGGTGGTCACGCCGACGGAACCGGAGCGGATCATGGTCAGCAGCGCGCCCAGGCCAGCGCCCAGGCCGGCCACCAGGAAGGCGATCAGGACGTACTTGTTCCAAAAGATACCGGTCAGCCCGGCGCACTTTTGGTTGGAGCCCACCGCCTTCAGGCACCGGCCTACGCTGGTAAAGTGGAAGGCAATGATACACCCGAGAACGAATACGCCGAAAATAATGTAGGGGATGTGAAGGTTCTGCATGCTGCTGGTTAGTGAGTAGGGAAGGCTGACCGTGCCGCCGTCCAGCACCTCCTCCTGCAGGGCGGTCAACAGGACCATCATAACAATGGTGACGTGGATGACCGACACCCGCAGCACGGTGGACAGCAGGGCGCAGATGCCCATGATGGCGATGCCCATTGCCACGGCCACAATGACCATGACGGCCACGGATTCGGTCTTCTCAAAGGCCATGGCGCAGATGGCCGCGGTCAGGGCCGTGCAGGAACCCATGGCGATGTTGATGTTGCCCGTGGCGAAGATGTAGCTGGCGCCCGTGGCCACCACCGCCACGATCAGGGCCTGGTCGATGATCAGGTTGATATTGGTCCCGGTCACAAACCGCCCCTTTGTGGCAACGCCGAAAATCACAATGATCAGGGCGAGACAAGCGATCGGCAAAACCGTCTGCAACCAGCGGTTTTCCTTCAATTTCATGACTGTCTGTTTCATCTTCCCGCCCCCCTTACAGCATATAGTTGATCAGCTGGCTTTCGGTCGGCTGATCGGTCCGGAGAGCTTCGTGGGCGATCTGGCCGTCCCGCATGATCAGGATGCGGTCGCTCATGCCGATCAGCTCTGGGAGCTCCTCGCTGATCAGGATGATGGATTTGCCGGCCTTCTTCATTTCGTAGATCAGCTTGTAGATGGCCGCTTTCACGCCCACGTCCACGCCGCGGGTGGGACAGTCCAGGATCAGGATCTCCGCGTCGGCGGCAAGCCATTTGCCCATGGCCACCTTCTGCTTGTTGCCGCCGGACAGGGTGTCCACCGCGTGGTAGCGGGAGGCGCATTTGATGGACAGGTCCTCGATCTGCTTATCCACATACTTTTTCTCTTTCCGGCCGGAAATGAACGGGCCGAACAGGCGGTTGACCTTATAGCCGGTGCTTTTGATGTTGTCCAGGATCGGCGCGGCCAGCCAGAGTGATTCGGTATCGCGGTCCTTGGACAGATAGCCCACCCGGTTGTTGATAGCCACGCGGGTATTTTTGATGGCGGTGCTGCCCACATAGACCTTGCCGTCCACGATCTCCTCGGCGCCGAACAGGGCCTTGCCCAGGCGGTGCATGCCGCACTCACTCAGGCCGCCGATGCCCAGGATCTCGCCTTTGTGCAACTCCAGAGACAGGCAGAGCAGATCCTGCATGGTGGTAATGCAGTCGGCCCGCAGGACCACTTCCTCCCCGTAGCCGTCCATGTCCACGCGGTAGTAGTTGTCCTTTAGCTCGCGACCCACCATCATCTGCTTGATGAGATTGCCCTCAAACTGGTCATGCTCCAGCGTTCCCACAATGGAGCCGTCCCGCAGGACCGTCAGGGTGTCGCACTGCTCCATCAGTTCGTCCAGGTCGTGGGAGATGAACAGCACGGCGCTGCCTTCCGCCGTCAGCTTCTTCATCAGTTCGTAGACCAGGGTGCGGCCCCGCTGGGACAGAGCGGTAGTGGTCTCGTCCACGATGAACAGCTTGGGCTTCCAGTACATGGCCTTGGCGACCTCGATCAGCTTGCGGCTCTGGATGTCCAGGGAGTAGGTGGGCATACTGCCCCGCAGTTCGGTGATGCCCAGTTGCTCAAACAGTTCGTCGGCCGCCTGATTCATTTTACTGTGATTCACAAAGGGTCCATTCGAAAACAGTTTTTCATGCCCCAAAAACAAGTTTTCCGCCACGGAAATGTTTGGGATGGTGCCGGCCTCCTGCACGATCATGGTGATACCCGCCTGCTCGGCCTGCAGCATGGTGGTCGGCGCCCAAGGCTCCCCTTCATAGACCATGGTGCCGCTGGTGGCCGGCTGCATCCCCGCGATAATGGACGACACGGTGGACTTGCCGCTGCCGTTCTCGCCAATCAGGCCCCGGATCTCACCTTTGCGCACATCGAAGGAGATGTGGTTCAGCGCGACGGTCACGCCAAAATTTTTGTACATGTCCTGCACCTGCAGCAGTACATTGTCCGGCATGAGACGTCCCCCTTTCTATACCCTCATTTTGCACAAGCCGGTGTGCATAATCCGATTTCAATGTATCCACATTATACAAAAGCCCGGCCTCACTCTCTATAAATTCGCCGTGTTCTTTTTTGCAAAAATCGATTTTTCCATTTTATTTTTATGAAAAAAAGATTTCGCATTTTCCAAAATATCAAAAAACAGACTTTGTCTCGAGGCAAAGCACACAAAAAAGCAGACAGTTGGAGCGTTGACCCCCGCTCCAGCTGTCTGCTCAAACCCCTATCTCAGTTTTCAGCGAGCCAAGCCATCCATTGATGCTCCAGTTCTGCCCGCACGGTTTCCATATTTGCCTCGTTCAGCTCGTCTTCCATCATGGCGATCCCTTCCTGCTCGTCGATCATGCCCGCGCACAGCGCCCCGAAATACTTTTCCAGGATCTCTCCGCACTGATAGATCTCATTGGCAACCGTACTGTTGTCGAAGAAGAAGGCGGCCCGTTCTTCCGCCGTGCCGCCGTACCAGGCGGGGTCCTCCTCCGTGACCGGGGCCGGGACGCGGTCACGCAGGGGCCAGCACCAGCTGACGTACTGTTCCTCTCCGTCCACTGGGACCGCAGAGCCGGTTCCTGCCCGAGTGTAGTCCACGTTTTCCTCCCCGTAGACGCACATGCGCAGTACGTCCGGGTCGGTATAGATCAGGCTCAGCACCTGCAGGCTCAGGTTCACATCCTCCGCATAGGCGTAGACCACAAAGGACATGTCCGCGCAGCTGTCCGGGTAAAACTCCTCCTCCAGGATCACACATTCCACCGGCATTCCGGCGGCGTATTCCAGCTCCCGGGCCGTGTAGCGCCCCACCTGCGCGAAGGAGCCGAAGGCCAGGCCGCTGGCCATCCATGTGCCGCGCCCCTCCTTGTGAAAAGGCGCGTTGTCCAGGATGAGTCCTTCCTCATTCCACCGGCGTATGAGCGCACACCGCTGGGAAAATTCAGGTAGTGCGCTGACGCTGACCGCGCCGCTTTCCGTCACCAGACAGCCCGCACCGCTGACCAGCAGGTCGTCGGACGCGAACGTCTCCATTTCCCCGTAATTCGACACCACCGGAACCAGATTCGGATAGGCCTCCCGGACCCGCAGCAGGACTTCATGCAGCTGCTCCAGCGTGGTAACGGACTCCACATCAATGTTCAGTTCTTCGCAGATATCCTTGCGCATGACAAAGCCCCAGCGGGAGACGTCGTCATTTCCGAAGGGGATGCCGTAGGTATAACCCTCCGCCTGCACGAGTTCCCAGGCCCGCTCGTCCGGCACCGTCTGGCGGAACTGCGGGTATTGCTCCAGGTATCGATCCAAGCGGTAGATGTAGTTGCCGTCCAGCAGCTTGTTCATGGTGGTCCTGTCACGGCACACGAAAATATCCGCCAGCTCGCTTTCCAGCAGCAGGTCGTCGATCCGGTCGTCATACTCCGACTGCCCGATCATTTTTAGCTCCACTTTGCAGCCCAGACGCTCCAGCGTGATGGCGCTGAGCGTCTCGGACACCCGCTCCAGCGCCTCCTCCGGCGCGTCGCCGATGGTCAGAATGCGCACCGTCTCCGGCTCCCGCACCGTCTCCCCGCCGGCCGGTTCCCGGCGCAGCGCCAGGAAAACGCACACCAGGATCAGCACTGCGGCGGCGGCCGCGAGCAGAAGCGCCTTTTTCTTATTTTTCATGCTTCATCCCCGCTCCCCGGCCGCTTTCCCCCCGCTGGTAGGCGTTCCTGCTCTCCAGCGGACTCTGCCCGGTCACCTTTTTGTAGGCATAGGAGAAGTGGGAAAAATTGTCGTACCCCACTTTGGCCGCAATGATGCTGACCGGCAGGCGTGTCACCTGCAGCATCTTCCGCGCCTCGCCCATCTTATACTCGATGACAAATTCCTTCAGGGTCTTCCCCGTCTGCTTTTTAAAGATCCGGTTCAGATAATCCGGGTTCAGATAGACGTGGTGGGCCAGGTCCCGCCGGTGGATCTCCTGGTCCAGGTTTTCATCGATGTAGCGGATGACCTCCTCCACCACATCCTGCTCATGCCGCTGCTCCTTCTGCGCGAACCGCTGCTCCACCAGACGCGCCAGGGCAATCAGGTCCTCCCCGGAGCGTGCGGCGTTCCGGTACAGGTCATAGCTTTCCGTGTCCACCAGCGTTTCCCGCCAGAAGGCGTCCTCATCCCCGACCGCATTCCGAATCGTCCCGAGCAGCCGCTCATAAAGCTGGGCGGCACATTCCCGCTCCGGGAGGCCCTGCCCGCGCAGGCGGTTCAGCTCCTGTTCCATGTTTGAAACAAAGTCGCTGCCGATGCCGCGGGCGTTCTCCTCTTCCTCCCGCGCCTTCTCTCCGGTGGACGGCTCCGGCCGCGCCGGCTCGCCCTCCGCCATTTGGAGCACGCCCGTGCGCAGACGGGTATTGCTCTCCCGGTTGCGCAGCAGCATCTGCCACGTCTGGGAGAGCTCGGAAAGGTACACCGGGCCGGCGGGATAGAGGGATACGGCGCAGCCCAGCTGCTGCTGGCAGGTATTGTACAGAAAGCTGAGCCGGCGCACCACCGTCTCCCGGTCCAGCTGCATGGTCGTATCCCACAACAAAAACGCAAAGCCGTCGTCCTCGATCCTGATCACCACAAACTCCCGGCCTGTCTGGGAAAAGACCTCGCTGACGGCGTTGTCCATCATAATGGTCAGCAGATCGCCCGACCAGGTCTCAAAGGACAGCCAGCGCTGGATCTGAAGATAGACCAGAAAGACCTCCTGGTTTTTCTCCGGAAGCTTCTGCAGTTGGATGTACGGCCGCAGCTCCTCCAGGCTCCCCCCGTCCAGATAGCGGCGCAGGGCCGCCGCGGTCTCCTGCTTGTTTTTCCAACTGGTCACCTGGCCGTATTTCTGCATGAATTCCTGGTTTTTCTCGTTGCGCAGGCTGGCGACCGCGCGCTCCACCGCTCCCTTGATCTCGGTGTAGGACGCCGGCTGCACCACATAATCGAAGGCCCCCAGTCCCACCGACTTCTGCGCGTAGGTGAATTCCGTGTGGGCGGTCAGGAAAATACATTTGGTCTGCATGTCATGCTCCCGCATCCAGCGCACCAGGCTCAGCCCGTCCTCCACCGGCATCTCGATGTCGCAGAGCATCACATCGATCTTCTGCTCCACCAGGATCTGGCGCGCCTCGGCGGCGCTGTACGCACCCAGCGCCCGGTCGATGCCGACGGAACTCCAGTCCACCAGATTCAGCAGGCCGTCCACCACGGTCTTCTGGTCATCCACGATCAATAGCTTCAGCACCGTGCTCCCCCTTTTCTGTCTCCCCGCCGATCGGCAGATAGAGCTCCACAGTGGCACCATCCCGGTTCAGAAACGCCACCGAGAACGCGTCGCCGTAGAGGATGCGGAACCGCCGGACCACATTCTGCAGTCCCACATGGGTGGTCGTCTGCCGCAGCCAGTCGTCGCCGTTGAGCCATTCCAGCTGCTCCTGAGTGAACCCGGTGCCGTTGTCCTGCACAGTCAGGTACAGCATGGGACCGTCCTCGGTCTGGATCTGCTTGGCCCGGATGCGGATCTGCAGTTCCTTGTTCGGCGTCAGATTGATGCGCACACTGTTCTCCACCAGGGACAGTAGGCTGATAGGCGGAATGGGCAGATCCAGCAGGAGCGCTTCCACATCCAGCACCAGATGCGGCTCCACATTACTCATGATCCCGCACAGCTTGACATAGTTCTCGCAGAAGCTCAGCTCCTCCCGCATGGGAACGGTGTCGTTGCGCACCTGCAGCGCGTAGCGCAGGTGCTTGGACACCAGCAGCACGCAGGTCTTAATGTCCGCGTATTTCTCCTGCTGGGCCAGCGCGTAGACCACCTTCAGGCAGTTCAGGTAAAAATGGGGCCGGATCTGCGCCTGCAAAAAGGAGAGCTCGGCCCTCTGGGTCTCCAGTTCCTTCTCGTACTGCTCGATCTTCAGATTGCGGATCTGCCCCAGCATCTGGTTAAAGGTGCGGTTGACCTCCCGGAACTCCTCGCAGGTCCGGGTCTCATCGGAGAGCATCTCCGTGTTTCCGTCCCGGATCTTCCGCATGGTGTTGACCAGGTTATCCAACGGGAGGAAGAAGTCCCGCTTCAGCTGCAGATAGAACACCACGATGGCGATCAGCACGGCGATGGCGATCAGAATCACCAGGGACAGGGAGAGCCCCATGCTGCCGATGATCCCGCTGTACGGGAAAAGATAGGACAGCTCGATGCCGCACAGCTCCTCGCCCAGCAGCATGTACTTCCGTCCGCCGATCCGCACCGTGGATTCCGACCAGCCCCCCGGCACCGCTTCCTCCGGGAACGTGGTCAGCAGCGTCTCCTCGTCCCGGAAGACCAGAAGGCAGTCGTCCTCCATCTGCAGCGCCAGCCGGTCCGCCAGAGAAGACAGGTCAAACAGGCCCGCGCAGTACATCCCCTGATAATAGACGGCGCGGCACAGGAACCACCGGTCCGCGATCTCCACCGTGAACCACTGCCGGTGCTGGCTGTTGCCCTCCAGAAAATAGCGCAGGAACCGCTTGCGCACGGCCTCCTGCAGCCGCACCCGCTCGGTCAGCTCCAGATCTTCCAGCCCGTTGTCCCGGGCGGCGTAAAATTCATTCTTTTCGCTGTAAAGCACCAGAAAGGACAGGTCGCTCTTGGTCTGGAACAGGTTTTCGCTGGCTTCCAGCACCTCATAGGCGTTTGCGTAAAGCTGCGTTTCGCTGTGCCGGTCCGCCATGGAGCGGAACACCCGGTTTTTCAGCGCCAGGTCATACAGGTATTCCTCCACCTCCCGCGTCTCCATCTCCAGCTGAGACACGAGCAGCTGAAGATTCGTTCCCTCGCTGGTCTCCAGCTGCTCATACGTCTTCCCCACCTGGAGGATCGCATTGGCGCTGAGCAGCAGGACCAGCGGGAGCAGAAGGGCAAATACCCAGACTAAAACGCGATATTTGATTGAAAAATTTTTCTTTTTCAATGCAACATCCCCAAAGCTCATTTCACAACAAGCCTAACAAACCCGCAGAACTTTTTCAAGCGATTCTGTGCATTTTGCCCACCGTCACGAAGGAATTGTCCAGAAATCTAAAGAGCAAAGTCTGATTTTTAAAAATATTGATTTTTTGCAAAAAGGAAAACAACGCAGGGCCTTTTCGCTTTTCTCCACCTTTTTCTCGTCCTTTTTCCGGTCTCCTGATACAATGAATTTGAAAACGGCGTTTCAAATGCTGAAATCCTGAAATTGAGAAATATGAAGCCGACATGCTTTCCAAGAGAGGTTGATCAACATGAAAGATATTCTGACCGCTCCCTTTGTGGAGGAAATGAAAAAGACCACAGCCAATATGTACCGCCTTGGCTGGGACGAGCGCAACAGCAGCAACATCAGCTGCCTGCTAGATAAGGCGGAGGTGGCTGAATACCTAGACCTGGATCACGTCATCCGCACCATTCCCACCGGCTTTGACGCCGCAGCCCTGACCGGCAGGAGCCCATTCAGTGGGATGTGGACAGCCTGGACGGAAGGAACTTCCCGCCAATGAGATCACCCAGCGAGCGACCAGTAAGGTACAGCCCGGCTCCATTGTTCTGTTCCACAACGCCGCCCTGCACACCCCGGAGGCCCTGCCCAGCATCATCGAGACACTGCTGCAGGAGGGCTACTCCTTCGTTCCCATCCTCAGCTTCTGCTGAATTGCGAGTACACCATCGACCACACCGGCCGCCAGTGCCCGGCGGATGCGCAATGAAGACCTCGTCCCGCGTCAGTACAGATCTCCGCGCCGTGCGGAACGGATGGGAAGCTGTCGGCGAATCGCCTGATTCCGGGCAAAGTCGATTTCCGCAGTCAGGATCTCCTCCCCCAAACCGGCCCGTGCCAGAACGGTGCCCCACGGGTCTACCAAGATCGAGTTTGCATAGGAGACATACTCCTCATCCTCATTGCGGGCGGGTGCGGTGCCCAGAGTAAAGATCTGGTTATCCACCGCCCGCTGCCGGAACAACAGTTTCCAATGGGCCGGACCGGTGGTCATGTTGAACGCCGCGGGGACGATGATCAACTGTGCCCCCCGGTCAGCCATAACCTTTGCCAGCTCCTGAAAGCGGAAATCGAAACAGATGCACAGGCCAATTTTTCCGAATTCTGTGTCAAATACAGTGACCTGATCGCCCGGACTGAGCACTGCCGATTCCTGAAACTTCTGTCCGCCCTCCACATCAATGTCGAACAGGTGGACCTTCCGGTGCTTCGCGATCTGCCGTCCCTCCCGGTCAAACACATAGGAGGTGTTGTAGACCTTTCCCCCGGAAAGCTCAGGCATGGAGCCGCCCACCAGATAGATCTGAAGCTCCCGGGCGGTTTGGGACAGCGCCGTCCAGACCTCCCCACCTTCTTCCTCGCCGTAAGCGCGGAAGAAACGGTTGGCGCAAAGGCAGCAGAACATCTCCAGCAGCACGGCCAAATCGATCCCACCCCGGGCCGCTTCCCGCAGCAGTTCCCGGGCATGGGTCAGATTTTTCTGTTTGTCGTGTACCACGTTCATCTGAATCATCGCAAGACGCATCATGTTCCCAATTTCAAATCTTCAGGCCACAGCGTTCGCGTTGACCTGGTCAATGATTTTGCGGATGCCCGCCCAGACAGACAGGTCTGTAAAGACCTCCACCACGCTGCCCTTGTCGGTGAACGGAGATTCCTGCAAAACAGACAGGTCCTTCATCAGGCCGTTATGGACGATGTACTCCACGATCTGGTTCACAAAGTAGATCTGCCGGCTGTCCAGATTCGTGTCATCGAGATACTCCGCAAATGCCTCCTTGGCGGCATTCATGTCCAGCCCGACGATCTCGCGGACGAACTCGCCCAGGGGCTTCGCGCCGACCTCCGCTTCATAGTCCTCCTTTGTGCCGACTTCGCTCCAAAGGATCTTCTCCAGCGCGGACACATCATCATGAGTCAGCGGCACGTTGCTTTTCAGCTTGGCGATGACCGCCTGATCCTGATGCTGACGGATATAAAACTCCGCCTTGGCCTTGTAGTTCTTCAGATCGTCGTTTTCCAGTTCGGACTCGTTCCACTCCATGGACAGGATCTCATCGTCGAAATTGGTGTCGTAGGTCGCTCTCTCGTTCGGGATGTACTTGATCAGATCACGCAGGCTCTTGCGGATGTGTTCAAACTCGTTGATCCCCGCGTTGTCCAGGTAGCCGGTGTGCAGGATCTGATCAATCAGCTCCGCCTGCACCATGATCTCCGGGATGTTGGCCACGCCTGCAATGCCGCTGACCTTCCGGAGCAGGTCCTTGCGCGCACGGCTGTACTTCTTCCCGGCCAGAAAGGCCAATTCAATGCCGTACATCAGGGCGTCAAAGCGCATGGCTTTGGGGTCGTCCTGGTCAGGTGTGATCAGCGGGGCCAGTTCGTCGGCCATCCGCAGGGTGTCTTCGTAGCTGAGGGCGGCATAGTTGTCGGGATTGGCGTACAGCTCCACATATTTCAGGTGCTGCCGGACCGCGAAGTTTTCCTTGTTCAGTTCCCGGACCTTGCGGACCATGTCATCCACCAGCGACTGGCGAAACTCCATCAACTCCGGGGTCTGATAGGCCAGATCCTGCAGCTTGAAGGCCATCTGCGCCTTCAGGTTGAAGATCGCGCCCTGCAGCGCCATTTGATTGGCGGTCGCCTTGCCCTTGTTCATGCGGAAAAACTCGAAGTTCCCGCAGAAATCGAAAATGTAGAATTTCTCCTTGTCCGCGCCGTCCAGCAGGCCGGGGCAGAGCCGGGTACCGCGGCCGATCATCTGCCAGAACTTGGCCTTGCTCATGACCTTTTTGAAAAACACCAGGTTGAGCACCTCCGGCACGTCGATGCCGGTGTCCAGCATGTCCACCGAGATGGCGATCTGCGGCAGCTTCCCGGCGTCGGAGAACTCGTCGATGGCGCTCTGGGCGTAGTTGATGCGGTTGTCGATGACCTTGGCATAGCCGTTCAGATGGGGGTACTCTTTCCCGAACACCTCGTAGATCTTCTCCGCGTGGTTGTGATTCTTGGCAAAGATGATGGTCTTGCCGATCTTCTCGCCGTAGTCCACCCGCAGGCCGTGGCTCATGAGCACATGGAGCACCTCGCGGATGGTGTCCTCGTTGAAGATCCACTCGTTCAGGGCGGACGAGCTGATGCGGTCGGGCATATCGCCGTCCTGGCTGAAGGTCTCCTCATAGGCCGCTTTGTCTTCCTCGGAAAGGTCGTCGTAGACGATGCCCTGCTCGATGAACTTCAGCTTGGTCTCCACCGACAGGAAATCCACCAGGAAGCCGTCCTTCACCGCCTGGGCCAGCTCGTAGCCGTAGGTGGGCACGCCGCTCTCCAGCTCGAAGATCTCATAGGTATTCTTGTCGATCTCATCCTTGGGCGTGGCGGTCAGGCCCACCAGGGGCGCGTCGAAATAGTGGAAGATCTCCCGGTACTTGTTGTAGATGGAGCGGTGGGCCTCGTCGCAGATGACCAGGTCGAAGTGGCCACAGGTGAACAGCTTGCCCTGCTCGTCCTTCACCGCGTCAATGCAGTTCATCATGGTCTGGTAGGTGGAAAAGACGCAGTGGGCGGTGTAGTTGTCCTTCTCCTCGCATAGGTTGGTCACCGACAGGTCGGGCAGGCAGTTCACAAAGCTGCGCTTGGCCTGGGTGACCAGGCTGTTGCGGTCGGCCAGAAACAGGATGTTCTTGACCCACCCACGGCGCAGCAGCACGTCGCACAGGGCGATGACCGTGCGGGTCTTGCCGGAGCCGGTGGCCATGACCAGCAGGGCCTTGCGGCGGTTTTTGCGGTCAAAGCTGTCGCAGACGGCCTTGATGGCCCCCTCCTGGTAATAACGCCCGGCGATGTCTTTGTTGATCACCACATGGGCAAGGCTGGTCCGCAGGGTTTGCAGGTTGAACCACTTTTCCAGATCCCGCTTGGAGTAGACCGTGGCCACCTTGCGCTCGGGATATTGGTTGTCCACGATGCGGGTCTCAAAGCCGTTGGACAGGAACACCACCGGGCGGCGGCCGTATGCCCGCTCCAGGATGTCGGCGTACAGCTTGGCCTGATGGCGGCCCACAGAGACGTCCTTACAGGTGCGCTTGGCCTCCAGCACCGCCAGGGGGCGGCCGTCGTCGCCATAGAGTACATAATCGGCAAAGCCCAGTTCGCTCTTGTTGGGCATGCCGGGCAGCTCCACTTCGTTGAGCCAGTCCTTCCCCTCTGTCCAGCCCGCGTCCAGGAGCATGGCGTCGATGTAGATCTTGCGGGTCTCGTACTCGGACAGCTCCAGCGGCTTGGGCACATAGGTCTGCTGCTGTTCGGCCCGGCGGGCGGTCAGTTCTGCTTTCAGGGCCTCGTTTTCCGCCAGCAGCCGCTCGAAGTCCAAAGATGCGGTCGGCTCCGCCACCGGCCCGGACTGCTTGTCCAGCAGAGTGGGGTCAAATTTCCCCTCGGTGTAGTCCTTGCCGTAGCAGTAGGCCACAAAGTCCAGAAAATAATAGAGGTTTTCCAGACACAGAGCCGCCTGCTCCCGGGTGATCTTTTTGCCGGAGTGGGCGGCGGTGTTGCCCAGCTTGCGGATCAGGTCCATGCGCCGCCAGACGTCCACGCCCACGATCTCCCGAAAGTCCTCACTGCCCATGAGACTGGCCAGCGTCTCGTCATAGGGGCGCTTCAGGGCGTCGTCCACCGAGTACATCCACTTGACGGCAAACTCCATACACCGCCGGCAGTTCAGAACACACGCCGCCGGGTCGATATGTAGGATTTTTTCTGCGGACACCGCCACCCCGGAAAAGGCGTCAAACTGCGGGTCGGAGGTCAGAAAATCGAAGTTGGTCATAGGAACCACCTCAAATTCATATACTTATAAATCTCCTATTTAGTTGCCCATTACATCTGAAAGATTTAATAAACCCGTTTTACTGCAAAAAGCATCAATACATTGATCTGATGATACATTGCCAGTATTAAATTCCTCCAAGAGTCGTAAGAGCGTGTATGTTTCAACTATCAAGCAGCCATTTCTTTTTGCCAAACGGATTTGATTCTCATGAACAGGTTCCCGAACACTAGGATCCTGTTTTCGTAGAGGGTTTACTATCAATATCTGGTGAATCTTATCGGCATCAGCATCCGGATGATCATCCAAATAACCATGATAATGGGTATCTATTTGCGAAATGTTTTCGCTCCTTACGTTTGAAGTAATTCCTTTAATTTCACCAATAAATATATAATTATCAGTTTCAATTAGAAAATCTTCTTTTCCCTCATCTACAAAGTCAGATAAATCACATTTGAGTAATTGTTCCAGTATATTAAAAACCACCTTAACCAGTTCATCACCATTAGTATAAAGAATAGATTTATATCGGCTATTCTTTGCCAACTGTGTATTGGCCTCATCTATTTTCCTTTCGGCATTTTTTATTTCGTCTCTGCTTATATTAATTATTTCGTGTTGTTTACAATCATCACCAAATACAATATTCGAAAACCACTCAGGCGCTTCTTCTGCTTTGTTTCCAAAGAGATATAGCAAAAAATGCAATAAACTTTCTTGTGAATTGGATATTTTGAGAGTTGTCGCATATATGTCGTTCGTTGTTAGTTTAATTGTAGTTGTTTTTTCACTAGAATTTGACTTTGTCAGACATGGAGCAGATGTATCAAAATAAAAATCTGCTTCATATGTTTTGGAACAAATGGTTGTTCGGGTGTTTTCATATATCAACGCTGTTCCTTTTGAGCCGCTGGGTAGAATCTTTAAAATGACATGTTGATAAATGGCCAGAATTTGGTCTTTAAGTAAAATATTGTTCCAGTATTTTACTCCTCCTTGTTCAATGTGAGCATGGTAATAGAAATGTACATTTTGCGGCATTACATAAACAATCTTTGATTTTAGTTTTCTATCAACCATTGTTTTTATACTGTTGAAATCATTTTGCGAATCGATACAGATATAACTATCCTGTTTGTTTCTCCAAAGATCATCAGACGATAAATCAATTACATTAACATCAAATTCATCCAAGGATCTCGGTGCATCCATAGGAGAAACAACAATTTGAGGATAGTCCTTACTTTTAAAATTTTTCCCAATAAGTTGTACTTTCATTATCTCACCCCGATCAAAAGATTTCTAAATCAATGTACGTTTGCTCATTTTGATACCAAAGTATAATTATTCTTTACTTTTTCACCTACAATAAGGAGACATTTCCAATCCAACCTTATTTAAATTGAGCTACCACTGGAATTTCGCCATTTTGTAGCTGTAAAACCAAATCCCTAACAACTGCCTCCATTTCCGCTTGTGTCGTTTCTTTTGACAACCTTATCACCGCATAGCTATCCATGCCATTATTAATTATTTGAGCATGTTGGACACTTGCACCGTTGTTAGCATGTATGCTGTTCTTAATTTTTTTAGCGTCACTAATATTCTTTCCTCCAATAATACCAACAACTATACCTATAAGTCCAACGGCCGAACCAACAATTCCGACAATTGTATTTAGTGTTGTAGGATCCATATTCTAATCACCTCACCCGAAGTATTGTTGCATCAACGCTTTTTTGAGCGTTTCGAGTTTTTCGAGTCCCTGCTGGATTGTCAATTTTGATTTGTCGGTCTGTTTGACGAACTCAACAAACGCATTTTGCTTGTCCATTGGTGGAACCATAAGGCGCAACGAATTGATAGAATTGAAATTCAGTCCCGCCTTTACTGCGCTTTGGTTCTTTGATTCAAACTGCTCTTTTCCTGCGGGGCTTTCCATAAAGTAGGCAACATACAAGGGATTAAGGCCCTCTTTATTAAGTCGAATACAGGTAAGATGCTGATTGATGTATGCACCATGCTCTGCTATTTCTTTCGTAACAACACCTGTTCGCCCCAAATCTGCCGTAATGCTAATAAGTAAGTCGCCTTCCTGCACCTTAGTGCGTTTTGCTTCAGCATTATCAGGTGCATTGACGGGTTGCATATTATCAACCGAAATATGGCAATCTTTTACATTCTTAATTGTGATAAACCACTCAGGACCGTCATCTGAACAATATTGTGCCCACCCACGAGAACCAGAGGTAAGAAAATCAATGTATTCCGAAAGCTGGTGAATAGGATAATTCTTAGGATTGATTTTGGGGTCACCAAAGAGTTCGACAAATCGGGATTTGACCAGCTCGTCCAGTTTGGTAAGCTGCTGCTTCTGCAGGGCAATTAGAGTATCAATCTTGCTCAGAACAGTTACCGTATTTTGTTGGGTCTGACTATCAGGAAGCGGAATTTGTGCCTCTGTCAAATTTTCTAATTTAATATATTTGATAACTCCACCAATAGATTGCTCCCTCAAAGTTTCTACATATTTATCAAGAAAGCAATATAGATACGGAACAGAGAGGACGCTCTTATTTTTACTTTCTATAATATAAGTTCTCTGATAAGCATCAAACTTTCCAAAATAATACTTTACGTTCAAGTCTCCATTCCCGGCAACTAACACACATTCGCAATCGTAGCTATATGTATCTATCCTCAAGGGAGCAACCGAACAAGTAAAGAAAGGAAACTGTCCATCAGGTGACGCTGCGTTGGCATCAAGTTTTCCAGTCTTTATGCTAACATAGTCTCCCAATCTCGCCATCACAGCATCTCCTCCAGCTCCGCCAACCCCGCCGTGATCTGCATCTCGATCTCGTGCAGTTCGGCCATGATCTCCTGCGTAGAGGGGTACTCCACCGGCACGTACTCGGTCTTCTTATACTTGTTGATGGACAGGTCGTAGCCGTTTTCCACGATCTCGTCCTTGGGCACAAAGAAGGACTTTGCGGTGCGGGGATTGGCGGCCTCATCATAGCCTGCCACCTCATCCGTCGGCTGCGCCGCCACCTTCCCCTCAAGGGGAAGGCTATGGAAAGAGCGGAACCGGGCCACAATGTCCGGAATATCGTTCTCCGCCGCGGGGGTGCGCTTGTCATCCAGACTGTAGCCGTCGGCGGTCATGTCGTAGAACCACACCTTGTCGGTGCCGCCGTGGCCAGTCTTGGTGAAGATCAGCACCGCCGTGGACACCCCGGCGTAGGGCTTGAACACGCCGGGAGGCATGGAGATCACCGCCTCCAGGCGGTTGCCCTCGATCAGCTCCTTCCGAATGGCCTTGTGGGCGGTGGAGGAGCCGAACAGCACGCCGTCGGGGACGATGCAGGCGCAGCGGCCGCCCGTTTTCAGCATCCGCAGGAACAGCGCCAGAAACAGCAGCTCGGTCTTCTTGGTCTTGCAGACCTTCAGCAGGTCAGCAGAGACGGCGTCATAGTCCAGACTGCCCTTGAAGGGCGGATTGGCGAGTATGAGAGAATACTTCTCCTTGTCCGGGTTCTGGTCGGACAGGCTGTCCCGGTACTCGATGTACGGCCCCTCCACCCCGTGGGTCATCATGTTCATGGCGCCGATGCGCAGCATGGTGCGGTCCATATCGTAGCCGGTGAACATACGGTTCATGTAATGGTCCTTCTTCTCCCGGTCGAAGAAGATCTCTTCCTTGAAGTTTTCCTTCAGATAGTCCCCCGCGCCCACCAGGAAGCCGGAGGTGCCGCAGGCCGGGTCGCAGATCACGTCGTCCGGCTTGGGGGCCATCAGCTCCACCATCATGCGGATGATGTGCCGGGGCGTGCGGAACTGGCCGTTGACGCCCGACTGGGACAGCTTGGACAGCAGATACTCGTACACGTCGCCCCGGGTGTCCGCCTCCTGCAATTTGTCCATCATGGCATAAATGGCATCCATGCTGTCCACCACGCGGGAGAGCATCAGCGGCGTGGGCAGCTTGAAAATGGCGTCGCCCATGTACTTGGAATAGGCGCTGTCCTTGTTCCCGTGCAGGTTCTTGATGAAGGGAAACACCCACTCCTGCACCACGGTGTACATCCTGCCCGCGTCCATATCACGGAACACCGACCAGCGCAGCTGCGCGCCGTCGATTTTGCGCTCGCCCACCTGCACCTCACCGGCGAAGATGCTCTCATAGAGCAGGCCCAGCATGGCGCTCTCCTTGGCGCGCATGCTGTCGGACGCGTCCAAGTCGTGGATAAACATCAAATAGGTCATCTGCTCGATGACGTCCAGAGGGTTGGTCAGGCCGCCCGTCCAGAAGATCTCCCACAGACTGTCGATTTTATTTTTCAATTCTCCGGTTATCATGTCAATCGTTCTCCCTGTTCCAGATATAGGCGGTATAGCGGCCGCCGCTGAGTTTGATGATCTGCCCGCTCTTTTGCAAGTCGTTCAGCGCCCGCTGTACGGTCACCTGGCTGATGTCGGGGCATTGTTCCATGATCTCTGCTTTTGTGATCTTCCCCAGGGTGCCCTTGATCACTTCCCGGACCCGGTCCGGTTTGGACAGGCCGCTCGTGGTCAAAAGCTGCACACGGGAGGAAAACTCCCGGTACGCCGCCACGATGACGCCCAGCAGATAACGCACAAAGGGCGCATAATCGTTTTCATTCTCGTGCCAGCCCACAGAGCTTTGCTGCAGCGTCTCGTAGTAGGTCTCTTTGGACTGCTCGATCATCTTTTCGATGCTGATATACTTTCCGGCAATATAGCCGGAGCGGTAGAGCAGAAGGAGGGTCAACAGGCGGCTCATTCTGCCGTTGCCGTCGTTGAACGGATGGATGCACAGAAAGTCCAGGATGAACATGGGGATGATCAGCAGGGGGTCGGCGCCCTCCTGAAGGGCGTCATCATAGGCTTTGCAAGCCCGCTCGACGGCATCCGGCGTTTCCCAGGCGGGCACCGGCTGGAAGCGGACGCGCTTGTTTCCCGCCTCGTCGGTCTCGGCAATGATGTTGTCTGAGTTCTTATAGTTGCCGCCGATGGATGTTCCGCTGAACTTATACAGGTTTCCGTGCAGCTGCAGGATCATGTTGGGCTTCAGCGGGATATACTCATAGCTTTCGTGGATGGTCGCCAGCACATCGCGGTAGCCGGCAATCTCCTGCTCGTTTCTCGTCCGGGGCGTGGTCTTGTCCAGGACAATCATCTTCAGCCGCTCGTCGGAGGTGTAAATTCCCTCGATCTTGTTAGAGGCTTCCGTGCTTTGAATTTTCGCAAGATCGACCAGCTGCGTCAGCGTGTCCTTATTGGCTTCAATGAAAAGATTCTGTTCGCCCTTAAACTCATGAATTTGAGTGAGCAAGGCCACAATATCGGCAGTCAACAGCTTGTGCCAGCTCTGTCCGAAACCATACTTGTGCATACAGATACCTCAATTTGTTCATAGAATCGAATTATAGTTAACTATAGTATAACCGTAAAAGTGACTCAAGTCAATTTCAATTTAATCATTTTTGTTTCAATGACTAAATTGAATTCCTTAATTTTTTGGGGGTTGGGGCGCCCATCTTCGAGGCGCAGCCGGTTGAGCGGGAAGCGCTCAACTCCACAGCCCTGTCGCAGCAGGGCAGTGGAGAAAGGGGTCATAGGGGACGGAGACCCCTGAAACGGGCGAAATGCGAATAGCACTATTCGCCCAGTGCCTGCTTATCTCCAAAAACGTGTATAGCAAACGCTCTGTCGGGTGTAGGAAACGCCTGCGGAAATGACTCCGCAGGCGTTGATTCTACAGGAACATCGCCATGTAGATGGGCAGATGAATGATCCCGTCTTTCTCCATGACGTCCTTGGTATAGAGGATATAAGAATTTCCAATTTTAGAGGAAAATTTCTTTCTGAACTTATCAAGCGAAGAATGGGAACGGTAGTTCCCGGATTTGACCTCAATTGGGGCGACCTTCTTTCCTTCCGCGATCAGAAAGTCGATCTCAATGTGGTTTTCTCGATGTTCATTATCACAACGGGAATAGAAATACAGCTTATGCCCGTTACACCGCAGCATCTGTGCCGCAATATTCTCCATGAGCATGCCTTCATTGATGTCCAGCTTGTCAAAGAGGATCGCGCGATAGAGTTCATTGTCTGTAAAGGCTCCATCCATAAACGTTTGGGTAACAAGGAGGCCGGTATCAGCCATGTAGCATTTCTGTGTGGCGTTGTCCGCGCTGAGCGCCAGCCCCACGTTTGGGTCAGTCGCATTGAAGCAAGTGTTGACGATCATTGCTTCATTCAGCCATATAAAAGAGTCCTCAAATGTCCTGAACCGCGCGGTTTTGCTGATGGAAGCCAACTTGTATTTCTTCTCCTTTTTTGACAGTTGACCCGGGATCCCGTCAAAGACGGCAAACACCTTGTCCTCATACCCCTCTGCAAACTTTGAAACATCGTCCCGATATAGCTTCAGGATCCTTCGCTTGGCTTCATCCGATGCCATGAAGTTCTTTCCGTCCAGATAGGCCAAAACAGACTGCGGCATTCCTCCCACAAGGATATATTGCCGGAAGTCGTTCATCACTTTACGGTGAAGCGTCTGTCCCAGCGGTTTTTTCGCTTCAAAGCAGTGTCTGATCAGCGGGACCGTCGCTTCATCACCCATCGCCCAAAGGAACTCCTCAAAATCCATTGGGAACATTTCAATATGCTCTTCTTCCGAAGGGATAATGATATCTTTTACATTCTTTTTCAGGCGGATCAGGGAGCCAGTTTCAAGAAAATCGTACCGTCCGTCGGCGACAAGATATTTGATCAGCTGTCGTGCGCGTGGATATTGCTGTACTTCATCGAACACGATCAGAGACTCTCGTCTATGAAGTACGGTTGAATAAAATGCCGCCAGCTTCGCAAAAAATAAATCGAGATCCGCGCTGTCATTGACGAACAAATCCAGGATGTCCTGCGGCGCGTTACCAAAATCAATGATGATATAGCTTTTATACTCATTCTTCGCAAACTGCTCCGCGATAAAACTCTTCCCGACACGTCTGGCCCCATCGATCAGCAGTGCGGTGGTTCCGTTGCTTTTTTGTTTCCACGCAACAAGGCTGTTATAGATTTTCCTCTTCAGCATTTCAGTGTTACCTCATATGCTTATAGTAGTTCAACTGGTTATAGTTTAACACAATAAATCACGAAAAAGCAAGTATCAAAAGTTGTTTTAAGCACGAAAAAGCAAACTAATTCGATCGCATCCGCGCGAAAACGCACGGATATATCAGAGTCCCTTCCATCCATTAGTTTCCGCTCTTCTCCTGGCATTCTTGAGCACCGCATCGAGTCCAGATGTCTCTCCCTTTTCTTCATCATGTTTATCGCCTTGCAGCAAATCGGTTTGATCCAAGGTTTCTTCTGTGTCTTCATTCTTCCCGGTTGTTTGATAAGAAACCTCTTTCATCTCCATTTTGCTTCTTTTCTCACTCAGTTTTAGGAGCTTCTCCACAAGAACGTCTTCCAGGCTTTCCCCTTCGTTGCATTCTTCACTCCACTGCAGCAGCTCTGACAGTTTAATTGACGGTTCCTGTTTTTCCCTTAGATGCTGTAATTTCTGAGTCAGCCATTCCGGCTGTAACGGTAACGCTCCGATCAGATCGACCGCCTTATCCGGCGCCACAATGTATCCAATCTGCCACACAAGAGACGGATCACGATAAGTTTCAATCGTAGGGATGCGGCCTACAAACTCTCGACGCCAATAACAGCGCAGCTTTACCTTCTCCCCGCCTTTCATGGAGGTTCCAAATAAAAACACTGCCTGTCCTCTTCCCGGGTTAAACTTGCCGTAAGCTAAGCAGTCAATTTTAATCTGCATTGTTCCTGCAGCTTTCGGATAGCTATAATTTTGACGCTCCGGAAAATATTTTTTTGCTTGCTTTTTGTTATAAATGGGCACTCTTTCGCTTTCCGTTCTTTTCCGATAAGGCCAACATGATGTCCCATCGTGAACCATAGCTTGCAAGATTTTTATTTTTTCTCTCAGTCGTTTTATTTGAAACTGCAATTCAATCTTACTGTCAAAGAGGTCGTGCTCTAAATCATCAATTTCAGCCTCCGCTTCCTCGAGACGCTCCAAAAGATCCTCCGTCTCCAAAGTTGTATCCCCGTGATACGCATCTAACAATATACCAAGGGTTTGACTCTGCGTTGCCCCGAGCTGCTCAGCCAGTGCCCGGAAGGCTTTTGCAACCTCGCTCCTTACGCGGATATTCAGCACCACATCTGCGGTAACGGCCGTAAATTTCTGCCGCACTGTCTTTTGTTCGTTTCCGCGCGAACTGCTTTGCAAGTTAAGCGTCCCTTCCGCATGCAAAACCTCTTCCAGCGTTCTATCTCGGGTCTGCCATATAACCTCATCCCATATCCCGGTCAGTATGATGCAGCTGTCTTCACTGCCCAGCCCGAGCACATGATATCCCTGCCCGCGCATGTATTTTCCCCAATAACAAGCTTCTTGCTCTACACGCTCCGCCGTAAACCATTGAGCCTGCCGCACATGCATGCAAGGCACAATTTGATTAGGCCCCGGTCCAAAAATCTTTTTTGTAGATGACACCTCACCCCGCAGATGCTTACGCAGTATCGCCCCCCGGTCTTTCGCGCAGCTTATACCTATGTATGCTATTTTTTCTTCTTCATTTAAAATGAAATAAATATAGTACCGTTTACTATTCTCTCTCGCATGCAACCGTCTCCTTATCCTTCCGTATTTTGCAAATAATCTATGATGCGATCAATGACCGCAATTTTCTGGTCCGCAGACAGGCCTGACTCTTTTAACCGCCGCTCGATGATGTCAGCGTGCCATTGACTGACCTGGTCGTCCAAAGCGGACAAATCAGCATCTTCTGCGGTATGTATGATCACCTGCCGGATCTTGCTCACTTGCCCACCTCCCCGCCCTCAGGTCCGTCTCAGCTCTTTCTGCGCACTTTTCTTCTACTATATATATACATTCCCAAATTCGGCAAACCCGGAAAAAAGCAAAAATTTTTTTAAAAAATTTTTGTGCACGAAATGACACAGCCTGTATGGGAAAGCAAATACTTTTCCATACAGGCTGCGTCATTATGATAGATCCGCAGGATCAAACCACTGCCGGCACCCCCGCCAGACATGATACGGCGGTTTGGAGTGCCCTTTCTCCCAGGAACGAATCGTCCCCTCTTCCACACCGAGCTTTTCGCCCAGCTCCTTCTGTGTCAATCCATTCTCTTTTCGGTACGCTCTCAGCACATCCGCGTAGTCGTTTTCCTCCCAAAATGATATAATTGTTTCATAAAATTCTTCATTGTCAGCTCCAAACGCTGTTTTTGTTGCCCTTTGCGTGGTGGCGGTTTTCCAACCCTGATTGCCCTGATCACCATGTTCTTTGTTGGAACCGGCGGAGGGCTGGGCCGCTCTCTGGAGGCGGCGCTGATGCTGACGGGAGTCATCCTGCTGGGCGTGTTCATGACCTTCTGGATCTCCCGGCTGCTGTCGGGCACGCTGCTGAAGGGCGTCCCCTCCTCCTTCACCCTGGAGCTGCCCCCCTACCGCAAACCCCGCATCGGGCAGGTGATCGTGCGCTCCGTTCTGGACCGCACCCTGTTCGTCCTGGGCCGGGCGGCCATGGTGGCCGCCCCGGCGGGGCTGATCATTTGGCTGTTTGCCAATGTGCAGGTCGGCGGCGTCAGCATTTTGGCCCACTGCACCGGCTTTTTGGACCCCTTTGGCCGCTTAGTCGGCCTGGATGGCGTTATTCTCATGGCCTTTCTCCTGGGCTTTCCCGCCAATGAGATCGTTATCCCCATTATGCTCATGGCCTACCTGTCCACCGGCACCCTGCTGGAGCTGGGCGACCTGAGCGCCCTGCACGCGCTGCTCGCAGAGCACGGGTGGACTTGGGTGACGGCGGTGTGCACCATGCTGTTCTCCCTGTTCCACTGGCCCTGCTCCACCACCTGCATGACCATCTGGAAGGAGACCAAAAGCGCCAAGTGGACGGCGCTGGCCGTCGCCATCCCCACGGCGGTGGGACTGATTGTCTGCTTTCTTGTAGCGGCGGCCGCCCGGCTGCTGGGTTTGGGTTGACTTTTGCCGGAAAACTACATAAACTAAAGAAAAAACGTTCAGAATAGGAAGTGAACGCCGATGGTAGACGTGGCGGTCATCGGCGGCGGGCCCGCGGGCCTGTCCGCCGCCATCAACGCCCGCGCCCGGGGCAAGGGCGTACTGGTGGTGGGCAACCCCATCGAGGAAAACCCGCTGTACAAGGCCCCTCGGGTGGACAATTACCCCGGCCTGCCCGGGGTCAGCGGTGCCCAATTGCTCCGGGTCCTGGAACAGCACGCCCGGGAGAGCGGCGCACTGCTGCGCACGGGCCGGGTGCTGACCGTCTCCCCCATGGGGGACCGCTTCTTTCTCAGCATCGGCAGTGATGTGGAGGAGGCCCGCGCCCTTGTGGTCGCCATCGGCGCCCAGCGGGGCGCCAAGCTGCCCGGCGAGGAACACCTGCTGGGCCGGGGCGTCAGCTGGTGCGCCACCTGCGACGGCATGCTCTACCGGAACAAGGCGGTCGTTGTGGTGGGGCTGTCCCACGACGCCCCCGCCGAGGCCAATTTCCTGCGGGAGATCGGCTGCCAGGTCACTTATGTGGCCCGAAACGTGCCCACCGGCCTGCGCCCGGACATTCCCGTTGTATTGGGAAAACAGCTGTCCATTGAGGGGGAGCAGACCGTAACCGCTGTCCGGGCAGATGAGGCTGTCGTCCCCTGCCAGGGTGCCTTTGTTCTGCGGGAGGCCGTGGCCCCCAACGACCTGCTGCCCGGCCTGACCCTGGAGGGCGGCTATGTGGCGGTCGACCGCGCCATGGCAACCAACCTCCCCGGCGTGTTCGCCTGCGGGGACTGCACTGGGTTGCCCCTCCAGGCGGCCAAGGCGGCGGGTGAGGGCCTGATCGCCGGGCAGAACGCCGCCGACTATGTGGATCATCTGCAAATTTAAGATACAAAGGAGAAAACGTATGTCTGTACTGCATTTGACCGAAGGGGCCTTTGACAAGGCCATCGCCCAGGGCGTCGCTCTGGTGGATTTCTGGGCCACCTGGTGCGGCCCGTGCAAAATGCTGGCCCCCACCATCGAGGAACTGGGCGGCAGGTACGAGGGAAAGGCCACCGTCGCCAAGGTGGACGTGGACGCCGAGCCCGGCCTGGCCGGCCGCTACGGGGTCATGAGCATCCCCACCGTGATCCTGTTCAAGGACGGCGTGGAGGTGGACCGCAAGGTGGGCTTCATGCCCATCGACGCCTACACTCAGGCTCTGGACGCGCTTCTGTGACCGCCCGCCCCGAAGAGAATACCAAAACAATGATTAGCACTCTCATCGTGAGAGTGCTAATTGTTTACATTTCGTTCATGATTTTTTGGGGGGATACGCCTATACTATAGGTAAAATAATAAAGGAGTTCCTGGAAAGGAGTGTAATGATCCATGAACGCCAATCAATTCACCCAAAAATCCCTGGAAGCCATCCAGGGCGCTCAGAATCTCGCCCAGGAGTACGGCAACCAGCAAATCGAGCAGGCCCACCTGCTGCTCGCCCTGCTGCGGCAGGAAAACGGCCTGATCCCCCAGCTTCTGACCAACATGGGCCTGACCGTCCCGTCCCTGGAGGCGGCAGTAAAGGCCGAGGTGGAAAAGCTGCCCAAGGTCTCCGTCAGCCATGAGGCGGGCAAGGTCTACGTCTCCCCCGATTTCAACCGGGCCCTCCAGGCCGCTGAAACGTCCGCCCAGTCCATGAAGGACGAATACGTCTCCGTGGAGCACCTGCTGCTGGCCCTGATCGAGACGGCGGATTCCGCCTTAAAACCCCTGCTGCGCACCTACAACGTGACGAAGGAGGGCGTCCTGCAGTCGTTGAGCCAGGTGCGGGGCAACCAGCGGGTGACCTCCGACAACCCGGAGGAGACCTACGACGCCCTGAAAAAGTACGGCACCGACCTGGTGGAGCGGGCACGGAGCAACAAGCTGGACCCGGTCATCGGCCGGGACGACGAGATCCGCAATGTCATCCGCATCCTGTCCCGCAAGAGCAAGAACAACCCCGTCCTGATCGGCGAGCCCGGCGTGGGCAAGACCGCCATCGCCGAGGGGCTGGCCCAGCGGATCGTCAAGGGCGACGTGCCCGCCTCCCTGAAGGACAAGACCATCTTCTCCCTGGATATGGGCAGCCTGGTGGCAGGCGCCAAGTACCGCGGCGAGTTTGAGGAGCGGCTGAAGGCCGTGCTGAACGAGGTCAAGAAGTCCGAGGGCAGGATCATCCTGTTCATCGACGAGCTGCACACCATCGTGGGCGCGGGCAAGACCGAGGGCGCCATGGACGCAGGCAATCTGCTCAAACCCATGCTGGCCCGGGGCGAGCTGCACTGCATTGGCGCCACCACCCTGAACGAGTACCGGCAGTATATTGAAAAGGACGCCGCCCTGGAGCGCCGCTTCCAGCCTGTCATGGTCAACGAGCCCTCTGTGGAGGATACCATCGCCATCCTGCGCGGCCTGAAGGAGCGCTACGAGGTGTTCCACGGCGTCAAGATCACCGACGGCGCGATCATCGCCGCCGCCACCCTGTCCAACCGCTATATTACCGACCGCTTCCTGCCCGACAAGGCCATCGACCTGGTGGACGAGGCCTGCGCCATGATCCGCACCGAGATGGACTCCATGCCCACCGAGCTGGACGTGATCTCCCGCAAGATCATCCAGCATGAGATCGAGGAGGCCGCCCTGAAGAAGGAGACCGACTCGGTCTCCCAGGAGCATCTGGCCGAAATCCAGAAGGAACTGGCCGAGATGCGGGAGGAGTTCAACGCGAAAAAGGCCCAGTGGGAGAACGAAAAGAACGCCATCGGCAAAGTGCAGAAGCTGCGCGAGGATCTGGAGACCGCCAACGCGGACCTGGAGAAGGCCCAGCGGGAGTACGACCTGGAAAAGGCCGCCCAACTGCAGTACGGCAAGATCCCCGAGCTGAAAAAGCAGCTGGAGGCCGAGGAGGCCATCGCCAACGAGGGCAAGGCCCGCAGCCTGCTGCGTGACAAGGTCACGGAGGAGGAGATCGCCCGCATCATCGAGCGCTGGACCGGCATCCCGGTGGCCAAGCTGATGGAGGGCGAACGGGAGAAGCTGCTCCACCTGGAGGACATCCTCCACAAGCGGGTGGTAGGCCAGGACGAAGCCGTGCGCCTGGTGTCCGAGGCCATCCTGCGCTCCCGTGCCGGCATCGCCGACCCCGACAAGCCCATCGGCTCTTTCCTGTTCCTGGGTCCCACCGGCGTGGGCAAGACCGAACTGGCCAAGGCTCTGGCCGAGGCTCTGTTCGACAGTGAAAAGAACCTTGTGCGCATCGACATGAGCGAGTATATGGAAAAGTTCTCGGTCTCCCGGCTCATCGGCGCCCCTCCGGGCTACGTGGGCTATGAGGAGGGCGGACAGCTGACCGAGGCGGTGCGCCGCCAGCCCTACTCCGTCATCCTGTTTGACGAGGTGGAAAAGGCCCACCCCGACGTATTCAACGTATTACTGCAAGTATTAGACGATGGCCGTATTACAGACAGTCAAGGCCGCACGGTGGATTTCAAGAACACCATCATCATCCTGACCTCCAATCTGGGCAGCCAGTTCCTGCTGGACGGCATCGGCCCCGACGGCGAGATCAGCGAGGAAGCCCGCGATCAGGTCAACGACCTGCTGAAGCACTCCTTCCGCCCCGAGTTCCTGAACCGCCTGGACGAGATCGTGTTCTACAAGCCTCTGACCAAGAGCAACATCACCTCTATCATCGACCTGATGATGGACGGTCTGAACCACCGTCTGGCCGACAAGAACCTGTCCGTGCAGCTGACCGATGAGGCCCGCGACTTCATCATCGACGCTGCCTACGATCCCCTGTACGGCGCCCGGCCCCTACGCCGCTACCTGCAGCACACGGTGGAGACGCTGATCTCCCGCCAGATCATCGCCGACCAGGTGGAGAGCGGCGCGATCCTCACCGTGGACTGCCAAAACGGTGAGCTGACGGTGTACTCCCAGACCGTGGAGTCCTAATCTGCGACGAAAACAGAACAAGCCTAAAAATACAGGTGGGTCAACCTCAATGGTTGGCCCACCTGTATTTTTTCTCAATTATTCTACTGTACGTATTTGACTGCGGTGCCATACACGATGATCTCCGCCGCCCCCTGCATCACCGAGGACGAGCCGTAGCGAATATTGATCACCGCGTCGGCCTCCAACGCCTCCGCCTCATCCACCATGCGCTTGGTGGCGATCTGCCGGGCCTCGGTCAGCATCTCGGTGTAGCCCACGATCTCGCCGCCCACCAGGGTCTTCATCCCGGCCATAAAATCCTTCCCGAAATTTTTGGACTGGACAACCGTTCCCTTCACAAGTCCCAGGACCTCCAGTTCTTTTCCGGGAATGTGGTCAATATTGATCAGCAGCATCCAATTCTCCTCCTTCAATTTCTTTCATTCTCGCTTTTAACACACACAGCGCGGGCAGGATCAGCACCAGGCAGAGCGCTGCCAGCACAAGGAAACAGACAATCAGCCACTTCGGCAAATCGGGGATCAGGCACAAGAGCACAAAGCAGACCGCGAAGAACACCTGAAACAGAGCAAAGCCCAGTACACCGCGGACCGCCTCTTTCTTTTTCCGGGCGCGCCGCTCCTCAATACTTTCTTGCTTCATCCTCTTCTCCTCTATGGATCTCCCGCCAGCGCTGCGCCAAGGCCAGCACTATGCCCAGGATCACCACAATAGGGATGGCAACCAGCGCCGCCATCAAAGCGATGGGCGGCCTGGATGCAGGATCAAGGGTAAACGCCCACACCAGCAGAGCGATCACACCCGCCATCAGGGCGATCATGACCACCGCGGCGACAGCCGGCGGCGCGTAGCGCCTGACCTTGACGTCTCCCCGCTGCTTGTCCTGGAAAGTCGTTCCCTTGCGTTCCAAATCCTCCATCTCCTTTAACCAAGTCTCCGCGTCCAGCTCCGACAGCCGGACGTCCTGGTCCTTCATCTGATGGCACAGGACCATCGCCTGCTCCAGGTCCTGCTTTTCCCGCTCCAGCGTGATCAGATGGCGGCGCATTCCATCGCCCACCGTGCCGGTCCCCGCCTGCATCCGGCGGATCTCATCCAGCGGCACGCCCAGCTTGCGCAGCAGCTTGATCTTCTTCAGTTCCTCCACTTCGGCTTCCCCGTACTCCCGGTAGCCGTTTTGCTTGTTGCGCGCCGGAGTCAACAGGCCTTCATTTTCATAAAACCGGATGTTGCGCCGGGTCACTCCGACCAGGCTTTCGACTTCATTGATCTTCAAGGGGGCATTCCCTCCTTTTGTTCCCAGTGTAGACCTTCCACCAAGTGGAAAGTCAAGTATTTTTATCAATTTTAAAGAACGATTGGAATCTCGCTTGTGATCTCCAGCGTGTCGGGAGTCACATGGCACTCCACAGCCAGCACACGCACGCACGCTTTTGCCGCCTTGCGCAGGGCATCGCCGAAGGCAGGGTGGGTCGCGTCATTGGGAGAAAAGCAGCGCATTCCCTCCATCTGGATCACAAAGCAGACCGCCGCCTCGTACCCGGCCTCTTTGGCCCGGATCAGCTCCTCCAAATGCTTGACTCCACGCTGCGTCGGCGCGTCGGGGAACCGCACGTGGCCGTTGTCTTCCAGGGTAACCCCCTTAACCTCTGTAAAGCCGCGCTTTTCCGCCGTCTCCCAGTAGAAATCAAACCGGGAGGAGCCCCATGTGGTCTCCGGGCGCAGGAGGGTGAGCCCGGAAACAAAACGGCCGCTGTCTGCCCACTCTGCAAACACCTTGTTGGGCGCTTGGGCGTCCATGTTGACCAGGAGGGAGCCTTTCTCCACCGCGATCACGTCATAGCGGGTCTTTCGCCCCCCGTGGTCTTCACCCCAGTCTTGGAGGTACAGCCGCGCCCCCGGGGTCAGCAGTTCCTTGCAACGTCCGGTGTTTTTCACATGGGCGACCACCTGCTTACCATCCACGTCCACATGGGCAATAAAACGGTTCGGCCGCGCCAGAAAGCGGCCCGGAACGATAGCCTCATACTTCAAATGTGTTCCCTCCCACATCAGGATTCCTTGGATAAAAGCGCCTGATAACTCAGGTCCATCCCAATGGCGCCCAGCGGAGCCGTGATCAGAATGGACAGAACTGCGACCGACAGTACGATCGTGCCGCACGGAAGCCCAAGGGCAAGCGGAACCGACCCAATGGCCGCCTGGACCGTCGCTTTCGGCAGGTAGGCGATCACGCAGTACAGGCGCTCTTTCCTGTTTAAGTTCGTGCCGAACATACAGAGCCACACGCCGATCGACCGGAAGGAAAGTCCGATCACGATCATCAGCACCGCGCCAAGACCCGCCTCCAGCGTGTAGCGAATATCCACCGCTGCTCCTACCAGCACAAACAGGATCACCTCTGCGACAAGCCAAAGCTTGCCGTATTTGTCCTGCAGGCTGGCCGTTACCTCCGGTACGCTCCGCATTGCAAGCACAAGGGCCATGCTCATGACAGCGAGCAGCCCCGAAACCGAAACGATACCGCTCAGCCAATCTTCAACGGCAAGCAGGACAAAGGCCGTGCCCAGCACAATAATGACTTTCAGACTGTTCCGGACCAGATGCTTATGGGAATAGCTCGTCTCAAAGAACCACGCCAAAAGAAACCCGGCGGCCGCGCCGAGTCCGATCCCCAAAAGAATGGAAACCGGAATATTGATAAAATCCGAAAGCTTCGCCGTCCCACCCTGGGCCATACTGACAAAAGTAGTGAACAAAACGATGACAAACACATCGTCCAGTGAAGCCCCCGCAAGGATCATCTGAGGGATGCTTTTCTCCGTCCCGTACTTCTCTTCCATCAGCTGGACCATGCGGGGAACCACCACTGCGGGAGATACCGCGCCCAGCATCGCTCCCATGACCGCGGCTTCCACACGGTTGATCCCGAGGATCATCGGAGCAAACAGGACAAAGGCCAGGATCTCAAATACGGCCGGAAGAAAGGCCATCAGCACGGCGGGACGCCCAACTTTTTTCAAGTCTCCGATGTTCAGGGACAGCCCGGCCTTGATCAGGATAATGACAAGGGCCATTTCGCGCAGCTCTGCCGAAATATTGAGAATCGAGCTGTCAAAAAGGTCGAGGACATAGGGGCCGAGAAGGATACCGGCGATCAGCATACCGATGATGCGCGGTAGCTTGATGCGCTGGCAGATCGCCGCAAGGCTCAGGCCGACAAGAAAAATCAGCGCTAAAGACGTTAACATGAAAATCCTCCTAAAGCGCAGAAAAGCTGATGCTTCCTGCGACACAAATCACAGAAGTCATCAGCTTTAACAAGCGGTTTAGGTTTCCCAAGGGAGAACTTCATTCCCACAAATGATTATACACGGATCAGCCCAAAAGTCAATCTTTGAATAGTGCGCCTATAGAAAAGTAAAGAAAAAGAGACATGAACTCGTCATGTCTCTTTTCTGTGTCGGCGCTACCTAT
>JBJDYV010000062.1:0-1925 GCA_051867655.1 Oscillospiraceae bacterium
GAAACCTATGTGCTGACCCCAAAGAGGGCCGCTGAACAGCGGCCCTCTTTGACTTTTAAGCTTTCCTTTAAAAAATCATCATTCACCCTTGCACCTTGTCCGCGGTTTTGATACCATAAAGAAAATGCGCGTTTCCCTTTATCCACCGGATTCCCGCAGCGGGGACCGAAAGAGAGGATGACAGCCTTGGAAACTGTCCATGCAATTGAACTCAGGCACATCACCAAGCGCTTCGGCAAGGTGGTGGCCAACGACGCCATCGATCTGACGCTGGACCGGGGGGAGATCCTGGCACTGCTGGGCGAGAACGGCAGCGGAAAGACCACCCTGATGAATATGCTGTCCGGTATCTATTTCCCGGACGAGGGAGAGATCCTGGTCAACGGCAAGCCGGTCTCCATCCGCTCCCCCAAGGACGCCTATGAAAGCGGGATCGGCATGATCCATCAGCACTACAAACTGGTGGACGTGTTCACCGCGGCGGAGAACATGGCCCTGGGTCACAACGAAGGCGGCAGGCTGGACCGGAGGGCCATCGCCGCCCGGATCCAGACCATCAGCGACAAGTACGGCTTCGGGATCGACCCCAACAAAAAGGTCTACGACATGTCGGTGTCGGAAAAGCAGACGGTAGAGATCGTAAAAGTGCTCTACCGGGGAGCGGAAGTCCTGATCCTGGACGAGCCCACCGCCGTGCTGACGCCCCAGGAGACTGAGCGGCTGTTCACAGTCCTGCGCAATATGAAGGCCGACGGGAAAACCATCGTCATCATCACCCACAAGCTCAACGAGGTCATGGAGATCTCCGACAAGGTGGCGGTGCTGCGTAAGGGCCAGTACATCGGCACGGTCAACACCGCCGACACCAACCCTCAGGCGTTGACTGAGATGATGGTGGGCCACTCCGTGACGCTGAACATCGACCGGCCGGAGCCGGTGGACCCGCAGCCCCGGCTGGAGATCAAAAACCTGACCGTACTGGACGCCGAAGGCGTGAAAAAGCTGGACGACGTCAGCTTCCTGGCCCGCAGCGGCGAGATCCTGGGCATCGCCGGGATCGCCGGCTCCGGACAGAAGGAGCTGCTGGAGGCGATCGCCGGGCTGCACCCCATTTCCGACGGGTCCATCGTGTACTCCCCGGAAGGAAAGGCCCCCTATGAGCTGGTGGGCAAGTCGCCCATGCAGATCAAGGAGGCGGGCATCTCCCTGGCCTTCGTCCCCGAGGACCGGCTGGGCATGGGCCTGGTGGGCGACATGGGCATGGTGGGCAACATGATGCTGCGTTCCTGGCGCAAGGGCAAGGGCGCTTTCGTGGACTGGAAGGACCCCAGTGAACTGGCCGAGCAGGTCAAGGAGGAGCTGGGGGTCGTGACGCCCAGCGTGGTGTTCCCGGTGCGCCGCCTGTCCGGCGGCAACGTGCAGAAGGTTCTGGTGGGCCGGGAGATCGCCTCCAGCCCCACGGTGCTCATGAGCGCCTACGCTGTGCGCGGCCTGGATATCAACACTTCCTATACGATTTATAACCTGATGACCGAGCAGAAAATGAAGGGCGTGGCCGTCATCTTCGTGGGCGAGGACCTGGACGTACTGCTGGAGCTGTGCGACCGGATCTTGGTTCTGTGCGGCGGTAAGGTATCCGGCGTGGTGGACGCGCGTACCGCCACGAAAGAAGAGGTCGGTATGCTGATGACCCGCGTGGGCGGCGGAAAGGAGGAAGACTAACGTGCACGAACAGAAAACTCCTTTGATCCGCCTGGCCAAGCGGGACGGAATGCCCCGGAAGCAGGTGTGGACCATCCGGGCCTGCTCTTTCGTGGCGGCCATCCTGCTGGGCGCACTGATCTTCCTGGTGCTGGGGAACAATCCGTTCACCGCTTACGGCACCATTATCTCCGGCTCTCTGGGGAAGAAAACCGCCATCCGGC
>JBJDYV010000063.1:0-1917 GCA_051867655.1 Oscillospiraceae bacterium
CTACCTGGACGACTTGTCGGTCTCCCAGTCAAGCACCCTTGTGCCATTACACTCTGCGGCCGGTTACCAATCGGCCTGAGGGCACCTTTAGAAGCCTCCGTTACTTTTTTGGAGGCGACCACCCCAGTCAAACTACCCGCCAAGCAGTGTCCGCGCTAACAGCGCGTTAGACGCCAGATGAACGAAGGTCAGTATTTCAACAGCGGCTCCAGGCAGGCTGGCGCCCGCCCTTCTCGGCCTCCTGACTATCCTACACATCGCGCACCCGGCGGCAATGCTAAGCTGCAGTAAAGGTTCACGGGGTCTTTCCGTCCCGTTGCGGGTAATCGGCATCTTCACCGATACTACAATTTCACCGAGCTCACGGTTGAGACAGTGTCCGGATCATTACACCATTCGTGCAGGTCGGAACTTACCCGACAAGGAATTTCGCTACCTTAGGACCGTTATAGTTACGGCCGCCGTTTACCGGGGCTTCAATTCAACGCTTCTCTTGCGATGACGTCTCCTCTTAACCTTCCGGCACCGGGCAGGTGTCAGGCTGTATACTTCATCTTTCAATTTCGCACAGCCCTGTGTTTTTGTTAAACAGTTGCCTGGACCTATTCTCTGCGCCCCGCCTTGCAGCGGGGACCCCTTCTCCCGAAGTTACGGGGTCAGTTTGCCTAGTTCCTTAACCATGAATCTCTCGAGCGCCTCGGTATTCTCTACCCGACCACGTGTGTCCGTTTCGAGTACGGGTGTCTCCGGCCTGAAGCTTAGGGGATTTTCTCGGGAGCCTGTTTACCGCCGCTGTCCGATTGCCCGGGGGCGCTCGGTACTCTCAGCATCGCCACGCCGCGCGGATTTGCCTGCGCAGCGTTTAACTACCGCTTTCAACGGGCCTTTCCGTCGGCCCGCGGGCGTGTCACTTCTCCGTCTCCCCGTCGCAGCCGGACCCAGTAACGGAATATTAACCGTTTCTTCCATCGGCTTCGGCTCGCGCCTTATCCTTAGGTCCCGACTGACCCTGATCCGATTAGCGTTGATCAGGAAACCTTGGTCTTCCGGCGAGGGGGTTTCTCGCCCCCTTTATCGTTACTTATACCTACATTTGCTTTTCCATAAACTCCAGCAAGAGTCATCTCTTACCTTCGACGTCGATGGAATGCTCCCCTACCATCCTCGCGGATCCATAGCTTCGGTAATATGCTTATGCCCGATTATTATCCACGCCCAACCGCTCGACTAGTGAGCTGTTACGCACTCTTTAAATGAATGGCTGCTTCCAAGCCAACATCCTAGCTGTCCATGCGGCCAGACCTCGTTATTGTCTTCAACTTAGCCCGGATTTCGGGGCCTTAGACGGTGGTCTGAGTTGTTCCTCTCTCGGACGCGGACCTTAGCACCCGCGCCCTTACTCCCGGACTCGCATGCAGGCATTCGGAGTTCGTCAGGACTTGATAGGCGGTGAAGCCCTCGCATCCTATCGGTCGCTCTACCTCCTGCAAGCATCGCCCGAGGCTGCACCTAAATACATTTCGGGGAGTACGAGCTATCTCCGAGTTTGATTGGCCTTTCACTCCTACCCTCACCTCATCCAAAAGCTTTTCAACGCTTACTGGTTCGGACCTCCAGCTGGCTTTACCCAGCCTTCATCCTGGACAAGGGTAGATCACTCGGTTTCGCGTCTGCCTCCACCGACTAAACGCCCTCTTCGGACTCGCTTTCGCTTCGGCTCCGGGCGTACTCGCCCTTAACCTCGCCGGTGACGGCAACTCGTAGGTTCATTATGCAAAAGGCACGCCGTCACGGGACTAACCCGCTCCGACCGCTTGTAGGCGCATGGTTTCAGGGTCTCTTTCACTCCTCTGTTCGAGGTCCTTTTCACCTTTCCCTCACGGTACTGGTTCGCTATCGGTCTCTCGGTAGTATTTA
>JBJDYV010000064.1:0-1907 GCA_051867655.1 Oscillospiraceae bacterium
GCAGTGAGCGGACCGCGCCCCAGAGCCTGCTCGAACCGCTGAACAAAAACTCCTCTGTGAAAAAAGTGATTGGTGTGGTCAGCGGCAAGGGAGGCGTTGGAAAATCCCTGGTCACCGCCATGCTGGCGGTACTGACCCAGCGTAAGGGCTATCGGGCGGCAATCCTGGACGCGGATATTACGGGACCGTCCATCCCCAAAGTGTTTGGAATTCACAAGAAGGCTGCCGTGGGTGAAAACGGTATTCTTCCTGCCGAAACAAAGTTCGGAACGAAGGTTATGTCCATCAATCTGCTGCTCGAACATGAGGGGGACCCCGTGGTGTGGCGCGGACCGATCATTTCCGGAGTTGTTAAGCAGTTTTGGACGGATGTGAACTGGGGTAACATTGACTATATGTTTGTGGATATGCCTCCCGGAACCGGAGATGTTCCGCTGACTGTATTCCAGTCGCTGCCGATCGTTGGAATCATCGTCGTCGCTTCTCCGCAGGAGCTTGTGGAGATGATCGTTGAGAAAGCGGTCAGGATGGCGGGCATGATGAAGGTTCCTGTTCTGGGTTTGGTGGAGAATATGGCCTATTTTAAGTGTCCCACCTGCCATGACAAGCACTTCATCTTCGGGCAAAGCCACATCGCGGAATTGGCCACCCGATTCCAGATTGACAGTACCGCTCAGATCCCCATTGCCCCGGCTTTGACCGCCTTATGCGATCAGGGCAGCATTGAGTCATTCACAGGCAACTGGCTGGATCAGATGATTCAGACCATCACACAACAGGAGGCAAATTGAGATGGAACAGAAATTTTATATTTGTGAACACTGCGGCAATATTATTGCCAAGGTCAAGGACGCGGGCGTCCCGGTCATGTGCTGTGGACAGAAGATGAAGGAGATTATTCCCGGAACCACCGAGGCGGCCACGGAGAAGCACATCCCTATCTATCGGGTGGAGGGCAACATTGTAACGGTAAAGGTCGGCTCCGCGGAGCACCCTATGCTCCCGGAACATTACATCGAGTGGATCTCTTTGCAGACCAAACAAGGAAACCAGCGCAAGGTCCTGCATCCCGGAGACCAGCCGGAGGTCTGCTTCGCACTCTGCGAGGGTGATGAGGTCGAGGCCGTCTATGCCTACTGCAACCTGCACAGCCTTTGGAAAGCATAATGGAAATCACATACACTGAGGAAAAGAAGTTCACACAGGATGAGGTCCAAAGGTTGTTTTTGTCAGTGGACTGGGTATCTGGGCAATATCCCTCCCGGCTTTACAAAGCGCTGATGCACTCATCCACCGTCATCACGGCGTGGGATGGAGACCGCCTTGTGGGCCTGGTGCGGCTGATCGACGACAGCGAACTGGTGGCCTATATGCACTATGTTCTGGTCGATCCCGCCTATCATGGACAAGGCATTGCCGGTACCATGATCAACATGGTCAAGGGCAAGTATAAAAACTTCCTCTATATTGAGATCATGCCGGAAGAAAGCAAAAATGTATCTTTCTACGAGAAGCATGGATTTCAGATTATGCCGGACGGTGTCGCAATGCAGCTATGCAATTTTGCAGACAAACGATAAATTATGAGCAGGAATTTCAAAACTCTGCCGCGCAAAATTGAACATCTACAGGGGTTGGCCCTATGGCGAGCTCCGAGAGAAAACAGTCCCCGCCACAAAATCTGAAAATCCCATACCATCAGTCAGGCCGTCTGCTTGAAAACGCAGACGGCCTATTTTTCCATCGATCTTGTCTGATTCCACTGTTTAACGGCCTCCGACCATCATAGCAGGAGAATATTTTTTCTGTTCTTCGTTTTATGCGTTTTGCAGCTGTTCCAACTTTTTTGCGCCTGTAATTTCCACCGCTCCTCTGGACAGTTTCACCATGCCCTCGCTCTGAAAATA
>JBJDYV010000065.1:0-1897 GCA_051867655.1 Oscillospiraceae bacterium
CAGTTTTTCATGGCGTCAAACAGGCGCTCGGTGGCGTCCTTGGGGTGGGAGGTCATGAAGCGGATCAGAAAATCGCCGGGGATGGCGTTGACCTGCTCCAGCAGCCAGGCGAAGTCCACGTCCTCCTCCAGATCCTTGCCGTAGGAGTTGACGTTCTGGCCCAGCAGGGTGATGTCCTTGTAGCCCTCGGCGGCCAGCTGGCGCACCTCGTCCAGAATGACCTCCGGGCGGCGGGAGCGCTCCCGGCCCCGGACGTAGGGGACGATGCAGTAGGTGCAGAAGTTGTTGCAGCCGTACATGATGGACACCCAGGCCTTGACCGCGCTCTGGCGCACCACAGGGATGCCCTCGGCCACCGACCCGGGCTGATCCTCGGTGTCGAACACCCGGCCCCGGCGGGAGAGCACCCGCCACAGAAGCTCGGGGAATTTCCACAGGGCGTGGGGGCCGAAGACGATGTCCACATGGCGGTAGGAATCTTTGATTTTGGCAGCCACCCGGGGCTCCTGCATCATGCAGCCGCACAGGCAGATGATCTGGCTGGGCTTGCGCCGCTTGGTGTGGACCAGAGCGCCCACGTTGCCCAGCACCCGGTCCTCGGCGTGCTCCCGCACGGCGCAGGTGTTGATGACGATGACGTCGGCCTCGTTCTCGTCTTGGGTAAAGCCGTAGCCCATCTCGGCCAGGTAGCCCCGGATGCGCTCGGAGTCGGCCTCGTTCTGCTGGCAGCCGTAGGTGTCCACAAAGGCCAGGGGGCTTTTGTGGGCGGCGGTGTTGCGTTCCAAAACACGGGCGCAGAAGTCTTTCTGGCGGTCGATCTCCTCCTGGGAGATCACGGTGGTGGTTCGGTTCAAAACAGGTTCCTCCGGATTGTCTAAATAATCAAATTATTATACCATTTTAGGATACGGAAAACAAGGGCGGAATCCCCCCTCGCTCCCGGCCTTTCGCCCGCCTGCATTGCGATTCAACCGCAGGTCGTTTTACAAAAAAGATTTAGTTGTATTATAGTAAAAAAGGAGGTGCGTGAATTGGAGCCGAAAACCTTTGGACCCTTTTTGAGAGAAGCGCGGAAACGGCGGGATATGACGCAGTCCCAGCTTGCCGAGAAGCTTCATGTGTCGACTGCGGCTGTCAGCAAGTGGGAGAGGGAGAAATGTCTCCCTGACATTGCGAAGCTGGATGAGCTTGCGCAGGCACTGGATCTCAGCGTGCTTGAAATTATTAAATGCGAGATGCAGGAACGGGAGTTGCCCAAGCAGGAATTGACGGAGGTTTATGTGGAGACACTGAGCGCCGCACACAAGCAGAACTCCCGGGAAAAGAAACGGATCGTTTTCTCAATGGTTTGCGTGTTTGCCGTGCTGCTTCTTGCCGCGCTGTTTCCGGTGAAAATGCGCCTGAAGGGCGGAGGCTCCGTGGTGTATCAAAGCCCGATCCTGCTGTATCGGGTGACCGACTGGCATCAAATGCTGCCCCACACCGAGGGCGGAGAGGAACTGTACAAAGAGGGCATCTCCGTTGAGATTTTTGGACATGAGATCCTTTCTGATACCAGAGAAGTGCCCGCGCATTGATGCAGATAAAATACCGGAGGCTGCGGACGGTATGTCTCTTTTCGCTCCTTTTGGGCGCAAACTGCGAAAAATAAATGTGATTTTAAGTTTTTTGACCGGGAAACGGTATCTTTCTCTTGACATTGAAACTTTTCGCTGATATACTATCAAAGCCGCTTTGAATGGGCCTGCAAGTAAAAAGCGCGCTTGAAGCGCCTTTTTCGCCCCCGACAGCGAGCCCGTCATGAAGGAGTTGAAAAGTATGCACGCAATCATCGAGACCGGTGGCAAGCAGTACAAGGTGACCGAGGGCGATACCCTCTTCATCGAGAAGCTGCCCT
>JBJDYV010000066.1:0-1897 GCA_051867655.1 Oscillospiraceae bacterium
CGCTGGCCCCGGCCAATGGGGATCATGGAGTCGATGGCCTTGATGCCGGTCTGCAGAGGACGGCTGACGTGCTGGCGCTCGATGATGCCGGGGGCGGGGCTCTCAATGGGGCGGTAGGCCTCCGCATCAATCTTGCCCTTGCCGTCGATGGGCTCGCCCAGGGCGTTGACCACACGGCCGATCAGGGCCTGGCCAACGGGGACGGATACCACCCGTCCGGTGCGCTTGACGGTGTCGCCTTCCTTGATGCCCTGGTCGCTGCCAAGGATGACGATGGAGACGGTGTCCTCCTCCAGGTTTTGGGCCATGCCGAAGGAGCCGTCGGGGAATTCCACAAGCTCATTGACCATGCATTTGTCCAGGCCGGAGGCCTTGGCAATGCCGTCGCCCACCAGGATGACGACGCCGGTCTCGCTTACTTCCAGTTTGTTTTCATAGTTCTTGATCTGACTACGAATGATTTTCGTGATTTCTTCGGGTCTCAGTTCCATACAGTCCCTGCTTTCTCGTCAGAGTACGGTTTTGTTCAGCAGATCCCGGACGGCATCCAAACGGTGGGACACGGTGTCGTCCAGGCGCTGACCGTCATAGTCCAGGCGGACGCCGCCCAGGACCGCCGGGTCGATCCGGCTGTGCAGCTTGATCTGCTTGCCGGTAATCTGATTGAGCTTGCGCGTCAGCTTCTCCGTCTGGGCCGGGGTCATGGCTACGGCGGTGACGGCGGTGACGCTCAGGATGCCGTGATCCTCATTGTAGTGGGCGGCATAGGCGTCACAGCAGTCGGAAAAATAGCGCATATAACCCTTTTCCGTCAGGATCTTCATAAAGTTCAGAACATAGGGGTGAACGCGGCTGCGGAAGCCGTCATCCAGGATCTGGCAGCGTTCCGCCTTGGTCAGCGTGGGCGAGGAGAGCAGACGGATGTAGTCCGGTTCCTGCCGGAAGCTGCTCTGAAGAACTTCCAGCTGCTGCCCGATGAGGGTGTCCAGAGCTTCGTCCCTGGCCAGCTCATACAGCGATTCGCCGTAAACATTTCCGACTTCGGTCATACGTTATCACCCAATTCGTCCAGGAAACGGTCGATCAGCTGTTCCTGATCGGCGCTGGTCAGCTCCCGCTCCACCACCTTGCCGGCAATGGCCATGGCAAGGCCGGAGATCTCGTCCTTGGCATCGTTGATGGCCTTTTTCTTCTCCATCTCGATGTCCGCGGAGGCCTTGCTCTTGATCTGCGCGGCGGCGGACTGGGCCTGGCTGATGATCTCCTCGCTGCGGGCCGTGGCGGTCTTCTGGGCGCTGAGCAGCAGATCGTCCGCTTTGGCCTTAGCCGCACGCATGTTCTGCTCGTAGGTTTCTTTGATGGCGTTGGCCTCGGATTTCGCGGCCTCGGCTTCGGCGATCTGCTTGTCAGCCGCCTCCCGGCGCTGGTCAAGGATGGCCTTGATTTTATCCAGGAAGAAGATCTTGACGATAAGCAGCTGGATAAACAGGTTGCAAATCTGAGCAATCAGGGTTACGGGGTTTACCGTCACTAAGGACTGGTAAATGGTATCCATTGCGTTGCCTCCTTCCGGCGTAATAAATTCGGTTATTTGCCGGAACTCAGCCCAGGTAGTTCATGAACATGCCGGGAGCCACAAAGATCAGCAGCAGGCCGGTGACGAAGCCGTAGATACCGGTGGTCTCGGACAGGGCGATGCCCAGGATCATGCTGCTGGTGACTTCGCTCTTGCACTCGGGGTTGCGGCCGATGACCTCACAGGCACGGGCGGCGCAGTTGCCTTCACCGATGCCAGGGCCGATACCGGCGATCAGAGCCAGACCAGCGCCGATGGCGCAGCCAGCCAGGGCGATGCCTTTTGCCAAAATCTGATAGTCCATAAAATTTCCTCCTAAAA
>JBJDYV010000067.1:0-1887 GCA_051867655.1 Oscillospiraceae bacterium
CGCGACCAGAACTAAACGAACGTTCTGATAGTAAACGAAGCTAAAGTTTCTTCGGAGGCAGGTTTTACCCGTGATGGCATCGGCTTCCGATGAGGAATTGGCATCCTTCTGTCCCGCCGGCTTTCCCTAATTTGTCGAAAAGTCTGTTTCGCGAGATTTCTGCGTCAGGGGCTCCCGGATTTTGGTATAGTACTCCCACGTCCCGGGTCGGTGCGTATCTTTCGTTAGGCGGTCCGACGTCGGGTTCGTGGTGGCTCTCGAAAGAGGGCCTCTTTTACTTCCCGGCGGCCGGCTTCGCTGTCGCTGTCGCGCCGTTCTTCCTGAGTGTCGCCATATCGGCGGCTTTCTGGTATCTCTCGCCCAGCAGGAACGGATGGAGCGTCACCTGGTTGGCGGGGACGCGGACGATCCCGAGCCTGCCGAGGAATGCCCTGCCCTCCTCCCCGTACCTCCCGACGAAGAGGTCGCAGGGCGCCTTCCATCCAGTGGCCTCGCGCGGATAGCTGTTGAGGTGCGAGAGCGTCAGGTTGATCTTCTCCTGGGTGAGCGGGTCGAAGGACGTTCCCTTCGGGAGGATGCGCCTGAGCTCGTTGTGGAAGCGCTCGATGTGCGGCTTCTGCGACGGGCAGTGCGGATCCGCGAACCAGACGTGGATGCCGCGCGGCAGGAGCTTCGTCGGGTTGTGCTCCGGATCGGGACGGTAGTTCTCGATCATCACGGGATCGGAGAACCTGGTGCCGTTGTCCGTCAGGGAATTCAGGAACAGTTTGCGGAAGAGGCCGGGTCCGGCGATCTCCCGGAGCATGTTGAACATCCGCGTGCAGGTCTGCGACGACCTCCTGTCCCTCAGGAACGCCAGCGAGAGCCCCGTCTCGGGGAAGGTCATCGTAAACAGGGCCTTCCCGCCGATCGATCCGACGACGGTGTCGAACTCGCAGGTGACGACCTGCCCGACATGTTCATCGAACCAGTTCCGCATGTCCTGGATCGTCCTTTTGATGCGGCATTTGGCGTCGGTCTTCGCCTCGGGCCTTCTGTGCGGCTTCCCGCGCGTTCCCGCGAAGGGGAGGTCATGCTTCTTGGCGCTGAAGAGTCCGTCGGCGATCCATCCGTAGATGGTGCTTTTCGCGTATCCTCCGAAGAGCCTGGCGTTGGACGCGATGACGGCGGCGGGGGATTGCCCCCGCCTGATGCAGGGCGACGGGACGTCGTTCATCCCGGCGATGGTCTCCCTGTCCGGATGGACGCCCGTGCGCGAAAGGCTGCGTTCGGATTCGTACTGCGCCTGGGCGACGGAGGCAATGTAGAACTTCTTCATAAGCGGGCAGCCGCGCTCCTTCCCGCAGCCGTTGCAGACGAAGGGCGGATTGGCAAGGCGCGGGCACGACGCCTCGCGGAAGTCCGGGCAGGACGTGAAGCACTTCGGCTGGCACTTGCGCTTCCGGTCTCCGAAGCCGTCGAAGCTCGTTCGCGCGCATTCGTCGAAATGGGCGCAGAGACGGTTCGTGCATCCGTAGCCCTTGTCGCTCGCGATGCGGTGCTTGATGAGCTCGTTGCGGACCGTGGACGTTGCCCGTCCAATCTCCCCGGCGACTTTCGGCAGGGAGAAACCGCACCCGATGAGGAACTCTATGCGCTTTCTTATGTCCATGATCATGTGTTTCATGGTCGTATCCTTCTTGTTGCGTTTCACGTCCGCAGCCGTGGCACGCGCCACGGAGACCGCGGACGATGGCGGATAGAATACCCGAAACCGCGGCTGTCCGAAACTAAACGCACGTTCCCTCCCCGGGGAGGGAGGGGGTGCTTTACCCCCTCCATCAAGAATAGCCTGTCTTTACGGGGACTAAACGAACGTCATTTGTTTCTTTAGTTCTGGAAGTGGCG
>JBJDYV010000068.1:0-1878 GCA_051867655.1 Oscillospiraceae bacterium
GCCAATGGCGGCACCATCTTCGGTGAGGCCGGCATCGACGCCTCCGCCGGTGTGGACTTCGGCGGCGGCAACGGCACCGCTGTGACCGAGTACCTGGTCAACATGCATGCCAACCCCAACTTCGTTGTGGACGCCGACGGCTCCGGCCTGGCCGGCCTGCGTGACGGCTCCGTCAACGCCATCTTCTCCGGCACCTGGGACGCCGCTGCCGTTCAGGAAGCTCTGGGCGATAACTTCGGCGCCGCTCAGCTGCCCACCGTCAACATCGGCGGCGAGGCCAAGCAGCTGAAGTCCTTCGCCGGCTCCAAGGCCATCGGCGTGAACCCCAACTGCCAGAACATGCAGGTAGCTGTGGCCCTGGCCGTCTACCTGGGCTCCGCGGAAGCACAGCTGGCCCACTATGAGATGCGCGGCATCATCCCCACCTCCCTGGCTCTGACCACCAACGAGACCATCCAGGCCGACATCGTGGCCGTGGCCCAGGCCAACACCATTGCCAATACCTCCGTGGTGCAGTCCTCCATCCCCGAGATGGGCAACTACTGGACTCCCTCTGAGAACTTCGGCAAGGCTATCGTCAGCGGCGAGGTCACTCTGGACAACGCTGCCGAGAAGACCGAGGCTTACAACACCGCTCTGAACAACACCGGCCTGTAAATCTCTGCGTCACAATCGCGAAACCGAATGGCACCTGGCGGCGGCCGGAATCGTCTGGCCGCCGCCTTTGGCATAAACAAAGGGAGATGATAACGTGTCCAATACGTTAACCAAAACCGCAGCTGCACGGCAAAAAGCTGCCGATCCCTTCTCCTTGGCTGCTGCGCTGAAAAACGGCGGTCCTGTGATCTGGGCGTCCTGCCTGGTTATGGGCCTTGCCAATGTCCTGAACGGTCAGATCCTCATGGGCCTGATTTACCTGGCCATTGAGATCGGCATCATCGCGTTCCTGGTGATCCCCAACGGCGGCTTCTACTGGATCTCCATGCTCCCCAGCCTGGGCTGGCGGGAGCAGGAAAAGGTCTTCAATGAGGAAACCTTCGTCTACGAATATGTGGCAGGCGACCAGTCTCAGCTGATTCTGCTGTATGGCATCGCCTCCCTGTGCATCATTGCGCTGCTGGTGCTGGTGTGGCAGGCTTCTGTCCGCAGCGGCTACAAGGCCATGAGCCTGAAAAAGGCTGGCAGGCATGTGCCCACCTTTGTGGAGAATCTCAAGTCCCTGCTGGATGAGAATGTGCACAAGCTCCTGATGACGCCCCCCACGGTGTGTCTGGCTATCTTCACCATCCTGCCCCTGATCTACATGATGAGCATGGCCTTCACCAACTACTCCAAGGAAGGCGATCATCTGGTCCTGTTCGACTGGGTGGGATTTGACAACTTCATCGCCATCTTTGACTCCACCTCCACCATCGGCAAACAGTTTGGCAGCGTTCTGGCCTGGACCCTGATCTGGGCATTCTTCGCCACCTTCCTGAACTTCTTCCTGGGCACCATCATGGCCATGATCATCAACCGCAAGACCATCAAGTATAAGGCTCTGTGGCGCGGCTGCCTGTCCATGACCATTGCGGTTCCCCAGTTCGTCTCCCTGATGGTCATCCGCTCCATGCTGCAGCCCGAGGGCATCGTCAACCGGCTGCTGCTGAACGCGGGACTGATCAGCGAACGGCTTCCCTTCCTGACCAATGCCACCTGGGCCCGGGTGCTGGTTATCATCGTCAACCTGTGGGTCGGTATTCCCTATACCATCATGCAGGTCACGGGCATTCTGCAGAACATTCCCGCCGAGCAGTATGAGGCCGCCACCATCGACGGCGCCAACGTGTTCCAGACCTTCTTCAACATCACGCTGCCCTACATGCTGTTCGTGCTGAC
>JBJDYV010000069.1:0-1870 GCA_051867655.1 Oscillospiraceae bacterium
CCGCCGCCATGCGGAAGGCCGCCCAGGCGTTGGGCCACCCGGCATAAAACGCCAGATGGGTCAGAATCTCCGCCATTTCATTTTTGGTCACGCCGTTCTGTTTGGCCGTGGACAGGTGATATTGAAACGAGCTGTCGATCATGCCCTTGCTGACCAGGGCGGTGACCGTAATGATGGAACGCATCTTTAAGGAGAGCTGCCCTTCCCGGGACCAGACCTCCCCGAAAAGCACGTCATCGTTCAGGTGCGCGAATTGGGGGGCAAATTCCCCCAGGGCGTCCCGCCCCGCTGTCTGTTTTACCATGTTGCTTCTCCTTCCTTACAGCCAGTTTTTCAGGGCAGGCCCCGCCTGGGCGGCAGAGCTGCCGTGGATCGCCAGCCCCCGCTCCACCAGCGCGCCGGGGCACAGCCGCCGGATGTCGCTCTCACTGCGGCCCAGGCCGCTGCCCTCGTGGGTGCAGAAGGGCTTAATGGTTTTGCCCGTAAAATCAAACCGCTCCAGAAAGGTGAACACCGGCATGGGCATGGTGCCCCAGTAATTGGGGTAGCCCAGGTAGACGGTGTCGTACTCGTCCAGACTGTCGGGATACGCTTTCAGCTCCGGGCGGGCATCCCGGCGCTGGTCGTCCTGAGCCTGGGCGATACACTCGTTATAGCTTTCGGAATACGCCTGGATGGGGTCGATTTTGAACAGGTCGGCCCCGGTCATCTCCTGAAGCAGCTTCACGGCGGTCTCCGTGTTGCCCACCTCCACCGTCCGCAGCGCCCCGCTGAAATAGTTTTCATCCGCCCGGGAAAAATACGCGATCAGTGCGCTCATAAGCACAGCCTCCTGTATTTTCTTTTTCACAGCCCTATTGTACCGCCGCAGTCTTTGACCGGGAAGAACCGATATGGCAATATGGTATTAACTTTAAGGCAATGCTTAAGCCGGCGATCCACGTGAGGAGGTGCGGCGATGCTGAATCCCAATCTGAAAACGTTCATCTGTGTGGCGGACTGTGGCAGCTTCAACAAAGCCGCCGAGAAACTGTACATCTCCCCGCCGTCGATCATGAAGCAGATCAACGCTCTGGGGAAGCATCTGGAGCTGAAGCTCTTGGAGCGCACCAGCCAGGGCATCCGGCTGACGCCGGCCGGGCGGGTCCTCTACCGCCACACCAAAAATCTGGAGGACTGTGCGGTAAAGGCCCTTGTGGAGGCCCGCCGGGAGGCGGACCGGGCTGAGACCACCTTCTGCATCGGAAGTTCCATTCTGAATCCCTACAAGCCCTTCATGGATCTTTGGTATCAGGTAAATCAGGCCTTTCCGGGCTACAAGCTGCACATCGTTCCCTTTGAGGACGACCATCGGGACATCCTCTCGGAAATTTCGGCCCTGGGAAAAAGTTTGATTTTCTGGTGGGGGGTGTGCGATTCCAGACAGTGGCTGGACCGCTGCAATTTCTATCAGTGGGGCACCTATCAGCACTGCTGTGCTGTGGCCCGGGACCACCCTCTGGCGCAAAAAGAGCGCCTGACCGTAGAGGACCTCTACGGTCAGACGCTGATGATGGTGAAGCGGGGAGCCTCCGGAGGACATTGTCAGGCTTCTGGACGCCATTGATCATTCAGAGCAAGACTGATGCGCCGGGACCGCCGTCGGGATGTTACGACTTCTCCGGGCGGACACGCGGCATTTACGGCCTGCTGGGGTTGGAGCAGAACGCGTCCAGACGCCTTGCGGCTTTGCGGATACGCATTTAATAGTTTTCGCTGCGGACTTCAAAGTAGGACTGCGCGTGCTTACAGACGGAGCAGACCACAGGAGCCTCGGTGCTGATAACCAGGTGACCGCAGTTGCGGCACTCCCAGGTAACAATGCCGGCCT
>JBJDYV010000070.1:0-38062 GCA_051867655.1 Oscillospiraceae bacterium
AGATCCGCCTGGCGGCCCGGGACTACGACCCCTCCCGCATCAACCGCTATCTGGTGACCCTGGCGGGGGATTTCCACCGCTTTTATAATTCCAACCGCATCAAGGACGAGAAGCAGGACGTGCTGGAGGCCCGCCTGAAGCTGGCGGACACCGTGCGCGCGGTCATCGCCAACAGTCTGAGCCTGCTGGGCGTCAGCGCGCCGAAGAAAATGTAATTTCTTCGGCGCGGAATGCAGAATTCAGAATGCAAAATGCAGAATTTTGCATTTCCGTTCATTCAGTAGGGGCGGATATCATCCGCCCGCACCCCATTGAAAACGTAGGGGCGGATTCCATATCCGCCCGCGCCCTGTTGAAAATGTAGGGGCGGATTCCATATCCGCCCGCACCCCATTGAAAACGTAGGGGCGGATTCCATATCCGCCCGCACCCATTGAAAACGTAGGGGCGGATTCCATATCCGCCCGCGAAACCAAAAAGGAGAAACACCACCATGGACATTCCCTTATCGACCCCGATCCTTTTAGACGGCGCCACGGGCACCCAGCTGCAGCAGCGGGGCATGCCCCAGGGCGTGTGCACCGAGACCTGGGTGCTGGAGCACCCGGAGGCTCTGCTGGACCTGCAGCGCGCCTATGTGGAGGCCGGCTCCCAGGTGCTGATGGCCCCCACCTTCGGGGCCAACCGGGCCAACCTGGCCCACCACGGCATCACGGGAAAAACCGCCGAACTCAACAAGGCTCTGGTGGCCCTGTCCAAGCAGGCCGCGGGCGGAAAGGCCCTGGTAGCCGCCGACCTGTCCCCCACGGGGCTGTTCATCCCGCCCTTCGGGGAGACCCCCTTTGACGAGCTGGTGGACATCTACGCCGAGCAGGCCCGCGCCTGCGCCGAGGCGGGGGCGGACCTGTTCGCGGTGGAGACCACCATGACCATGCCCGAGGCCCGGGCGGCGGTGCTGGCGGTCAAGTCGGTGACAGATAAGCCGGTGTGGGTGACCTTCACCTGCGACGAGAACGGCCGCACCCTGTCGGGCACCGACGTGCTGGCGGCCCTGATCGTCATGCAGGGTCTGGGGGTGTCCGCCTTCGGCCTGAACTGCTCCACCGGCCCGGAGACCATGCTGGAGCAGCTCCGGCGGCTGACCCCCTACGCCACGGTGCCCCTGATCGCCAAGCCCAACGCGGGCCTGCCCGAGACGGAGAACGGCAAAACGGTGTACCGCTGCCCGCCGGAGGAGTTCGTGGGGTATGTGGAGCAGATGGCGGCCGCGGGTGTGCGCATCTTCGGCGGCTGCTGCGGCACCACTCCGGAGCACATCGCCGCATTGAAGGATGCGGTGGCGGGGGTGGACTTCTCCCGATTCACGCCGCCGGAGCGGGACCCCGACGTGATCCCCTGCGCCAGCGAGAAGGAGGCCCGGTTCATCACCCCCGACGTGGACGTGGGCGAACCCATCGAGTGTACCCCCGACCTGATGGAGGACATTCTGGACGCGGAGGAGGAATCCCCCCAGGGGGCGCTGAAGATCGCCATTCTGGAGCAGGACGACCTGGATATCTTCGCGGAGAACCAGTACGTGGTGAAGGACGCCCTGTGCATCTACTCCGACGTGCCCGAGCTGCTGGAGGGGGCCCTGCGGGCCTACCAGGGCCGCGCCTTCTGGGACGGCACCGGGGAGATCGAGCCGGAGTTCCTGCAAAAAATGTCCCAAAAATACGGCCTGATCCTTTTATAAACTGATAAGACCTCCCTTCGCGGTGTGCGAAGGGAGGTCTTTTTTGTTTCCCCGGGCGCATATGAACGCGCCCCTCCATCTCTATCCGAACCTTACGCATAATTAATTTGTAGGGGCGGATTCCATATCCGCCCGCACGTAGGCGGCATCATCCGCACGCGCCGCCGTGTCCATGCCCGAACCCTATAAAACCTGTAGGGGCGGATTCCATATCCGCCCGCACGCAGGCGGCATCATCCGCACGCACTCCGGGCGCATATGGAATGCGCCCCTACTCGAACATCATGCAGTCGATGTAAAAATCGTTGAAGGCCCTGTGGCCCGACAGTTCAAGATACTTACAGCGCCCGCGCAGGCCGTCCAGGATATCCCGGGCCTCAGCCGACAGCAGCGCCGCCGCCGCGCCCTCGCCCGCGCTGTTGCCCACGCCCACGATGCGCTTCTCCATGGACGCCGGCAGCAGGCCGATGGCCGCCGCGCTCTCCCGGCGGATGTAGTTGCCGAAGCCGCCCGCCAGGTACAGGCACGCCACGTCGTCCTCCTCCAGCCCTGCCTCGTCCAGCAGAGTGCAGATCCCGGCGGCGATGGCCGCCTTGGCCAGCTGGAGCTGGCGCACATCGGCGGCGGTGATGCACACGTCCCCGGCCAGACGGAACCGCACATTGCCGTCCCCGTCCTCTTCGAGATAAGGCAGAGCCTCCTCCGGGGCCTCGTCGGGCGGGAGCAGGCGGCCGGTCTCGTCCACCGCCCCCAGCTCCAGCATAACCGCCAGGGCGTCCACCAGCCCGGAGCCGCACACGCCCCGGGCCGCGCCGCCGCCCAGTACGGTCACGGCCACCTTGCCGTCCGTCCGCTCCACCCGGCTGATCGCCCCGTCGCAGGCCGACATGCCCTGGGAGATGGCCGCGCCCTCAAAGGCGGGCCCGGCGGCGGTGGCGCAGCAGAGAAAGCCCGTCTGGGCGCTGCCCAGGGCCATCTCGCCGTTGGTGCCCACGTCCAGGAACAGAACCGGGCGCTCCGCCCGGTACGCCCCGCTGGCCAGGATCCCGGCGGTGATGTCGCCGCCCACATAGCCCGCCACGGCGGGGGCCAGACAGACCCGGGTGTGCTTCGGCAGGCCGAACCCGCCGCCGTCCTGCCACTCCCCGAACAGGGACAGGGGGGTGAAGGGGGCCGTTGCGATGGACGCGGGGGACAGCCCCGCGTAGATGTGCTCCATGACCGTGTTGGCCGCGACGGTCACGGTGGAAAGCTCGTCCAGGCTCCGCCCCGCGCAGGCGCAGAGCTCCTCCAGGTACCCGTTCAGCTGGCCCCGGATGGCCCGCGTCAGCTGCTCCAGGCCGTCGGGCTGGGACATGGCGTACTGGATGCGGGAGATCACATCGGCGCCGAAGGCGCGCTGGCGGTTCACGCCGCTGCGGGTGCCCAGCAGCGCGCCGCTGGGCAAATCGTACAGGTGGACCACCACCGTGGTGGTGCCGATGTCCACGGCGGCCCCCAGGCCCTCGCCCGGGGTCAGGGGGAAGTCCGTGCCCCGCCCCGTGCTGGCGATGACCGCCCCGGCGTTCTGCTCCGGGAGGACCACCGTGCAGTCCTCCGCCGCGGGGGTGCGGCAGGCCAGCACCTCCCGCCCGTCCACCGTCACGGTGCACTTTTTGCAGGTGCCGTTGCCGCCGCAGGGGGCCTCGGGGGCGGCGATCCCGGAGCGCCGCAGCGCGGCCAGGATGGTCTCCCCCTCCCGGGTTTCGATCGTTCGTTGGGTGCCGTTTCCGATCACATTCATGCTCGTCTCCGCCCCTCATTCATCATTCTGCATTCAGCATTCAGCATTCAAAGATTCCGCCGCCCGGATCCAGCCCATGTTGGCCAGACCCTCGTAGGGGAACACATACAGGTACAAAATGCCCCGGGACAGGTTGTTCAGCAGGTCCCAGAACCAGAAGGACAGCCGGAAGACCAGGTACTGTCCCCGGCGGGAGCGCAGGATGGTCTGGGAATCCCGCAGGGCGGCCCCCACGCCGCCTCCCCGGGCCAGCAGGTAGCGGGCGGGCGCCAGCTGGGTCATGACGCACCAGACGGCCGCCTGGGCCAGAAGCAGCAGCCAGGCGGCGGCGGTGAAGCCCGTCAGGCTGCCGCCCGACCCCACCAGCGCCGCGGCGGCGGGAATGCAGAACAGGCCCAGCAGTACCAGCTGCACGCACCCGAGGATCAGCTCCAGCGCAGCGGCCCGCCCGGCCCGGCGCAGGTCGGTATACCACCCGAACACGCCCCGGAAGGGCCTGGGTGTTCCCTGCTCCGCGGCCCAGAGGTGGTCCAGGCAGCCCAGACGCAGGGGGGCGGCTACCGCCCCGACGCACAGGTGGACCAGCACGAAGGTCAGCAGGGTGGCCGGGGAGATGGCCACCGACAGCCCGACTCCCACCTCGTCCAGCCGCAGGGCGGCGTACAGGCCCTGGGCGCTGAGACTGACGCTGGTCTGGATGGCGTGGCTGGCAGTGTCCCAGTAGTACAGGGGGAACGCGCCCCCGGCGCGCTGCAGGAAGGCGTCCGCCAGCAGCTCCACGATGGCCACGGCGGCCCCTAACGCGGAACAGGCCCCGAGGGCCTGTCCCATCCGCCGCTTGGCCTGGGTCTTCAGCTCCAGGCGCGGGGGCATTGTGTGCTTCATAGCGTGTTCTCCGTCTCACCGGCCGTCTCCTCCGCCGGGGGCGGGGGCGGCACGGGGGTCTCCGGGGTCTCGGAGGTCTCGGCCGCCGGGATCTCCGGGGTCTCGGAAGTGGCCGGCGGCTCGGAGACGGCCGGCGGCTCGGAAGTGACCGGCGGCTCGGAAGTGACCGGCGGCTCGGAAGTAGCCGGGGTCTCGGAGGTGGCCGGGGTCGAGGGCAGGGGCTGGCCCGTGGGGTCCAGACCGTATTGGGCGGCGTCGGCGGAGTTGATCAGCACGACCTTGTCGCGTTTTTTGTAGTTGTTTTTACTCTCCAGGGTGCGGCTGATCAGGGTGCCGTCCCCGGCGTAGACGCAGCGGTAGGTCTCGTTTTTGATGCCCGTGTAGCCGGTGACCTCCACCTTGGTGGTGCCGGCGGGGACGGAGTCGTCGATCTTGTAGATGGTCTCATAGGGGGTGTAGGACAGGTTGTTGAACTCCATCTTCACATAGGTGTCGTCGGTCTTGGTGCCCCAGATCCGCACGGTCAGCTCGCGGTTCTTCAGAGTGATCACGATCTTGATGGGGTAATCGGTGTTGTTTTTAAACTTGAAGTCGGAGCTGCCGCCGTTGACCATGGCGTCGCTGCCCTCGTCCAGGTAGCCCACGGCGTAGGTGTGCTGGTTGCGCTGGACGATCTCCAGATTGGCGTACAGGGTGGCGGTATAGATGGTGGAGGACATCTGGCACACGCCGCCGCCGATGGAGTCCACGGTCTGGCCGTTCAGGTAGGAGGGCGCGGGCTTGAAGCCCTGTTCCGTGGTGCAGGGGGCGATCTTGGACCAGTAGGAGAACTCCTCGCCGGGCAGCAGGATGGTGCCGTTGCACAGCTCGGCCGCCAGGGTCACGTTGGACAGGCGGTTGCTGCTGCCGCCCACAACACTCATTTTCTCGCCCAGGATGTCGGCGAACAGGGATTCCTCCAGCTTTTCGGTGGTGATCTCCGGCTCGGTCAACTCCAGGGGGATCTTGAAGCTCTCGCCGGGCTCGGCGCGCTCAAACAGGGCCTGGGCGGCGGCGGTGTCGAAGGACACGCCGTCCTCGCCGGGGATGATCTCGTAGGTCTCGGGGTCCAGGGCGGCGTTTTTCGGCTCGGTGTGCACCTGCCGGCGGAGCTCCTCAAAGTCGGGCGCGTCCGGCTCGGTGATGGCGGCCTCCAGGGCCACGTCGCTGTAGTCCCCGGCGGCGATCCGGGTCAGCAGGGCCTCCTCCACCGTCTCGGTGTCGATGGCCATGCCCGTCTGGCCCCGGGTGAAGAGAATGTAAGTATCCTTGACCTCGGTCTCATGCTGCACCATGGGCTGGGACAGGGTGGACGTCAGTTCGGTCAGAAGGCCGTCGATGTACAGCTGGTCCTGAAAGACCAGCGCAGTCTGCGCCGTACGGCGCTCGCCGCCCAGCAGCGCCTTGATCCAGGCCGCGCCCCGGGCCGGGAAGGGCTCCTCCCCGGCGGTCAGCTGGTCGAGAACGGCCCCGGTGTCAAAGGACGGCTCGGCCTTGTCCAGCTCGCAGGTCACGCTCTTTCCGTTGAAGGTCAGCTCCACGCTCCGGCCCTGCCAGTCCTTCTCCGCCTTTTCCAGGCGCGCTTCGGCCTGGGCACGGCTGAGCCCGCTCAGCTCCACGCCCGCGGCCTCGCTGTTGGGCAGGATGTGCCCGGTGGCCCAGGCGCAGAGGCCCGCATAGGCCCCGGCCAGAACCACGACGATGCAGGCGCACACGATGGGAGCCCCGGACCTCTTCCCGCTCTTCTTCACGCGCTTGCCCGCTTTCTTTTCTTTCTTTTCCATTGCAATCATCCTCCGATGGACGATGGGTTCGACACAAAATGTTATTCATATTATATGGTTTGCCCCCCGAAAATGCAATTACAGTTTGGTTACAAGCGGGTTGCCCCTTTACATTCGGGATTTGGCGTTATAAAATGTATGTTCAAGGTATGCGCACGCGCGAGGAGGTTCCCCCATGAGCAGCCAGAACAATCAAAATAACAACGACTGGATCGGATGGGTCGCCATCGTGGTCCTGTTCTGTATTCCCTATACCTGGCCCGTGGCCCTGTTTCTGCTGATCCGGAAGCTGACGGGCGCGGACAGGAAGAAGAGCCAGCCCCGCCACCCCTATGACATCCAGCGCCAGCAGGAGCAGCAGCGTCAGCAGAGCGCCGCGCAGCAGCAGTACGCCGCCCAGAACGCGGCCCGGCAGGAGCGCGCGCAGCAGCAGTACACCGCCCAGCAGGGGCGTACCGCGCAGAGCGCCGCCCAAAACGCGGCGCGGAGCGCCGCCCAAAACGCGGCGCGGAGCGCCGGGGCGGCCGCGGGGGCGAAAAAGGCGGACAAGCAGAGCGGCCCCAAGCTCCCCCGGGGCAAGGGCCTGACCATCGTGGGGGCCATCGTCACCGGCATTTTCGCCGTGGGCTTTCTGACCCAGCTGGCGGACGCCATTTCCTGGGGCGGCCTGGGCTCCATGCTCTCCGAGCTGGTGTCCCTGCTGGCCTTTCTCTGCCTGGGTCTGGTGCTGCTGTTCTGCGGCCTGAGCCGCACCCGCAAAGGCAAGCGGTACCACAAGTACCTGAGCCTGATCGGCAAGCGCAGCTCGGTGTCTCTGGAGGCCCTGGCCAAGACCACCGGGGCCAGCCGCCGCCGGGTGCTGGACGACCTGCAGGACATGCTGGACGACGGCCTGCTGCCCACGGGCTATCTGGACCTGGCCCATGACCGGCTGGTTCTGAGCGAGGAGGGCATTCCCGACGAGGAGCCGGAGCGGAAGGCGGAGGCTGCCCCCGAGCCGGAACCGGCCCAGGACGACAACGCCATTCTGGCGGAGATCCGCGCGGTGAACGACGCCATTCCCGACCCGGTCATGAGCGCGAAGATCGACCGCATCGGGGAGATCACGGGCAAGATCCTGGACTATCAGCGCCAGCACCCCGGCAAGGACAGCCAGCTGCGCAGCTTTCTGAACTACTACCTGCCCACCACCCTGAAGATCCTGCGCTCCTACGCCCAGCTGGACGCCCAGGGCGTGGAGGGGGAGAACATCTCCGCCGCCAAGGCCCGCATTGAGGGCATGATGGACAAGGTGGTGGAGGGCTTCGAGAACCAGCTGGATAAGCTGTTCCGGGACAGCGCCATGGACATCTCCTCGGATGTGGCGGTGCTGGAGAAGATGCTGGAAAAGGACGGCCTGTCCAACAGCGGCCAGGGCATGACCCTGGGCGGATAACCGCAAACCGTAAAAGGCCCCCCTTCGCCCAAGGCGAAGGGGGGTCAAACCTTGTATCATGTTGTCCGGTCCCCGGGCGCATAGGGAATGGCCCCTGCGTTCAAACCTGAAACTTCGCGTCCGGATCTGTAGGGGAGGGCCTTGGCCCTCCCGAAGCGCGGCGTCATCCCGCAGATCTGGCGGCAGGGGCAAGCCCCTGCCCTACATGATTCAAATTTGAAACACTTGGCGAAATTTACAGCCGGAACACCTTGCCCGTCTGGGACAGGTCGTACCCGGCGCTCTGGGACAGGTCCCGGGCGAAGGTCTCGGACAGGACATAGTCCAGAATGGCCTGGAAGGCCGGTTCCCGCTCCCGCTCGGCCAGGAAGACCATGTCGCACCACTCCTTCTGCAGGGGGATGAAGTCCACCCCGGACACCTGCCGGCAGACCGACTCGGCGCCCAGGCCCATGTCGGCCTCGCCCCGGGCCACGGCGGCCGCCACGGTCATGGAGGCCGTCTGCTCGTTCCGGTAGCCGTTGACCTCCCGGGGGGCCAGGCCCATGGCCTTCAGCTTCTCATCCAGCAGCACCCGCTCTCCGCTGCCCCGCTCCCGGTTCACCAGCCGGACCTCCGGGCGGCGCAGGTCGCCCAGGCCCCGGATGCCCTTGGGGTTGCCCCGCTGGACGTAAATGCCCGCCGTCCGCCCGAACAGGCGCACCGCCACCGTGGGCAGGCCGGGCAGCAGCGTCTCGATATAGGGCCGGTTGTAGCTGCCCGTCTTCTCGTGCCAGAGCAGGGCGGCGGCGAGGTCCACCTTGCCGTGGTAGAGCATGGTCAGGCTGTTGTAGCTGCCCGCGTGGGAGCGCAGCACCACCGCCTTGTTGCCCGGGCTGCCGGTCACGTGGTTGGAGATCAGGTCCAGGCTGGCGTCCTGGCCGCACAGCACCACGCTGCCGTGGCCGCCGCCCTCGCCGGTCAGCAGGGGCGGCTTCTGGGTCTCCCGGCGGGGCGCGGCCGGGGCTCCGCCGCCGGGCAGCAGCGCCTCCAGGTCGGCGCGGTTGATGCGCAGCTGCTTGCCGATCTTGGCCGAGGGGATCTCCCCCCGCTTGATCATCTCATAGACGGTGCTCTTTTTCAGCTTCAGGTAGTCCGCCGCCTCCTGGGCAGTCAGCAAATCATCGGGCACAATAACACTTCCCGTTCGTTTTCTTTGGTCCCGCCCTCTCCGGCGGGAGTGAAAATCATGCGCAGCTCCCCGAAAAACCGGGTTTTCAGGGAGCAGAATTCATACTGCGGACATTTTAACATAATTTTTTTTGATTTTAAATGGTTTTTTCAAAATTCCCTCTTGCATTTTTCTCAAAGTTGTTTTATACTAAACTCAACAAAACAGAACAAAACCGTCAAATCAAACTTTGTCGGGGAGTTTGAGGAGCTACATCGGCCTTGTTTTTGTTTTGGCATACCTCTCGGACTCTGACATACCTTTTCTCCACGGAATCAGTCTTCCCTTCCTACCGCATCCGCCGCCAGACAACTGGCGGCGGTTTGCATTTGAGGACAGAAAGGGCTGCCTCTATAGAGAAGAAGTAACAGGATACGGGTTTGCCGCACTTGTTCGGTCGGGATTCCGACAATCTAAGGCGCTGTTTCCGGGGAACGCCGACTGGAAACATGGACAATGTCACCGCCGTAACGGCGGTCAGGGCACTCACCAATTCAGGTGAGGGATGCGCCTGCATGAATCACCCGCGCAGCAAGCTCGCATAAGGCCCTTTTTCTTTGGAATCCAACTGCAGCGTGAAGAAAACTTGCCAGTGGCAAGTTTTTAGCGTAAGCCGGACAGCTATGCTGGCCGGGGCTACTTTCCAAGCAGGACCACAGCTTTCCTGCTATGAGCCTGCTTGGGCCAACAAAAAGAAATGGTGTTGGACCCGCCTCCGCCGGAGGCGTTCACGTATTTGATGACAGTATCAGGAAGAACAGACTTTATTGATATACGGAAAGGGCCGCTGCGGTTCGCAGCGGCCCTGTTGCCGTTTTTTAGGAGACGTAGTTATCAAAGTATCCTTGAACAAGAACCACGGGCGTGCCCTTGTCGCCGGAGCCGGAAGTCAGGTCGCACAGGGAGCCGATCAGGTCGGTCAGCTGGCGGGGGGTGGTACCCTGGGCGGCCATGTCGCCCACCAGGCTGCCGCTCTTGGCCCGGATGCGCTGGGAGATGGCGTCCTTCAGGTCCTGGCCGCTGAGATGGCCGAAGTCGTTGTCGGCCAGGTACTTCAGCTTCAGCTCGTTGGGGGTGCCCTTCAGGCCGTCGGTGTAGAAGGGGGAGACCACGGGGTCGGCCAGCTCCCAGATCTTGCCCTGGGGGTCCTTGAAGGCGCCGTCGCCGTAGACCATGACCTCCACGTGCTTGCCGGTCTTGTCCAGCAGTTCCTTCTGGATGTCCAGCACCAGGCCCTGGCTGTCCCGGGGGAAGAGCTTGATGGTCTCCTCGGTGGACTTGTTGGAGCCCAGCAGGCCGTAGTCGGCGTTGTAGCCGCTGCCGTTGACGCTGGCGGTCAGGATGTCGTCCAGGCCGAGCACCACCTCGGCCCCGGCCTCCTTCAGGATGCGCTTGGTGCGCTTGCGGGTGTGGATGTCGCAGGTCAGGACGTTCTTGGTGTAGCCCAGCACCACCCGGGGGTCGTTGGCGAAGAGGATCTCCACCTCGGCCCCGGCCTGGCGGATGATGTCGCCGTAGTAGGCCACATAGTCCACACCGGTGAAGGGGTGCTTGTTCTCGCCGAACAGCTTGCGGTAAATTTCCAGGTCCAGCACGTGCTGATAGGGGTCCACGCCGGCGGCGTCCAGCTGATCCCAGCTGACCAGCTCGTTGCCCACCTCGTCGCTGGGGTAGGTCAGCATGAGGACGACCTTCTGGGCGCCCAGGGCGATGCCCTTCAGGCAGATGGCGAAGCGGTTGCGGGACAGGATGGGCATGACGACGGCGATGGTGCCGCCGCCCAGCTTGGTGCGCACGTCCTGGGCGATGGCGTCCACCGACGCGTAGTTGCCCTGGGCGCGGGCCACGATGGACTCGGTGATGCACACCACGTCCCGGTCGCGCAGGGCGAAGCCCTCGCTCTCGGCGGCCTCCAGCACGCTGTTAACCACGATTTCCGTCAGGTCATCGCCCTCGCGGATAATGGGACAGCGGATGCCCCGGGAAACGGTTCCGACTTTTCGTTCCATATGATGTTCTCCTTTGTGGGTATTTTTGCATGATTAAATTCATTTTATCATAAATTCCACCATTTGGCGAGAGCATTTTTCAAGAATTCATTCCAAAGCAAATTGGAACCGCCCCATTCCACCCGTTTTGAAATCTGCAAAATGGGGCCCGCCATAACCGCTCCCCTCGCGCGGAAGCGGCGAGCAGGCTGGCAAGTGGGGTCCCCCCGGCGCTCAGCCCATCGCTGATGACATCACGATTGACTTCACGAAGTAATCCTCCCACACACGAAAAACCAATATAGTTCAAGGCCCCGGGAATTTCCCCGGGGCCTTGTTTTTTCAGCTCCGCGCCCTACAGCAGCCCGTCGCAGCGGAAATTCCGGCCCACGGCCCGGATAAAATCCGCGTGGTACCGCTGGGCGGTGCGCTCGCTGCAGGGGATCTGCAGCGCCGCCCCGGCCAGGGTGTGGGTGCCCCTGAACAGCACCATGCGGGCGATCTTCAGCCGGTCCTCCCCGCCGCGCATCCGCTCGGTCTCCGCCAGGGCCGCCTCCACCGCCGCCCGCTCGTTCTCATTCACCGCGTCGGGGTAGCGCCGGATCATGTGCTTGGCGTACCCCCACCAGCCGTATCGTGGTGAACTCATTCCTCGAACCCTCCTCGTAAACGCGGGCGGCTGGTAGCCGCCCCTACATTCTTTTCTGCGGCGTTGGTGCGGGATCGTAGGGGCGGATATCATCCGCCCGCTCCTTGCCATCCCCTTCCGTCCATTTCGCCATTTCAGCCATATCCTGTTTCATTCTCTCAGTCTGGGCGGCGGGCGCCGCCCGGTTCCTGCGCTCGGCTGAGCGCGGAACAGTAGTATTGTTTTGTTTGGTCTTGGTCTCGGTTTCGGTTTTGGTATTGCCAGGTTTCGCATTGCCCGGCATGCGTTCGCATGCGGCCGCATCCGGCTCCCGGCTCCATCTCGCCTGGGCGGCCTTCCGCCCCGCCTCGCTGCGCCGGGCGGTCAGATCGTTGTAGCTGGCCTGAAACCGGTCCTCCTGCATCATCACGCGGTGCGCGTAAAATCGCTCGTTCCCGGCCGGCTGCACCGGCTCCCCCGTCATGCTGTAGCGCAGCAGCCCCCGCACCAGCCGCCCGAACTCCTCGTCGCTCAGCGCCTGCATCTCTTCCAGATATTCATGCGGCAGCGCCGCGTAATTTCTCGCCACGTCTTCTCTCAACCTCCCCGCGGACGCGGGCAGATATGGAATCTGCCCCTACACACGCGCCCCCTGGATCACGACACCCGCCATTCTTCGAATGCCGGGCCGTCGCGATCCGGAACGCAGATGTACTCGTACAAATCCCGGGCAAAGGGCTCCATTTCGTCATCACACAGACGGTCAACGACAAAAGTCACCAATTTATTCGGCCACGATCTGATATAATCGACTAGATCCGCGTAGTTCAGCGCCGCCGGGACCTCCACCCGGATGGGCTCCCCGCCGTCAGTCCGGTTTTCGGGACAGTTCATGTGGTACATTGATGGTATCCTCCCGGATGCATTCGACAATTCTCGACAGATTTCACCCTTCCAAGATACTTTTAGGTGAAAAAAATTTGATCCACCTGCCGGGGGTTCAATGCCAGGATACTTTTCAGCGCCTGCAGCTCTCCCAGAGAGAACTCCGCGCCCCCGCGTCCGTTCAGTTTTGCGTTGAACCGGGACAGGCTGACGCCCATCTTTTCCGCCACGTCCCCCTGCGTCAGGGCGCGCTCCTTGATTTTTCCTTTCAGTAGATTCACATTCATGGGATCACTGCCTTTCACTTTTTCAAGATACTTCGATTATAAAGCCTATTTTTCACCTTGTCAAGACACTTTTCGTTGACATTCTCCCAAAGTGTGATATTATGAAGATACAAAAAACGACAAAATTCGCAAATAAAAAAGAAAGGTGGTCACCGTTATGACGGTCGGCGAAAAAATCAAAGCGGAGCGGAAGGCTCTCGGGCTCACCCAGACCGAGCTGGGGGAAAAGCTCGGCGTGCAGAAAAACGCGGTCAGCAAGTGGGAGTGCGGGCGTGTGGACGACATTCCCGGCTCCAAGATCAAGGCCATGGCGGCGCTGTTCGGCGTCACCCCGTCGTACCTGATTGACGACGAGGCCGAGCCTCCCGCCCGGCCGGACTTTGACGATTTCACCTACGCGATGTACAACGAGACGAAGGACCTGCCGGAAGAGAAAAAACAGATGCTCCTTGCCATGGCGCGCTTCATGAAGGCCGATCTGGAAAAGGAGAAGCAGCCCTGAGGAGAAAGAGAGGGGGCACTTCATGAATAAAATTATATCCCTGTACAACGAACTGAACCGGGCGGGCGTGCGGTTTTACCACTGGGACATGGACGATGTGCAGGCGGTGACCATCGAGCAGGGCGGTCAATACGGCGTGTTCATGGATTTCGGGAATATCCACACCGGGGCGGAGGAGCTGGTGGTGGTGGCCCACGAGGGCGGGCACATCAGCACCGGGGCCACCCACCGGGTGGACAGTCCCTACGACCTGGTGGAAAAGCACGAGTACAAGGCGGACAAGTGGGCGGTCCAGCGGCTGATCCCGGAGGAGGCGCTGGACGAGGCGGTGGCCGGCGGCTGCACGGAGCTGTGGCAGCTGGCGGAGCACTTCGGCGTGACGGAGGAGTTCATGAAAAAGGCCGTGTGCTGGTACGTCCACGGGAATCTGGCGTCGGAGCTGTATTTCTAAGCCAGGAGACTTCTGGGGTGCGGGTCTCCGGCGGAGACCTCAAAGCGCGAAACGCTTTGAAGCACCGACCGAGCCGGCAGGCGAGACCAGCCCCTTGTTCAGAACGAAGTGACGCAAAACAGCCCGGGCATTCAGGTGCCCGGGCTGTTCAGTCTCATAGCGCGCACATACGGGAGATATCCGTATCGAAGTGCGCTCTTATCGGTTCACAAACTGGAATTTGCTGCAGTCAATCGTTGGATCCTGCTGTTTGCTTCCCATATTTTTCTTCCATTTCTTTCGTATGTGCATGAAGCAGTTCCAGCGCCCGTGCCTGGATGCCGGAGAGATCCGTTTGATCCGTATCGGCAAACTCGAGTTTGAGCCTCGCAGAAGCGATCGCATGACTATCGTTCGGTTTGCTTTCATCCGCTATCGATAAAAGCTTTTGCAGCAATCCCAAATCGCTGGAGTAATGGAGCTCCACAAGTTTTGCCCGGTATTCCAGCTCCGTGGGGGTGATTCCCGGGAATTGTTTCATATCTACGGTATGCTGTGCTTCGTGCTTCAGAAGAGAAACGAGAAACCGCTCGCTTTCAAAATCATACGCCTGCTCAATACAGTTGATCGTGCCATCGGGTGAAGCCCAGCCACCCGTACCGTACATGCCGAAGGTCAGATAATCCATCCAACTTCGAAATACGAAGCCTTTGAGAATGTTGACTGTATATTCCGCCGTTCCGCCCGGCAGCTCGACACGGTAGACAGTCGGGACAGTATCCCGCCAGATATACGGGCCGTAATATCCCTGCGTTTTCCCGAAAAGTGCATGGTAGCCGTTCTGTTCAAAAATCGCTTGGAGCCTCTCAACCAGAAGCTTTTCCTCTGCATCCGGCATGTCCAGGAGCACTTTCAGTTGTGTCAGCAGCTTGTCTGCGGCCTCTGTCTCCGGTAACCCGCAATAAAAGGTATCACGGAAATAAATCTGGTACAAACGCAGGATATCGTTGAGTATGTCCGGTATTTCAAATGTGCGGTATTCACAATCTTCAAAAATCGCGACATACGCAGGAAGAATGTCTTTGAATTCCTCGTGATTGCGCATGTATGCAATGGCACCTTGCAAGTCTCCATTTAAAAAGAACTGACTGATTTGCATGCCTACGCTCTCCTCAATCAAAACGATTTACAGGTCTGTTTGGTTACACGTTATCACATGGCCGAGAAGAATGCAAGAACAACCACAGCAGTTTGGTTTGAACTGCTGTGGCTGTCAACTGTCTTAGGGCCACCGCGCTTTGCGGCAGGCCGGGATTTGCGCTCCTGATTAACCTTTTTTGCGCTCCGGGATGATATAGATGAACACCAAACTGCTGATCAGCAGCAGGAAGGGGTAGAACAGGTTGGGGATGATCTGGAAGGCGGAGACCTCGTAGCCCATCTCGCCGGCGGCGGAGATGGCCACCAGCATCTGGGCGCCGTAGGGGATGATCCCCTGGAACACGCAGGAGAAGGTGTCCAGAATGGAGGCGGTCTTCTTGGCGGACACACCGTAGGTCCCGGCCATCTCCTTGGCGATGGGGTTGGCCATGACGATGGCCACGGTGTTGTTGGCGGTGGCGATGTCCATGGCGCCCACCAGCAATCCCATGCCCAGCTGGCCGTTTTTCTTGCCCTTGAACACCCGCCGGATGCCGTACAGCAGGGCGTCGAAGCCGCCGTGGGCGCGGATCAGGGCGCACATGGCGGAGACCAGGATGGCGACCATGGTGGTCTCGAACATACCGGCGGCGCCGGAGCCCATGTTGGCCAGCAGGTCGGTGGCGGCGGTGGCGCCGGTGGCCAGCATGATGATGGAGCCGGAGACGATGCCCGCCAGCAGGACCACGAAGACGTTAATGCCCGCGATGCCGCCGATCAGGACCAGGATGTAGGGGATGATCTGGATCAGGTGGTACTCCCCCACCACGGCGGCGCCGGTGTAGGTGGTCAGGGAGAGGATCAGGATGACGATCAGGGTAACGATAGCGGCGGGCAGGGCGATGGCGAAGTTGGCGCGGAACTTGTCCTTCATGGCGCAGCCCTGGCCGTTGCAGGCGGCGATGGTGGTGTCGGAGATGAAGGACAGGTTGTCGCCGAACATGGCGCCGCCCATGACCGCGCCGATGCACAGGGGCAGGGAGAAGCCGGAGGCGGCGGAGACAGCCACGCCGATGGGGGTGATCAGGGTGATGGTGCCCACGCTGGTGCCCATGGCGAGGGAGACGAAGCAGGCCACCACGAACAGGACGGCCACGGCGAAGCGGGCGGGGATGATCGAGAGCATGAAGTAGGCCACGCTCTCGGCGCTGGAGCGGCCGACGACGCCCACGAAGATACCGGCGACCATGAAGATCAGGATCATGGTGACGATATTTTTGTCGCCCACGCCCTGGCCCATCAGGGCCAGCTTGTCGTCGAACTTGACCTTGGGGTTCTGCAGGCAGGCCACCAGGATGGCGGCCAGGAAGGCCACGACGATGGGGATGTTGTAGAAGCCCATGGGGATCTTCAGGACGTACTCAAACACGATGCCCAGCCCCAGATAGAGCACCAGGAATACGCCAATGGGCAGCAGTGCCCAGGGGTTCCCTTTTTTCATACATTCCATTCCTTTCGCCCCCGAAGGAAGGGGGCATATTTTCAGGGGAAATCGGTCGAACAGTATTATATCGGTTTTCCCGTACCGCGTCAATCCGTGATTGACGGCCCCGTTGCGCAGCACCCCGCCGCCGGGTGTTTTTTGCGCCGCCGCGCCATCGCCCGCTCCCCGGGCGCATATGGAATGCGCCCCTACACTTGCGGGAAAGCGCGGGATATGAAATCTGCAAACGGGGCCCCCGGGAAGCCGCGAAGCGGCTTTCTGGGGAGAAGGAGGCGCAATGCCGCAGCGTGAAGCAAACGTGCCGGCGGCACGTTTGTAGCGTAGGCCGGCCAGCTATGCTGGCCGGGTGTCGTGCGGATAGAACTCGCGGGAAAGCGAAGGATATGTAATTTGCAAAAACGGGGCCCCCGGGAAGCCGCGAAGCGGCTTTCTGGGGAAAAGGCCGAGCAGTGGAACGAGCGAGCTTTCGCCTTCAGGCGGAAGCGAGGGATGTGAAACTTGTGAGGCCGCGTCTACCAGATGTCTACCAAAAAAACGCCGCAAACCCTTGGGGCGCAAGGGGTTCGGAATTTCCAGCTTTTCCCTGGCTACCAGACGTCTACCAATTCAACATTTACATCTCAAAACGGCCCGATTTCCAAGAAATCGGGCCGTTTTTGTTACCTTTTGAAGGCTGTCAGAGGTGTTATACAGGCCTAACACCCAACATATGGCAAACCTTGTCAGAAAAAGGAATTTTTGAGACCAAAAATTCCAAATTAAGTAAGGAGGAAACCAAAACATGAGAAATCTGAAAAGAGTTCTCGCGCTGGTTATGGCACTGGTCATGGCCCTCAGTCTGATGGTCATGGGCGTCAGCGCCGCCAGCTACCCCGACGCCAATCAGATCGACGCCAACTATGCGGAAGCGATCGAAGTTCTGAGCAGCATCGGCGTGTTCCGCGGCCAGGGCGCGGACAACGGCTCCGCCGCTTTCGCCCCCAAGGCTATCCTGACCCGCGCAGAGGCGTCCACTCTGGTCTACCGCCTGATCACCGGCGATGTGACCGACGCCAAGAAGGATCTGTACGACTACTCTTCCTTTGACGACGTCAAGGAAGGCGCCTGGTACACCGGCTATGTCACCTACGCTGCCAACGGCGGCTACGTGGTGGGCGACGGCAACGGCAAGTTCCGTCCCGACGACCAGGTCACCGGCGTTCAGGTTCTGACCATCATGCTGCGTGCCATCGGCTACGGCCAGAACGGCGAGTATGTGGGCGCTGCCTGGAAGGACAACGTCCTGACCGACGCACATGAGCTGGGCCTGCTGAAGGGCATCGTCACCAACGACCTGGACAAGGGTGCTTCCCGTGAGCTGGTCGCTCAGCTGCTGTTCAACGCCATCACCACCCCCAAGATGGTCACCTACAGCGCTCTGCTGGGCTACAGAATTGACCGCGACGCCACGACTCTGGGCGACAAGGTCTTCGCTCTGACCAAGACTGACGCCGGCAACGGCGACTGGGGCCGTCCCTATGACTACAAGTGGGTCCTGAACGCGGGCACCAAGTCCGAGAAGACCCTGTACACCGCTTGGGAGACTCCTCTGGCTGTCTACACCGAGGCCACCAAGAACTGCGACATCTACGCTGACACCGGCCTGAAGAAGAACGCCGAGCTGGATGTCTACACCAACAGCAACACTGCTGACGGCACCTACAAGATCACTGACACCAAGACCACTGCTGCCATGACCGCTCAGGGCCGCCTGACCGAGGTCTACAGCGAGTGCGTCGTCAACATCGACACCTATCTGGCTGAGGTCACCAAGGTCACCGCTGAGAAGACCGACTCCCGCGGCCATGTCACTCCCGCTTATATCGAAGTCGGCATTTATGGCCTTGACGAGAGCAAGTATGAGCCGGAGTACGAGACCGAAGACTTCGCCAAGGGCGACAAGGTCCTGGTCACCGTCCTCGACGGCGTGGTCATGACCGTGGAGGATGCCCCCTATGAGGTCAACGCGCTGACCAAGATCGCCGGCAACACCAAGACCATCAATGACATCCAGGACGTCATGGGCCTCGACAAGGCTGACGTCACCGTCAACCACACTGCCGTTTACGCTCCCCAGGCCATGACTCTCGGCGCCACCTACGGCTTCTACTATGACACCTACGGCAACGTCATCGGCGCTGTGGTGCTGGGCACCAACTACGTCGTTCTCGACAAGCTCTACATCGAGCACGACAAGGGTGTTGACACGGCCTACGGCACGGTCTACTTCTTCGACGGCGAGAACGATTCCGACGTTGTGATCAAGAAAGTTGTCAGCGACACGGTTGCCGACTTTGAGGTCACCAGCGCCAAGAACACCGAGTACTACTACACCGTCTACGCCTACAACGAGAAGGACGGCGTGTACACGCTCGATAACTCCAAGTTCAACACTTCCGAATACGTCGAGTATCGCGCCGGCTCCAAGTACATGATGGACTGGGACAACGGCGAGAAGCTGCAGCTGAGCAAGAACAGCCAGATCCTGCTCCAGACCTCTCCTTCCCCCAACGGCAAGTTCACCGCCTACACCGGTTATGCGGATCTGCCCAGCTTCGAGAGCGATGACGACTATTACGTCCAGTACACGCTCGACGCCCTCGGCTATGTGGATATGCTCTATGCCTATGCGTATGAGTTCTCCTCCCGCACCGTGTTCGTCTATGACACCAAGCCCAGCTACTCCTGGATCGATGATGCGGGCAACAAGATTGCTACTCTGAACGTCCTCGAGCTGGTCGACGGCGAGATGAAGGACACCACCGTTGATGTCTACTATGACCTCGTCGACGAAGATGAAGCCTGGGGCGGCGACATCGACCACATCGGCCTCTACGAGATCACCGAGGGTGAGGACGGCATCTGGTACGCTATCGACCAGTACTATGCCTACACCATCGAGAAGGTCACCAACGACGGCAAGCGCGTTTTGATCAACGACTATTACGAGGATCTCGACGACGCCCAGATCGTCAAGTATGTCGGCACTTGGGTGTGCGGCGACTATGATCTGAAGTGGACCACCAAGGATCTCATCGCGGACGGCGATGCCTTCGGCTATGTCCAGTATGACGAAGACGGCAATGTCGTTGCCGTGTATGATCTGTTCGTCACGGCTCCCGTCTTCGTTGACGAAGAGATGACCAAGGACATTGAGTACTATGGCAGAGACTTCAAGTCCATCACTGTCGAACTGGCTGAGTACGAGAAGATCGACTCCGCCGCGATGATCGGCGAGCTCTCCACCTTTAGGGGTGATCATAATGATCGTCCGCAGCAGCCGCAGCTGACCATCACCTACTACAACGGCACGAATGAGATTGGCGACAAGCTGGATGCAAAGGGCACGAAGGTCACCCACGCTGTGATCAGCTATACTGGCGATGTCACCGGTCCTGTTGTCATCAAAACTGGCATTCAGGATGCGTATACCAACGCTAAGCTGGTGGATGGCACCTATAACTTCACGGCCGACAAGCAGTCTGCTAAGGTTGAGTATGCCAAGCAGGGGAACAAGGATGGCGTGATCACGGTCAAGGACGATAACGACACTGTTACCGTTGCGAACCTCAAGGCGCTGTTGGAGGCCAAAGCTCTCGGCACCAACTTCCAGAGCATCAAGATCTACAACACCAATGCTGCGGAAGTTGCTACCGGCAATCTTGCCAACGACATGTATGTCCAGGTCACTGCCTGGGACGGCAAGACTACTGCGATCTACCAGATCGTGGTGGAAGCCAGCCGGTAGCCGCTCCTGAGGGCTAATCCCTAACCCCGCTTCTCTGTAACTTTGTTGCATGAGTAAAAAAAGAAGACCCCCTCGGGGGTCTTCTTTTTTGTGCTCAGCCCTTGAAGCCGTAGAACGCGCAGGTCAGGCCCACTGCCGAGGTGCCCTTCACGCCGACACTCTGCATCTCCGTCCACTGCGCGCTCAGCGAGCCGCCGTTGCTGTCGATCGACGAGCCGCCGCTGCTGGCGTTGAGCGCGCCGCCGACAATCGTGCCGCCCGCGTTCTGCAGCCACGCCAGCATGGAGCCGGCGTCGGTGTCATAGACCTTCAGCAGCAGCAGATTTTCGCCGTTGACCGTCAGGTACAGCTTTCCTGCGGTGCTGTTGACCAGCGGCGCGCCCACGAATACCAGCAGCGCGGCATATTCGCTCATGTCCGTGTCCTGCAGGTCGATGGTGACGGTCTGGTTGGCGGCCTGCGTTGTGACCACGCCCAGCCTGACCAGCGCAACCCCCTGCTCCAGAGCGGTGACGCGCAGTTCCGCGGCGGCGATATCACCTTGCAGCGCTGTTTGGACGTCCTCTAGCGCGCTCTGCTCCGCCTTTTGCGCCACGGCGGCGTCGTTGGCGGTCTGATAGTCCGCCAGCGCCTGTGCGCCCGCCGCCAGCGCCGCGTCGATTTTGGCGTTGTCTGCGTTGAAATCCTCCCGCCGAATGGGGTCGGCGGCGTCCCATTGATTCAAATGATAATTCGCTGTCTTTTCCATCAAAAAGACCCCCTTTCACCTAAGGCGAAAGGGGGTCAAAAATTGTACCATTTTGTCGGAATGCGGGCAGCAGATTGTGACCGAAGGAAATGCCGCTTGCGGCCCGCCCCTGCATGCATGTCCAAACCTTGCGGGAAATTTGTAGGGGAGGGGCTCGCCCCTCCCGAAACGCGGCATTTCGCGGAACGTGGGGCGGGAGGCCCAAGGGCCTCCCCTACATTTCTGTCCAAACTTTGCGGGAAATTTGTAGGGGCGTGCGGCAGCCGTTGGCGGCTTTGCCGCCTTGCGGATGCCCATGCGAAGCTGATATCATCCGCCCGCCGCTGCACCGCCCAGCCCGGCTCCTACCCCTCCAGCAGGAAGCCCTCTGCTTTCAGGGCCTGGGTGACCCGCTCCAGGGTCTCCCGGTCAGGGCAGCGCACCGTGTGCAGGTGGATGCCCCCCGTCAGGGCGGACAGAGGGCTGGCCCCCTCCGCCTTCTTCAGAAACTCCGCCACGTCGTGCCGGGAGCGCAGCCGCAGCTGGCCCGTCAGCTGGCCGTACACCGGGTGCTCCACGATCACGTCCAGCACCTCGCAGCCGTTGTCCACCATCACGGTCAGCTCCCGACCCATATCCTCGCAGGTGTGGGTGCACGCCAGCACCGCCTGCACCCCCGCGCTCTCCGAGCCCAGCACATAGCCCCGGGGCGTGGCGTGGATGTCCACCCCGGAGGCCCGCAAAAGAGCCACGTCCCCCACGATCACCTGGCGGCTGACATGAAATTCTCCGGCCAGCGCGGTGGCCGAAAGGGGCGCGGCGGCGCTGCGCAGCCGCGCTTCCACTGCGATTCGACGTTCCTGTGAGTTCACAAGAAACACTCCTTCGTGAAATGTTGCCTTTTCTCTATTTTATTGGTATAATAACAAAATGTCAACTCGTCGTCGCAAAGTCCGCTCACCTCCGTTTCCGCCTTGCGGCGAAAACTCCGTTCACTCCCTTGCTCCTCCTCTCCCCAACAAAGCCTTCGGCTTTGTCGGGGACCCCATTTTTCTCTGCCAAAAGGAGGGTTCAGCCTTGACAAGAGACGAAGCCTTTGAATTTCTGGACCGCACCGCCCGGGGGATCGCGGAGATGTTCGGTTCCTCCTGCGAGACCCTGGTCCACGACATGACGGTCCCCACCCACCCCATCCTGTCCATCTACAACGGCCACGTCTCCGGCCGCGCCGTGGGCTCCACCATGGACATCCTGGGCGAGGGCCGGGCCCTGGACGAGGAGGCCCTGGTCACCGACCAGGTCAACCTGTTCGCCACCACCCCCAGCGGCCAGCAGATCAAATCCTCCACCTTCCACCTGATCGGGGAGGACTATAACCTGGCCCTGGGCATCAACTTCGATTTCAGCAGCCTGGTGTACGCCAACCGCATCCTGGTGGACCTGATGAGCGCCCAGGCCGACCTGCAGAGCGCCCTCTGGCGCGGGGGCGACAGCAAGCGCCTGACGGAGATCTTTGACGAGTGCCTGAACGCCGTGGGCAAGCCCGTGGCGTCCCTGAACAAGAAGGACCGCATGAAGGTGGTGGCCCTGCTGGAGCAGAAAAACGCCTTCTCCTTCAAGAAGGCCGTGCCCTTCGTGGCCCAGCGGCTGCAGGTCTCCCGGTACACCGTTTATAAATATCTCGGCGAGCTGGCCCGGGAGAATGCAGAATGCGGAATGCAGAATGATGAATGATTTTCTATTGGGAGGTCTTTATGGATTACAAAAAGCAGATCGACGCGTATTTTGACGCCAAAGAAGACGACCTGATCGCCGCCGTCACCCGCCTGTGCTCCATCCGCAGCGTGAAGGGGGACGCCGCCCCCGGCGCGCCCTTCGGCCCCGGCCCCGCCGCCGCCCTGGACGAGGCATTGAAGCTGGCGGGCGAGATGGGCCTGACCACGCGGAACGTGGACGGCTATGTGGGCACCGCCGACCTGAACGACAAGGACACCGTGCTGCACATTCTGGGCCACCTGGACGTGGTGGGCGAGGGCACCGGCTGGACCGTGTGCGAGCCCTACGAGCCCAAGGTGGTGGACGGCTGCATCTACGGCCGGGGCACCTCCGACGACAAGGGCCCCATGGTGGCGGCTCTCATGGCCATGCAGTGCGTCAAGGACCTGAACGTCCCCCTGACCCACAACGCCAAGGCCATCCTGGGCACCGACGAGGAGAGCGGCAGCGCGGACATCGCCTACTACTACTCCAAGGAGCCCTACGCCCCCTGCTCCTTCTCCCCCGACGCCGATTTCCCCGTCATCAACATCGAAAAGGGCATGTACCGCCCCACCTTCACCATGGAGTGGGAGCCGGAGACCGAGGGCCCCCGGGTGGTGTCCTTCCACGGCGGCTTCCGCCTGAACGTGGTGCCCGCCGAGGCCGAGTGCGTGGTGGAGGGCCTGCCCATGCGGGGCCTGTACGCCGTGGCCATGCGGGTGGGCCAGTCCACCGGCGTGGAGTTCCGCATCAAGCACCTGGAAAACGACCGCATCCAGATCAAGGCCCTGGGCCAGGGTGGCCACGCCATGGCGCCGGAGAAGTGCCGCAACGCCATCACCGCCCTGCTGGCCGTTCTGTACGTGTGTCCCCTGAAGGAGGACCTGGGCAGCACGAAGGCCGTGCGCGCCCTGTTTGAGCTGATGCCCCCCAAGGACACCCGGGGCGCGGGCCTGGGCATCGACCAGAAGGATGAGCTGTCCGGCGAGCTGACGGTGGCCTTCACCATGCTGGACCTGGACGATAAGGGCATCACCGGCCGCTTCGACAGCCGCGTGCCCATCTGCGCCAGCGAGGAAAACTGCAAAAAGGTGGCGGAGGCCGCCTTTGCCAAGTACGGCTACACCTGCACCGGCGACATGGCCGCCCCCCACCACACGCCCGCCGACTCCCCCTTCGTGCAGACCCTGCTGAAGTGCTACGAGCAGTACACCGGCGAGAAGGGCGAGTGCCTGGCCATCGGCGGCGGCACCTACGTCCACGACATCCCCGGCGGCGTGGCCTTCGGCCCCGTCATGCCCGGCTTTGTCACCAACCTGCACGGCCCCGACGAGCACATGTCGGTCCAAGACCTGCTGACCGCCGCCAAAATCTTCGCCCAGGTCATCATCGACCTGTGCGCCTGATATGAAGCGGCTGAAAAGCGCCGTTCTGGCGCTGCTTTGTCTGCTATTGCTGACCGGCTGCGGCGTCACGGAGCTGAACGCCACCGGATATGTGGAAGGGCTGCTGGACGAGACCTACAAAGGGGTGTACGCCGAGACCTACCTGGCCCTGGTGGGCCTGACGGAGGAGGAGGCCGCGGCCGACCATCAGGCCGGGCTGGAGGCGGAGTACGAGCGTTTTTCCGTCTATTTCCGGCTGGATAAAAACGCCGTGTCTCAGGAGACCCGGGACGCCTTCGTGGAGTACCTGGGCCGGGTGTACGCCCAGGCGCGCTACAGCGTGGACCACGCCACCCGCAGCGACAGCGGCGCGTGGCTGGTGGAGGTCACGGTGCAGCCCATCCGGACGCTGGCGGTGCTGGCGGACCGGGTGCCGGAGCTGCGCGAAGAATTCAACGCCCTGGAGGGCGTGGACGCGGCGGACCGGGAGGAGGTCTGGGCCAGCCTGGTCCTGGAGGCCTGCCAAAGCGCCGGGATGGAGTTCGGCGAGAAGACCACCATCGCCGTGCGCCTAGTGCCCGATGAGGATGGGTATTACTCCATCGGCGCCCGGGATTTTTATAACCTGGACGCGCTGATCCTGAGTTATGAGCGCGGAGGATAGGCGCATAGGGGAGCCATGGACCGGAGCGAGGACGAAAAACCGAAGCCGCCGCAGGCGGCTGTTTTGAGTCCGAGACGGAGGGAAGGCGACCCGGCCATGCGCCCAATCCGCAGCGTGACAGGCTGGGGGGCAAACCATGCGAACAAACAAAGAATACATTGGCCCCTATACGCTGGAGCAGCGCCCGGGGGTGTTCCCCCTGGGCAGCGACAGTCAGGCCCTGGGGGGCTTTGTCCAGGTGCGGCGGAACGAAACGGTGTGCGACCTGGGCTGCGGCTCGGGGGTGCTGGGGCTGTACCTGCTCGCCCGGGAGCCGTCCCTGCGCGTCACCGGCCTGGAGCTGAACGGGGACGCCGCCGAGCTGGCCCGGGAGAACTTCGCCGCCAACGGCCTGACCGCCCAGGTGGTGCGGGGGGACCTGCGCGCCGTCCGCTCGCTGTTCCCCGCCGGGGGATTCGACCTGGCGGTGTCCAACCCGCCCTATTTCGCCGCCGGGTCGGGCTACAGCGGCGGCGCCGAGCGCATGGAGGAGACCTGCACCCTGGAGGACGTGTGCGCCGCGGCGGGCTGGCTGGTGAAAAACGGCGGGCGCTTCGCCCTGGTCCACCGCCCGGAGCGCCTGGCGGATCTGTTCTGCACTCTGCGCGCGTACGGTCTGGAGCCCAAACGGATGCAGTTCGTCCAGGCCCGGGACCTGCCGCCCTCGGCGGTGCTGATCGAAACCTATAAACAGGCAAAGCCGGGATTGACGATCCTGCCCGCCCTTTCCCTGTAGGGGCGCATAGTATGCGCCCGCGGGCGGCTGATAGCCGCCCCTGCATAATCCCAGGAATGCTGAATGATGAATGCAGAATAACGGAATTCGCCGCAGGCGAAGGGATTCCAATTTATTTGCCGCAGGCAAATTCCAAAATTCAGCATTCAGCATTCTGCATTTTGCATTGATGATACGATCGAGGTGACATTGATGGCAGGCGTTCTCTATCTCGTCCCCACGCCCATCGGAAACCTGGGGGACATCTCCCGCCGGGCGGCGGAGACCCTGGCCCAGGCGGACTTCATCGCCGCCGAGGACACCCGGGTGTCCCTGAAGCTGCTGAACCATCTGGGGCTGAAAAAGCCCCTGGTGTCCTACTACCGCCACAACACCGAAACCGCCGGGCCCGCCATCCTGAACCGCATCCTGGCGGGCGAGAGCTGCGCCCTGGTCACCGACGCGGGCACCCCCGCCATCAGCGACCCCGGCGAGGAGCTGGTGGCCCTCTGCGCCCGGAACGGCGTGGAGGTCATCTCCATCCCCGGCCCCTGCGCCCTGGTCACCGCCCTGGCGGTGTCCGGTCTGCCCACGGGGCGCTTCACCTTTGAGGGCTTCCTGCCCACCAACAAAAAGAACCGCCGCGCCCAGCTGGACTCCCTGCGCTGCGAGGAGCGCACCATGGTCTTTTACGAGGCCCCCCACAAGCTGCGCGCCACCCTGGGCGACCTGCGGGAGACCTTCGGCGGGGAGCGGCGCCTCACCCTCTGCCGGGAGCTGACCAAGCTGCACGAGGAGATCTTCCGCACCACCCTGGACGGGGCGTCGGCGCGCTACGCCGAACAGGAACCCAAGGGGGAATTCGTCCTGGTGGTGGAGGGCGCGCCCCCCGCGCGGCCCGAGGCGGTCACCCCCGAGACGGCCCTGCAAAGGGTGGAGGAATTGCGGAATCAGGGCCTGTCCCTGAAGGCCGCCGCCAGGCAGGCCGCGGAGGAATTATCCCTGCCCAAAAACAAGCTGTACGACCTGGCGCTGGGCAAGGAAACGGTTTTGTAAGGAACCGAATGATTTCCTTTTTTGTAAATATTTGTCGGTTTTTGAAATAACAAATAGTATATATAGGCTGAATGATTAAAAAAACGGCCGCCGGAATATTCCGGCGGCCTTATCGTTTGCTTCTTACTCTTTCTCGTGCAGTTCCTTCAGGCAGTTGGCGCAGATGTTCTTTCCCTTAAAGTTGACCACATCGTGGGCGCTGTCGCAGAAAATGCAGGCGGCTTGGTACTTTTTCAGCACGATGGAATCCCCGTCCACATAAATTTCAAGGGCGTCCCGCTCTGCGATTCCCAGCGTGCGGCGCAGCTCGATGGGCAGAACGATGCGTCCCAGCTCATCCACCTTTCGTACGATCCCGGTCGATTTCATATTCGTCGCTCCTTCTAAAATTTTTCAGTTGGCTTCGTTTAATAACAGGAACATTATAACATTATGTATTTATTTGTCAACACGAAAAATGGAAATTTTTTGTGAACAAATTGTTTTTTCTTTCCTTTTTCTCGAAGGAAGTATTTTCCAGTCGAGGGGATGGTATACCAGGGACGAGCGCGGCATAGGTTGGACGGAGGTGGGACGAGATGACGATGGGAATCATTTGGGCGGCCATGGTGGCCATTTCGGTGGTATGCGGACTGGCCACGGGGCGGATCGACGCGGTGGCGGCGGGGGCGCTGGACGGCGCGGCCCAGGCGGTGGAGCTGTGTCTGGCCATGACGGGAGTGCTCTGCCTCTGGATGGGGGTCATGGAGATCATGCGCCGCTCCGGCTTAAGCGACAAGCTGGCCCGGCTGCTGCGGCCGGTGCTGAAGCGGCTGCTTCCCGACTTCGCCGGGGACAAGGCGGTCATGGACACGGTGGCGGCCAATATGTCGGCCAACCTGCTGGGCCTGGGCAACGCCGCCACCCCCCTGGGCATGGAGGCGGCGCGGCTGATGAGCAAAAAAAGCCCCGGCGTGGCGTCCGACGGCCTTTGCATGCTGGTGGTGTGCAACACGGCGTCCATCCAGCTGATCCCCACCACGGTGGCCAGCGTGCGCGCGGCGGCGGGCTGCGCCGCTCCCTTCGACATTTTACCGGCGGTGTGGCTGGCTTCCGCCATTTCAGTAACCGTAGGAATTATAGCGGCGAAACTGTTTGGGAAAATGTGGCGCCGGTAAAATTCATGCGAACTTGCGATTACAAATGTAGGGGCGGATATCATCCGCCCGCCAACGGGAGGCTGATCGCCTCCCCTACGGTGAAGGGGGTGACGGTGTGCTGATCGATATGATCGTGCCGGTGATCATCGCTTTTGTGGCGGTGTTCGGCTGCGCCAGGCGGGTGGACGTGTACGACAGCCTGATCCAGGGGGCGGGGGACGGCCTGGGGGTGATGATCCGCATCGTGCCCGCCATGATCGCGCTGCTGACGGCGGTGGCCATGCTGCGCGCCTCCGGGGCGCTGGAGCTGGCGGCGGATGTGCTCGCCCCCGTGCTGAACTTTCTGGGCATCCCGCCGGAGACGGTGGCCCTGCTGCTGGTGCGCCCGGTCAGCGGCAGCGCCGCCCTGGGCGTGGGGGCCGAGCTGATCCAGACCTACGGCCCGGACAGCACCGTGGGCCGCACGGCGGCGGTCATGCTGGGGTCCACGGAGACCACCTTTTACACCATCGCCGTCTATTTCAGCGCCGCGGGCATCAAAAAGACCCGCTACGCCATCCCCGCCGCCCTCTGCGCCGATCTGGCGGGGTTCATGGCGGCATCGTGGGCGGTACGGCTTTTCTTCGGAGCGTAGGGGCGCATTCCATATGCGCCCGGGGACCGGACAACATGGTACAAGTTTTGACCTCCCTTCGCGGTTTGCGAAGGGAGGTCTTTTTGATGAAAAAGACAACTAATTATCAACTGAACCAATGGGACGCGGCGGACCCCATCCGGCGCGCCGACTTCAACGCGGACAACGCCAAAATCGACGCGGCGCTGGCGGCGAACGCGCAGGCGTTGGCGGACTATCAGACCAGCAACGACGCGGCGGTGGCGCAAAAGGCGGATCAGAGCGCCTTTGCCGACTACCGGCAGACCACCGACGCGGCCCTCACTGTTCTGGACACCGCATTGGCGGCCCTGGGCAGCGCGGGCAAAAACGCCCGCATCGCCTGGGGCACCTACACGGGTACCAATACCTACGGCGAGAGCACACCCACGTCGCTGGCCTTTGATTTCTGCCCGGTCATCGTCTTTGTGGGCAGCGACAAGCATGCCGGGAAGCACACCAATCCCTCGGTCTTTCTCCGGGGCCGCACCCAGGTCCCCCCGGACTGTATTTACGAGGGTATCTCCGTCTACATGACGGTCACCTGGACGGACAGCGGGCTGTCCTGGTACAGCACCACAAGCGCGGACGCCCAGAACAACCGGAACACGGTCTATTGCTACGCCGCCATTGGCTACGACAAGGCAGCCGAAGAAGCGGGAGACGCAGGAGAAACCGGAGAAACAGCAGAATGAAAAAGCACCCCCAAGGCTTTGGCCTTGGGGGTGCTCTTTTTGCTTATCCGGTTACATGGGGTGATCGCTCACCGCCGTGAAGAGGAAAGCGGTCAATCAGGCGATCTCGGGGCCGTTCGTAGAAGTCTGAGCCTCGATGAACGGGGTCTCGATGGTGACAGAAACATCGTTTCCGGCATCGGTGCCCGTCACGGTGACGACAGCGCGGTACTCCTCACCCTGAGTCAGAGTGAACAGGGGGTTGCCCACAACACGCATCACAGTGCCGTCACTGGGCAGAATGGTCCAAGTTGCGTTCAGAGTGCTGTAGACTTCCTGACCGGCCTTGTTGTAGACCTTCAGGCCAACAGTTCTGTCCTTCAGAGTCGTGTTCAGAGGCAGCTTCGCGCCGTCCTTGGTCACGCTGACAAAGATCTCAGCGCCATAGGCGGAGTCCATAACGGCATGATCCAGAGCGCCCGCGTAGGTAGGCTCGGCAGGCTCCACAACGATTTTGTACTCACCGGAGCAGCAGCCGTCCTCGGCATACACTTCGAAGTAGTAAGTGCCGGCTTCGACGTCCTTGATCGTCGCATCGCCCGCGTAGAGCTTGTCGGCATCGATCAGAGTGTTGTCGTTGGCAACCTTAATGGTGATGTCCATCTTATCCTTGCCCTTGGGGAGGGTCAGGGTGAAGACGCCATCCTCGCACTTGGTGCCGTTGACCAGAGCGTTGGCGTCGTCGCTCAGCTTGGTGCCCACATAGACGGCGTCAGCGCGGCCATAGCGGGTGGTGTAATCAGCGATGACCCAGATGCCGTACTTGTCAGCCACATCCTGAGTCAGCTTGTCGATGGAGTCGATCTCGCCGTAGACCTTGGTGTTGCTGTCGAAGCGGTAGCTCTCGCCGCCGCAGACGATGGAGCTGACGGTGACCATGACGTCGTGGTTCAGGTAGTCGCAGCCGCCGAAGGTGTCGTCGTCATCCTCGTCCTCGTTGATCAGGCGGACCTCATCCACGAAGCCGTAGATGCCGCTGGCATAGGAATCGCGGACCCACTCAACATGGAACAGCTTGCCCTTGTTGGCAGCCAGGATCTCAATGTTGTCGATGTTGGTGGCGATGGTGCGCTCCACGCCGTCAACCAGAACGGTCATCTTGTAGGTGTCGTACTTGCCGGCGACACGGCCGTAGCTGCTGGTGGTGACAAACAGGTGCTCGCCGAAGTCAGCCTCTTCCGTGGCGTTCTTGATGTAGACGCGGGTAGCGATGCCCTTGCTGTCGACGGTGTAGAAGATCTCGCAGTTGTCCTCGTACTCGGGCAGGGTGTCGATGTCATAGACCGCGTAGGTGTAGCCGGTCTTGGCGTTGCCCTCACGGACCAGGAACTCGGTCTTGGTGGTGACGTAGACCTTGCCCAGATCGTCCAGATCCAGGATGACGCTGGCGCTGGTGTCGATGTTGGCGTCCTCGTCATAGTAGACGACGGGGATGCGGTTGTCGCCCATCACGCCGTGCAGGTTGACGGAGCCGTCCTTGTTGTACTCGATCTTGTACAGGGCGTAGCCCAGGTACATGGTGTTGTACTTGGAGTCGGAGGAGACATCGCCGGCGTTGATAACGCTGGCAGAATCCTTCAGCACGGTGACAGCGTCATCGGTATACCAGAAGTCGTCGTCAAACTTGTCGTCGCCGTCCATCTTGGCGACCTCAACGGTCTCCTCGGAGCCATCCATGTAGACCAGGGTGGCCTCGGCGTAGCCGGGACGGCCCACGATCCAGATGATGTCCTTCAGAACAGCGTAGTTGTAGGTGGCCGCGATCTCAACGGAGCCGATCAGGTTGCCGTACAGATCCACGAACCAGGTGTACTTGGCGTCGTCGGTGCCGGCCTCATCCAGATAGAAGTGGACGGCGTCCATGTAATCCTCGTCTTCGATGGTGTGCTTGGAAGCGTTCTTCCAGATCATGTCCTGAGCGCCGGTGAAGGACTCGGCCTCAGCGACGATCTCATAGTACTCGTTCTCGGCGTTGTAGTAAACCAGAACATAGGCGTCCTTGGCGTAGCCGTCTTCGCCCTCGATCTCGATCTTGGTGGTGGGATCCTTGCCGTAGCCGTTATCCCAGACCTTGAGGGTGGTGTAGAGGTCCTTCACCAGGTGGCCGGCCTTGTCGTACTCGGCGTCCGTCACCTTGGTGACCTGGCCCAGATAGGTGTCGACGATGACCAGACGGTCCTCATAGACCTCGATCAGGGTGCCCTGAGCGCCCAGAGTCTTGGCGGTCTTGGTGGCGCTGAAGCTGACATCCTCCTCCAGAACGCCGTTGGTGTAGACGTCCAGAGTGAAGGTCTTCTTCTCGCCCAGGTCCACAGCGATGTCACACTGAGAGCTCTTCACGGTGTGAGTGGCAACGGGCTCCTCAGCGAAGGTGGCGTACTTGGTCTCCTTGGCGCCGAGCTTGCCGTCGCCGTTGGCATCCTTGAACCAGATGACGGAGGGACGGCCCCAGTCATCCTGAGCGTCGGTGGTCTCCAGGTAGAAGTTCTTCTGGCCCAGGGTCTGAGCGTCGCGGTCAATTCTGTAGCCCAGCAGAGCACTGTAGGTGACCATCTTGGGAGTGGTGATGGCGTTGAACAGCAGCTGAGCAACCAGCTCACGGGAAGCACCCTTGTCCAGATCGTTGGTGGAGATGCCCTTCAGCAGGCCCAGCTCATGAGCGTCGGTCAGGACGTTGTCCTTCCAGGCAGCGCCCACATACTCGCCGTTCTGGCCGTAGCCGATGGCGCGCAGCATAATGGTCAGAACCTGAACGCCGGTGACCTGGTCCTCGGGACGGAACATGCCGTTGCCGTCGCCCACCACGTAGCCGCCGTTGGCAGCGTAGGTGATGTAGCCGGTCCACCACTGGCCTTCCTTGACATCGTCAAAGGAAGAATAGTCGTACAGGTCGACCTTCTTGTCGTCCACGTCGCTGGTCAGAATACGATAGACCAGAGTCGCGGCCTCAGCGCGGGTCAGGATCGCCTTGGGGGCAAAGCTGCCGTTATCCTGGCCGCGGAACACACCCATGCCGCTCAGGATCTCGATGGCTTCCGCATAGTCGTCATCGATCTGATTGGCGTCGGTGTAGCTGGCGGCGCTGACGCCCATGACCATCAAACTGAGGGCCATGACCAGTGCCATAACCAGCGCGAGAACTCTTTTCAGATTTCTCATTGGGTTTTTTCCTCCTTACTTTTTTTGGCGAATTAGGGAGAAACTGGATGTCAGTCAAGTATAACTCCCCTTGCCTACGGTGGCATAATAACGCAAAAAATTCCCCCCGTCAAGCGAACGGAGGGACTTGTAACAAAAGTGTAAAAAACAGAAACATTCCTGAAATGTAATGCAGCGCCGCACAAACCGGGCCTGTCTGTCCGCCATGGGAAGACAGCCGCATGCCTACATGACCGGATCGATGTAAAACCGGTCTTCCTTCCATTTCGCCGGGTTGTTTTCGATGTACTCCCAGATCGTCCGGTAGTCGTCATCATTGCGAATGATGTGGTCGTAGAAGGAGCGCTGCCAGACCTGACCATGAAACGGCGGCAACACACCCGCTTTGACCAATTTAATATATTCGATCGTCGAATACCGTTTGAACGACTGGATCACCTGCGAAATCGTAGGGGCGGATTCCATATCCGCCCGCGACAGGGTGAGGATCGCATGAAAATGGTTTGGCATGACCACGTAAACCGGTGCGTTTACATTGGGGTATTGTTCGATCGTTTCCAAAAATGTTCTCTCGATCATGCGGGCGGATATGGAATCCGCCCCTACGGGTCCGAACAGCATACTCCGGTTTTTGGTACAAACAGTCACAAAATACGCCCCGGGCTGGCTGTAATCATATTCTTTCAGCCGGTTGGGTTTTCGTTCGGGCTTCTCCACGTCTCTCACACCTCCAGGCCTATACATTATAATATAATGACACGCATTTATCAAATCTTGTTACCAATTTGCGATGATTTTCGCCGCCCGGCTATGTTATATTAAAATGTAAGCAAAAATACGCAGAACTGTTAAATTCCCTTGCATGTTTAAAAACTCTTTGCTTTTATATACTATAGATGGTATAATATCGAGGCAAAAGTGCATGAAGATGAAAACACACGGTCCCCGGGCGGCTGGCACGGGGGCATTTCGCGCCGGTGCTCCCCGGCCTGAACGGAAGGTGTAAGTTTGACGAAGTATCTGATTCGCGGCGGCAAGCCGCTGTACGGCGAGATCGAGATCAGCGGCGCCAAAAACGCCGCTGTCGCCATCATTCCCGCCGCTCTGCTGGTGGACGGCGTTTGCCGCATTGAAAATATTCCCCAGATCTCCGACGTGACCCTGATCCTGAACATTCTCCAGGACCTGGGCGCCAATGTGCGCACGATCAACCGCACCACGGTGGAGATCGACTGCACCCACATCCACAACGCCCAGGTGCCCGAGTCTCCCGCCCGGAACATCCGCGCCTCCTACTACCTGATCGGCGCTCTGCTGGGCCGCTTCGGCCGCGCCGAGGTGCCCATGCCCGGCGGCTGCGACTTCGGCGTGCGCCCCATCGACCAGCACATCAAGGGCTTCGTGGCCATGGGCGCTGACGTGGACGTCAGCGGCGGCTATGTCCACGCCAAATGCAAGCACGAGCGCATGCAGGGCGCGCAGGTCTATCTGGATATCGTCTCGGTGGGCGCCACCATGAACATCATGCTCTCCGCCGTGCTGGCCGAGGGCATGACCGTCATCGAAAACGCCGCCCGCGAGCCCCATATCGTGGACCTGGCCAACTTCCTGAACTCCATGGGCGCCAACATTATGGGTGCGGGCACCGACGTGATCAAGATCCGCGGTGTAGACCACCTGGGCGGCGGCAGCTACTCCATCATCCCCGACCAGATCGAGGCGGGCACCTACATGGCCGCCGTCACCGCCACCGGCGGCGAGGTCCGCATCACCAACGTCATCCCCAAGCACCTGGAGTGCATCACCGCCAAGCTGCTGGAGATGGGCGCGGAGGTGGAGGAGTTTGATGACTCCGTGCTGGTCCGCCGCACCGGTGAGCTCCACCGCACCAATGTGAAAACCATGCCCTATCCGGGCTTCCCCACCGATATGCAGCCCCAGATCGCCGCCGTGCTCTGCCTGGCGAAGGGCACCAGCGTGCTGACCGAGGGCGTGTGGGACAACCGCTACCGCTATGTGGGCGAGTTCCGCCGCCTGGGTGCGCAGATCCAGGTGGACGGCAAGATCGCCATCATCGAGGGCGTGGACCACTTGACCGGCGCGTCCATCCAGGCCTGCGACCTGCGGGCGGGCGCGGCCATGGTCATCGCCGGCCTGGCCGCCCAGGGCACCACCGAGATCGGCCGCATCTACCACATCGAGCGCGGCTACGAGGACATCGTGCGCAAGCTCTCCGGCGTGGGAGCCGATATCCGCGTGGTGGTCACCCCGGATGAAGATGCAAAAGCAAACGTAGGATGACGTCCTCGCAAGCTGCGTATCGTTCGCTTCCGCACGAGTTCTATCCACACGACACCCGGCCAGCATAGCTGTCCGGCTTACGCTACAAACGTGCCGCTGGCACGTTTGCTTTACGCTGCAGTCTCCCCACCGAAACCGCTTCGCTGGGTTTCGGCGGGGTCCCCGTACCACTTTAGGGCGGCGGCAACATGCCGCCGCCCGTTTTCTTTTTACGCAAAAAACAAAAATTTTGCTTTTCATCCGGGGCTCATATCTATTATAATGTATACAATACATACTTAGGATTGATTTGTTTTGGTTATTACAACTCTCGCCTCCGGCAGCTCGGGCAACTGCATTCTGGTGTCCCACGGCGCGACCCACCTGCTGGTGGACGCGGGCATCTCCTGCCGCCGCGTCAAAAACGCCCTGGCCGCTCTGGGCCTGACCCCCGGCGAGCTGACCGCCGTTCTCATCACCCACGAGCACTCCGACCACATCAGCGGCCTGGCCACCCTGTTCAAGCAGTACCACCTGCCGGTCTGGTGCAGCGCCGGGACCGGCCGCCAGCTGGCCTACCGCATCGCCTTTTTAGAGGAAGTCCTGCACACCTTCGCGCCGGGGGACACGTTCCCCCTGGGGAACCTGACCGTCGCCAGCTTCGCCACCTCCCACGACGCCGCCGACAGCGTGGGCTACACCTTCACCGACGGCGTGCGCAAGGCCGCCATCGTCACCGACCTGGGGGTGGTCACCCCCGTGGTGGAGGAGTGCGTCCGGGGCGCGGACCTGCTGGTGGCCGAGGCCAACCACGACCCCGGCATGCTGATGGACGGCCCCTATCCCTACTACTTAAAGCAGCGCATTCTGGGCACCCGCGGCCATCTGTCCAACGCCGCCTGCGCGGACCTGGCCCGGCATTCGGGAGCCAAAACCGTGGTGCTGGCCCACCTGAGCGCGGAGAACAACCGCCCCTCCCTGGCCCTGGAGACGGTGCGCGCTAATCTGGACGCGGACGTCACCGTGGAGGTGGCTCCCCGCAGCGAGACGGGACGGAGGTACGTGGTGGTATGACGGACATCCGCGTCATTTGCGTGGGCAAGCTGAAAGAAAAGTTTTACGCCGACGCCTGCGCCGAATATACCAAGCGCCTGGGCGCATATTGTAAGCTGTCCCTTCTGGAGCTGCCGGAGGAGCGCCTGCCCGACAAGCCCTCCCAGGCCCAGATCGACGCCGCCCTGGAGAAGGAAGGCGACCGGATTCTCGGGAAAATCCCCGCCGGAAGTGTTATCATAGCCCTCTGTGTGGAGGGGCAGGCCCTGTCCAGCGAGGAGCTGGCCGCGCGGCTGGACAAGTGGGCGGTGCAAGGCAATTCCCAGTTCGTGTTCCTGATCGGCGGCTCCTACGGGATGCACCCCAAGGTGAAGGAGCGCGCCGCCCTGCGCTTATCCATGTCCCCCATGACCTTCCCCCACCATCTGGCCCGGGTCATGGTGCTGGAGCAGATCTACCGCGCTTTCAAGATCAACGAAGGGTCGAATTATCACAAGTAGGGGCGGATTCCATATCCGCCCGTTCCCCCCGCAGGGGCGGATTCCATATCCGCCCGAACCCCCGTAGGGGCGGATTCCATATCCGCCCGAACCCCCGTAGGGGCGGATTCCATATCCGCCCGCTATGGGGCGGCGATCAGCCGCCCGCACATCAATCAAACAGGAGGCCGTTGTATGAGCTACAAGGAAGTTTACGAAACCTGGCTGAACAGTCCCGTTCTGACCCCGGAGGAGCACGCCGAGCTTGCCGCCATCGCCGGGGACGACAAGGAGATCGAATCCCGCTTCTTCGGCCCCCTGGAATTCGGCACCGCCGGCCTGCGGGGCACCATGGGCATGGGCATCAACCGCATGAACCTGTATGTGGTCCGCCACGCCACCCAGGCCTTCGCCCAGGTCATCCTGGAGGAGGGCCCCGAGGCGGCAAAGCGGGGCGTGGCGGTGTGCTTCGACTGCCGCAACCACTCCGACGAGTTCGCCCAAGCCGCCGCCTGCGTCATGGCGGCCAACGGCATCCCCGCCCGGCTGTTTGAGGGCATGCGCCCCACCCCGGAGCTGTCCTTCGCCGTGCGGGAGTACGGCTGCATCGCGGGCATCAACGTCACCGCCAGCCACAACCCCAAGGAGTACAACGGCTACAAGGTCTACTGGGCGGACGGCGCCCAGCTGCCGCCCAAGCACGCCGCCCAGGTGGCCGCGAAAATGGCCGAGCTTGATTTGTTCAACGATGTGAAGACCATGGACTACGACGAAGCCGTGGCCGCGGGGCTGATCACCCTGATGGGCGCGGAGACCGACGAGGCCTTCCTGTCCAACGTCATGGCCCAGGCCAACGACCGGGACGTGGTGGCCAAGGTGGCCGACACCTTTAAAATGGTCTACACCCCCTTCCACGGCACCGGTTACAAGCTGATCCCGGAGGCTCTGCGCCGCCTGGGGATGAAGCACGTGGTGTGCGTGCCCGAGCAAATGGTCATCGACGGAAATTTCCCCACGGTGGTCTCCCCCAACCCGGAGAACCCGGAGGGCTTCGCCCTGGCGGTGCTGCTGGCGGAGCAGGTGGGGGCCGACTTCATCCTGGGCTCCGACCCGGACGCCGACCGGGTGGGCATCATGGTCCGCCGGGGGGACGGGGAGTACGTCACCATCTCGGGCAACCAGACCGGCGTGCTGCTGCTGGACTACCTGATCGGCGCGAAAAAGCGGGCGGGCACCATGCCGGAGCACCCCGTGGCTCTGAAGACCATCGTCACCACCGAGATGGCCCGCAAGGTGGCCGAGCAAAACGGCGTGACGTGCTACGACACCTTCACCGGCTTCAAGTTCATGGCCGAGAAGAAGAACCAGCTGGAGGAGGCGGGCGAAGGGAAGGTCATCTTCTCCTACGAGGAGTCCTACGGCTACATGCTGGGCGACTACGTCCGGGACAAGGACGCCGTCACCGCCTCCCTGCTTCTGACCGAGATGGCCGCGTGGTATGCGGACCAGGGCATGACGCTGTACGACGCGCTGCAGGCCCTGTTTGAAAAGTACGGCTGGCACGGCGAGCGCACCCTGAACCTGGTCATGCCCGGCCTGGAGGGCATGGCGAAGATGAAGGCTCTCATGGACGGCCTGCGGGCCGCTCCGCTGACCGAAATCGCCGGCGAAAGTGTAATCATCCGCAAGGATTATACCGACGGGAGTCAAATCGACCTGCGCACGGGCGAGACGACTCCCATGGAGCTGGCGGGCTCCAATGTGCTGCGCTACGAGTTGGCGGACGGCACCACCATTCTGGTGCGCCCGTCGGGCACCGAGCCGAAGGTGAAGGTGTACATACTGGCTCAGGGCGCGGACAAAGCCGCCTGCGACGCCAAGGTGGAGAAGTACGCCGCCTGGGCGCAGAGCCTGAAAGACTGATAAACTGTTTTGCAAAAGCCCCCGGTTTCATTGAAACCGGGGGCTTTTGTCTACCAGATGTCTACCAAAAAGTCGCCGCAAACGCTTGGGGCGCAAGGGGTTGGGAACTGCCAGCTTTTTCCTGGCTACCAAACGTCTACCAATTTAACATTTTCTCCTTAAAACGTCCCGATTTCTTGGAAATCGGGACGTTTTTGTTACCTTTTAAAGGCTGTCAGAGGTGTTATACAGGCCTAACATCCAACATATGGCAAACCTTGTCAGAAAAAGGGAATTT
>JBJDYV010000071.1:0-8563 GCA_051867655.1 Oscillospiraceae bacterium
CCGGAACGCGCAGATCCGGCTGTTCCTGCCGCTCGCCGCAGCTTGCGCTGCAGGAACCGCAGTCGTGGGTACATTCGCTCATTGATTTTAACTTCCTTCCTACTTATAATTCACAAATTAATAGTGATAGCTCCCGCCGCCGATGAACTCCCGGATCAGGGAGTCGGGTGCCACCAGGGCGGGGTCGATCTCTTCAAACCACCGGAAGCCTTCGATCAGGTCGAGCAGCTCCTGATGCCGCTCGTTTCCCGCCGGGACGGCCTCCAGCAGAGGTTTGGCGTAATTCTTCATCACCGACACCTCATAGGGCAGGGAGGAGTCGATAATCACATCCGCCCGTCCTTTAAAGGGCGAGATGTACAGCTTTTCTCCCCGGCGCACGTTGGCCCACATGGCCATGGTGGCCTCCACGCCGGTACCGCGGAAGTTGTAGTCCCGGACTGCCCGGCGGGTCAGGCGCATCCAGGTGCCCTTGAAGCGCAGCACGTCCCCGTCGCACACATTGCTGCGGGCGGAGATATACATACAGGTGGCCTCCGGGTGGCGGCCGGCGATGTCGTCATTCAGGGCGTGGATACCTTCAAAAATGGCCACTTCATCCTTGCCCAGGCGCAGGGGGGTGACGGCGGTGTCCCGCATCTGGCGGGCAAAGGCGAATTTGGGGATCAGAATCTCCTCGCCTTTGGCCAGAGCGGTAAAATGCTCATCCAGCAGGTCCATGTCCAGCAGCTTGGGGGATTCGTAGTCAATATCGCCCTCCTCCGTCCGGGGCGCTGTGCGATGGTCCAGGGTCTTGAAGTAGTTGTCCATGGAGATGGTATGCGAATTGACGCCCCGGCGTTCCAGCTCCTCCTCCACCTTTTGGGCGGTGGTGGTCTTCCCGGAGCCGGAAGGGCCGGACAGGAGCACCACCGGGCTTTTCTTCATGTTTTGGATGATGCGGTCGGCGGCGCGGGCCACCTTCAGGCCGTATTCTCCGTCGCACTCCTCCAGAAAGCCGGTCACGTCTTCCCGGATGCGCCGGTTGATCTCCTGCAGCTGATAGGCCATGGCAGTTCCTCCTTTTCCCGGCAGATTTGGTCGATCCGTTCCAGATAGTCCTGGGGGTATTTCGGGTTGGCCCGGCGCTCAATGCGCCCCGCCTGCGTGTCCACCAGCTTAGTCACGCCGCCCGCCCCCAGGGACAGGATGGATTGTAATTCCTCCATCATGCAGATGTTGTACACACTTTCGCAGCCCGGGGCGCACCAGCCCACGTTCTCAAAGGAGCCGGACATGAATTTCTGGCGGTAGAGATAGTACGGCTCATACCCCGCCCGGGCCAGACGGCACCAGGCGTAATCCAGCATCTCAGCCACCTGTTCCGCGCCGGGCAGAGGGGCGGCAAAGCCGCCCGTGGTCAGGGTAGAGCCCCGCTTCAGGGCCAGGGTGTGGACGGTGATATTTTCCGGCGAGAGCGCCAGCACCTTGTCCAGCGTCCGGCGGAACCCCTCAGGGGTGTCGGCGGGCAGCCCGGCGATCAGGTCCATGTTCACCAGAAAAGCGCCCGATTCCCGCACCAACGCATAGGCCTCCCCGATCTGTTGGGCGGTATGGGCACGGCCCATGGCCCGCAGAACGGTGTCCTCCATGGTCTGAGGGTTGACCGAGACGCGGTCCACGCCGTGCCGGGCCAGCACCTCCAGCTTTTCCCGGGTAATGGTGTCGGGACGACCCGCCTCCACAGTATACTCTGCGCTGTGAGACAGGTCAACATGCTCCTCCAGCGCGGAGAGCACCCGCTCCAGTTGGTCGGCGCTGAGGGTGGTGGGCGTGCCGCCACCGAAATAGACCGACTTGACGGAAAGCCCCTCCCGCTTCAGGGCGGTGCCTGCGGCGGTGATCTCCCGCACCAGGGCGTCCACATAGGGGTCCATCAGCTTCAGGGCGTGCTTCACGTCGGCGGAAATAAACGAGCAGTAAGCGCAGCGGGTGGGACAGAAGGGGATGCCCACATACAGGGAGATCTCCTCCGGGCGCAGGCTGTTTTTCACCATCACGCTGGCCTGGGCGCAGGCCACGGCCAGGTCGGCGCGCAGGGGAGAGACCCGGTACACCCTGCGCAGGCGGTCGGCAGCCTGCGCGGGGGTGGCCCCGGCCAGCAGGTCCTTGGTGGGGATCTTCACCGGGCGCACGCCGGTCATGGCGCCCCAGGGCGGCTCTTTGCCCAGCGCCTCCACACCCGCGCGGTAAAAGGCCAGCTTGACAATGCGCTGGCCCACCCGGCCGTCGGACAGCTCGTCGCCGGTCAGCTCGGTCACCCGGGCTCGGCAGGAGTGGCGGGTCAGGCGGCCTTTCCAGTACAGAACGGCTGTAGCGGTCAGCCAGGTATCGCCCCGGCGCAGGGAGACCGTGACCCGGTTTTCCTCCTCCGTCCCGTAGGTGGGCCGCTCGTCGGGAAACAGGGTCAGCAGCATTTGCTCCACGGCGTATTTGTAGTCGTGGCCCTTTAAGGTAACTGTCACCCGCACGCACCACCTTCCAGGCTGCTGACCCTACCGCGCCAAGTGGCGCGGAGCGGGACGGAATTCACTTCTGGCCCGCGATACTTGAAATCCTCCGGGGCCTCCGCGGAATGGAACATTCCGTGGGGCGGCAGCAGCATTTGCTCGACCGCGTATTTGTAGTCGCGGCCTTTTAATTCAACCGTCATTGTCTCAGCGCGTACAGAACCCAGTAGTTGCTCCTGCGCTCCTCTTCCAGCGTGGAGCTCCCCTCATGGCCGGGCAAGACCTGGAAATCACCCTCCAGGTTCGCCAGGCGCCGCAGCGAAGCCGCCATGGTATCGGGGGAGCCGCCGGCCAGGTCGGTGCGCCCGCAGGAACCCCGGAACAGGGTGTCACCCGTAAAGAGCACGCTGCCCACCTTCAGGGTCACGCTGCCGGGGGTGTGGCCGGGGGCGTGGTACACCTGAACGGTCAGATTGCCCACCGGCACCTGATCTCCCTCGCCGTAGGCCACAGTCGGGCCGATATCGGGGACCAGGGAATCGACCTCTTTCATCATGGCGGCGTCCAGGGGGTGGAGGTACACAGGCAGGCCCGGATACTCCCTGAGCAGATCGGGCACGGCGCCGGTATGGTCGTAGTGGCCGTGGGTCAGCAGGATGGCCGCGGGGGTCATCTCCATCTGGGCCACGGCAGAGCGGATGGACGCCCCGGCTCCGCCCGGGTCAATGATGGCGCCCTTACCGGTCGCGTCATCCTTCAGCAGATAACAGTTGGTCCCGATGGGGGGGACCTGAAGCACTTGAATGGTCATTTTCACACCTCAATTGTCGATGTCGAATAGGATCGTCACCGGGCCGTCGTTCTGGGAATAGACCCCACGGAATGTTCCATTCCGCGGGGGCCCCGTGATTTTACATCCTCGGCGGAAGTGAATTCCGCCTGCGGCAAAGCTTTTGCCCCGCAAAAGCTTTGTACGCGCCACTCGGCGCGGACCATGAAAGCAAGGTCATCCCTCCAGGTCAAAGAGGATCGTCACCGGGCCGTCGCTCTGGGAATAGACCTGCATATCCGCGCCGAATTCCCCGTGTTCCACCCGGAAGCCCCGGGCGCGGCAGCAGTCCATGAATTTCTCATACAGCGGGATGGCCTGGTCGGGCTTGGCCGCGCCGGTAAAGCCCGGACGGCGGCTGGAGGTATCGGCATACAGAGTAAACTGGCTGACCACCAGCAGGCTTCCGCCCACAGTGGCGAGGTCCAGATTCATTTTCCCGTTTTCGTCCTCAAATACCCGCAGATTGCAGATTTTCTCGGCCAGCTTTTGAGCTATTTTTTCGTCGTCCCGCGGGCCGACGCCCAGCAGGACCAGAAAACCCCGGTCAATGGCCCCGTTGACCTTGCCGTCAATTTCTACCCGCGCGTTGGCCACACGCGTTACCACCGCCCGCATCAGCGGTACTCCCGGACGATCCCCTTGGCGAACAGGGGGTCCAGCTCAAACTGGGCGATATCGCCGGCGGAGCAGCGCACGTCGGTCACGTCCAGCACGGTCTCCATGGCTCCGATGTGGCCGATGACTTTGACCTTCTGTCCGTCGATGCGCACCGTGCGGTGGGCGGCGGAGCGCCAGCGGCGCCAGGAAGCCCAGAAGCCGTCCTCCCGCTGACGTTCCACGCCGAAGCCGTTCTGATAGCCCACGGGGAGCACCGCCACCCGGGTGGGGCGTCTCAGGCGCACCATGGTCTCGTTGCCCACGGTGTGGCCCTTGGGCAGCCAGTGGATATCGTCGATGGCCGCTTCACCCCAGCCCACCTTCTGCAGGCCGTCGCCCTTGATGCGGCGGCAGCGGCCCAGCAGGGCTGTGCCCACCCGCACGGCGTCCATGCGGGCAAAGTCGTAGCGCATCAGGGCGTAGGACCCGGCTGCGTGGACCACGCCGGTCTCAAACCCGGCGGCTTGGATCGCCTTTACGGTCTGGTTGAACTCGTCCAGCTGCTCGGCCACGTCCCGCTCCTTGGTCCCGGTGGTGTGGATCTGGGTGTACATGCCGGACACGGCCACATTGGACAGATTGCGGTAGACCGACAGGATCTTGTCGATCTCGTCGGTCAAAAAGCCGCCGAAGCCCATGCCCGTGTCCACCTGGATGTGGGCCTCCACCACGGTGGAGCGCTTTTCCGCCACGCCGTTCAGAGCCATACCGGTGTCGGCGGAGCCGATGGTACACACCACGTTCAGGTCCAGCAGCTTTTCCAGCTCCTCCCGGTCGGTGGTGGCCCGGAGCATCAGGATCTCCTCCTCCACCAGGCCCGCCTTGCGCAGGGCGGCGGCATCCGCCGCCTCGGACACGGCATAGCGCACGATGCCCTCGTCCCGCAGCAGCTTGGCCATCTCCACCAGGCCTACTCCGTGGGCGTCGCCGGTGAGGACGGCGTAGATGGCGGACTTCTGCGCCCGCTTCTTGAGTACAGAGATGTTTTTCTTGATCGCTTGCCTGTCAATGACCAAAACCTTCATTCCGCCATCCCGCCTTTTCTATATCTGTAATAAAGTATTATATCATTCTTTCTTTGGTGCCGTCAATCTCTTGCTGAAAAGTGCATGAAAAGGCCCGGACTCGCTTGATACGCAAAAACAGGGACCGCCCTCCCCAGCGGAAAGCGGTCCCTGCTCCATTTTATATCAGCGCCGGCACACGAACGCACACCAGCCGGTCTTTTCTTTTTTCTCCACCACGGTAAAGCCGTTTTTCTCCAGGGCGGCGCGCACCTCATCGGAGCGGGTGTCGATGATGCCGGAACAGATGAACGTCCCGCCCGGCTCCATAAAGTCCCCGGCGAAGGCGGACAGGGGGATGATCACATCGGCCACAATGTTGGCCAGCACCACCTGGTACTTGTGCTCCATCAACTCAGCCACCAGGCCCTTATCCGAGAGCACATTGCCCGCCCGCACGTCGTAGCGGTCCTTGCCGATGCCGTTCAGGGCGGCGTTCTCATAGGCCACGTCCACCGCCTTGGGGTCGATATCCACCGCGGCGGCGAAGCTCGCGCCCAAGCAGAGGGCGGCGATGGACAGGATCCCGCTGCCGCAGCCCAGGTCCAGCACCCGGTCCCCGGGATGCACGGCCTGCTCCAGAGCCTCCAGACAGAGCTGGGTGGAAGCGTGGCTGCCCGTGCCGAAGGTCAGGCCGGGATTCAGCCAGACCGGCGTCTTGCCTTCGGGCAGCGGACTGTCCTTCTCCCACTCGGGGACTACGTAAATCTTTTCCCCCACAGCCAGGGGCTTATAATACTTCTGCCAGCTGGTGGCCCAGTCGTTCTCCTGCAGGGGCACGGAGAGGATCTCGTACCCCTCCAGCCCGGCGGTGAACTGCCGCAGCTGCTGGTGGCCGTCCTCGTCGTCCGTAACGTAGAACTTCACCCGGGCGGCCCCTTCCATGCGCTTGAGCAACTCGTCGTCCACATAGTCCCAGTACTGGCGGTTGTTCTCCAAAAACTGCTTGAAATCCGCTTCATCCTCGATCACCAGGCCCACCACGCCGTTGGCGGTCAGGCGCGCCGCCAGGGTCTCCAGATCCTCTCCGGTGGTATTGATCGTGATCTCCAGCCATGTCAGTTCCATCAGCGTTCCCTCCCCAAGAAGAACAGGGCCATGGTGCCCGGTCCGGAGTGGGCTCCGATGACGGGGCCCACGTAGTTGATGACCACGGTCTGAACGCCGAAGCGCTCTTTGACCATGTCGGCCACCTTCCGCGCCTCGTCCTCGCAGTCGCCGTGGCTGATGAAAACGGTCTGACTGCCGGGATCGATGGCGGTCTCCTCCATCTTGTCCACCAGGGCCTTCAAGGAGGCGGCGCGGCCCCGGGCCTTGGACATGCTGATCAGATGTCCCTCGTCGTCCACGTGGAGCACCGGCTTAATGGACAGCATGGTGCCCACCAGGGCGGTGGCGGCGGAGACGCGGCCGCCGCGCTTGAGATGGTTCAGGTCGTCCACGGTGAACCAATGGCAGAGGTGGAGCTTGTTCTCCTCCACCCAGTCCCGGACCTTCTCGATGGACTTGCCTTCGGCGCGCAGGCCGGCGGCGTACCACACCAGCAGGCCCTGCCCCAGAGAGGCGGCCAGGGTATCCACGGTATAGATCTTCCGGTCGGGGTACTTCTCCCGCAGCTCCTCCACCGCGATGACGGAAGACTGGTAGGTGGTGGACAGGCCGGAGGAAAAGGCCAGCACCAGCACGTCCTGCCCGGCGTCCAGAAAGGGGGTCATGACCTCAAGGTAGTCGTGGGTGTTCAGCGCCGTGGTGGTCGCGCTGACGCCCTGGCGCAGCAGGTTGTAGAAGACGTGAGGGTCCATCTCCCGGTGGTCGGGCCAATTGGGCCGCTCCTCCCCCTGCATGGTGTAGCGCAGGGGTACAACGGTGACGTCCAGCTCCTTCACCATCTGCTCGGTCAGGTCGGCTGAGGAATCGGTAATGATCGCAAATCGGTTCATGATCCATACCTCCTTTAGTCGCTCTTGCTTTTATTCTTGCTCTGCTTTTTCTCGTCCACAGCTTCCTCCTGGACCTGCAGCAGGCTCAGGATCCGCTCACAGGCCAGCTTGTTGGCATAGCTGCGCAGGGCCAGCCCCAAAGCCAGACGTGCCAGATCCTCCTGCTCCGTCTCCGCCTCCAGGCCGTCGGCGGTCTCGTTCAGGGCGCGGTCCAGCTCCTGACAGAAGTAGCTGTAAAGGCGCTCCGGGTCCCGCCCCTCGGCCCCGTTCCGGATGAGCGTTTTCATCTCCTTGACCGACAAAACCTGCTTCAGGGCGCAGATGGCGGTCAGGTAGGCCAGGTGGGTCGGTCCGTACCGCTTTCCCTCCGCCCGGGGGAGCAGCCCATCCTTGATGTAGTTGTTGACCATGGCAGAGGTCAGGTTTTCGCTTTCTTCAAACCGGATCAGCTGCCGGGGCATATACGAGATGAGCTGATCCATGTAGAGCGCCAGATCGGGCAGGGCCGCCCAGGGGGCGGGGCGTTCCTCTTTCATGCGCTCCTTCAGTTCCCGCAGTTCCTCCATAGGATCCCTCTTTTCCATTTTAAAAATGCGGTCTCATCATTTTTTGTATTAGAAAGTTGCCTTATGATATCACATATCACCGGCGAAAGCAAACCCCATTTTTTCTTTTGCACGTCAACATTTTCGGTGACATACCCGTTCCGGTACTTGCTCCGGCGGAGTTTTTAGCCTATAATATTCATATCTATCCCCTTCAGGAGGTTCCTATGCCGGCCAAAGTTCTTACCATCGTGGGCCCCACCGCGTCGGGCAAGACCCGCCTGGCGGTGGAGCTGGCCCGCCGTTTTCACGGCGAGGTGGTCTCCTGTGACTCCATGCAGATTTACCGGCGTATGGACATCGGCACCGCCAAGCCCACCCCGGAGGAGATGGGCGGCGTGCCCCACCACATGCTGGACGTGGCCGACCCGGAGGAAAACTACTCCGCGGCCCGCTATGTGGAGCAGGCGTCCGCCTGCGTGGACGACATTCTGGCGCGGGGAAAGCTGCCCGTTATCGCCGGGGGGACCGGACTGTACCGGGACGCCCTGCTGGCCGGGCGCACCTTCGCCGCCTTTTCCGGAAAGTACCGGGACGCCTTACAGCGCCGGGCCGCCCGGGGGGAATTGCCCCAATTGTACGAGGAGCTGCGGCGCATCGACCCCGACCGGGCGGACAAACTGCACCCCGCCGACGAAAAGCGCATCATCCGGGCCCTGGAGGTTTGGTACGAGACCGGGAAGACCATCACCGCCCACGACGCCGAGAGCCGCACCCAGCCTCCCCGGTACGAGGCGGTGTCCATCGGGCTGGCTTTCCAGCGTCGGGAGGATATGTGGGAGCGCATCGACCGCCGGGTGGACGAAATGATGGCCGCCGGACTGGTGGAGGAAGTGCGCGCCCTGCTCTCCCGGGGCGTTTCTCCCGCCTGCACCGCCATGCAGGCCATCGGCTACAAGGAGCTGGCCGCCGCCCTGGAGGAGGGCCGCTCCCCCGAAGAGGCGGCGGAGGAGATCAAGCTGCGCTCCCGGCAGTA
>JBJDYV010000072.1:0-1820 GCA_051867655.1 Oscillospiraceae bacterium
GCTCTGGCCGGGAAATCCCACGATATTTTTTACATCATTGATGACCTGCACTTTCTGCCGAATCCCGCGTTTACATCCCTGATCCTGTTTTTGAGCGACCACCTGCCGGAGCGGACCCACATCATTCTGCTCTCCCGCAACGTCATCTTTGAACGGGCGGCACAGATGAAGCTGGGTCCCCGCCTGTGGGAACTGAATGTGGACGATCTGCGGCTGGGCGAAGCGGACATCCGGGAATACGCGCGCCGGAGCGGCCAGTTTCTGAACATCCGGGATGTGAAGATGCTGGCCAGCAGTACCGAGGGCTGGTTCTCCATGGTCTATCTGAAGCTGCGGTCCTATGCGCAGACCGGCAAATGGCCGGAAAGCACCGCCAATATCTATCCGCTCATCGACGAGGTGCTGTTCCGCCCCCTGGAGGCCCGCCAACGGGAATTTCTGGTGCGGCTGAGTGTGCCGGACGATTTCACGCTGGAAGAAGCGGAGTTCCTGTGGCCGGAGGATGACACGGCGGCGCTGCTGAGCCAGCTGACGGAACAAAACGCCTTTATCACCTGTACCGACGGTGTGTACCGCTATCACAATATGCTGCGCTCCTGCGCCCGGAAGAAATTCCTGCAGCTGCCGGAACCGGAACAGAACGCCACCCTGCTCCGCCTGGGACAGTGGTATGAGAAGATGGGAGAATGCTGCCTTGCCGCGGAGAGCTATGAAAAGGCCGGCAGCTGGGACGACCTCCTGCGGACGGTGGGACAGGACCGGGGCCTGAGCTTCGGCCCCGAGCGGCTGCCGCTGATGCGCCGCTGGATGGCAAATTGCCCGGAGGAATGTCAGCTGCGCCATCCGCGGGCGCTGCTGGTATTCATGCTGCTGCTCTTTTACGGCCGGGACATCCCGGAGATGCGGCGGTATCACGCCCTGTTTCAGCGCAGCATGGCGCTTTGCACCCACCTTTCCCAGCAGGAGCGGGACCAGCTGGAGGGAGAGGCTCTGCTGCGCCTGTCCTTCCTGTGCTTCAACGACATCTCCGCCATGAGCGCCTATCACCGGCAGATCCGCGCCCTGATCCCCGCGGACCGCAACCCGTGGACCCAGGGCTCGCCCTCCGTTCTGATGCTCTATCACAGCAAGAGCGGCAGCCTTGACCGGGAGAACGATGAGATGCGGGAATGCATGCCCATTTACAGCCGCGTTGCCTGCGGACATGGCAGCGGCGCGGCCACCATCATGCAGGCCGAAACGGAATTTGTACGGGGGAACCTGACCGACGCCGACATTCTCTGCCGCCAGGCGGAGGAGCAGGCGCTGGAGGCGGGAGAATACAGCATTTATACCGCCGCTGCCTTTCTCTCCGCCCGGCTGGCGCTGTATGACCAGCCGCCCCGGAACGGCTTTCCCATGCTGGATCGTGCGGCGGACACCCTGCGCCGCGCCCATCAGTACCGTTTGCTGACCACCCTGGAGCTGGGCCGGGGATGGCTGAGCGCCCTGCTGGGGCAGACGGAGCAGCTGCCCGCGTGGCTGACGGCGGAGGGCGCCAGCATGACACAGGTGTTCCCGCTGATCGAGCCGGTCTTTCAGGTGATCGTGGGCCGCGTGCTGCTGGCGCAGAGCCAGTGGGCGCAGGTTGCGGCCCGGACGCCCCGGCTGCTCCGGGCCAGCGCCGATGCCCGGTTCGTCCTGTGCAGCATCTATGCCCACCTGCAAAACGCCGTGGCGCTGATGCATCTCAGAAAGGAACAGGCCGCGCGGCAGGCCCTTCGGGAGGCGTGGTCCCTGGCGCAGCCGGACGGCATCCTGCTGCCCTTCGCCGAGAGCGA
>JBJDYV010000073.1:0-1808 GCA_051867655.1 Oscillospiraceae bacterium
TCATGGGGTTGACCGCAACGCTGGCAGGTTACACCCATGGAGCGCAGTGGCTGGAATGTCTGATTCAGGTAATTGAGGAGAACTACTCCTACCTGACAAGGGAGCTTCAAAAGAGAGCACCCGATGTCATCGTAACACCTCTGGAGGGAACTTATCTTGCACTCATTGATCTGCGCCGGTGTATGGCTGTGGAGGATGTGCATGATTTCATCCTGAAGGACTGCAAACTTGCAGTGGACTACGGGGAGCAGTTTGGAGAGCACTTCAAGGGCTTTGTCCGGCTGAACCTTGCCACCGATCCCATGCTGGTAAAGCAGGCAGTGCAAAATATTGTAACGCAGCTTGCCAAAAGAAAAGGTTAACCTACAAACGATTCCAAATTATAAAATAAAGGAGATATCTATTATGAAGAAGATCGAAACCAAGAATGCCCCCGGTGCCATCGGCCCCTACTCTCAGGGTTTTGTTGTCGGCAATTCCGTTTACACCTCCGGTCAGCTCCCTGTCGATCCTGCCACCGGTGAGATGCCCGAAGGTATCTCCGCCCAGGCAGAGCAGAGCTGCAAGAATGTGATTGCCATTCTGGAAGCCGCCGGCAGCAATGCGGATAAGGTGTTCAAGACCACCTGCTTCCTGGCGGATATGAACGACTTTGCCGCCTTTAACGCAGTGTATGCCAAGTATTTCACATCCAATCCGGCACGTTCCTGCGTTGCCGTAAAGACGCTGCCCAAGAACGCCCTGTGCGAGATTGAGGCCGCGGCGGAAGCGTAAAACACCGGTTTGTCTGCGGACCCAGAGAATGATCGGAAAGGAAGGTTACCCATGGAAAAGAAAAATTTGGATTGGGAGAATATTGGCTTTCAATATCACAAAACGGATTACCGCTTTGTGGCAAACTTCACAAACGGGCAGTGGGATCAGGGATCTCTGACTCAGGATGCAGACATTTTGCTGAATGAGTGCTCCAGCATTCTGCAATACTGCCAGCAGGTCTTTGAAGGACTGAAAGCCTACACCACAGCGGATGGTCATATCGTGACCTTCCGGCCCGATCAGAACGCCAAACGGATGGCGGATTCCGCACGGTATATGCGGATGCCCGCCCCGCCCGAAGAACTCTTTCTGGAAGCAGTTGATCAGGTGGTGCGCGCCAATGCGGCCTGGGTGCCTCCCTACGGTACAGGAGCTACGCTCTATCTGCGTCCTTACCTGTTTGGCACCAACCCCGTCATCGGCGTCAAACCCGCCAGTGAATTCCAGTTCCGCCTGTTCTGCACACCTGTAGGCCCTTATTTCAAGGGCGGCGCAAAGCCTCTGACCCTCTGTGTCAGCGACTTTGACCGGGCTGCTGCCCACGGAACCGGTCATGTCAAGGCCGGTCTCAACTATGCCATGAGCATCCACGCCTACGTGGATGCCCATGAAAAAGGCTATGATGAAAACCTGTTCCCGGATTCCGTTACCCGCAGTTTTGTGGAAGAAACCGGCGGCGCAAATTTCGTTTTCGTATCCAGAAGCGGCGAGCTGGTGATTCCCAAATCCGGTTCCATCCTGCCCTCCATTACCCGCCGCTCTCTGATTCAGGTTGCCCGGGATGTGCTGGGTATGACTGTCACGGAACGCCCTGTGGCACTGGCGGAACTGCCTGATTTCGCCGAGGCTGGTCTGTGCGGTACCGCAGCCGTCGTTTCTCCGGTGGGCAAAATCGTTGACCACGGCAAAGAAATCTGTTTTGCCAGCGGAATGGAGAAAATGGGGCCTGTGCTGCAAACGCTTTACGATCAGCTCACCGGCATGCAGATGGG
>JBJDYV010000074.1:0-37292 GCA_051867655.1 Oscillospiraceae bacterium
CCGTACAGAATTCGTTTGATTAAGTATTTTGCCATGCTTCCCACTCATTTCTCATAGTACGAAAAAAGCGCAGTCTGCCTGAACTGCGCGCCAATGCACCATGTAATTCAACTCTTGCCAGGAATTCAGCAAGCAGACAGCCGTTAAAACCCGCGGCCAGCCTTGGGGGCGGCTGTCTCCCGGCCCGAACACAATGAATGTGTTTTATATTTATACAAAATTTATTCTATACCCTTAAAAATAAAAAGTCAATTAAAAATTCTGCTGTACCAGGGACTGCGGCGCAGAGTTCAAGCTCTGCGCCGCAGCCAGTTTACCAGCGTGGACAGGGTCTCCTCCGCGAAGGGGTCCTGCAGCCCCGCTTCCCGCACCAGCTCCGGGAAGTTCAGGCTGCCCGTCCGGCGGCAGAACTCCAGGTAGCTCTGCCAGGCGGCGGGGAAATCCTCCTCCATCCAGCGGCAGTACTGCAGCGCGCACACCTGGGCCAGGGCGTAGTCGATGGCGTAAAACGGCCATTGGAAGATGTGGATGATGCGCTGCCAGCCACAGCCCTGCTCCAGATTGGGATTCCCGGAGTAATCATAAAAGGGGAAATACTCCTGTTCCAGCCGCCGCCACAGCCGGTTGCGCGCCTGGGGCGGCAGATCCGGCTGGTCGTAGACCAGCTGTTCAAACTCGTCCTGAAGGCACTTCCGGGCGATCAGGAACAGGGCGTTTTCCAGGTGCATCCGGCGGTAGTCCTCCGCCCGGTCGCCGAAGAACAGCTCCATATAAGGCCAGGTGAAAAACTCCATGGACATGGAATGGGTCTCGGCGGCCTCCGAGGTATACCCGCACCGCTCCCGGACCGGTTCGTCCCGCTTGAGATACGCCTGGAAGGCGTGGCCGCCTTCATGGCACATGATGTAGGCGTTTTCGCTGGTACCGTCGAAGTTGGCAAAGATGAACGGCGCGCGGTATTTTTCCAGGGGCATCATGTATCCGCCGCTGCGCTTGCCGTCCCGGACCTCCACGTCATAAAGGCCGTTGTCCAGCAGAAAGGCGATGAACTCCGCCGTCTCCGGCGACAGGCGGGTGTACATCTCCCGGGTCGCCGCCAGACAGGCCGCGGTATCGCCCTGCGGCACGGGGTTCCCGTTGGGGAAGCAGACCCCTTTGTCGTAAAAATGCAGGTGTTCCAGGCCCAGGCGTACCCGCCGCTTTTCCTCCAGTTCGGCCAACAGGGGAACCAGGTGCCGCTTCACCTGCTCTCGGAAGCGGCTGACCTCCCCGGGCCCGTAGCCGATGCGGCACATCAGGTGGTAGCTCAGATCGGTGTAGCTGTCAAAGCCCAGGATCTCCGCCTGACGGCGGCGGTTGTCCACCAGGCGGGCGTACAGCGTCTCCAACTCGTCCCGCTGGGCCTCCCAGGAATCGGATGCCGCCAAAGCCGCCCGTTTCCGGGTTTCCCGGTCCGAGGACTGGGCCAGCGGGGTCATCAGAGTGCGCTTGACCTGCTTCCCTTCCCAAAGAACGGAGGCGTTGGAGATGAGCAGATTGTGCCGGCTCCGGAGTTCATTTTCCTCCTGGGCCAGAGGAATGAGGCGGCTGTCAAAGCTCCGCAGGCCCTCCTCCATCATGGTCATGGCCAGACTCCCCACCGCGGCTTCCATGTCCGCCCGGTAGGGAGAGGTGACGATCAGCCTGTCCAGCTGACTGGACAGGTCGGACAGGCGGGGGCCGATCTCATCGTAATAGGCCTGCTCCGCCGCGTAGAACGGGTCGTTGACGTTCATATCATGGCGGATATAGCACAGGTCGATCGGGGTCATGTCCGCCCGGAGCTGCGAACGGCGGCGGAGCACCTCCAAACAGGCCGCTGCGTCGTCCGCCGCCCGGAAATCCCGGATCAGTTCCTGATACCGGCCTTCGAGTTCCTCATAGGTAACACGCGCATACGGCATATCCTGAAAATGCACGGAAGTTTCCCCCTCGCTGATTTGAAAAGGCGGTGGCAGTACAGAAACGCCAGCGCCATGCAGTTCAGTATACATGATGAAACGGGAAAACGTCAAGCGGCATACTTCCCGCACTTTCGCGCAGGAAGTATGCCGCTTGAGAACCAATATTTTATATAAAGTGCCGGGGTTCCGTCATCAACACTCCAGATTTCTGCCGGTCTCCTTGTTAAAAACGTGGGCGGCGCTGCCCCGGAACGTAAACCGCGCCGGCGCTCCCCGCCGGAGACCGCTTTCCGGCCGCTCCGACATTTCCTCACGGACCGGGACCACGATGACCACATCGCCGCCGCAGGTGTCCGCGTGGATGTTGACCGAGCTGCCCATCATCTCCACCATGTCCACCGTTCCGGACACAGCATTTTCATCGTCTGTCAGGAGCAGATGCTCCGGACGCACGCCCAAGGTAACCTCACCGGAGAGCACCTCGTTGCGCAAAAGCCGCTCGCACTTCTCCCCGGGCAGCTCCACCCGTGCCCCGTCCAGCTCCACGCTGTACCGGTTTTCCTGACGGATCAGCCGGGCGTTGAAGAAGTTCATCTGGGGTGTCCCGATGAAGCCCGCCACAAAGAGGTTGGCGGGATGGTTGAACACCTGCTGCGGAGTCCCTACTTGCTGGATGAAGCCGTCCTTCATGATGACAATGCGGTCCCCCAGGGTCATGGCCTCGGTCTGGTCGTGGGTGACATAGATGAAGGTGGTGTCGATCCGCTCCCGCAGTTTCAGGATTTCCGTGCGCATCTGGTTGCGTAGCTTAGCATCCAGGTTGGACAGGGGCTCATCCATCAGGAACACCTGCGGATTGCGCACGATGGCCCGGCCGATGGCCACGCGCTGGCGCTGGCCGCCGGAAAGAGCCTTCGGCTTGCGCTTGAGCAGCTCCGTGATATCCAGGATCTCCGCCGCCTGGCGGACCTTCTGGTCGATGACCCGTTTGGGAAGCTTACGCAGCTTCAGGCCGTAGGCAATGTTGTCGTATACGGTCATGTGGGGGTACAGGGCGTAGTTCTGAAACACCATGGCGATGTCACGGTCCTTAGGCGGTACAAAATTGACCTTTTTGCCGCCGATGTAGATCTCCCCCTCGGTGATCTCCTCCAGGCCCGCCACCATCCGCAGGGTGGTGGACTTGCCGCAGCCGGAGGGGCCGACCAGGACGATGAATTCCTTGTCGGCGATCTCCAGATTGAAGTTCTGCACCGCCACGACACTGTTGTCGTATACTTTTTTCACGTTCCGTAAGCTCAAATCAGCCATTGCTTACTCTCCTTCCGTCCTGGTCCCAAGCTCCTGCTCATATTTTTGTTCCCGATGCCGCTCCACGGCGGAACCGACCTTCTCCGGCACCGCGACCTTCAGGCGGCGATACCCGCGGCGAATCCAGCGGATTGCGAACACGACAGCAAAGGCCAGCGGGCACAGCGCGAAAAGCACTGTCAGGATCAGCAGCAGGGCCGCGTAGTCCTCCGTCAGGCGCAGGGCGTTCTCCCAATAGGGGTAAATGACGCCGTTGGTCCGCATGGACCGCTCTCCGACGCTGCTGATCACATCCAGCAGATGACTCAGGGAATAGCGGCTGCTGTTTTCCACGAGATCTCCCCCGCCCACCGGGAAGCTGTCCTCCATGACGCCGTACGCGTAGCCGGTGATGGGGTCGGGCAGGACGATCTCATAGCAGTCGATGGTCAACTCCTCCTTCAGCCGGTTCAGGGCGGAGTAGGACAGGAAAATTGCGCCCTCCTGGGTGCGGGCCCGGGACGTGGCGAAGTCGTCCTCCAGGGCAACGACGCCGGAGACCACAAAGGGTTCTCCGTTGATGGTCACGGTCATCCCCGTCAGGTCAATACCGCCGAAAAGCCGCCAGGCCAGAAATTCGTCCAACACCACCAGATCATCCATCAGGTCCCGCTCGGAGATATACGAGCCGCTGCGCAGCCGCAGGGGGTGGAAATAGAAGAAATCCCCGCCCACGCCCTGAGCGGTCAGCTCCGCGGAGCCGTAATCGGTGCTGACCGTGACCGCCGCGGAGCCGCTGTAGGCGTCGATATACAGGCTGCCGTTTTCCGGCGTCTCCAGAGACTGCTCCGTAAATTTGGCATCCAGCCCCTGGCGGAAGTTCAGAATATCCTCCTCCGTTTTCCCCTGCCCCACAGGCAGGTAGCAGGCAAGCTGGGCAAAGCGCATTTCCCCCGCGCCCCGGAACCGCTGAGCTGTGGTGGTGGTCTCCAGCGTGGTGCTGACCGCGTGCAGACCGAGGGCGGACGCAGCGCAGGCCAGAACCAGGACCAGGTTCAACACCAGCAGGAACCACTGCTTGAAGCCAAAGCCCCGCAGGACCTCTTTCCAATTCCGCTTTTTCACGAATTCTCCACCATCCTGACCTGCGTGCCGGGCTCCACGGGCTTGCTGGATGTGGTGACGACAAAGTCGCCGGCGCTGAGGCCGCTGACCGCCGCGCTGGTATCATCCTCCGCCAGCAGCTGCACATTCACACGGGTGGCAATATAGCGGTTACTCAGCGGGCTGCTCTTAACCGTGATGACCAGCACAAAGTAGCCGTTGGTGTCCTCCCGCAGAGCGCTTTTGGGAATAATGGTGTCGTAGTTGGCGCTGCGCTGACCGATGGACAGCGTCAGGTTGGAACCGGCGTCCACATCACCGGTGACCCGGAAGACGAGCAGCTTGCCCTTGCTCGGATTGGCGGGATCGGCGGTGATGGCCTCCAGAGTGGCCTCCACATTGTTGCCCCAATAATAATTGGTCACGCTGGCGGTGTCGCCCACCTTTACCTGCTTGGCCTGCTCGCCGGTGACCGGGATCTTCACGATATATCCCTGATCCACCACGTCGATAACAGCCATGGCGGAGCCGGCCGCGGTCTCCTTCCCGGCGGAGACGTTGATGGCATTGACCAGGCCGGAGACGTTGGCTGTAACCTCTGTGTCCACCGACTCCTGGGTGTATTTGTCCACCAGTTCCTGCGCCCGCTCGATCTGCTTGCGCAGCTCCTGCAGATTCAGATTGTCCAGCTGCTTGTCGATATCCTTGCCGGAAAGGGCGTCTTCAATGGCCCGCTCCTTCTCGGTGACAAGCTCCACCGCCCGGTCATAGAGTTCCTTCTTTGCTTCCAGATCCGTCAGAGTCTGCGTCAGCGCCTCCACCTGCGCGCTCTGTTCCCGCTGGGTGGCTTCGGCGTCTTTGATCTGCTGCTTGAGAGCGGTGTCAACGACCTGCGCCTGCTGCAGTGCGTTCTGGGCCTCGCGAAGGCTGCGCTGGGCGCCGGTCAGCTCGTTCACCGCGTCGGACAGCTTGGCTTCCAGCGCTTTCCGCGCCTGCATTGCGCTTCCGTACAGATCATAGGCGTCTTCCTCCAGGCGCTTCAGAGTCCGCTCCTTGGCGGCGACGTCGTCCTGCGCGTTGACCAGAGCGGTATAGGCCGTCTTTCCCTTCTGTAAAACATCGCTGTCAATGTCCTGGGCCGATGGGGCGTCGCTCTCGGTCTGCTGCTCATCCTCCGTCCCTGTTTTCGTGGACGCGGACGTGCTGTTCCGGGTCAAATAGGCGTCGATATAGACCTGCTGTTCCTCGCCGATGGCCCGGGGCGTCGAGCCGCTGGTGTTCGGCTTGGTCACTGGTGGGTTGTCCGCCGCCCATATAACATCCACCAACGCCCCCAGATCGCCGGCATACGCCATCCACTGGCTTCTCCAGGTGTACTGTGCCTGCGCCAGCTCATCCTTCGCATCCTCGATGGCCCGGCTGCTGTCCGGTGAGCCGCTGGTCTCCAGCTGGTCAAGCTGGTCCTCATAATTCTGTACGGCCGACTGGGCGGACTCCACGGCGGACTCCCACTTCGTCACCGCCGCCTGGGCCTCATCCAGTCCGCTGGTATACTCCTTCAACTCCTCCAGGCGCAGACCGGTCTGGGTCAGGTTCCGTTTTTCTGCTTCCAAATCGCCCTTGGCCAGGGAGATCTCCGCATCAGTGACCAGGCTGGCGTCCCTCTGGGCGACCGCCTTGTTCAGGTCCTCCCGGAGCACCTGGATTGCGCGGTCGTCGCCGGCATACTCCTTGGACAGGGTCAAAAGCTGCTGCTGATACTGAAGATTCAGACTGTCCAGCTGCTCCTGGGCGCTTTTCAGCTCTGAGCTCTCCATGTCGCCCAGGACAAAGAGCAGGTCACCCTGGGACACGGTGTCGCCCACCTTCACACACACCGAGCGCACCTCGCGGGTCTGGTTGATGATGACCTCATAGCTCTCGTTGGCGGCGACGGTGCCGCTGCCGCGGATCTTGGCGTTGATGGTGCCGGAGGAGATGGACTGGGTGGCCACCTCCGGCAGAGAGCGGTTCATGATGGTATTGGAAAAGAAGGTCAGCGCCATCAGGATCACCAGAAACACAATGGCGATGGTCTTGATCAGCTCCCGCTTTTTTGATTTTTCTTTTACTTCCATGTCAATTTCCTTTCCCACGATCGGATTTATCCCTTTACGGAACCCTGATGCGCAATGCCCTCCACCAGATAGTCCTCGCCGTGGAGGAACAACAGGAGACAGGGCACCATGTAGATGGTCGCGACAGCGAAAGCCAGCCCCACTTCGTTGGCGTTGATGGCCGAAAGATAGACCGACAGCGGCTGTTTGGAGGCGTCCGGGAGCAGGACGATGGGCTGCTCCACCATGTTCCAGTAGTCGATGAACACCAGAATGGCAATGGAATACAGGGCGCTTCTGCACTGGGGCAGGCAGATGTCCTTGAAGACCTGCCACTCGCTGGCTCCGTCCAGCTTGGCCGCCTCAATGAGGGAGGCCGGGATGCGCCGCATGAATTTCGTCAGCAGGAACACCGAAAACGGGGCAAACATGCCCGGGAAGATGATCGCCCACCGGGTGTTCAAAATCCCCAGCCAGTCGCTGACCAGGAAATTGGGCACCAACGTCACCTGATAGGGCATCAGCATCAGGATCACATAGAAGAAAAACAGGAACGCGCGGACCTTGCCGCGCCAGCGGGTAAAACCGTAGGCGGTGATGGACGCCACGCCCACCTGCAGCACCACGATGGGGACCACCAGGATCACCGAGTTCCAGAATTTCAGCAGGTAATCCGGGCTTTTAAAAAGGGTCGTAATGTACTGGGAAAAGCTGACCTTGTCCGGGATGAACTTTAGATTCACGGTCTCGGACACATAGGTGCCCCCGTCTCCCGCGACGCTGTCAAAGATCTCGCCGTAATTGGCGGAGATCTCGCTCTGGCTCATAAAGGAATTGGTAATGGTCAGCACGGTGGGCATGAGAAAGATCAGGGCAAAGCCGGCGGCCAGCAGCGTCAGCATACCCCGGCCGAAATAGCGTTTCTTTTTCATCCCTCCACATCCTTTCCGAACACATCCTCCACCAGGAACAGCAGCGCGATGATCACGATCATGACCGTGGCCAGGATCACAGCCGCAGCCGACATTTTCTGATAATCGAAGTTGCTGAAGGTGTTGTTCATAAAATGCTGCAGCATGTACAGCCCCTCATAGGGGTGGTCCCCCACCAGAAGATGGATCTCACGGAAGATTTTGAAGGAGTTGATGATGGACAGGATGGTGACGAACAGAACCGTGGGCGACAGGTAGCGCAGCTTGATGTTGAAAAATTTGTGGACCGGGCCGGCGCCCTCCACGTCCGCCACCTCCAGAAGCTCGTGGGGAATGTTGTTCAGCGCCGCCATAAAGAGAATCATGTTGTAACCCAGGTTCTTCCACAAAAACAGGATGATGATGACCACCTGGCAGTACGGGGAGTTGAGCCAGTCCAACCCCGTGCCCCTCAGGGATGTGATGATGTTGTTGAGCATTCCGTTTTTGTGGAACACCACCTGCCAAATCAGCACCACCGAGGCCACGGGTACCATCATCGGGCTGAGGAAGAAGGTCCTGAACCAGCTTTTCAGGGGGATCCGGCACTCCAGCATCAGGGCCAGGGCCAGACTCAGCGCCACCGCCAGCGGAACCGCGATAACGGAAAAGCGGGCGGTATTTTTCGCCGCCGTCTGGAAGGCGTAGTTCCCCAGCACCGCCTTGAAGTTATCCAGGAAGACAAACTCCGGGTTGACCGGGCTGCGGATCACGGAGTAATAGACCACCACCAGGAAGGGCAGAATGAAGAAGAGCGCCACACCGATGACACTGGGCCCGAGAAAGCACATGCTGCGCAGCGTGTCCAGCCGCCGCTCACGGCGCAGCTCCGGTACCAAAGGCTCTTTTTTCTTTTTCTGAAAGCACTGCAGCCGCCCGTCCGCTTTTTCTGTTGTAAGGGTTGGATCAGAGATTTTCATTGACATACAATTTCACCCGGCTTTGAATTTGGTCTGCCGCCATCTCCACTGTAATATCGTCATTGAAATAGCGCTGGGCCACATCGAGAACGATGGAATAGATCTTCTCATCATAGCTATAGATGCTGTCAATGGCCTCATAGAGGGCCATGAACTGGTCGTACTCCTCCTGGCTGGTGGAGTACGCCTCAAAATAGGTGCCGTCGCCCCAGCCCCAGCCGCCCTGGCTCTGTTCCATCGGTTCGCCGTTCTCGTCCAGCATGGGCTCGCCGTTTTCATCCAAAATGTACTCGGGGGTCATGGCCTGCTCCGCCATGCGGTCGAAGTCCTGCCTGTTGACAGGGAAGCCCCAGCCGTTGAAATAAAAATACTCGCTGTCCTCGCTGCTCTGGGGGGTGACCGTTTCCCGCATGAAGGCCCAGGCGCCCTCTTTATCCTTACAGGTAGTAGACATGGCCAGGCCTCCCTCGATCACAAAGCTGCTGCCCACGCCGCCGTCCTCCCGGGGGAAGCCCACAAAGGTGATCTCCCCGCCGAAGATGAACTGATCGACCTGGATGGTTTGGAAGTCATACAGATAGTCGCTGGAGAGCATCTGTTTGCCGGCCGCGATCCGGGTATTCTCGTCCTCGTAATCGTCAAAATCCACGCTGCTCCAGTCATACTTCAGCGGAAAGCTGTTGCAGAATTCCAGCAGCGCGATAAACTCCTCGCTGTCAAACTGACACTCGCCGGTGGTCCAGTCCACAAAATTATCCATCTGCATAGCCATGACGTTGCTGAGCATGTTCTCCTTGGTATCGCCCTCACCGAAGATGGTACACCCCTCCGGCATGGTGGCCAGGGCGGATCGGAGGTCTTCCAGCGTCCAGCTCATCTCCTCCCCCACCACACGGGCGGCCCCCACCACGGTACGGATGTTGAAGCTGTTGAAGATCTGATAGAGCTTGCCGTCCTGCTCCGCCGCCTTTAAAACATTCTCCATCATGCCTTCCCGGCCGCCCAACTCCTCATCGTCCTCGATATAGGGCCACAGGTTCTCCAGCAGGCCCTTGGCCCCGTACTGGCGGATGGGCAGTCCGTTGGTGTCCAGAATATCCGGGACCTGGCCGGCAATGATCTCGGTGTTCAGCTTGGTCAGGCCCGCGTTGTAGTCATCGGCGGTATTGAACTCCGAGTAATCCCTGATCTCAATGCGGTAGTCGCTCTGGGACTTGTTGAAGTCGATGATCCTCTCCCGCATGTCATAGCTCAGGTACATGGTCGCGTAGGTCAGGATGGTCCGGTCCGCCAGGACGGACGCGTCCTGCTCCGTCAGAATGGCGATCTCCGTCTCCATGCCGTTCTCGCCCCAGGTGCGGGTCATGGCCGCCACACGGCCGTCCTCCAGGAAGGTGAAGAACGCCAGATCGCTCCGGTTGATATCCGCCGAGCTCCAGGAGAGGATCTTCTCGCCCGCCTCCTTCTGCGCGTTATAGCCATAAAGGGAATCGCCGTTGTCGTAATAAAAGAGGAATCTTCCGCTCCCGGGGTAGACACTGCCCACATTGGTGGGCATCGGGTACTCCTTTTCGCTCCAGGTTCCGGCCTTCTTGTCAATGATCCGCAGCACCTGACCGCCCTCGCCGGTAAATTGGTCATAAATATAGCTGCTCATGGCGACGGAACCGTCACCCAACAGAATCATCTGGCCCCACAGATTCTCTCCCTTGATTTCGAAGAGATTGTTCAGATCCTTGTCCAATACCACGATCTTTGTCTCGGAGGTGTTCTCCGAATAAACCTCCGCCAGTACATAAAAATTTCCTTCGTTGTCCATAAGGGTATTTCCGATGTAGACGCCCTGCTCCCTGAGGCCCAGCTTTTCCTCCAGAGCGCTGGTGTCGACGCGGTCGATCTCGGCACCGCTTTCGTCCAGCTTCCGCTGGACACGGCTGCTGCGCCCTTCGAGCATTTCGTAGTTCCATATGGAGTCGGTCTCCGGGTCAAAGTCCTCCGGCACATCGTAGATGTATTCCTCCAGGGTCTCGGTGACCCACAGCGCTCCATCCGCGTCAACACGAAGGCTCTCAATGTAGGAATAGCTCTCCCGGTCCGGCACCGGTTCGTCATCCCCGCCGCCGAGGGGCGTAAAATTCTCCAACTCGGTCACTTCGCCGCCGTCCAGAGGCAGGCGAAAAATGGAGGTCCGGAACTCGTAATTGGTATAGGCATCCCCGGTCTCGGGGTCGGTAACCTCGACCTCTTTTCCGGCATCCGCCAGGATGTACACATAGATCCCGTCACAGCAGCCGGTGTTGACGGATTCGATCCCCAGCTCACTGAGATCAAACTCCATAAACTCCGGGACATAGACGGTGCCGTCGGTCTGCTCCTCGCCCGCCTTTTCGCCGCAGGCGGCCAGCCCCAGAATAAGGCTCGCCGTCAGAAGCAGCACCGTCAGTTTTTCCCCGCGTCTTCCCATGTTTCTCCTCCGTTGCCCCGTGTCCGCAAAGCGTGCCGCATATTTGACAAAAAAATACATTATTTTTTGCGATTTATAACAAAACCCAAACAAATACTATGAGAATAAGCAGTGGAAATCCATCACATTCCGGTTACAAACAAGGCCATTTTTCTTAAGTTTTCCTTAAGGTAATCGCACCCGCGCCGGTTCTGGTATTTTCTGTGCGAAAACTGCTATTCCGGTGCGGCAGAAGCGATCACAGAAAAGAGTTCAGGCGAATCGCCGCAAGGACGATTCGCCTGAACTCTTTTGAATGGGCCGGTTCAAACCGACACCTGTATTTTACAACCGCTTATTCCACTGCTTTCAAGGATTCCGCCATGGGGATCTTTTCGATCTGCCGCCGCATGAACAGATTCACGATGACGGCAAACAGAACCGTACAGATCAGCGCCATCACATAGCTGATGGGCTTGACATGGATGTCAAATACGAACAGGTCGATGACGATCTGACTCATGACCACGCGGTGGAACAGCGTTCCCAGCGGCAGCCCGATCAGGCTCGCCAGAATGGAGAGCACCAGGTTCTCCCGCAGCACATAGCTGTCCGTCTCCTTGGGATAAAAGCCCAGCACCTCCACCGTGGCGATCTCCCGGCTGCGCTCCGCCAGATTGATGTTGGTCAGATTGAAGATAACGATAAATGCCAGCGCGCCGGAGAACAGCACAATCAGCCAGATAATATAGTCCAGGCAGGAAAGGGCGTTGTCCACATTCTCCTTTGTGGTGGCAAGCCGCGACACGCTTGTGACCTCATCGATCTTGGTCAGCAACTTTGCCGTCTCCTCGGCGTCGCCCTCCACACAGAGCAGCGCCGCGTTCGCCTCCCACTCCCCGAAAGCGTCCGCATAGGTCTCCTCGGAAACGATCACGAAATTATAAATATAGTTATCGAAGATCCCGCTGACTGTCACGGTGCAGGTCCGCATGTCGGCGTCGCGGATCTCAATCGTATCGCCCACCGAGACATCCAACTTTTGCGCGATCTTGGTGTTGACAAGGGCCTCTCCCCGGCCGGGATACGCCAGCGTTTCTTCCCCGCTGCGGAAATCCCAATAGTCCGCCAGACGGTCCGTGTCCCGGAAGCACATCATGCTGACGGAATGCAGGGTCTCCGCACCCGTCACATCCACCCGGTGGGTGGCCACGGTCCGATAGCTGCTGACTGCCTCCAGCTCATCCAACTGCGCGCAGACCGCGTCCGCAGTCCCTTCTTCGAAGTCCGCCTCCATGTCATATTTCTGGACGCTTTCAAATTGAAGCTCTCCCACGTCGATCATGGAGTCCCGCACGCCGAAGGCCGTCACCACCAGTCCGGCGCAGCAGCTGATCCCCACCAGCATCATGACCAGCCGCCGCTTGTAGCGGAACATGTTGCGCAGGGTGATCTTCTGCAGGAACGACAGCCGCTTCCAAAGGGGCGTGATGTGTTCCAGAAGGATCCGTTTTCCGCTTTTCGCCGCGCGGGGGCGGATCAGCTCGGCGGGCACGCTGGAGAGCTCCTTCCGGCAGGAGATGAAGGTGCTGCCGAGAATTCCGATCAGCGATACCGCCAGCGTCAGGACGGCCAGCTCCGGGCTGAACAAATAGGAAAGCGGCGCGAAATCATAGAGGGAGCTGTAGGCAAACCAGAAAACCTTCGGCAGGCCCCACGTGCAGAGGAAGAAGCCCGCCGCCCAGCCGATCAGGGTGGCGCTTCCGGCGTAGAGCAGATACTTTGCCATGATCGCCCCGCTGCCGAACCCCATGGCCTTCAGCACACCGATCTGGGTGCGCTCCTCGTCCACCATTCGTGTCATGGTGGTGATGCACACCAGGATGGCAATCAAGATAAAGAACACCGGGAAGATATTTGCGATGCCGCTGATGATGGCGGTATCGTTTTCAAAGCTGACGTATCCGGCATTCTCATCCCGGGTCAGCACATAGGTCTCCGGCTCGTTGATGCCGAACTGGGCCGCCAGCTCGGCGGTCAGTCCCTTGTCGGCCAGCAGAGTCTCATAGCGCTCGTCGGCAAGCTGGCTGCAAAGCTGGGTGATCTCCTCCTTGTGGTCCTCGATCAGCTCGTCATACTCCTCGCTGTAGATCTCGGCGGTCTCAAGGAGCGTCACATTGACTTCGGTGTAGACCTCGCTTGTGAAATTCTCTTTGGGGAGGTAGAAAAAGGTATAGAGCGACCCGCTGCCGATCCCGGTCGTTCCGCGCTCCAGATTCAGATACAGCGGGGAATCCACAATGCCGACAATGGTATATTCCTCGCCCGCAAGCTGCGCGGTGACGGATTCATCGTTTTCCTCCGCGATGCGGATGGTCGTGCCGAGATCGTCCTCGCCAAACCGCTCGTCGTCGGCCAGGCACTCGTTTTCCGCGGCGGGCATCCTCCCCGCCACCAGTCTGGGAAGGTTGACCTCCTCCGGGAGCGCCAGCAGCTTGACCGGCCGGTCGCTCCCATCGCAGGCCACCATGGCGTCCAGGGAATAGGACCCCTCCGCCGCTTCGACCCCGGACAGCTCGGAGACGCGCTCCACATCCTCCCCGGTAAATCCGAGGGTGGAGAGCAGCTGAAAATCATAGAAGTTTTGTTCGCTCAGGAACTTGTCGCCGGTATGGACCATGGCGTCCTGGGTGATCTTCAGCCCCGCGAAGAATCCCGCGCTGAGAGCCACGATCAAAAGCAGCGCCATGTACCGGCCGAAAAAGGTGCGGATGCTGCGCCAGGTCAGCTTCAAAACGGAACGCTTCATGCTCGTCACCACTCGATCTCATCAATGGGGGTCACGTTCGCATTGATCTCATTGGACAGGATCTTGCCGCTTTTGATGCGCACGATGCGGTCCGCCATGGGCGCGATGGCCTGGTTGTGGGTAATGATAATAACCGTGGTCCCCCGCTCGCGGCTGAGATCATACAGCAGCTTCAAAACCGCTTTTCCGGTCACATAGTCCAGAGCGCCGGTGGGCTCGTCGCAGAGCAGCAGGCGGGGATTTTTCGCCAGTGCGCGGGCAATGGCCACACGCTGCTGCTCGCCGCCCGAAAGCTGGGCCGGGAAGTTGTTCGCGCGCCCGGTCAGGCCGACCATCGCCAGGGCCTCCTCCGCCGGGATGGGGTCCTTGCAGAGCTGGGCCGCGATCTCCACATTTTCAAGGGCGGTCAGATTGGGGATGAGATTGTAGAACTGAAAGACAAAGCCCACATCGTGGCGGCGGTAGTCGATCAGCTCCCGCTTGCTCAGGGCGGAGATCTCTTTCCCGTCAAATTCGATCCTGCCGCCCGTCACGGTGTCCATCCCGCCGAGCATATTCAGAAGCGTCGTTTTTCCGGCGCCGGAGGAGCCCAGGAGAATGCAGAATTCTCCCCGGTCGATCGTAAAGCTGACACCGGAAAGCGCATTGATCTGCGCGTTCCCGCTGCCGTAGCTTTTGACAACGTCATGAAATTCAATATAGTGTTCGGACATGAGCGCTCCCCATTTCATCGTTTTTGTTATTATGCCATATTGTAGCATTTCATCTGTTTTGACAATGTTAAAAAATTATGTCCGAATTGTAAAAATATATATATTTTCCCCCAAAAACCAGGCCTGCCCCAACCATTTGGGCCGCCCGAAAACACCCCTTGACTTTTGGCGGCTCTTGCGGGATACTGATGCCGCATCCCAACGCATCAAAGGAGAAACTCATATGCAGAAAAAATGGTGGAATGACAAGATCGCCTATCAGATCTACCCCAAGAGCTTTTGCGATTCCAACGGGGACGGTATCGGTGATCTGAAGGGAATCCTGTCCAAGCTGGACTACCTGAAGGACCTGGGGATCGACCTCATCTGGATTTCCCCCATCTACCAATCCCCCTTTGTGGACCAGGGGTATGATATCTCCGACTATTACCAGATCGCCGCGGAATTCGGCACCATGGAGGACTTTGACACCCTGCTGGCCGAGGCAAAAAAGCGGGATATGGGTATTGTCATGGACCTGGTGGTCAACCACTGCTCCGATCAGCACGCGTGGTTTCAGAAAGCCCTGGCCGATCCCTATGGGAAATATGCGGACTACTTCTATTTCGTCAAGGGGAAGGACGGCGCGCCCCCCAGCAACTACCGCTCCTACTTCGGCGGCAGCACCTGGGAGCCGGTACCGGGCACCGACCTCTATTATCTCCATATGTTTGCCAGGGAGCAGCCCGACCTGAACTGGGAAAACCCGGCGGTGCGCCGGAAGATCTACGATATGATCAACTGGTGGCTGGACAAGGGTCTGGCGGGCTTCCGCGTCGACGCCATCATCAACATCAAGAAGGACCTGGCCTTCCCCTCCTTTGAGCCCGACGGTCCGGACGGACTGGCCGCCTGCCACAAGGTGCCGGAGAACGTGCGGGGCATCGGCGCATTCCTCCAGGAGATGAAGCACGAGGCCTTTGAAAAGTACGACGCCTTCACCGTGGGAGAGGTCTTCAACATGCACGAGGACGAGCTGGAGGAGTTCATCGGGGACCAGGGCCACTTCTCCACCATGTTCGACTTCAGCGCCCATGCGCTGACCTTCGGGCAGCACGGCTGGTACGACGCCAGACCCATCGCGTTCAACGCCTGGCGGGACACCCTCTTCGCCGCCCAGCGGGAGGCCCAGGACGTGGGCTTCCTGGCCAACATCATCGAAAACCACGACGAGCCCCGGGGCGCCAGCCGCTTCCTGCCCGCCCACGCCCAGAACGAGGCGGGCAAAAAGATGCTGGCCACCACCTCCCTGCTGCTGCGGGGCATCCCATTTATCTACCAGGGGCAGGAGATCGGCATGACCAACTGCCGCCGCACGGACATCTCCCAGTACAACGACATCAACACCCGGGACCAGTACCAGCTGGCGCTGGACGCGGGCCTCACCCCGGCGGAGGCGCTGGAAGTCTGTTATCGAGAAAGCCGGGACAACGCCCGTACGCCCATGCAGTGGTCGGACGCCCCTCAGGCCGGGTTTACCACCGGGACCCCCTGGCTGGCGGTGAACCCCAACTACCGGGAGATCAACGTGGCCGAGCAGGAGAGCCGCGCCGACTCCGTGCTGAACTATTACCGCAAACTCATCGCCCTGCGCAAGTCCGACGCATACCGCGAAACCTTCACCTACGGCGAGTTTGCTCCGGCGTACCGCGAGATCCCCGGCGTGCTGGCCTACCGGCGCGCGGACAAACAGCACACGATTCTCGTGGCTGCCAACTACGGCACGGAGTCCCAGACGCTCGCCCTGGAAAGCGTGAACGAGGTTCTGCTGTCCAACATAGGGAAAGAAGACGCCGTCCTCGCCCAGGCCCGCGCGGAGGGGGGTATCACGCTCGCCCCCTGTGAGAGCGTGGTTATTTTACTCTGAAAACATTAAGGCAACACCGTACAATTGCGTCTGCTGTGCTTTGCGAATTGTACGGTGTTGCCTTAAAACTCCCCGGCATAATCCGGGATGTTCAGAAACTGCAAAACGGAAGCCGATGCTCGGTTGAGCATCGGCTTCCGTTTTGAATTTTGTCTTTTTGCAGCTTTTTCTTAGTACATGCCGCCGCCCATATTGGGATCGCCTGCGGGCATGGGAGCGGGGGGCTCGGGCTTGTCGGCCACCAGGGACTCGGTGGTCAGCAGCAGGGAGGCCACGGAAGCGGCGTTCTCCAGAGCGGAGCGGGTCACCTTGGTGGGATCCACGATACCGGCGGGGATCATGTCGCAGTAGACCTCGTTGTAGGCGTCGAAGCCATAGCCGATCTTGCCGGAGTTCTTCACGTTCTCCAGAACCACGGAGCCGTCGATGCCGGCATTGGCAGCGATCTGCTTCATGGGCTCAGCCAGAGCCTTGGCGATGGTGCGCACGCCGGTCTTCTCGTCGCCCTCGGTCTCAGCCAGCAGCTTCTCGACCGCGGGGATGGCGTTGACATAGGCGGTGCCGCCGCCGGCCACGATGCCTTCCTCAACGGCAGCGCGGGTGGCGTTCAGAGCATCCTCGATGCGCAGCTTCTTCTCCTTCATCTCGGCCTCGGTGGCAGCACCGACGCGGATGATGGCGACGCCGCCGGCCATCTTGGCGATGCGCTCCTGCAGCTTCTCCTTGTCATAGTCAGAGGTGGTAATCTCAGCCTCGTTGCGCATCTGGTTGACGCGGGCCTTGATGGCAGTGGGATCGCCGGCGCCGTCCACGATGATGGTGTTCTCCTTCTGGACCTTGACCTGGCGGGCGCGGCCCAGCATATCGATGGTGGCTTCCTTCAGCTCCATGCCCATATCGGAGGAGACCAGGGTAGCACCGGTCAGGATAGCCATATCCTCCAGCATGGCCTTGCGGCGGTCGCCGAAGCCGGGGGCCTTGACGGCAACCACGTTCAGAACGCCGCGCAGCTTGTTGACGATCAGGTTGGACAGAGCGTCGCCTTCCACATCCTCAGCCACGATCAGCAGCTTCTTGCCGGCCTGTACAACCTGCTCCAGCAGGGGCAGCAGATCCTGGATGGAGGAGATCTTCTTATCGGTCAGCAGGATGTAGGCGTCATCCAGAACAGCCTCCATCTTCTCGGTGTCGGTGACCATATAGGGGGTAATATAGCCGCGGTCAAACTGCATGCCCTCGACCACTTCGCTGTAGGTCTCGGCGGTCTTGGACTCCTCGACAGTGATGACGCCGTCGGCGGTGACCTTCTCCATAGCCTCGGCAATCAGCTTGCCGATCTCCTCGTCGCCGGAGGAGACAGCGCCGACGCGGGCGATGTCCGCGGTGCCGTTGACCTTCTTGCTGTTGGCCTTAATGGCCTCAATGGCAGCGGCGGTCGCCTTGGCGATGCCCTTCTTCATGACCATGGGGTTGGCACCGGCGGCCAGGTTCTTCAGGCCCTCACGGATAATGGCCTGAGCCAGCAGGGTGGCGGTGGTGGTGCCGTCGCCGGCCACGTCGTTGGTCTTGGTGGAGACTTCCTTCACCAGCTGGGCGCCCATGTTCTCAAAGGGATCTTCCAGCTCGATCTCCTTGGCGATGGTCACACCGTCGTTGGTGACCAGGGGAGAACCGAACTTCTTATCCAGCACCACGTTGCGGCCCTTGGGGCCCATGGTGACCTTGACGGTGTCAGCCAGCTGGTTGACGCCGCGTTCCATAGCATGACGAGCTTCCTCGCCGTAGCAAATCAGCTTAGACATTGTAAATTACCTCCTCAATTATTCGACGATAGCCAGAATGTCGGACTGACGGACGATGGTGTACTCCTCGCCGTCCACCTTGACAGCGGTGCCGGCATACTTGCTGGCAATGATCTTGTCGCCGGGCTTGACGGTCATGACGACCTCTTTGCCGTCCACCAGGCCGCCCGGGCCTACCGCGATAACTTCAGCCACTTCAGGCTTCTCCTTGGCGGCGCCGGTCAGGATCAGGCCGCCCCGGGTGGTTTCCTCAGCTTCCATCATCTTGATGATGACGCGATCAGCCAAAGGTTTGAGATTCATAGTGATTTCCTCCTTATATATTGATGATATGGTCTAACAGTTTCAGTGGTTAGCACTCTTTTTTACCGAGTGCTAACCTGTAGTATGATAATAACCGTTTCGCGCAAAAAAATCAACCCCCTTTTTTAAAAAAGTGGGGCTGATTTTCAAAAAGTTCATCATTCGTTCACAAACAGACCGTAGGAGTGCTAAACCGGAGCCGCCTGATAGTTCACCGACGGGGGGTAAAAGAAGTTGACCTTCTTCTCCGACAGGCGGACGCGGAAGGAGTTTCCCCGCAGCACCTCTCCGTCCACCACGGTCACGATCTCCTCCGGGGAGGAAAAGGCGATCTCTCCGCCGTGGAAATGGCGGATCAGCTTGGAGCAGCTGCGGTACTGGCCCGTGGCGTACTTACTGACCAGGCGGAAAAAGGTGAACCGGGACACCTTGGGTACGATGAGCATATCCAGCACGCCGTCGTCGGGCATCGCCTCCCCCACCGGCATGAAGCCGCCGCCGTAGTAGCGGCCGTTGCAGATGCAGATGATGGCGGTGCTGCCGGTCAGGGTCTCCCCCTCCACCTGAATGGTCGCGGGGCGGGCGATCCCTTTGAACAGTACATTGACGACCAGAGACAGAATGTACGCGCCGATCCCGCTCACCAGCGGCAGCCGCTTATATTGGTGGACATCCGCGGCGATCCGCGCGTCCACCCCGGCACAGATGACCCCCAGGCCCAGCTTGCCGTTGCAGTCCATCAGGTCGAACGCCGCCTGCGGACCGTTGGCCAGGGCGGCCAGGTCGGAAAACGCCGCACGGTACTTCGGGCCGAAAATCTTCAGAAAGTCATTGCCCGTTCCCCGGGGCACGTTGGTCACGGCGGCGTTTTCATACCCCGCCGCGCCGCACACCACCTCATTCAGGGTGCCGTCGCCGCCGCAGGCATAAATGCGCACCGGCTGCCCCTGCTCCGCCGCCGCGCGGGCAAGCTCCTCCGCGTGGCCGGGATGGCTGGTCAGCGCGATCTCATAATCCCGCTCTTTAAAAATACGGCGGATCTGGGTGCAGAATTCCTCCGCGGCTCCTTTTTTCCCGGCGGTCGGATTGAGGATAAACAAATGCTTCAAGGGAATCTCACCCTTCCTTCTATTTTTACCACAGGGGCACACGCTGTTCCGGCCGGGCAATGCGGGAGGCGATGGCAGCCGCCTCCGCGCGGGTCAAATTATCCCCCGGATGGAACGAGAGGGCGCTGTCCGTCCCGGTGAGAATGCCCTTTGCGTACAGTCCGTAGATCGCGTCAGCGGCAAAATCCCCTTCCTTTACATCCGGCACAGAACTGCGCACCCGGGACAGGCTGTTCAGGTATCCCATGCTCCGCACGGGGGTCGTGGCGGAAAAAACACGGGCCATTTCCGCACGGGTAATGGGGCGGCTGAAATCGGCCTGTCCGAATTCTCCCGGGGAGATCACGCCGCAGGCCTCGCAGTAGGCCACGGAGGAGCTGTACCACAGGGAGCCGCTGACGCTCTGCAGGTGAAAGTCGTCCCGGCGGGCACGGCTCTCCATGCAGGCCGCCAGGCGCAGAGCTTCCGCCACCGTCAGGGCACGGGCAGGCTCAAACATCCCGCCGCCGGTGCCCTCCATCAGGCCCACATTATAGGCCAGGTTGACCCAGCGGTCATACCAGTCGCTGCCGGACACATCCCGGAAGGAAGCTTGGCGGTTTGCAGACAGGGGAAACTGCCAGCCGGGCACCTTGCGGCTTTCCAGAAGCTGGGACAGCGAACTGATGAGGATGCGGGTCGCCGTCCCGTCCTGGCTGCGGAGGAGCAGCTGCTGCACGGCCGTCCCGGAGGACAGGACGGCGGAGGCCTGATCGGAGTAAAGCTCCTGGGACGCGCCTTCCGCGGTGGAGAACGGGGTGATGCTCAGCAGGTCCCATACGCTGCCCCGTCTGCCCAGATAGACCCCATAGCCCAGGCCGGTCAGCTCATCATACTTCGGTTCCAGAAGAAAAGTGCCGTTCCAGTGCAGCACCCCGGTCATCCCGTTCTTTTTCACCAGGGCGGTTCCCAGGTAAAAATCCTCCGCCGCGTCAAACTGCAGCGGGATCACAAGCGTGCCGCTCACGTCGGCATATCCCCACAGGGTACCGTCCGTCACCCGGATCATTCCCTCACTGTACTCGCCCACCGGATTCCAAACCGAAGCCCGGGAGACAAACAGGGCGGGCTCCTCGCCGGCCGGGCTCTGGGCCAGCGCCCCGGGGGAAGCAGAGAGAAGCAGCGCCAGGGCCGTCAGCAGGACCGCGCCCCGGTTCAAAAGGTGTTTCATTGCTTCACTCCTTTTAATAGTAGCAAAACAGATCGCATTTGATCATGCCGTTGTAGAGCTTCCGCTTCTTATCCGCCGTGCGGCCGAAGGTACGCTCGAACTCCGTGTGGGAGGACAGCAGGTACAGCTGCCAGCCGTCGGGGAGCTTGCTCCAGGCCTTTCCGAAGGCCCGGTACAGCTCCTCCGCCTCCCGCTTTTCCATCAGGCGCTCGCCGTAGGGCGGGTTGGTGACCACGCGCCCCCGGAGCCCGCCCCAGTGGAAGCGGGCTGCATCCGCCACCTCGAATTGTACGATGTCGTCCACCTCCGCCAGCTCGGCGTTGTGGCGGGAGAGCTCCACGGCGGCGGGGTCGATGTCGCCGCCCCAGATCTCATAGGTGCCGTGGTACTCCTGGTCCATGGCCTCGTCGGCGGCCTCCATCCAGAGGGCGGAGGGCAGCCAGGCCCACTTCTGGGCGGAGAAGGAGCGGTTCAGGCCGGGGGCCCGGTTTTTGGCGATCAGCGCGGCCTCGATGGGGATGGTGCCGGAGCCGCAGAAGGGATCGCAGAAGGGGTCCTTCCCCCGGTAGCGGGACAGGGACACCATGGCCGCCGCCAGGGTCTCCCGCAGGGGGGCCGTCACCCCTTGGGCGCGGTAGCCCCGCTTGTACAAATTCTCGCCGGAGGTGTCCAGCATCAAATCCACCTGGTCCTTCATGATGGCAAACTGGATCTGGTACACGGCCCCGGTCTCGGGCAGGGTCTCCAGCCCATACACGCGCCCCAGTCTCTGGGCCACGGCCTTTTTTACAATGGCCTGACAGGAGGGAACGGCGTGCAGCTGGGAGTTCAGGGAGTATCCCTTGACCGGAAAGCGCCCCTCCCGGGGGATATAATCCTCCCAGGGCAGCTTCGCCGCCCCCTGAAACAGCTCCTCGAAGGAGCGGGCGGGAAAGCTGCCCAGAACGATCAGAAGCCTCGCCCCGGTGCGCAGATTCAGGTTGATCCGGGGGATGTCCTTCAGGGAACCGGCACACAGCACGCGGCCGTTCTCCGCCTTCACATCGGCCAGCCCCAGCTTTTTCAGTTCATATGATACCAGGCTCTCCACACCCAGAGGCGCGGGCACCGCAAACCGCAGACAACGCTCCATGTTGACGCTCCATGTTGAAAAAATTTGAAAAAACCCTTGACCTTCCACTTGGTGCAGGGTGTATCGTTTGCGTAAGGAAAGGCCGGATATTAGTATATCGGAAAATAATACGGTTGACAATCTCTTCCCACAAATTATTTCCCGAATCCGGTAGCATTTCCCTGTGCCTCTATGATATAATTTTCATAGAGGCATTGCGAAAGGAGAGTGGAAGCAAAATGGTACCGAAACTGATCTGGCTCACCCTGCTGGCCCTGTTCACCATCGGCGAGGCGGTCACAGTGGGTCTGGTCTCCATCTGGTTTGCCGCCGGTTCACTGGCAGCCCTGCTCTGTGCCCTGGCAAACGGCCCCCTGTGGCTTCAGATCGCGCTGTTCATCGTGGTCAGCGCCCTGTGCCTGCTGGCCGTGCGGCCTCTGGCGCGGAAATACGTCAACAACAGGGTACAGCCCACCAACGCCGACCGCGTCATCGGCGCGCAGGCCACAGTCACGGAGGACATCGACAACATTCAGGGCAAAGGCGCCGTCACCATCGGCGGCATGACCTGGTCCGCCCGGAGTGAACACGACACCCCCATCCCCGCCGGTACGCTGGTGCGCGTTCTGCGCATCGAGGGCGTCAAAGTATATGTAGAAGAAGTCGAAAGCACTGATCCGATCGGCAAGAACGAACTGCGCACAAATTTTGTGCCATAAAAAGGCGTGGCTTTGCGGGAATACTTTGTGTATTTCAAAAAGCCGCAACGAATTTATGGCGCAAAATTTTCGCAGGGCGCCGCAGACGCATTGGGTCTGTGGTTTCGAAAGAGTAAAGGAGGAAGTCAAATGCCAAATCTGAGCAATGTCATCAGCGTCATCATCATTGTTGCCATCGTCGTCATCGTTCTGGCCATCCTGGCCTCCAACATCCGGGTGGTCCAGCAGTCCAAGGCCGCGGTCATTGAGCGTCTGGGCGCTTTCCGCACCGTGTGGGGCGTGGGCCTGCACATTAAGATCCCGTTCATTGAGCGGGTCGCCAAGACCGTGTCCCTGAAGGAGCAGGTGGTGGACTTCGATCCCCAGCCCGTCATCACCAAGGACAACGTCACCATGCAGATCGACACCGTCATCTACTTCCAGATCACCGACCCCAAGCTGTTTACATACGGCGTGGAAAACCCCATGTCCGCCATTGAGAACCTGACCGCCACCACCCTGCGCAACATCATCGGCGATCTGGAGCTGGATCAGTCTCTGACCAGCCGCGACCACATCAACACCAAGATGCGCGCCATTCTGGACGAGGCCACCGACCCCTGGGGCATCAAGGTCAACCGCGTGGAGCTGAAAAACATCATCCCGCCCCGTGAGATCCAGGACGCCATGGAGAAGCAGATGAAGGCCGAGCGCGAACGCCGCGAGTCCATCCTCCAGGCCGAGGGCACCAAGCAGTCCCAGATCCTGGTGGCCGAGGGCGAGAAGCAGTCCGCTATTCTGCGGGCGGACGCCGCCAAGCAGGCCGCCATCCTCCAGGCCGAAGGTGCCAAGCAGGCCCGCATCATGGCCGCTGAGGCTGAGGCCGAGGCCATTCTGAAGGTACAGCAGGCCACCGCCGACGCCATTAAGCTGATCAACGAGGCCGACCCCGGCGACGGCGTCATCAAAATCAAGGCTCTGGAGGCCTTCCAGAGCGTGGCCGACGGCAAGGCCACCAAGATCATCATCCCCAGCGAGATCCAGGGTCTGGCCGGTCTGTGCGCCAGCGCCAAGGCCGTGTTTGACACGGTGGAACCCAAGCCCAAGACCACTCCCCCGGCGGAGAAAAAGTAAACACAGTCCATCATCACATCGCCCCCTTCCGGCCCACGGCCGGGAGGGGGCGGTGCTGTTTTCTCAGATTTCCAGATCAAACCGCTTCATCCAGGCGTTCACCTGGATCAGGTAGGCCATCATCTGCGGTCCGGCCATGAGCTGGCCGAACCAGGGGCGGCCGTAGTCCCCCGCGTCGGACAGCAGGCCCGCGCGCAGGTTCTCTTCGTCCACCAGTCCGTGGATGGGGGAATCTGGATCATCCAGGATGGCGGTCAGCTTCGCGCGCACCAGCTGCTCGTACAGGGGGTTGTGGGTCTTGGGATAGGGGGATTTGGGGCGGCGGCGCACATCCTCGGGCAGCAGCCCCTGCGCCGCGGAGCGCAGCACCTGCTTGCGCTGCCCGCCCCGGGCCTTCATCTCCCAGGGGATGTTCCACACATACTCCACCAGATGGTGGTCGCAGTAGGGCACGCGCACCTCCAGGCCCGACGCCATGGAGCAGCGGTCCTTGCGGTCCAACAGAGTGGTCATGAACCAGTTCAGGTTCAGCCACGCCACTTCCCGCCGGTGGGCGGCAAGGCCGGATTCCCCGGGCAGGCGGGGCGTTTCGACGACGGAGGCGCGATAGCGGTCCTGGATATAATACTCCACCCCCAGCTGCTGCCAGAGGTCGCGGTCAAAGACCTGTCTGCGCCCATCCAGATCCACCGACCAGGGGAAGGTGCCCGCGTTCAGCAGGTCCTCCCGCTCGAACCAGGGGTAGCCGCCGAACACCTCGTCGGCGCACTCCCCCGAAAGGGCCACCACATGGGTTTTGGCGACCTCATGGCAAAAGTACAGCAGGGAGGAATCCACGTCGGCCATACCCGGCAGGTCCTTGGCTGCCATCGCGTCGTCCAGAAGCTCTGCCAGGGTGGAGATGGGGCAGGTCAGCACCGTATGCCGGGTATGGAAGGCGTCCACCATGCGCTGCACCCAGGGCCAGTCGCCGTCGGGCTGGAAGGCGGAGGGGTGGAAATACTTCTGGTTGTCGGTATAGTCAAAGGAATAGGTTTCCAGCGGCGGAAGGCCCTGGGCCTCATAGTGCCGGGCGGCCACGGCGGTAATGATGGACGAGTCCAGCCCCCCGGACAGGAAGGTGCAAAGGGGCACGTCGCTGACCAGCTGCCGGGTGATGGCCCCGGTGAGAAGCTCCCGCACATGCTCCACCGTGGTGTCATAGTCCTCGGTGTGCTCCCGGCTCTCCAGTGCCCAGTAGCAGCCCTTGCGCACGCCCGACTGGTCCACGACCAGGTAGTGGGCGCTCTCCAGCTCGCTGATCCCGGCAAACACCCCCTGCCCGCCCGTCCGGGCGGGGCCGATGCCCATGATCTCCCGCCAGCTGTTCTCATCCACCCGGGGCGTCAGGCCCGGATAGCGGAACAGAGCCTTGATCTCCGAGCCAAAGACCAGGGTGCGCCCCTCCATGGCGTAAAAGAAGGGCTTGACGCCGAAGCGGTCCCGGCAGGCAAAAAAACGCTGGCGCAGGCCGTCCCATATGACAAAGGCGTAGATACCCTCCAGCATCTCCCCCACTGTTTCCCCGTACTCCATGTACGCCGTCAGGACGACCTCGGTGTCCGACCTTGTCTCGAACCGCCAGCCTTGGGCAATTAGGGACTGCCGCAGCGCGTCGGTGTTGTACAGCTCGCCGTTGTAGACGATGACAAAGGAGGCCTCCCCCAGCCGCCGCTCCATAGGCTGACGCCCGTATTCCGGGTCGATCACCGCCAGACGCCGGTGAGCCAGCACGCCGTGCTCCCCCTGCCAGAGGCCCTCGTCATCCGGTCCCCTGTGGGCCAGAGTGTCCCCCATGGCCTCTCCCACGGTCTTCCACTGCTCCGTTCGGTTCTCCCGGGTAAAATCCATAAAGCCGGCAATGCCGCACATGAAAAGCACTCCTTCTTTGATCAACTTACCCTGTAGTATATGTGTTTTTCACGATTTTGCGCCCGTTTTTATGATCTTGATCCTTTTATCACTCTTTCTTTTTTATATTGTGGTATAATGACTCAACCAACGAAACGGAAGGAGCAAAAACGATGGATCTGATGGAAGCCATGAACGCCCGCCACAGCGTGCGGCAGTACGAGAAGAAAGCTCTGACAGAGGAGCAGACCGCCGCGCTGCGGGCGGAGATCGACACCTGCAACCGTGAAAGCGGCCTGCACATCCAGCTTGTCACCGAGGAGCCCAAGGCCTTTGACAGCCTGATGGCCCACTACGGCAAGTTCAGCGGCGTGACCAATTATATCGCGCTGATTGGAAAGAAAGGGCCCAGCCTGGACGAAACATGCGGATATTACGGAGAGCGCCTGGTCCTGCTGGCCCAGCAGCTGGGGCTGAACACCTGTTGGGTCGCCATGAGCTATAAGAAGATCCCCAGTGCGTTTCAGATCGGCAGCGGGGAAAAGCTCACGGTGGTGATCGCCCTCGGGTACGGAAAAACCCAGGGCGTCCCCCACAAGTCCAAACCTCTTTCCGATGTGGCGTGCTGGGACGGCGCCATGCCGGATTGGTTCAAAAACGGCGCGGAGGCGGCGCTTCTGGCGCCGACGGCCATGAACCAGCAGAAATTCAAGTTTTCCGCCCACGGCAGCCAGGTGACGGCCACGGCGGGCAGGGGCTTTTACAGCAAGGTCGATCTCGGCATCGCGAAATATCACTTTGAACTTGGCGCGGGAAAAGAAAACTTTTCCTGGGCGTAAAGAAAGCGGCGAAGGGGCGGATTATTCCGCTCCTTCGCCGCTCTTTATAGGGAGATGTTTTATTCCTGCGCCAGCGGGAACATTACTTTGGCCTTAAACAGGTCGCCGTCAATATCCAGAAGGAACCGGCCGCCCTGCAGCTCGGTCAGGCTGCGGGCAATGGACAGGCCCAGGCCGGAGCCCTCGGTGGTGCGGGACTCATCGCCCCGCACAAAGCGCTCCACCAGCTGCTCCGCCGGGATGTTCAGGGGCTGGCGGGAGACGTTTTTGACCGTGATGACCGCGTTTCCGTCCCAGGCCACCGCGTCCAGATAGACCCGGGTGCCCTCCAGGGCATACTTGGCGCAGTTGCCCAGCAGATTGTCCAACACCCGCCACACATGGCGGCCGTCGGCGTCGATGTATACCGGCGCGTCCGGCAATTGGAGTACCAGGGTCAGTCCCGCCGCGGTCAGCTTTTCCTCATACTCCCCCGTGGCCTGGCGGATCAGCTGCACCACGTCCAGCCGCTCCTTGTTCACCGTCAGCGCGCCGGTGGACGCCTTGGAGGCTTCCACCAGGTCCTCGGTCAGCTTTTTCAGCCGCTGGCTCTTGCGGTCCAGTACCTCGATGTACTCCTGGGCCGCAGGGTTCGGAATGTCCTCCTTTTTCAGAAGGTCCACATAGTTGATGATGGAGGTCAGCGGCGTTTTCAGGTCGTGGGAGACGTTGGTGATCAGCTCGGTCTTGAACCGCTCGCTCTTCATCCGCTCATCCACGGCGTGGTCGATGGCGCTGCCCAGATCGTTCAGCTGTCCGGCGTGCTCCTTCAGGTCGGGGTAGAACTTTCCCGCTTCGATCTTCACATCCGGCTTGCCGGAGACGATGTCCTGGGTGGCCGCGCGGATCCGCTTCCACTGGAGCACCCAGCGGCAGATCAAATACAGGACGAAGCCCTGATAGATGGGGATCAGGACGATCGTGGCGCTGGTCAGAACGGTCCCCAGCAGATAAGCCAGGAACAGCAGCACCGCCCGCCCCGTCATGGGCAGGGTGTGGAACGCCTGCATCACGCCCCGCCTGATCGCCCGGCAGAGCCGCACGATGGCGCGGCATAGCATGGCGATCAGCGTGCTGTGGAACAGCGTTCGGGCCTTGACACGGGCGGCGAAGGTCACCACAAAGGCCAGCGCCAGGGTGACCACGCAGGCGGCCAGCGCCCCGGTCATCATCAGCAGCACCCACATCGGTCGATAGGTGTAGGTATAGCTGTAGCACAATCTCTCCGCCAGGGTGCACACCGCCAGCACGACGCCCAGCACAACGGCCGCCAACAGCAGGTCGCCGGGGATGCGGTGGAACCAGTTCAGATGAATTCCCTCCACGCCGCGCTTATGCCCCGCGCCCGCGCACAGATAGACCGCCAGCAGCACCCCCGCCACGGCGCAGGCGATGGTTGCGGCCAGCAGCAGTTCCCGGTTGGACTCCCAGTACCGCAGGGCGTTATAGGCTTGTTGGTACTTGTCCGCCACGGGATACCCGGCAGCCAGCCACATGGTAATGTCCAGTTTCTCGGTCAGCCCGCCCGGCTCCTCCACCTGATGCCAACCGCCCCAATCATATTGATAGCCGTATTCATTGGCGCTCAGATAGGAGCGCACAGTGGGGCCATAGACGTGCTTTCCCTGGTTGTCGGTAATGATCAGCAGGTCGGTGATCCCGTTCTCATCCAAATAGACAGCGTCCAGCTCCGCTTCGCTTAATGCTAACCAGCCCTCCGCACAGCCGACCGCGGTCTCCTGCAAATCGTTCTGCCAGTCGTCGGAATAGACCACATTGTCCGTATCGGTGACGTTCACGGCCCCCTCCGCTGCGGATTTCCAGTCACCGGAGGTCCCTTCCGTCGTGAATGTAATGGGCTCCCACCAACTAAAATCGCTGAGATACAGCCCCTCCGCCGGGACAGGGATCTCTCCCCGCGTATTCCCGCAGCGGAAGGCCCCCGTACTGTCCCGGACCTGCCAGCGCAGGTTGGTGTTCTCAGCGGAAAGGGCGCTCTCCCAGGAGGCCTTCCACTGGGCCGCATAGGTATCCAGCTGCTCGCCCTGGTCCTCCTGTCTGTACAGGATAAGCAGATTTTTCAGCGTATTGCAGTCCTGCCGTTCCAAATAGGAGATGGTGTAGCCGTCCGCCGGTGTGCCGTCCCCCCAAATCGGCACAAAGTTTGCGATCTGGTACAAACCCATCAGGGCCGCGCCCGTAAAAGCCGCCATGGCCAGGAGGAAGGCCAGGACCTTCAAAAGCAGATTCTCTTTCACCTTCATGCCATTTTCTCCATCTTATAGCCCAGGCCCCACACGACCTTGATGTACCGGGGGTCGCCGGGGTTGATCTCGATCTTCTCCCGCAGGTGGCGGATGTGGACGGCCACAGTGTTTTCCGAGCCGTAGGACGGGTCGTTCCACACCTGCTCATAGATCTGGGAGGTGGAAAACACCTGCCCCGGATGGCGCAGCAGCAGCTTTAAAATGCTGTACTCCAGCGGTGTCAGGCTGCGCTCCTCCCCGTCCACGGTGACGGTCTTGGTCTTGTCATTGAGCACGATTCCGCCGTTGACCAGAACGTCCGGGTCCTCCCCCGCCGTCCGCTCGCGCCCGCCCAGAGTGGTGTACCGCCGCAGCTGGCTTTTCACCCGGGCGATGACCTCGATGGGGTTGAAGGGCTTGGTGACGTAGTCGTCCGCCCCGATGTTCAGCCCCAGCACCTTGTCGGCGTCCTCGCTCTTGGCGGTCAGCAGGATGATGGGCACGTTATAGTTCTCCCGCAGCTTTGCCGTGGCGCGGATGCCGTCCAGTTCGGGCATCATAATGTCCATAAGTACCAGGTGAATGTCCTCTTTTTCCACGATCTCCAGAGCCTCCCGCCCGTTGTAGGCCGGGAAGGTACGGTAGTCTTCACTGTTCAGATAGATCTCCAATGCCGAGACGATGTCTTTATCGTCGTCGCAGATCAGGATGTTGTACAAGCCCCTCACCTCTCGCCTTTATCCTACCAGTATCTGTTTAAAAGGCAAGAGGGATTTTCTTTAAGATTTTTTTAAGGCAGCACCGATAAAATCAGTGCTGCCTTAAGCTTGTCCCAAACTAAGAGCAGAAACGGTGGTTGCCGATGACCTTGATCAGCGGGCGGCTCCAGATCCAGGAGGAGGTGGCCGTGTTCGGGTTGAAATAGTAGATGGCGCCGCCGCTGGGGTCGGAGCCGTTCAGGGCCTCCTGCGCCGCCCGGACGCAGGACTCGGCCACGGGCTGGTCGATCTGCCCGTCCAGCATACAGCTGAAGGCCCCCGGCTGGTAGACCACCCCGGCCACAGTGGAGGGGAACGAGGGGTGCTCCACCCGGTTCAGGATGACCGCGCCCACGGCCACCTGGCCCACATAGGGTTCGCCCCGGGCCTCAGCCGAAATGACCCGCGCCAGCAGATTGACCGTGGCGTCCTGGGCCGCCGCGCCGGAGGACGTGCCGGTGCCGGTGTCGAACATGCCCAGAGCGGCCAGGGTCGCTTTCCCCACGACGCCGTCCTCCGTCAAACCGTTGGTGCGCTGGAAATACCGCACCGCCTTTTCTGTGGCGCTGCCGAAAATGCCGTCCACCGCGCCGTCGTAGTACCCCCAGCGCTTGAGCTTATCCTGGATCACCCGCACCTGCTCCCCCGAGGAGCCCTGCCGGTAGGTAGCCGCCCGGGCGGTCTGGGCAATCAGGATGAGGGCAATATTCACTGCAAATAATAAAGCCAGCGCGGCCAGAAGCCGCCGCTTATGGGAACTCATATGCATCACTCCGAAGGTATTGTACGAATTTCCGCCGTTTGATATGCGGGAATAAAACCAGCAAAAATCGGCAACACTGGAAAAAATGACATTCATGCTTTATGAGGAGTGAACGGCATGGTAAAAGGAGTGGCGCGCCGGGTCATTGTGGTCAAGACCCCGGACCGCAGGCTGTTTGAGCAGGCGATTTTCATCGTGAAAGAGGACGCCTTTACCCGGGAGGGCGTGACGGCGGATCAGGTGCTGGCGGAAGCCCAGCGGGTGGCAGACGGCTACGTGCGCCGGAACTCCGGCCTGGGAAAGCGGCTGCGGCGTATCCCCGCGCCCGCCTATGCCGCCGCGGGAGCTTTGGCGGCCACCGCCGCCTGGGCTCTCGCTTTTTTCCTGTAAATAAAAAGGCAAGCCCGTATGCATTTATGTGCGGGCTTGCCTTTTGGCATTCCTTTATATAAAATAGGGAAAAAGGAGTGAATTTCAATGCCGGAACTGGACAAGGAGCTCTGTATTTCCTGCGGGCTGTGCGCCCGGGTCTGCCCTGCGGCAGTCATCACCTATGAGGAGGGCGCGCCCGTGCTGCACCCGGGGCGAAAGTGCATGGAGTGCTGGCACTGCGCCGCCGTGTGCCCGCAAAAGGCGGTCCGGCAGGAGGGCGCAGACCTCTATCCGCCCGCGCCGGAGGGAGAGCTGGAGCGGCTGGTGACCATGCGCCGCTCCGCCCGCCACTTCAAGGCGGAGCCGCCGGAAAAGCAGGTCCTGACCCGCGCCCTGGAGCTGGCCGCCTGGGCGCCCACCGGAAAGAATGAGCGTACATACGGCTGGTCCGTGGTCTACGGCAGAGACCGGGTGCTGGAGCTTTTGGGTCTCGTGCTGGACTGGGCAAAGGATGTGCCCCGGTTTAAGGTCCTGACGAAGCTGGTGAAGGGCCACCGGGACCCGATCACCTGCGAGGCCTCCTGCGTCCTGTTCTGCCATAACGCGGAGGACGCCGCCAACCCGGAGACCGACTGCGTCATCGCCGCCACCACCGCCGAGCTTTTGCTGAACAAGCAGGGCGTGGGCACCTGCTGGGGCGGCTATCTGCGCCGCGCGGTGGCCGCCTGCCCCGCGGCCCGGGAGTTTTTGGGCATCCCGGAGGGGCACAGCGTATACGCGGCCCTGCTGGCGGGCATTCCGGACGGGGAACCCTACCGCAATGTCCCCTACCGCCCCAGGCCGGAAATTCAATGGAGATAAAATCAGGCGCCGCCGGAGTTCCGGCGGCGCCTGACATTTTAACATTTAATAAATAATTTAGAGCAGGATCACGCCCGCGTCTCCGCAGACCTTCATTGTCTCCTCGTCCCACACGCTGACCTGCACCTCGCCGATGTGGGCCTTGCGCCCCACCCGGCTTACGCCGTGCGGGGACCCCGAAGATTTTCAATCCTCGGCGGAAGTGAATTCCGCCTGCGGAAAATGCCGTCCCGGCATTTTTACGCGGCAAAAGCCGCGGCCCGCGCAAGCGGGCTGGCTGGGCAACGCCCAATCGGCGCTTAAAGCAGAATCACGCCTGCGTCCTGGCAAACTTTCAACGTCTCCTCATCCCACACGCTGACCTGCACCTCGCCGATGTGGGCCTTGCGCCCCACCCGGCTTACGCCGTGCGGGGACCCCGAAGATTTTCAATCCTCGGCGGAAGTGAATTCCGCCTGCGGAAAATGCCGTCCCGGCATTTTTACGCGGCAAAAGCCGCGGCCCGCGCAAGCGGGCTGGCTGGGCAACGCCCAATCGGCGCTTAAAGCAGAATCACGCCTGCGTCCTGGCAAACTTTCAACGTCTCCTCGTCCCACACGCTGACCTGCACCTCGCCGATGTGGGCTTTGCCCAGGAGGAACATGGACACGCGGGACTGGCCGATGCCGCCGCCGATGGTCAGGGGCAACTGGCCCGCCAGGAGCATTTTGTGGAAGGGCAGTTCCCGGCGGTCATCACACCCGGCGATGGTCAGCTGGCGGTCCAAGGCGGCGGGGTCCACCCGGATTCCCATGGAGGAGAGCTCCACCGCCCGCTCCAGAACCGAGCTCCACAGGAGCAGGTCGCCGTTCAGGGTCCAGTCGTCGTAGTCGGGGGCGCGGCCGTCGTGGGGCTTGCCGGACTTCAGCGCACCGCCGATCTCCATCAGGAAGGTGGTGGGATGATTCTTCACCCAAGCGTCCTCCCGCTCCTTGGGGCTCAGGTCGGGCCAGCGGTCCTCCAGCTCCTGGCTGGTGACAAAGCTGACCTCCCGCTCCACCAGGGGCAGCACGCAGAGCTGGGGAAACACGGAGCGCAGGGTGTTCTGGGTCTCCCGGATGGCGCCCACAATGGCTCTTACCGTGTTTTTTAAGTACTCCACGTTCCGGTCCCGGGGCGCGATGACCTTTTCCCAGTCCCACTGGTCCACGTAGACCGAGTGGAGGTTGTCGGGCAGCTCATCCCGGCGGATGGCGTTCATGTCGGTGTAAAGCCCCTCACCCACGGAAAACTGATAGCGGTACAGGGCCATGCGCTTCCACTTGGCCAGGGAGTGGACCACCTGGGCATCCCGGCCGGCGGCGGGGATGTCAAAGGCGACCGCGCGCTCCACGCCGTTCAGGTCGTCATTCAGGCCGGTGGAGGCCTCGACAAACAGAGGGGCGGACACACGGCGCAGGTGAAGGGCCCCGCCCAGGGTGTCCTCAAACAGACGCTTCAACAGGCTGATGGCCTTCTGGGTATCATACAGGCCCAGAATGGGTGCATAGCCCTGGGGGATCACAGTCTTTTCCATCATTCGCTGACGCTCCGATCTGAAAGAATAGTTTTGTAATTTAAAATTATACGATGGCCCGGTCAAAAATGCAAGGAGAAGGCGCGAAGATCCGCTTTTGCCGTCACACCACCTGGAAGAGGTAGAATTTCAGATAGTCCGTCTCCGGCACGTTCCAGAGGATGGGGTGGTCGGGGGCCTGCTGGCGGGCCTCGATCTGGCGCAGCTCCACCCCCGCGTCCAAAGCGGCGGAGCGGAGCATCTTCACAAACAGCTCCGAGGGCATGAAATGACTGCATGAAGCGGTGGCGAAATAGCCGCCCCGGGGCAGCAGCTTCAGGGCCCGGAGATTGATCTCCTTATAGCCCCGCTCGGCGCTGCTCACGGTCTTCCGGGACTTGGTGAACGCGGGCGGGTCCAGAATGATGAAGTCATAAGGCGCCTTTCCCTTTGCGGCAAGCTCCGGCAGCAAATCGAACACATCGGCTGTCATGAAGTCCATTTTGTCCGCAAGACCGTTTCGCTCCGCGTTGGCCTTTGCCATCTCGATGGCGGAGGCGGACACATCCACCGCCGTCACGTGCTCCGCTCCGCCCTTCGCGGCGTTCAGCGCAAAGGAACCGGTATGGGTAAAGCAGTCCAGCACCCGCCTTCCTTTTGCCAGCTTTGCCACCGCGAGGCGGTTATACTTCTGGTCCAGGAAAAATCCGGTCTTCTGCCCGTTTTCCACGTCCACGCTGTAATAGATGCCGTTCTCGCAGATCTCGGTGACCGCGCTGGCCGGGGGCTGCTCTCCTTCCAGCCGGAACCAGCCCTTGTTCTGCTCCATACCCTCCAGGGCGCGGATGGGCACGTCGTTGCGCTCGTAGATGCCGCGGATCTCCTGTCCGTCCTCCCGGAGCACCTGCACCAGCAGGGGAAACAGCATGGACTTGATCCGCTCCAGGCCCACGGACAGGGTCTGGGTCACAAGCAGGTCGGAGAACCGGTCCACAGTCAGGCCCGGGAAGCCGTCCGCCTCGCCGAAGATGACCCGGCAGCAGGACAGGTCGCCCCCCATGACGGTCTTGCGGTAGTCCCAGGCGTATTGGACCCGGCGTTTCCAGAAGGCCTCGTCAAACCGGTCGTTTGCGTTGCGGGAGACAAGCCGCAGGCGGATCTTGCTCTTCCGGCTGACAAAGCCGGTGCCCAGGTACTTCCCTTTTTCGCTCACCGCGTCCGCAAGGGCGCCGTTTTCACACGCGCCCTCTTCCCGAATCACCTCGTCCGCGTAAATCCAGGGGTGCCCCTGCTCCACCCATCGTGTCCCTTTGGGGGTGATGATGAATCGGGGAAAACCTCTCTCTGCCTTCATAAAAAATCATCCTTCTGTGACATATTCTTGCTGTCCGGTCCCGTCACTTTGCTTCAGAGCTCCGACGGCATCCAGAAACCGGACGATATCCTCCGGAGGCTCCTTCGCATACAGCAGGCCGTAGGGGATCGGGTGGTCCCACTCCACGGGAAGCGTCACCAGCGACGGATGGACCTCCCGCCAGCACTCCAGCGTGACCATCACATGGTCCGTGCGGGCACAGCGGTTGAACACCTCCATGTCGTAAAACTGCGGGGTGTCCTCGATCCGGATCTGCGGATGCTGTTCGATCTCATCCCGGATCTGATCCACCGCCCCGGAATCCCCCCGCTTCACCATCATCAGGGTCTGGCCGTAGAGGTCTTCTACCGTCAGGCGCTCCTTTCGCGCCAGGGGGTGGTCCCGGGCCACGGCGCAGCAGTGCTGATAGGTGCCCAGGGGATAGAAATTGCAGCGGTCCAGCCATTGCCTGGAATCGCAGACACCCACCAGAAAATCGAACTTCTTTCCCAGTGCCGATATTTCCGCGAGGATATCCTGATGGTCGTCCTCAAAGGGAACGATGTGCAGCTTGTAGCCCGGAAACGCCTGGTTCACCTGATACCAAAGGTCCATGAAGGGCTTGCAGGGATTCAGGATGGAACTGCCGATGCAGAAGGTACTCTCCGCCCGGTCCGCCTCCCGGCGGGCCTCCGCGAGGGCTTTTTCCGCGCAGTCCTCCAGGCTTTTGGTGTGGCGGTAAAGGACCCGCCCGGCCGGCGTCAGCCGGATGCCCTGGCTGGTGCGTTCAAAGAGCTTCAGCTCCAAATGCTTCTCCAGCGTGTTGATCTGCTTCATGACCGACGGCGGGGAGATATACAATTTCTCGGCGGCTTTGTTGAAGCTGCCGCAGTCCGCCACACAGATGAACGTTTTCAGATTGGGATTCAGCATCGCCGCACCTCCTCACGTGGATCGCCGGCTCAAGTGTTGCCTTAAAGTTAATGCCATATTACCATATCGGTTCTTCCCGGTCAAGAACGGCAACGGTACAATGTTTTTCAGATCGTATCATCTGCAAGTGAAACGATTCCACCTGTAACAATGCCGGTCGCTTCATGATCAGAATTGAAAACAACATCACCGCTTGCAGCTTTTCTGAAGCCAGCATTGACAGCTAACGATTATTAGCTTATAATTTGGCTAATAATCGTTAGCTGTGAGGGTATTATGAAAAACGAAACGACGAAACAAAGAATTCTGACGGAAGCAGTAAAACTGTTTTCGAAAGAGGGATATGAGGCTGTCCGTGTCGATCAGATCGCAAAAGCTGTCGGTATCAAAGCCCCTTCCCTCTATAAGCATTACAAAAGTAAACGGGATATTTTTGACAGCATCTTGCGGATCATGGAACAGCGGGATGGAGAAAACGCGGCTGCCTGTTCTTTGCCGGAAGGAACGGCAGAGGCCATGCCGGAAGCCTATGAACGATCGTCCATAGAGGATCTGATCGCATTCAGCAAACAGCAATTCCGTTATTGGACGGAAGATGAGTTTGCATCTTCTTTCCGAAAGATGCTGACGGTGGAACAATACCGCAGCGAAGAAATGAACGATCTTTACCATCAGTATCTTGGTGCCGGTCCACTGAACTATGTCGCAGATTTATTGGGTTCTCAGGCAGAAGCCCTGGCTTTTTATGGCCCAATGTACCTATTGTACAGCGTCTACGATAATGCAGACGATAAGGCGTCCGTGTGTGCCTTACTGGATGCTCATTTGGAGAGGTGGCACAGATGAATTTTTCTATCCCGGACCGCTGGGCGGCGCCGTCCGGGTCGCCCCTGAAAGCGGCCATTTGGACGCTGGCCGCTGGCTGTCCTATCAAAAGCTGAAAAACGAGAATTCTTATGCCGCCGACAGCAAAAGCTATCTGCCGCAAAAGAAAAGAAATTCAAAGAGATCTCAAAAATCAATAGGTATAACAAGAAGAGGTAATATACATGAAATATCCGTTAAGCGAAAAATACAACACGCCGGAACTCATGGCGAAAATCATGGGTCCAAATCCTATGAAATTGGAGGAAGAACTGCTGACCGGCCATCAGATCCCTGCCGGGAGCGTGGTCTGTGACCTTGGCAGCGGGCAGGGGCTGACCAGCGTGTTTCTGGCAAAGGAATACGGTTTTACCGTCTATGCCGCGGACCTATGGAGCGATCCGGAGGAAAACCGGCGTTTTTTTCGGGAAATGGGGCTGTCCGAAACGGAAATCATTCCAGTCAAAGCGGATGCAACCGCTCTGCCGTTTGAAGCAGAATTTTTTGACAGCATCGTCAGCACGGATTCCTACAACTATTTTGGCCGTGACCCGGAATTTCTGGATCAAAAGCTGCTGCCCTTTCTCAGGAAAGGCGGATATGTCTACATCGCGATCCCGGGCATGAAGCAAGATTGCCACGATTGTTTACCTCCGGAATTGCTGCTGTCCTGGACGCCGGAACAAATGGACTATATGCATGATGTGGCTTACTGGCGCGACATGGTCAGCCGGAGCAGGGATGCCGAAATCATCGAAGTCAGCCAGATGGAATCCAATGAAGAAGCATGGGCGGACTGGCTAAGGCAGGAGAATGCGTATGCGATCGGTGACCGCAGAGCCATAGAAGCCGGTGGAGGAAAGTATTTGAACTTTATTAAAATCGTGTTGCGGAAAAAATAAGAATGAATGCGAAGGCCACCAATTACCAAGCAAGACAAGCACATCGGGCATACAAAAAATAAATTGACAGGTTTCTTATCGAAACCTGTCAATTTTTGATCCGAGTATCATGAAAGGATCTGAGCTTTCCGGTCACAGCTCACCAAATCGAAGCCCAACGAAGTGGGTTCGATTTGGAAAGGAGGAGCGACGGAGTGAGTGAGAGATGACGTTTTCTTTGAAAAAGAAAACGTCGTCGCGAACGATATGCAGTCCGCGACGACGTGGTCCGAGTGGAATTATAGGGTTTCACGAAATAGAAAATGGTATTTGGGGAGTCGGCAATCAGTATTTCATCATATTAGTATTATTCCGTTTCGTCGTCAATTTGAAAAA
>JBJDYV010000075.1:0-36603 GCA_051867655.1 Oscillospiraceae bacterium
TCTGGATGGACACCATCCGGGACGGGGCCTTCCAGCTGTCCAACACCAACAAGCTCATCCGCTTCTATGAGGGGGCCACGGGCCTGAAGACCGGCTCCACTGACGCCGCCCGCTACTGCCTGTCGGCCACCGCCGAGCGGGACGGCATGGAGCTGATCGCCGTGGTCATGGGGGCCGAGACCTCGGACAAGCGGTTTGAGACCGCCAAAAGCCTGCTGAATTTCGGCTTTGCCAATTACACCCTGATGGACGTCTACCCCAGCCAGGCCCTGCCCCCGGTGGACGTGCTGCTGGGCGAGTCCTCCACCGTCCAGCCCGTGCTGGAGCGGTCCTCCCGCATCCTGGTGGACAAGGCCGATCTGGACAAGGTGACCACCGAGCTGACCCTGGCGGAAAATGTGGAGGCTCCGGTGGAGGCCGGACAAAAGCTGGGGTCCATGGTCGTGTACGTGGACGGCGTGGAACAGGAGGTCCTCTCCATCGTGGCGGAAAGCGCGGTGGACCGCCTGACGGTGGGCGGGATCTTCTCCCGGTTTCTGGGACTGCTGTTTATGAACGGGAAATAAGACGGGTAAAAAACGGTCTCTCCGCTTTGCGGAGAGACCGTTTTTGCGCCAGACCGTTTCCCCCGATGCGCTGCTTATAGTATAGTTCAGGGGGTGAAATACATCTTTAATATTTTCTTACATTTCGGGAAGGACTCTCGGATCAGGTCCGCGCCACGCCGCTTTCCCGGGCGGCTTTGGCCACGGCTTCCGCCACGGCGGGGGCCACGCGAGGATCAAAGGCGGCGGGGATGATATAGTCGGGGGACAGCTCCTCCGCGCTGACCAGTCCGGCCAGGGCGCGGGCGGCGGCCATCTTCATTTCCTCGTTGATGTCGCTGGCGCGCACATCGAAAGCGCCCCGGAACACGCCGGGGAAGGCCATGACGTTGTTGATCTGGTTGGGGAAGTCGCTGCGGCCGGTGCCCACCACCGCGGCGCCGGCGGCCCGGGCCAGGTCGGGCATGATCTCCGGCGTGGGGTTGGCCATGGGGAACAGGATGGGGTCCTTGGCCATGGATTTGATCATCTCCGGCGTCACCTCACCGGGAGCGGACACGCCGATGAACAGGTCGGCGCCCTTGATCACATCGGCCAGGCTGCCCTGGAGCCCCTCCGGGTTGGACAGCTCGGCCAGCTCGGCCTTGGCGGGGTTGCCCGCCAAGTCGGCCCGGCCCCGGCAAATGGCGCCCTTGCGGTCGCAGATGACGGCGTTGCGCAGACCCATGGTGCGCAGCAGCTTGAAGATGGCGGTGCCCGCCGCTCCGGCGCCGGAGAACACGGCTTTGAGCTCGCTGAGCTCCTTGCCCACGATCTTCAGGGCGTTGGTCACGGCGGCGGCCACGATGATGGCGGTGCCGTGCTGGTCGTCGTGGAAGACGGGAATGTCGCACCGCTCCTTCAGCCTGCGCTCGATCTCAAAGCACCGGGGGGCGGAGATGTCCTCCAGGTTGATGCCGCCGAAGGAGCCTGCCAGCAGGGCCACGGCGTTGACGAACTCGTCCACATCCTTGGTGCGCACGCACAGGGGAATGGCGTCCACACCGCCGAAGGACTTGAACAACACACATTTGCCCTCCATGACGGGCATGCCCGCCTCGGGGCCGATATCGCCCAGACCCAGCACGGCGGTGCCGTCGGTGATGACCGCCACGGTGTTCCACCGGCCGGTCAGCTCATAGGATTTGGCCGGGTCTTTCTGGATTTCAAGGCAGGGCGCGGCCACGCCCGGGGTGTAGGCCAGGGAGAGGGCGTCCTTGCTGTCCACGGTCATTTTGGGTACGGTCTCCAGCTTGCCCTTCCATTCCGCGTGCAGGCGGAGGGATTCTTTCATATAGTCCATTGAAGCTCCTCTTTTCTCTCAGATCAATTGCACAAACAAAGGGAATATGGTATAATAACAAAAATACATCTGTTATCATACCGCACACGCCGCCAAAAGGAAAGGGGGTTTTGCGGTGAAAAAAAGAATTTTATCCGGACTGTGCGCCCTGGCGCTCTGTCTGGGCCTTCTGGCGGTCCCGCTGTCCGTCAGCGCCGCAAGCAATCCCTACTTCATGGCGATCAATGATACCCTGCTGCCCCTGGAGGACCGGTATATCCCCATCACGGTCAGCGGACAGTACTATGTGCCGTATACGGCGCTGGACAGCAGTGTGACCGGGCTGTCGCTGGGGATTTCCCTTATCTACAATTCCATCCTGAACACCCTGCAGATCTACAACATGGGGCAGGTACTGATCTTTGACCTGAGTGCCGGGACCTGCACCGACCGCAGCGGCAACAGTCTGGACGCCCATGCCGTCACCCGAAACGGGCGGATCTATGTGCCCGCACGGTTCGTCAGTGAGTATTTCGGCCTTTTATACTCCAGCAAGGTCACCACCTATGGCCCGATAGTCCGTATTCGCATTTCCTCCACGATGGAGGATACTCAGTTTGTGAGCCTTGCGCAGATGATGATGCCGGATCGCCTGCGGGAATGGCGCAGGGCCCAGACCGCGGCGGAGGCCGTTGTTACGCCGACCCCCACGCCGACCCCCACGCCAACTTTCACACCTGCGCCCGAGACGGGGGAGCCTGAAACGGACAAGAGCGATGTGCGTACGTATCTGGCCTTCCGGGCCGATCAGACGGACGGCCTGGAGAAACTGCTGGGTCAGTTGGAGAGGACTCAGGTCAAAGCGCTGTTCTTCTTCCCCGCGGCGGAGCTGGCCGGCTATGATGACGCTGTGCGCAGCGTGCTCTGCGGCGGCCACGCGGTGGGATTTCTGGTTTCGGGCACGGATGCGGAGGAGATCTCCGCCCAGGCGGCCGAAGGAAACCGCCTGCTGACGCAGATCGCCCACCTGAATACATATACCATCCTGGCGCCCGATGTGGAGACCGACGCGCAGCGGGAGGAACTCTCCGCCGCCGGCCTTTTGTGCTGGAGCACCGACGTCAGTGCGCTGCCTGACGGGCGCAGCGCCTCCCGCCAGGCAGGCGCGGTGCTGGAGAGCGTCGATCTGTACCGCTATCAGGTTTTTATTTTGTCAGACACATCTGCCGCCGGCGCCGCTTTGATGGAGCGGCTGCTGCCCGAGCTGATCGGGGACCATTACGACCTGCGTCTGGCAGTGGAGACAGAACTGTAAGGTGAGGAACAACATGGAAATCAAAGCGATCGTCCTGGCGGCCGGGAAGGGCACCCGGCTGCAGACCGAAGGAATTACGCTGCCCAAGGTCATGCGCCAGGCGGCCGGGCGGCCGCTGCTGGCCTATGTGCTGGACGCCCTGTCCTTCCTGCCCAAAGAGGATATCATCCTGGTGGTGGGCTACCATAGAGAGGATGTGGAGCGCGCCTATCCCGACTACCCCGCCGCCCTTCAGGCTGAGCAGCTGGGCACCGGCCACGCCGTCCAGTGCGCCGCGCCCCTGCTGGAGGGCTTTTCCGGCAGTGTGCTGGTGTGCTGCGGCGATATGCCCCTGATGAAAAAGGAAACCTATGAAGCCCTCTGCCGGACCCATACCGGCGAGGGGAACGCGTGCACCATCCTCTCCGGCATCTCGGAGGAGGAGCTGCCCTACGGCCGGGTCATCCGGGGCGCGGACGGCGCTTTTGCGCGCATCGTGGAGGACAAGGACTGCACTCCGGAGGAGAAGGCGGTGCGGGAGCTGAACGCCGGTGTGTATCTGTTCCGCGCGCCCGAGCTGTTTGAGGCTCTGGGCCACCTGCGCTGCGACAACGCGCAGGGCGAGTACTACCTGACCGATGTGCCCGCCTGGCTGCTGGAGCACGGCGGCAAAGTGGGCGTGTGCCCCACCTGCACTCCGGAGGAGATGCTGGGCGTCAACACCCCCGCCCAATTGGAGCAGGTGGAGCGGACCCTAATGCAGAGGGAGAAGCGGTAGAATGAGAGTTTACGAGTCTGCGGAAGACTACCTGGAGGCGATCCTCAGTCTCAGACTTCGCCAGGGGAACGTGCGCTCCATCGATGTGGCCAACGAACTGAATTATACCAAGCCCAGCGTCAGCGTGGCCATGAAGAAGCTGCGGGAGAGCGGATACATTCAGATGGACCACGACGGCTCCATCACCCTGCTGCCGGAGGGGGAGGAGATCGCCCAGCGGATCTACGAGCGGCACCGGCTGCTGACCGATTTCTTTATCCGCCTGGGGGTGGACCCGGAGGTGGCTGCCGCCGACGCCTGCAAGGTGGAACACGATCTCAGCGAGGAGACCTTTCAAAAGATCAAGGAGCACGCGCAGAAGGCCGTGCCGGATGATCGAACAGCGGATTAAAAATCACCCCGGATGTCAGGATTGACGTCCGGGGTGATTTCGTGCTTTTTTTATTTCCGCGCCGGGATCATACGCTTGAAATAGCTGATCCTGGGCAGGGCCATCAGCAGGACCGTCCCCAGAACATAGCAGGCGAGGATCTCGCCCAGGGCGAAGGAAACGGCGTTGAGACCGCAGGCCGCCCAGAAGGCGGGATTGAGGGCGCCCACCTCCGCCCAGGACCACATGGGGGGCAGAATGATCATGTTGACCACAATGGGCGGAAGGGCGGCCAGGTACCACCGGGGCATTTTGATGGTGAGCCAGGCGGCGATGGCGGTGGCCAGTGTGCCGAAAATAATGTCCACGGGGCCGTAGGGGGAGAGCAGGTTGGCGATGAAGCAGCCGACCGCCAGCCCCGGCGCGGTGGCCGGGAACAGGAAGGGCAGGACGGTCAGGGCCTCGGCGAATCGGATCTGGACGGGGCCGAAGGTCAGACCGAAAATGTCCCCGAAATAGCTCAAGACAGCGTACAGGGCGGCCACCAGAGCGGCCAGGGTCAGGTCACGGGTGGTAAATTTGCGCATTTTTTAAAACCTCCATTACATTTACCTGTGTGGTTTGCTGGGCCTTTGCGTGTGGAGGTTTTATTCGCCATCGTCTGCGGTTGCCGCGTCAGCGGTGAGCAGACGGGCGATTTTTGTGTCAGCGTGAACACACGCTGACGCCTCCATTTTAGATTTAGAGAACGGCGGCGCGGGGCCGCCGAACGAACACGGCGTCAGGCCGTGCTTGGACCGGGTGTGGAAACCAGTCGCGGATATTGTAGCATGTCCGCTCCGGTTTGTAAAGCCGGAAGAGAGGGGACTTTTTCGAGCGAAAGAAAGCTGCGGACCGGGACGCCCGCAGGTTGTTTTTTCCAATGTAAAGTTTTAAAATGCCTTGAAAAATAAAAAAACTCATGATAAAATACCGTCAACAGAGGTGGTTCGATCTGCCGAAAAAGGGGTTGCCTGGCAGGGAGGTCTGCCAATTTTGTCCCATCTGATCTTGCTGTTGTTATGGTAATTGCTCTTCTTCCTGTTATGGCTTTTGCGGCAGTTTAGACCGGACACGAGAGGTGATGCTGTGGAGGAATATGGAATGAACTGTGGCGATCCGGTTTTCTGGCGATCCTGCCGCAGAAAAAATGCGCGGCGTCAGCCGTAAATGAATCAAAAGGAGGAAAATAAATGAAGAAACGATTGTTGAGCATTGTTTTGGCGATTGCCATGGCGCTGAGCATGCTTCTCACTACGGCGATAGCGGCGTCGGATATTCTGATCGCCCCAAATAATAAGCCGTCGGATTATCAGTACACGCAGACCGCAACCGGACCAAAAACTGATCATGGTTCCATTACGAAAAATGTTGGTGAAACCGGGTTCTTTCTCCGCTGCCCCACCAATACAATCGTGGGTAACATATGCAGACACAGCTTAGGTACCTTTGCCCCGATTGCATATTGCGATATTCATGCTCAATTGTCTAACACGGACGTGATCGGCAACATTACGTATAGTGCTGGAAGATGGAATGATTCTCAAGTCCCTGCTGTTCGAGGTTCTGAGTGCCTCCAAATGAATTTTACGGCGCTGAAACCCGGCACGACCAATGTGACCTTGACCTATTATTGCAACTTCCTGATTAATGGCATTAGTGGCAAGTGTCCGGTTTGCGGCAAGAATACGAATGTGCCGAATGACTACAAGTGGTATAAGTATACCGATACCTTTAAAGTCACCGTGAACGCGGACTATACCCTGACCTATGATGCCAACGCTGGCGTAGACACGGTTACTGGTATGCCGAGCCCTAATCCTGATAAGAAGACTGTCGCCAGCGCAACCTGCAACTTTACTGTATCCAATGCTACGCCTATCCGCGAGGGCTACACTTTCCTCGGCTGGGCGGAAACAAGTAATGCCACTGAGGCTAAGTACCAGGAAAATGCTACAGTTACGCTGAACTGGGCAGGCGGCACTACTGCTACTAACAAGACCCTCTACGCCGTGTGGAAGAAAGCTGCGCCCAATAAGCCGACGGATGAGGAACTGACGAATCAAACCAATGGTATCCTCAAGGGCGATATCGTCACCGTGAACTGCACCAACGAGGATGTCGAACATGATCCTGAGACCTACGGCTTGATTGCTGACAGCTATACTATCGGCGCTGTCGCTGGCGATCCGACAGACGGCTACACCTGCACCATCACGATCTCCGCGGATAAGTATGTTGAGGAGTACAACGGAGAGATTGGTGTTGAGCATTCGCTTGATGAAAACGAGAATGAGTCCAAGACCATCACCCTGACTTGGGATGCAACTAATAAAGCATGGACCGCCCCGACTTCCGGTGTACCCGTGACCTTTAACGTGAAGTGCGTGTCCTATACGCTGACTTATGATGCCAACGGCGGTAAGATCGGTGGGGAGACCAGTGTTAAAACTTCCGGGTTAACCGCTCAGAAGGATTATGCGCTGAATAAAGCTATTGTTCCTACATACACTGTGGCTGAAGGAGAAACCGCAATTGTATTCATTGGCTGGACTGCTGCGCAGGACGATACGATTTACGCCGTAGGCGATACTGCTCCCAAGACGATCGAGAAGGTAGATATCGATAAGGATGTCACCGTCTATGCCGCTTGGGGCTACGACACCAACGGCGACGGTAAAGCCGACGTGAATCAGACTCCTGTCTATGTTTATGCCAAGTTTGAGAACAGCGCGGGACAGAAGATTGAAGCTCTGCCGCTCAATGCTTCCTCCAGTCTGAAACTGAACGAGCACGGCTGGCTGACTCTGGGCTATGTCCTGGTCGATGGTACGGTTACCAAGGATGCAGCTGTTGCTGAGTTGAGTAAAACTAATGGCTTCATCCGCTATGATGGTAATGCTGCTTTTGACCTGTCTTTGATTTCGTCTTCGTCTTGGAGTCTGAATCAGTACGACGGCGCCGACAATTATGTCAAAAGTGGCACTGCATGCTACCACTTAGACGGTGTGATCCCTGTCTATCAGGTCACCTATGATGCCAACGGCGGCGCAAACGCTCCTGCCGCGGAGCAGTATCTGTTGCCTGATACCGAGCATCCTTTGAATAGCACCACCAAGCCCACTCACGAAAAGGTCAATAATGTAGATGTGGTTTTCATCGGTTGGACTGCTGAGAAAGACGAATACATCTATGCTGCTGGCGACACGGCGCCTGTCACGATTAGCCAGGTAACTGTCCCGGCTAAGGATGCGGCAGGCAACGAGACGGATGTCACTGTTTACGCTGTCTACGGTTTGGATACCGATGGCAATGGAATAGCTGATGTAACCGAGGTTTTTTATAAGGTTACTTTTGATGCCGACGGCGGCAGTGCTGTTGCTGACCAGTGGGTCAAGGAGAATCACACTGCCACCAAGCCCGCTGATCCCACCAAGGACGGCTATGTGTTTGACAAGTGGCTGCTGAATGGCGCTGCTTATGATTTCAGCACTCCGGTGACGGGCGACATCACGCTGGTAGCAGCCTGGAAGGTTGACAGAAACAGAAACGGTATCCCCGACGAGGAAGAGTATGTTACTGTAACTTACACGGACGGCGTCAAGAACGAAGTAGTCTTTGCGGATCAGGCATATAATAATCTTCTGGTTGGTGATGATACCCCCGCTTTCGTTGGCACTCCGACCCGTGCAGGTTATACCTTTGTCGGCTGGACTCCTAAGTGGAGCGCGACCGTGACGGGCAGCGTGACTTACACTGCTCAGTGGAGGTACAACTACCCCTACAATCCCGGTACTCCCTCTGTGACGCCCGACCCCACCGTCAAGGTGAAGGGCCTGAACACCGTGGACCACGTGGCCTACATCATCGGCGTGGGCAACGATGAGGTCAATCCTCTGGGCACCATCACCCGCGCGGAGATCGCCAACATCTACTTCCGCCTGATGACCGACGAGTTCCGCAACGCCAACTGGAGCACCGACAACCGCTTCAAGGATGTGCCTGATAACGCCTGGTACACCATGGCTGTTCTGACCCTGGATAAGGCCGGTATTATCACCGACTCGGACAACGGCAACTTCCGTCCCAACGATCCCATCACCCGTGCCGAACTGGCTGCCATGGCCGCGCAGTTCTGCACCATTACCGGCAAGATCCCCGCTACCTCCTTCAAGGATGTTCCCAGCAATCACTGGGCCGCGGAGGAGATCGCTCTGGTGGAGTACGCGGGCTGGATCGAGGGCTACGAGGGCTACTTCCGTCCCGACGATAACCTGACACGCGCCGAGGCGATGACCATCGTCAACCGCATGCTGCAGCGCGGTGTGGAAGAGGAGAACATGCTGGCCGGTATGACCACCTGGTCCGACAACCTGCCCGGCTCCTGGTATTACGAGGCGGTGCAGGAGGCTACCAACTCCCACGACTACACCCGCACCACCAAGCTGCTGACGGGTGAGGACTTCCGCGGTGAGAAGTGGACCGCTCTCCTGGAGGCCACCGACTGGGCCGCTCTGGAAAAGGCCTGGATCGAGGCCAACAGCAAGTAAACATCCCATGTCAACGAGGGGACTCGCTCGGCGAGTCCCCTCGTTTATTACATGGAAAAATGTTTCAAAAAAGGCGGGAAACCAGAGTAATATTGGGAGCCAGTACTTGACAAATCAAGAATTTCCGTTATAATAATATAGCTTGTCGGTTGACAAGCATCATCCTTGCCTTCGGCACAGACCGAGGGCCATATGTCCATAAGGAGGTGCAAATACAATGGCAAAGATCAACGCGAATTATGAAGTGGTGATCATCTTCAAGCCCGACCTGGGTGAGGAGGCCACCGCCGCTCTGGTTGAGAAGTTCAAGACTCTGACCGAGCAGCATGGTACCGTCACGGAAGTTGACGAGTGGGGCAAGCGTCACCTGGCCTATCCCATCGACGACATTACCGAGGGCTACTATGTGCTGATGACCTTCACCGCCGACGCCGCGTTCCCCGCTGAGCTGGACCGTGTGCTGCGCATCAACGACAGCGTGATGCGTTCCCTGATCGTCTGCAAGGACGACTAAGGAGGAGACACCATGCTCAACAAAATTTTCCTGCAGGGCCGCCTGGTGGCGGACCCCGAGCTGCGGCAGACTCCCACCGGAGTGTCCGTGGCGACCTTTCGTCTCGCGGTGGACCGCGATTTTAAGAACAAGGAGACCGGAGAGAAGGACACCGACTTTGTGACCATCGTGACATGGCGCAGCACGGCGGAATTCGTCTCCCGCTACTTCACCAAGGGCCGTATGGCCATTGTGGAGGGCCGTCTCCAGATGCGCAATTACACCGACCGGGATGGCAATAAGCGCACGGCTGCTGAAGTCGTGGCGGACAATGTCTATTTCGGCGACTCCCGGCGCGACGCCGAGGGCGGCGGCGGATTCAACTATTCCGCACCCGCGCCCTCTTACAACGCGCCCAACTACGGCACCCCCGCCCCCAGCTATGGTTCTCCCGCTCCCGCCGGTGATCAGTTCGCCGAGCTGAGCGAGGACGACGGCGAACTGCCGTTCTAATTTTGATTTGATCCAGGGCAAGCGATTGCCCCGTTGATCCGACTGAAAAGGAGGTCAAGTACCCATGGCGGAAAACAGAGAACAGCGCCCCCGCGGCCGTAAGCGCCGCAAGGTCTGCGCCTTCTGCGTGGACAAGGTGGAGCACATCGATTATAAGGATGCGGCCAAGCTGAAGCGCTTTATGTCCGAGCGCTCCAAGATCCTGCCCCGCCGCACCACCGGCACCTGCGCCATGCATCAGCGTCAGCTGACCGAGGCCATCAAGCGTGCCCGTCACATCGCGCTGCTGCCCTACGTCACCGACTGATGGTGATGTAAAATAAAATGATCGGCGCCCCGCTTGAAGCGGGGCGCCGATTTTTCTCTGTGAGCGGGTTCTTACTTGCAGCAGGTGCCGTGGTCGCCCAACTGGAAGGAAGCGCATTCGGTGGCGCCGGCGGCAGCCACGTTGGCCTCCTGGCAGCCCACCTTGATGGTGTTCAGGGAACAATACTGCTTGTCATTGCAGTGATAGGCGCAGCTGGTGACGGTACACTCGATGCTGGGATTGGCGTTTTTTGTATCCATGGTTTTGCTCCTCCTTCGGATCTATCGTAATGCCTGCCGGACAAAGCCGCACAGCGGTTCGTTCAGCGACGTTAGTATGGGAGGAAACAAAGCGGATTATTCGCCGGAATTTTCGGTGGAATGTTTGGGCTGGGGAATGAACCGGCGGGCAAACTTTCCCTGTCCGCGGCTTCTGACGTAGAAAAATCCAATGATGGAAAAAATAACCGCACCAATGAAATTGACCAGCAAGTCTTTCATGGTATCGACAATGCCGATGTCCAGATAGCCGCCCAGACCCAGGGCCTGTTCACCCTGCTCCGTAACCAGAATTACGTCCGTAATTCCGGAAACCAGGGTGGGGTGATTGCCGCCCGCCGGGTCCAGCATGACAGAGGAGATGGTGTTGACCACCCAATCCTTCTGCATGTCCAGCCGGAAGACCTGATCCATGAAAAACTCAAAGAACTCCCAGAGCACGCCGATGGTCATGGAGAAACAGAATGCCATCACCGCCATGAAGAAGGGGGACAGGGACAGGGAGACCCGTTCTTCCCGGTTGAGAATATCCACCATGGAAAACCCGATGGCGGCACAGAGGAAGCCGTTGAGCGTATGGAGCATGGTGTCCCAGTACGGGAAGGTGATGTAAAAGGCGCTGATCTCGCCCAGGATCTCAGCGGCGTAGATAAACAGGAGGATGATGATCTCCAGCGTATCCGGCACATCGATGTCCAGCCGGTGTTCGATAAAGGCGGGGATCAGGAACAGGACCAGTGTCAGAATACATAGGAAGACGTTCTGGAAGTTCCCGTTGAAAAACTGGGCGACCATGACCACAACCACGGAAATGCGCAGAAGAAAATAGACTAAGGCGACGCCTTTCTTTTCCTTCAGGCGCTGGAGCAGGCTTTTTTTCGCTTTCTCTCTCTTTTCTTGTTTCATAGGGACTCCTTTCTCCCCAAAATGGGAAGCAGCTGTTCGGAGGCAAAACGAATGTATTCCTTCGCATTGGACAGGTTGTGCGCCAGCTCGTCAGGCCGGACCGCGCGCACGACTTTTCCGGGGCTGCCCATGACCATGCTACCCGGCGGGATGACGGTGCGCTCGGTGACCAGAGTCCCGGCGGCGACAATAGAGCCCTCTCCGATGACACACCCGTTGAGCAGGATGGCACCCATCCCGATCAGGCAGTTGTCCTCAACCGTACAGCCGTGCAGGATGGCTCCGTGACCGGCTGTCACGTTCTTGCCGATGATGGTCGAAATGCCGGTACGGTTGTGGACCAGACAGCCGTCCTGAATGTTGCTGTTGGCGCCGATGACAATGGGGGCGACATCTCCCCGGGCAATCACGCCGAACCAAAGGCTGGAGTTTTCCTCCAGGGTCACATCGCCCAGAATCACGGCATTTTCCGCCGCGCGGGCTGTTGGGTGCGTGTTGGGCCAAATATCGTGGCAGGGTTTCACGATCATGAAAAAGAAACCTCCTGAGAATGATCAACTGCGCAAGCCTCCCGCATACAATAGGGGGGAGGTGAAAAGCGTGGATCTGAAGAATAATAAAATCACCGTGGGAGAGCTGCTGGACCATCCGGGAGCCCGGAGCATCCTGGCCAAGCGGTTCCCCATCATCCTGAAAAAGCCCATCGGAGGCGCGGGCCGGACCGTGACGCTGGAGCAGCTGCTGGCCTTCGTCAGCCCCTACTTACCCGGTGTGGTGATCAATGATACGCTGAAAGAACTGAAAAAACTGTAACCCTGGCGGCGGAGATTTCTCCGCCGCCTTTTCCTATCAGTGTTCAATCTCACTGAAAAAGTCGAAGGCCATCTCGTTGCTCAGGTTGCCGGGGGTGTACAGCATGATGACCAGATCGGGCTGTACCCAATCGACATAGGTGGGAAAGTAATCATAGAAATAGCGCAGGTCGACGATGGACAGGTCGCTGCAGTGCATCGCCAGGAAGGGGGTAAACACGCAGCCGTAGGAGTCCCGCAGGATCATGATCCGGGGGCCGTCGGGGTTCAAATGGTTGGTAATACGGGAAAAGGAGTAGTCGCCGCCGGAATAGACGGTGTAGGGATTGGCCTGGAAGGGGTCGGTCTCCTCCAGCCGTTCGGGGAAAAGCAGACACTCCTCAAAGGAGCCCTCATAGACCTTGCCCTGGACCGTATAGGTGAGGTCGGTCTCAAAATCAGGCGTCCAGACCGTCAGGTCGTCCATCCCGGCATACAGGGCGCCGGTGCGCTTTCCCTGGCTGCCCAGGAAGATATCCTCATAGACGGTGGCGGTGTAGTTGTCCGGATCGGTCAAGGCAGGGTCCAGATCCATGTCGTAGTTTTCGTTCAGATACTCCACCAGCGTGCGGACGCAGAGCAGAGCGGCATCGGGTGTCCAGTGGTGGTCGGTGGCGAAAAAGTAGGAGGTCCAAAGCTGTCCGCCCGCGGAGAGCACTTCACGGAGGTCCAGAGCGGTGCCGCCGTCCTCCGTGATCCGGGCGAGGAATTCATCGGCGTTTTCATTGCCGTAATCGGTCACGCCGGGGGGCAGGGTGGGAGTCCCCTCGCCGCCGATCTTCTGGGGCGCCTGGAGATAGAGCAGGGGGATCCCCTTTTCCGCCAGGGCGTCCTGGAATTTCAGATAGGAGTCGGCACGCTCGGAAAGGTTGTCGGCAGGCTCCCGGGTGACAAAGGTCAGCGACCCGTCGGAGAGCTTATATACAGTGTACTGTTCCTCCACATCCTCCATGATCCGCCGGCCCAGCAGGCGCTGTATGCCGCCGTAGAGCTGAATGAACAGGTGGGAGGTGTCCAGCGCATTGTTGATGGTTTCGTCGGCCTGGGTGGAGAGGTCCTCCAGCTCCTCCGCCGTGGGCGCCTGCGCCGGTTCCGCCGCGGCCAGCCGTACAGGCGTCGCCCGGCTGCCGGCCGGGCTGGCGCAGACCTCCGCCAGCATCTCCGCTTTGGAGGCGGCGGTCATCCCGGCGTAGTCGTCCTCCGGGACAAACCGCCCCCAAAGCCAGAACGCTGTGCCCACGGCCAAAACAGCCAGGAACAGCCCGGCGGTCAGGTATTCCCGTGCGTGTCGTGTGGTTTTCACCGGGCCTCCTCCTTTAAAAGTTGAAGTAGATAAAGGGATTGTAGCTGCCCTTGACCAGCAGGGCGGTGCAGAAGAGGAAGATGGTCAGCAGGCCGACGGCGTAGCAGCAGTCCCAGACCGGGCGCAGGAAACGGGGTTTGTAGAGCTTCTGACCCAGCCAGCGGGCGGTGGGGACGGCAAGGATCAGCCCCAGGATCAGCTCGGGGGCATATTCGCTCAGCCAGAGGGCCGTGCCGCCGGTCAGTCCGCCGGGGGCCAGGCCCACCATGGCACCCAGATATTCCACGGCGTGGGGCAGATCCTCCGCCCGGAAGATCACCCACGCAAAATTGACCGCCAGCAGGGTGTACACCCGGCGGGGAAACGCGGGCCATTCCAGCGTCCACTCCCGGTGCTTTTCGCCCCAGAGAAGCACGAAGTAGAACAGGCCCCAGATCAGGAAGGTCCAGCCCGCCCCGTGCCAGATGCCGGTCAGGAGCCATACCACGAGCAGATTAAAGGTGTGTCTGCGCTCTGTCACACGGTTGCCGCCCAGGGGGATATACACATAGTCCCGGAACCAGCTGGACAGGGAGATGTGCCAGCGCCGCCAGAAGTCGGTAACCGAGGTAGCGGCGTAAGGATGGTCGAAGTTTTCCGGAAACTCAAAGCCGAACATACGCCCCAGGCCGATGGCCATATCGGAGTAACCGGAAAAGTCATAGTAGATCTGCAGCGTGTAGCAGATGCTGCCCAGCCACGCGAAAGCGGTGGTCAGAGAGTCTCCAGCGGCGAACGCGGCGTCGGCCACCAGGGCCAGCTGATTGCTCAGCAGGACCTTTTTGCCCAGACCCGTCAAAAAGCGGCACACGCCGGAGGAAAACAGGGTCCAGCTCTCCCGGCGGTCGTTCAGCTGCTCGGCCACCGTTTCATACTTGACGATGGGCCCGGCGATCAGTTGGGGGAAAAAGGAGATATACAGGCCCACCGTCAGCAGATTGCGCTGGGCCTGCGCCTTGCCCCGGGCCACGTCGATGACATAGCTTAAAGCCTGGAAGGTGAAAAAGGAGATGCCGATGGGCAATTTAAGAACAGGGATGACCACCTGGGCGCCCAGATCGTTCAGGGTGGTCAAAATAAAGGTCAGATATTTGAAGACGAAGAGCAGGGCCAGATTGAGCACGGCGGCAGCCGCCACAGCGCCGCGGGCGGAGCGGCCTCTTGCCCTGCAGCGGCCCGCCCAGAGGCCCAGCAGCCAGTTGACCAGAATGGAGGCCAGCATGACCAGGACAAAGGTGGGCTCACCAAAGGCGTAGAAGAACAGGGAGGCGGCCAGAAGAAACAGATTCTGCCCCCGGCGGGCTGAGCGCAGGGGGCCGTAATAGCATAGTAATACAATGGGAAGAAAAGCAAACAGAAAGACCGAACTGGAAAAGAGCATGGCAGGACAGTCCTCTTACGTCAGGTATCGGCCCAACAGGGGGATCTTAGAGATCAGCCAGGAGACGGCGAAGGAGCACAGGAACACCGCGGCGCTGAGCACCGGAATGGAGATGATGGGGTTGAAGGACAGGGTGCTGATGTCAAAATGGCGCAGGAGAATGATGAAAAAGTCGTGAACCAGGAAAATGCCGAAGGTGATGCGGGCCATGCCCCCCAGCCGCTGGCGGCGGGAGCGCTCCTCGCTGACGCCCAGTACATAGCGGAACAGAACGAAAACAGCGATGGCCATGAAGACCACATTGGGGGCCCGGTACTCAAAAAGCACGCTGTTGAAGGTGCCGGTATGGCCAGACAGGGCGGTGGTGCCCCATACGGTGGCGACCGCACCGAGTATGCCCAGGATGTAAATGGAAAATTCAGCAATACGGCCCAGGGTGTAGTTTTTCAGATAATAGCCCGCCACGTAATAGCCCACATAGCCCAGCACAAGCTGGACATTGAGGCGGTTGGACCATGCCAGAGGCAGAGCCATACGGTTGGGGAAAAGAGCCTGCAGCGTGGGCAGCAGGGAGCAAAACACGAAGGCCAGCAGGAAAAACCAGTGGAAGGTGCCCCGGGAGGCGCCCCGCACGAAGGCGCGCAGGATGGGCGTGACCAGGTACAGGCCGATCATCATGTACAAAAACCACAGGTGATAATGGGTGTCCGCCCACAGAACGTGGTTCAGGGCGCTTTTGATCCCAGCCCAGGTAAAGTGCCAGCCGGAGTGGCCATAATCCACCAGGGCGTAGAGGGTGCCCCACACCAGCAGAGCGACCAGAATGCGCAGAATGTATTTGAAGAAGATGTCCCGCAGATTGACCGACTTTTTCGGGTCCAGCAGGAACGCGCCCGAGAGCATGACAAACATGGGGACGCACCAGCGCACCAGGGCGTCGTAGGTGCACATCACGGTCCACGATGTGCTGCCCACGGTGGTTTGATCGAGCCAGCCCGCGGAGATGTGCAGGACCACCACCGCGATGGTGGCCAGGATCCGCAGCAGGTCGGCGTAGGCCAGTCGGCCGTCTACAGTACGTGCCATTTCGGTCTCACTCCCGGCAAAATAATACAATATTATATCATAGCAGACACGCAGTGAGCAAGTTATTTCAAAAACTGCTGTGCTGCACGGCGTCCCGTGGGGGTGGCAGCTAGGCCACCCTGACCGGTCTCCCGCAGAGCGGCGGGCATGGAATCGCCCACGGCGCGCATGGTGTCGATCACTTCATCGCAGGGAATGGCGGAGGTAATGCCCGCCAGGGCCATGTCGGCACAGGACAGAGCGTTCATGGCCCCGATCACGTTGCGCTTGACGCAGGGCACCTCCACAAGCCCGGCCACCGGATCGCAGACCAGGCCCAGCAGATTCTGAAGGGCCATGGCACAGGCGGCAGCCATCTGCTCCGGCGTGCCCCCGCGCAGATGCACCAGGGCGGCGGCGGCCATGGCGCTGGCCGAGCCGATCTCTGCCTGACAGCCGCCCTCCGCTCCGGAGATGGAGGCGCGGGTGGCGATGACCTGGCCGAAGCCCGCGGCCACATAGAGAGCCTGGACCATGACCGTGTCAGAGAGCCCGAACTTCTCCCGGGTGGGCAGCAGGACCGCGGGCATGACCCCGGAGGCCCCCGCCGTGGGAGCTGCCACGATGCGGCCCATGCAGGCGTTGCACTCGCCGATTTTCAGCGCGGTGGAGATGACCGCCTGGATAAACGGGCCGCACAGGGTCTCACCGGCGTTCTCCATCCGCGCTCCGCCGCCGCCCACAAGCCCGGAGGCGGAGCGGCGCGTACCGTCGTACTCCTGCACGGAGCGGACCATGGCGGTCCAGAGGGCGGACATCTTTTCCCAGCTTTCCCCGCGGTCCGCGCCCCGGTCCCGGCAGTCGTCTTCCTGCACCGCCTGCCACAGGGGCTTGTCCCCGGCGGCGGTCAGCAGAGCTTCAATTGATTGAAAAGCCATATTACGTGTGCTCCTCCATGTCCAGATAGACCGCCCGGACGATGCCCGGGCTGCCGCGCAGCCATTCCACCATGCCGTCCGGAATGGGCTGGTCACTCTCGATAACCATGACAGCCAGACCGCCCCGGCGGTCCCGGTAGAGCTGCATGGTGGCGATGTTCACGCCGTGCTCACGGAGCAGATTGGCCACCTCGGCCACATAGCCGGGCCGGTCCTCGTTGCGGATGATCAGGGTGGGATAATCGCCGGTGAAGCTGGCCTCCAGCCCGTCCAGGGAATTGACCCGCACCCGGCCGCCGCCCAGACTGGAGGCGTTGACCTCCAGCGTGCGCCCTTCGGCGTTGGTCACCTGGAGCACCACCGTGTTGGGGTGTGCACCCCGCAGGACAACAGAGCCGACGGTCAATTCCATGCCCGCCTGTCCGGCCAGGGCGAAGGCGCGGGGGATGTCCGGGTCATCGGGCTGCAGGCCCAGCAGACCGGCGACCAGGGCTTTGTCCGTGCCGTGGCCCGCGCCGGTGGCGGCAAAGGAGCCGTGGAGCAGCAGGTTTGCGGACACCGGCTGGGAGCCCAGCAGACGGCGGGTGATCAGGCCGATGCGCACGGCCCCGGCCGTATGAGAGGAGGAGGGACCGACCATGACGGGCCCCATAATATCAAAGATGGTCATCGTGGTCACGACCTTTCCGGGAAGAATATACCGTGGGTTTTAATCTGTTTTCTGGTTGGCTTTCCGGTCGATGAACTCGGGCCGGAATTTGCTGTACATGATCTTCTGCTCACTGTACAGCCCGTAGTAGCCGGAGAGCATATAGGACACGGCGATGCACACGGCGAACAGGCCCAGGCTCCGGATGGGGAGCGTCCCGGAGGCAGCGAACAGCTCCAACGCCAGCAGCAGGGAGGACAGGGGGCAGTTGGTGACGCCGCAGAACAGGCTCACCATGCCCAGCCCCGCGCCGAAGGAGGGGTGCAGCCCCAGCAGAGGGGCGGCAATGCAGCCGAAGGTGGCGCCGGTGAAAAAGACGGGGACGATCTCGCCGCCCTTGAAGCCCGCGCCTAGGGTAATTGCGGTGAAGAGGATCTTCAGCAGGAAGGCCTCGGGCCGGGCCTGTCCGCCGATGGCGGCGCGGATCACGGCCTCGCCCGCGCCGTTGTAGTCGTAGGTGCCGGGATTCCAGAGCCACACCAGATAGGTCAGGGCGATGACGATCAGGCCGCCCACGGCCGCCCGCGCCAGGCGGTTGGGCAGAAAGCGGTCGTACAGCTTGGGGACGGCCTGCATGATCCGGCAGAACAGAATGGACAGCAGGGCGAACAGGATGCCCATGCCCACCGCCTGCACCAGCGTCAGCGGGGTCAGGCCGGGGACGCCCTCCAGGGAGAAGGAGGTGCCCGGCACGCCGAAGAACTGGGCCACCCACAGGCCAATGACGGAGGAGAGCACGCAGGGCACGATGGCGGCATAGTACATCACGCCCACACTGACCACCTCCATGGCGAAGACGGCGGCGGTCAGCGGCGTGCCGAACAGGGCGGAAAAGGCGGCGGCCATGCCGCACATGGTAATGACGCGGCTGTCCTTGTCATCCAGGCGCATGCGCCGGCCGATCCAGGAGGAGATGGAGCCGCCGATCTGGAGGATGGCGCCCTCCCGGCCGGAGGAGCCGCCCACCAGGTGGGTGATGATGGTGGAGACAAACACCAACGGGGCGGTGCGCAGGGGCAGGGCGGCGTTCTCCCGCACGGCCACCAGCACGAAGTTGGTGCCCCGGTCCCGCTCCATGCCGCATACCCGGTAGAGCAGAACGATGACCACGCCGCCCACGGGCAGCAGCCAGAGCAGCCAGGGATGGGCCATCCGCAGGCCGGTGACCCCAGTAAAGGCGTAATAGAACGCGGTGCTGACACCACCCGCCACCAGGCCGATCACCGCGGCAAACAGAAGCCAGCGCATAAAGACGAGGGGGTGATCGATCAGGCGGCGCAGCCGCTGGGCGGATGCAGACGGTGGGCTCATAAAGTTCCTCCGATCCAATTAAAATTTGAATGATGCGGTTATTATATCAAATTTTTAACGGTATGACAGCCCCAGACAAAACTTTTTGATGATTTTTTCCAGAGAGTGTGGTATACTTTATCCTGTATAACTATTTCATCCGGCTATAAGGAGGAATCACCTTGTCAGAGGACCCGTTATTGCCCCAGCTTCTCGTTCTGGTTATCCTGATTTTCTTCAACGCATTTTTTGCCGCGTCGGAAATCGCGGTCATCTCGCTGTCGGAGGCAAAGGTGCGCAAGCAGGCGGAGGAGGGCGACAAAAAAGCCGCCAAACTGCTCCGGCTGATCCAAGCTCCCGACAACTTTTTGTCCACCATTCAGATCGGTATTACCCTGGCCGGCTTTCTGGCATCCGCTTTCGCGGCCGATACCTTCTCGGACCGGCTGGTGCGCTGGCTGGTGGAGGACCGCGGCGTGACCGCCCTGCCCGAGGGTACGCTCAACGTCATCATGGTGGTGGTCATTACCCTGATCCTGTCCTATTTTACCCTGGTATTCGGCGAGCTGGTGCCCAAGCGTCTGGCCATGAAAAAGACGGAGGGCGTGGCCCGGGCCACCTGCGGTGTGGTCTCCGCCCTGTCGGTGTTTTTTCGGCCGGTCATCTGGCTGTTGTCCAAGTCCACCAACGCCATCCTGCGTCTGCTGCGTATTGACCCCAGAGACACGGGGGAGGAGGTTTCGGAGGACGAGATCCGCATGATGGTGGACATCGGCGAGGAAAAGGGCACCATCGAGGCCAATGAGAAGGAAATGATCGAAAACATCTTCGAGTTCAACAACACCACCGCCGAAGATGTGATGATCCACCGCACCGACATGGTTATGATCTGGCTGGAGGACCCCGCGGAGGAGATCCTGCGCACGATCGAGGAGTCGGGCATGTCCCGTTTTCCTGTCTACAATGAGAACGCCGACGATATCGTCGGCATCCTGAATACCCGCGACTACCTGTTCAACACCCACCGGAAAGAGCCCAAGTCCTTCCGGGATCTGCTGCGTCCGGCCTATTTTGTGCCCGAGTCGGTGCGCACCGACGTGCTGTTCCGGGATATGCAGAGCAAGAAGGTACATATGGCCATCGTGGTGGATGAGTACGGCGGTACCTCCGGCCTGGTGACCATGGAAGACCTGCTGGAGGAGATCGTGGGCAATATTTACGATGAGTTCGACCCCCAGGACGAGCAGGACATCATCCGGCTGGAGGAGAACCTCTGGCGGGTGGCCGGCTCGGTGGAGCTGGAGACCCTGGCCGAGGAGCTGGACGTGGAGCTGCCCGAGGAGGAAGAGTACGACACCCTGGGCGGACTGGTCTTCTCCCAGCTGTCCGTGATCCCCGAGGACGGCAGCACGGTGGAGGTGGACGTCTGCGGTCTGCACGTCAAGGTGGTGGAGCTCTCCGACCGCCGGGTGGAGTGGGCCCTGGTGTCCAAGCTGATCCCGGAGGAAAACAACGAAAGCTGATTTTTTCGGAGGAACTGTCATGCGCAAAACAAAGATTATCTGCACTCTGGGCCCCGCTGTGGACAGCGAGCAGGCCATCCGCCGGCTGATCCTGGCGGGAATGAACGCCGCCCGGTTCAATTTCTCCCATGGGACCCATGAGTCCCACCTGGCCCAGCTGAATAAGCTCAAGCATGTCCGGGATGAGCTGGGACGCCCGGTCGCCACCATTCTGGACACCAAGGGGCCGGAGATCCGCATCGGCGCTTTCGCGTCGGGACCCATCACGCTGAAGCGGGGAGACACGTTCACCCTGACCACCGAGGATGTGCCCGGGGACGAAAAGCGGGTGTCGGTGACCTATAAGCGGCTCCATGAGGAGCTGTCCGCCGGCTGCCGGGTGCTGATCGACGACGGCCTGGTGGAGCTGGTCGTGGCGGAAGTCGCGGGACAGGAGATCCGCTGCACGGTGGAGACCGGCGGCGAGCTGTCCAGCAACAAGTCCATCAACATCCCCGACGTGGCCATCCCGCTGCCCTCCCTGACCGAGCGGGACGAGCAGGACATTAAGTTTGCCGTGGAGCAGGACTTTGACTTCATCGCTGCCTCCTTTGTGCGCAAGGCCCTGGATATCGAAGACATCCGCGCCGTGCTGAAAAAGTACGGCGGCGAGGATATCCGCATCATCGCCAAGATCGAGAACCGGGAGGGCGTCAACAACCTGGATGAGATCATCGCGGCCTCCGACGGCGTGATGGTGGCCCGGGGCGACCTGGGGGTGGAGATCCCCGCCCAGGAGGTGCCCGTGCTCCAGAAGGAGATGATCGCCAAGACGGTCAGCCAGGGCAAGTCGGTCATCATCGCCACCCAGATGCTGGACTCCATGATCCGCAATCCCCGGCCCACCCGCGCCGAGGTGTCCGATGTAGCCAACGCCGTGTATGACGGAGCCTCCTGCGTCATGCTCTCCGGGGAGACCGCTTCGGGCAAATATCCCGTGGAGGCCCTGGAGACCATGGTGAAGACCATCACTGCCGCGGAAGAATCCATTAACTATTGGGGCCGCTTCCAGAAGACCGGCTTCCCGCCCCTGAGCACCATCAGCAACGCTATTACCCATACCTGCTGCCTGACCGCCATGGATCTGAATGCCAAGGCCATCTTGGCGGCGACTTCCTCCGGCACGACGGCCCGGATGATCGCCCGCTTCAAGCCGGCCTGTCCCATTGCCGCCCTGACCATGACCGAGCGGGTGCGCCGCCAGCTGGCCATCGTCTGGGGCGTACACCCCTACCTGTACGGCACGGTGGACTCCACCGACCGGCTGTTCTCCTTGGCTGTGGAGTGCGCCCGCAAGGAGGGCGTGGTGCAGCCCGGGGACACGGTGGTCATCACCGCCGGCCTGCCTATCGGGCAGAGCGGCTCCACCAACCTGATCAAGGCTCAAGTGGTGGGGGAACCGGTATAAGAAGCATAATCAACGCCCGCCGGCAGTGCCGGCGGGCGTTTTCAATCATATGTGGGAGGCTATCAGCCTCCCACATATGCGTATTCCACAGTATAGCCCGCGCTGTCGCCCGGCGTGAACTGCCCGGACAGGCCCTCCGTGACCACCACTCTGCCATCCTGAGTGACCAACACCAACTCAAAGCCGCCCTCGGAGCGCCAGAGCGCCAGGGCGTCCTCCTCACCCAGGACAAAAGTCGCGGTGGACAGCAGGTCGGCCAGACCCGGGTCGGCGCACACCACCGTGGCCGACAGCAGACCGGAATCCGCCGGGTACCCGGTGCGTGGGTCGATGATGTGGTGGTACACCACGCCGTCCTGTTCAAAGTACCGCTGATACCCCCCGGAGGTCACCGCCGAGGTGTCCCGCAGGGACAGAATGCCCACGGCGCCGCTGCTGTCCGCCGGGTCCTGCACGGCCACCCGCCAGGCGCTGCCGTCCGTTTTTGAGCCGATGACGGTGATGTTGTGCCCCAGGTCCAGCAGGGCGCTCTCCACGCCGTATTCCCGGAGCACCTGTTCCGCCTGTCCGGCGGCGTATCCCTTGGCGATGCCGCCTAAATCGATCTCCATCCCGGCCTTTTCCAGGGCGGCGGTGTTTCCGTTCACCGTCAGCGCGCCGCTGTCCACCAGTGTCAGAAGTTCGTCCAGCTCCTCCCGGGACGGAACCCGGTGCGCTCCTTCGCCGCCGAAGCCCCAGGCGGCGGACACCGGGGCGACGGTCACGTCAAAGGCCCCGCCGGTCTTCCCGCTCCACTCCGCTGCCAGGGACAGCACCCGGGCCGTGTCCTCAGAAATCTGCACCGCGCCGGGAGCGGCGGCATTCAGGGCGGAGACCTCGCTGTCCGCCCGGGTGCGGGAGAGCAGAGCCTCCAGGGCGTTGACTTTTTCCACAGCGGCGGGGACCGCCTCCTCCGCTTCATCGCCGTACGCGGTGATGGACATGACGGTGTCCATGGCAAAAAACTGCTGCTGGGCGGACTTTTCGCCGCAGGCGGTCAGCAGCAGAAACAGAGCCAGAAAGGGGAAGATGATACGTTTCATGGCGGGCCTCTTTTCACGTTTTCTCAAATATTTAGTATAATCCACGCGCCCGTTCCCGTCAATCGCGGGGGAAAGGAGAGCCGAGTGTCCGTAAAACAGGGAATCCTCCGTATGGTTTAGAACATACGGAGGATTTCCGAAAGGGTTTTAAATCAATCAGCATATTTATTTTCAAGTTCCTGCAGGTAATCATAACACAATCCGCCATCACAGCGATAAAAGAAGGGATCGCTGCGAATGGTATTGGCACTGTTTATCATAAAGCTGTCAAGTACCGTTTCATTTTCACCGTAGAAACTCATCCGGAAAGAAAATCCGCTGTGATTGATGGAAATTTTATCTCGTTTCATTTTATTACCCTGGATGTTTTCTACAATGTATTGGATTTCGTCCGGGTCATCAAGATCAAAACGTTTACCTGTGCTGCCGTCAAAAACAGATATCGATTTTACATCGGCTGCCTCGATGCCGCTTAAGAAGGTCTTGGGAGAGAAATACCATACTGCCAGAATTGCAATGATTACGATTCCGATTGCGATGAATAAAAGTAATATTTTTTGCTTTCTTTTCAACATAAGGCGCCTCCCTTCCATCAATCCCGATTGATCTTCCCCGTTTGATAAATAAAGCATATCAGAAAAATGTTAGAATTTCTACGGCTGACACAAAAACGCCCGGACAAATTTTGTCCGGGCGTTTTCGGGATCAATGATAAATCAGTTCAAACTTCACCATATTACTCCGCGTCCTGCAGGGCCTTGGCCTCCTGGATGGCCTTCTCCTGCACCGCCGGAGGAGCGTCCTCGTAGCGGATGAAGTGATAGGTGAAGGTACCGCGACTCTGGGTCAGGGAGCGCAGGTCGATGGCGTAGGAGGTCATCTCCGCCATGGGCACCTCGGCCTCCACCACCTGGTCGCCGTCCTCGTTGGGGTTCATACCCAGAACGCGGCCGCGGCGCTTGTTCAGGTCGCCGATGACATCGCCCATGTACTGGTCGGGGATGGTCACCTTCAGCGCGCCGATGGGCTCCAGCAGCACGGGGGAGGCGTCGGGCAGGCCGGCCTTGTAGGCCAGCTGCGCGGCGGTCTTGAACGCCAGCTCGGAGGAGTCCACGGGGTGATAGGAGCCGTCAAACAGGGTGGCCTTCAGATACACCACGGGGTAGCCGGCCAGCACGCCGTGCAGCACGGCGTCGCGCAGGCCCTTTTCCACGGCGGGGAAGAAGTTCTTGGGCACCGCGCCGCCGAAGACCTCTTCACAGAACTGCATCTCCTCGGTGTCGCCCGGCTCGAAGCGGATCTTGACATCGCCGAACTGGCCGTGGCCGCCGGACTGCTTCTTGTGGCGGCCCTGAACCTCAACCTTTTTGCGGATCTTCTCGCGGTAGGGGATGCGGGGCGTAGCCAGCTCGGTGTCCACGCCGAAGCGGGACTTCAGGCGGGACACGATCACGTCCAGCTGCATATCGCCGGTGCCGGTGATGACCATCTGGTGGGTCTCGGCGTCGTTGACCACGGTGAAGGTGCGGTCCTCCTCGTTCAGGCGGGCCAGACCGCCGGCCACCTTGTCCTCCTGGCCCTTGGTCTTGGGGGCGATGGCCATGGAGTAGTTGGGCTCGGGATATTCCGCGCCGGCCAGCTTGACCACCTTGCGCGCGTCGCACAGGGTGTCGCCGGTCTTGACCTTGTCCATCTTGCCGATGGCGCCGATGTCGCCGCAGGTCAGCTCCTTGACCTCGGTGGCCTTCTTGCCCTTCATGATGTACAGGCGGCCCAGCTTTTCGGCGGCGCCGGTGGAGGCGTTGACCAGCTGCATATCGGGGTTCAGGTGGCCGGAGAGCACCTTCACATAGGAGTACTTGCCGTACTGGTCGGAGGAGGTCTTAAAGGTGAACGCGCAGGGCGCGGCCTCAGGAGAGACGATGAACTCCTCGGGGTTGCCGTCGGCGTCCTCACCCATCTGCATGGGGGCCTCCAGGGGGTTGGGCAGCAGGTTGACGATGGCCTGGAGCAGCTGCTTGTTGCCCAGACCGGTGACGGCGCTGCCGCACAGAACGGGCACCAGAGACAGGTCCTTGACACCCGCCTTCAGGCCGGTCAGCATCTCGGCGTATGTAAAGTCCTCACCGGCGAAGTACTTCTCCATGAATTCCTCGCTGGTTTCGGCCACGGATTCCTTCAGAGCCTCGTACAGTTCATCGACCACAGAGATCTTGTCCTCGGGCAGCGCGATCTCCACGTTCTTGCCGTTCTCCACGGTAAAGGCGTTCTTGTGCAGCACGTCCACGATGCCGGTGACCTTCTTGTTCTCGTCCCAGATGGGGATGATCAGCGGGGCCACGGCCTTGCCGAACTTTTCACGCAGGGCGTTGAACACGCCGTTGAAGTCGCCGTTCTCCTCGTCCAGCTTGGAGACGTAGATCAGGCGGGGCAGCTTGGTCTTGGCCAGACGCTTCCAGGCGCGCTCGGCGCCCACGGACAGGCCGTCCTTCGCGGAGCAGACGATAATGGCCGAATCGGCCACGCGCAGGGCCTGCGCCACCTCGCCGGAGAAATCGAAGAAGCCGGGGCAGTCCAGCATATTGATCTTGCAGCCGTTATATTCGATGGGAGCCACCGCCATGGAAATGGAAATCTGGCGCTTGATCTCCTCGGGATCGTAATCGCACACGGTGTTTCCGTCGGCGGGCTTGCCCTGCCGATCGGTGCCGCCGGTCACATAAAGCAGGTTTTCCACCAAGGAGGTTTTTCCGTTTCCGCCGTGTCCCATGACGCAGACGTTACGGATGTTTTGTACAGAGTAGCTCATGATTGGATCCTCTCCTTACCTGTTGTAGTGGCATAGCCGGGGGATAAAACAGCTATCTTGGTTATTATACACCAAGATTTCTGACTTGACAACCGATATTTTGGACGGAACTGAAAAACATTTCCCAAAAACAGGATGTGGGGCGCCGTTTCCGGCGCCCCACATGATCTTGCGAAATCAGAACGGCATTTCGATGTCCTTGCTGTGGTCTTTTTCCTCTTCTTCCGGGGAAAGGGGAGACTCGTCCAGGAAGACGTCCAGATATTCCTTGTCCTGGAGCATGGCCCTGCGGTGGAATGCCAGGGAGTTAATGATGGGATACAGCACGATGGCCAGCAGCCCGCCGGAAAAGCCGTTGTTGTACAGGTTGATGCCTTCAGCCGCCGACCCGGCCTCCAGCACCATGGCCGAGTGGAGAAAGCCCGCCAGGATGCCGAAGAACCAGCCGAAGCAGCCCGAAATGGGGGCCAGGGTGGTGCACAGAAGCAGGGCAATCTGTACGGCGGGGTCATTAATGGAGAAGTGCAGGACCAGACTGCCCAGCAGGACGCCCGCCATGAGGGGCAGGATGTTGCGCGCGTGCTTGCCGAAGGCGGAGAAGCCGATCACGGTGAAAATGCAGCCCACCGTGGGGCCGTTCAGGTCTCCTCCGGTCAGCAGGATCAGGGCGGTGGAGATCGCGCCGTTGACGCCCATGTTGATCAGGGTGGGGCCCGGCCCGAACATACGCAGATAGTCGCTGGGGGAGCGGCCCGTGGTGTGCAGCAGCTTCCAGTATCCCTTCAGCGCGTCCCGTCCGCCCGCCAGAAGGCCGGCGGCAAGCAGGATGGAGCAGAGTACGCCCAGCATGATCCCCAGGGGAAGGTTATAGCCGGTGGCCCAGTAGTTGGCCGTTTGAGGGGAGCGGCCCATGGCTGTCAGCAGGGGCACGATGACCATGGCCAGCAGCCCGCAGGCGAAGCCCATGTTGTACAGGCTCATACCGTTCTGAATGCGGTAAGTGTAGTTGGACAGGGGGACGGCCACAAAGCCCACCAGCACGCCCAGCAGCAGGCCCAGCAAGGGAGCGTCCCACCCGGTGGTCAGGCCCGCGAAGCTGACCAGAGGCGACAGAGCGGTGGCCAGCAGGGCGACCGAGGAGAATTTTCCGAAGGGCTCGTGCTTCAGCCGGGAGAACAGCCAGGTGCCCAGGATGATGGGCCAGATGTTCAGAATGTTCTTGCCGAACAGGGAGAAGCCCGCCATCAGGCCCAGGTCCACGATATCGAAGCCATTGAGCGGTTCATGCACCAGCAGCTTGATCCCCAGGGTGCAGAGAACCACCAGGGCGGAGTTGACAAAGGCCGCGCCCGGCCCGGCCAGAGCAATGTAGTCGGTAATGAGCACGTCCTGGCTGCTGAGGATGGTCCAGAGCCCGGGCAGGATGTTCCGGGGGTCGTCCAGAAGGAACCCCATGAGAAGCAGACCCAGGGCTAAGGCAAGACCGGCGGTGTAGAGCTGTTTGTGGCGCATAGGCTGATTTCCTCTCATCGTCAGATCATTTGTCCGATTGCTTGAAATAATTCCGGATCGTCTCAATATCATGTAAGACCTGGGTGCGCAGCGCCTCCAGGGATTCAAATTTCTGTTCCGGCCGCAGGTGGCGGTAAAACTCCATGCGGACGGTCTTGCCGTACAGGTCCCCGGAAAAATCCAGCAGGGTGCCTTCCACTGTGATCGTCCCTTCGTCATCCACAGAGGGACATACCCCGACGTTGACCGCGGAGGAGAAGACCTCCCCCTCCACCCAAACCCGCGCGGCGTAGACACCGAAGGCGGGTACCACATTGCCGGGAGGAATGTGCAGATTCAGGGTGGGAAAGCCCAGGCGGGAGCCCAGCTTCTTCCCGTGGCGCACCTGATCGGTCAGAGTGTAGGGATGCCCGAGAAATCCCATGGCCCGTTCCATTTCTCCCTGGGCCACCAGAGTGCGGATATAGGTGGAGGAGACCGTGATGCCGTCCAGGGTCACCGGAGGGATGATGTCGCAGCCGATCCCCAGCTGAGCGCAGAGCTGCTGCAGCCGTTCCGGGTTGCCCTCTCCCATGTAGCCGAAGTGAAAATCGTGCCCGGCCACGAGATGGACGGCGCCATGCCGGGCAACCAAAAAGTCGGTGACGAACTCCCGCCAGTCCATGTGCATCAGCTCTGTGTCGAACCGGGCTACGATGACCTCCCGGATGCCGTACAGGCGGCGCATCAGGTCCGCCCGCTCCGCAGGCGTGGTCAGCAGGGAAACGCTCTGCCCCAGAATGACCGCGTCCGGGTGGGCGTCAAAGGTGACGGCGGCGGGTACCGCTCCCAACTGATCGGCCAGAGCTGTCACACGGCGCATCAGGGCGCCGTGGCCGGTATGGACCCCATCAAAAAAACCCAACGCGATGACTCGTTTGCTTTGTTCCATCAGCTTACCTCAAAAAAGCTCTTTCTGGTGTTCATCATACCATCTTTACACTCCCCCAGCAACAGGAATTCGCCCTCCGGGCCGTACACCCGGTAAAAACCCTCCGGCCCCTCCCAGGGGAAGGGGTTTCCGTTTTTGGCCCGGAACAGGGGGCGTCCGCCGATCATCACGGAGGGGTACTGGGAAAAGCAGCTGTCCACCGGACGCGCCAGGGCCGTGGGGTCCTCCGCCGTGAGCACCTGTTCCATGGTCACGGCATCCGCCAGGGTGTACCCCGCCGCCTGGGTGCGGCGCAGGGAGCACATGGCCGCCCCGCAGCCCAGAGCCGTCCCAATGTCGTGGCACAGGGTGCGTACATAAGTGCCCTTGGTGCAGAGCACCCGCAGCACATAGGTGGATTCATCAATACAATCCGTAATTTCCAGCTCTTTGATGACAATTTTCCGGGGCTTTCGCTCCACTTCGATCCCCTTGCGGGCCAGCTCGTAGAGCTTTTTCCCATCCTTTTTGACGGCGGAGTACATGGGGGGCAGCTGCTCCAGCTCGCCCGTGAACCGGGGCAGGAGGGCCTCCAGCGCCGTCCGGGTGGCTGTAACGGGGCGCTCTTCCAGCACGGTGCCGGTGGTGTCCTGGGTGTCGGTGATCACGCCCAGTTTGATCCCGGCCCAATATTCCTTGTCGGAATCAGCGGCGAACTCCACCGCCCGGGTGGCCCGGCCCAGAAAAACGGGCAGTACTCCCGTGGCCATGGGGTCCAGGGTGCCGGCGTGGCCCACCCGCTTTTCGTGGAACACGCCCCGCAGCTTGGCGCAGACGTCCATGCTGGTCCACCCGGCGCTTTTATCAATGATGAGCACTCCGTTCATAGGGCCGTCCTTCCTGAAAAGTAAAAATATAAAAAATTATATCACATCTTTGCGGAAAGTACCACCTATTTTGTGAATCAATGGGCAAGCCGGATGAAAAAACAGGCCGCTCAAACGAGCGGCCTGTTCGGGGCAGGGCTTTACTTCAGGTTGAAGAACGCTTTCATACCGGGATATTCTGCGATCTCGTCCAGCTCCTCCTCGATGCGCAGCAGCTGGTTGTACTTGGCCACGCGGTCGGTGCGGCTGGGCGCGCCGGTCTTGATCTGACCGGCGTTGACGGCCACGGCGATGTCGGCGATGGTGGCGTCCTCGGTCTCGCCGGAGCGGTGGGACACGATGGCGGTGTAGCCGGCCCGGTTGGCCATCTGGATGGCGTCCAGGGTCTCGGTCAGGGTGCCGATCTGGTTGACCTTGATCAGGATGGCGTTGGCCACCTTCTTCTCAATGCCGGTGGCCAGGCGCTCCACGTTGGTGACGAACAGGTCGTCGCCCACCAGCTGGACGCGGTCGCCGATGGCCTTCGTCAGCATGGCCCAGCCCTCCCAGTCGGTCTCGGCCATGCCGTCCTCCAGGGAGATGATGGGGTAGGTGTCGGCGAACTTCTTCCACATGTTCACCAGCTGCTGCTGGGTCAGCTTGCGGCCGGACTTGGGCTGGATGTAGCACTTCTGCTCCTCGTCCCACCACTCGGAGGAGGCGGCGTCGATGGCGATCTTGAAGTCCTCGCCGGGCTTGTAGCCGGCCTTCTCAATAGCCTGGACGATGACCTTCAGGGCGTCCTCGTCCTTCTTCAGGTTGGGGGCGTAGCCGCCCTCGTCGCCCACGCCGGCGGCGGGGGTGCCGTTCTCCTTCAGGACGGTCTTCAGGGTGTGGAACACCTCGGCGCAGCGGCGCAGGGCCTCCCGGAAGGAGGGGGCGGAGACGGGCATGATCATGAACTCCTGGATCTCCACGTTGTTGGTGGCGTGGGCGCCGCCGTTCAGGATGTTCATCATGGGCACGGGCAGCTGCTTGGCGTTGACACCGCCGATGTAGTTGTACAGGGCCACGCCCAGGCTCTCGGCGGCCGCCTTGGCGCAGGCCAGGGAGGCGCCCAGAATGGCGTTGGCGCCCAGACGGGACTTGTTGGGGGTGCCGTCCAGCTCGATCAGGGCCTTGTCGATGGCCACCTGATCCAGCACGTTCATGCCGATCAGGCACTCGGCGATCTCGGTGTTGACGTTTTCCACGGCGGTCAGCACGCCCTTGCCCAGGTAGCGGCCCTTGTCGCCGTCCCGCAGCTCGCAGGCCTCATAGATGCCGGTGGAAGCGCCGGAGGGCACCGCGGCGCGGCCCATGGTGCCGTCGTCCAGATAGACCTCCACCTCCACGGTGGGGTTGCCGCGGCTGTCCAGGATCTCGCGGCCCAGTACGTCAACGATTTCAATGATCTGTTTCATAGGGGATAGCTCCTTTCAAATCGGGTGTAATCATATTGATTGGATCAGCGTCTCGCCGGTCATTTCCAGGGGCTTGGACAGACCCATCAGGTCCAGCATGGTGGGGGCGATGTCGGCCAGACGGCCGGAGCGCAGCTTCACGTCGGCCCCGATGATGATGAAGGGGACCGGGTTGGTGGTGTGGGCGGTAAAGGGCTCGCCCTTGTCGTCCGCCATCTGCTCGGCGTTGCCGTGGTCGGCGGTGATGATGGAGATGCCGCCCATGTTGGCGGTGGCCTCCACCACCCGGGACACGCACTCGTCCACAGCCTCCACCGCCAGCCGGGCGGCCTCGTAGACACCGGTGTGGCCCACCATGTCGCAGTTGGCAAAATTCAGCACGATCACGTCGTAGTCGCCGCTCTCGATGCGGGCCACCGCCTCGTCCGTGACCTCCCGGGCGCTCATGTCGGGCTTCAGGTCGTAGGTGGGCACCTTGGGGGAGGGGATCAGCACCCGGTCCTCGCCGGGATAGACCGTCTCCACGCCGCCGTTGAAGAAGAAGGTGACGTGGGCGTATTTCTCGGTCTCGGCGATGCGCAGCTGGGTCAGGCCCAGATGGCTGAGATACTCGCCCAGGGTGTTGCTCAGGCCCTCCTTGGGGAAGGCCACAGTCACATTGGGCATGGAGGCGTCATACTCCGTGGTGCAGACGAACTGGACGGGGAAATAACCGTTTTTCCGCTCCACGCTGGCGAAGTCCGGATCCACAAAGCAGCGGGTGATTTCCCGGGCCCGGTCGGGGCGGAAGTTGTAGAAAATGATGGAGTCGCCCTCCCGGATCTGGGCGTCCGGGACGCACACGGCGGGGAGCATGAACTCGTCGGTGACGTGGGCGTCGTAGGACGCCTGCACCGCGTGGACGGGGTCGGGATCTTCCGTGCCCTCGCCCAGCACCAGGGCGTCGTAGGCCTTCTGCAGCCGCTCCCAGCGGCTGTCCCGGTCCATGGCGTAGTAGCGGCCCATGACGGTGGCGATCTGGCCGATTCCCAGAGTCTTGCACATGGTCGCGCAGTCTTCCACAAAGCCCTTGCCGGAGGTGGGGGACACGTCCCGGCCGTCCAGGAAGGCGTGGATATAGACCTTCTCCAGGCCCTGGGCCTTGGCCATGCGCAGCAGGGCGTACAGGTGGGTGATGTGGCTGTGCACGCCGCCGTCGGACAGAAGGCCCATCAGGTGCAGGGCGGTGCCCTTTTCCCTGCAAGCGCTCATGGCGGACAGGTAGGCCTCGTTCCGGAAGAAGGAATCGTCCTCAATGGCGCGGGTGATGCGGGGCAGGTCCTGAAAGACCACCCGGCCCGCGCCGATGTTAGTGTGGCCCACCTCGCTGTTGCCGATCTGCCCCGCGGGCAGGCCCACGTCCAGCCCGGAGGCGGACAGGGTGGTGTGGGGATATTCAGCCATATACTGGTCCAAATGGGGGGTACGGGCGTTTGCGACCGCGTTGCCCGCGGAGGGCTCACACAGGCCGTAGCCGTCCATGATGATAAGGGTAGTTGGTGTTTTCATAGAAACCCTTTCTTAGTGAGAAATAAAGAGTCAATCTTACTCCTGATTGGCAGCGTTTATAATTTCCATGAAGTCCGCGGGCTTCAGAGAAGCTCCGCCGATCAAACCGCCGTCTTCGTCGTCGCAAGCTCCATATCACTCGTTTCTGCCTGAAGGCAAAAACTCGTTCATTTCGCTGCTCCTCCTCTCCCCACAAAGCCATACGGCTTTGCGGGGTCCCCGGGGACGACGTGGACGGCTGACTTACTCCTGGTTCGCCGCGTTGATGATCTCCATAAAGTCCGCGGGTTTCAGAGAAGCTCCGCCGATCAAACCGCCGTCCACGTCGTCCTGAGCCAGCAGCTCAGCGGCGTTCTTGGCGTTCATGGAGCCACCGTACTGGATGGTGACGGCACGGGCCAGACGGGCGCCGTGCATCTTGCGGATGACAGTGCGGATGGTCTCGCACACCTCGCCGGCTTGCTCCGCCGTGGCGGTTTTGCCGGTGCCGATGGCCCACAGGGGCTCGTAGGCGATGACCACGTGGCGGATCTTGTCGGCGCTGACGCCGGCCAGAGCGGCCTTGACCTGATAGGAGATCAGATCCATGGTCACACCGAGCTGGCGCTGCTCCAGGCTCTCGCCCACGCAGACGATGGGGCGCAGACCGGCGTCCAGGGCGGCGTGGACCTTCTTGTTGACGGTCACGTCGGTCTCATTATAATACTGGCGGCGCTCGGAGTGGCCGATGATGACGTACTTGACGCCCAGCTCCTTGAGCATTTCGGCGGATACCTCGCCGGTGTAGGCGCCGTGCTCTTCATAGTGCATATTCTGGGCGCCGATCGCTACCCGGGTGTCCTTGAACAGGCGCACGGCGGCGGGAATGTTGACATAGGGAACGCAGAGTACGACCTCACACCACTTGGGCTTGCCCAGCAGGGGCTTGAATTCCTCAGCGAAGGCGCGGGTCTCGGTGAGAGTTTTGTTCATTTTCCAGTTTCCGGCGATGATTGTCTTGCGGTAACGATGGTTCATGAAAACCAATCCTTTCTTCTATCTAAAAACGCTTAATGGATTACTTTTTACTTGCCTAGCAGGCAGGCCACACCCGGCATCGTCGACGCAAGCTCCATATCCTGTGCTTCCGCCGGGGGCGAAAGCACACTCATTTCGCTGCGTCTCCTCTCCCCACCAAACCCGCTGCGCTGGGCTTTGGCGGGGGCCCCGATTGGAGCTACCCGGCACGGAGAAGGTTACTTATCCAGCAAACAGGCGACGCCGGGCAGCTCCAGGCCCTCCAAAAATTCCAGGCTGGCCCCGCCGCCCGTGGAGATGTGGGTCATTTTGTCGGCGTAGCCCAGCTGCTCCACCGCCGCCGCAGAGTCGCCGCCGCCGACGATGGTGATCGCGCCGCAGTCCGCCATGGCCTTGGCAACCGCCTCGGTGCCCTTGGCGAAGGCGGGGAACTCAAACACGCCCATGGGGCCGTTCCAGATTACGGTGCCCGCACCGCGCAGCGCCGCGGCATAGGCCTCCACGGTCCGGGGACCGATGTCCAGGCCCATCAGGTCGCCGGGGATGCTGGTGGCGTCCACAATGATGGGGGTGGCGTCGGCGGAAAAGCTCTGAGCGGCCACATGGTCGGTGGGAAGCAGGAAGTTCACGCCCTTTTCGGAGGCCTTTTTCAGCATGTCCGCGGCGTACTCCAGCTTGTCCTCCTCACACAGGGAGGCGCCGATGCCATGGCCCTGGGCCTTCAGGAAGGTGTACGCCATGCCGCCGCCGATGATAATGGTGTCGGCCAGCTCCAGCAGGTGGTTGATCACGCCGATCTTGTCGGACACCTTGGAGCCGCCCAGCACGGCCACAAAGGGGCGCTTGGGATCGTTCAGGGCGCCGCCCATGATCTCCAGCTCCTTCTGGATCAGGAAGCCGGACACGGCGGGCAGATAGGCGGCCACGCCGGCAGTGGAGGCGTGGGCGCGGTGGACGGTGCCGAAGGCGTCGGAGACGTAGATCTCGGCCATGCTGGCCAGGGCCTTGGCGAATTCGGGATCATTTTTCTCCTCGCCGATGTCGAAACGCAGATTTTCCAGCAGCAGGATCTGGCCGCTTTCCAGCGCGGCGGCCTTGGCCCGGGCGTCGGGTCCGATGGTGTCGGCGGCGAAGATCACCTCCTGGCCCAGCAGCTCACGCAGCCGCACGGCCACGGGAGCCAGTGTCAGCTCGGGCTTGACCGTGCCCTTGGGCTTGCCCAGGTGGGAGCAGGCGATGACGGCAGCGCCGTGCTCCAGCAGATAGCGGATGGTGGGCAGCGCGGCCACGATGCGCTTATCGTCGGTGATGGCGCGGGTGGTCTTGTCCTGCGGCACGTTAAAGTCGCAGCGCAGCAAGACCTTCTTACCGGAAACGTCTATGTCTTGTACGGTCTTCTTCTGATAATTCATACCGAAACCCCTTTCATTTCTCCTTCTCCGCTCAGACCGGGAAAGCCGGTCTGGCGCAGTGCTTCATAGGTAAGAACAGCGACGGAATTAGCCAGATTGAGACTGCGGGCATCCTCCCGCATGGGGATGCGGATACACCGGTCGGCGTGCTCCATGCGGAACCATTCGGGCAGGCCGGCGGTTTCCTTGCCGAAGAACAAATAACAGTCGGGGCGGAACCGGGCCTGGTCATAGCTGCGGGGGGCCTTGGTCGTGGCCAGCCACAGGTCCGGCTGCGGGTGCTGGGCAAAAAAATCGTCCAGGCTGTCATACACGTGCAGATCGACCATGGGCCAGTAGTCCAGCCCCGCGCGCTTGACAGCCTTGTCGGAGATGTCGAAGCCCAGGGGGCGGATCAGATGCAGCCGGCTTCGGGTGGCGGCGCAGGTGCGGGCGATGTTGCCGGTATTCATGGGGATCTCCGGCTCCACAAGAACGATGTTGACCATGGCGAAATGCTCCTTCTCACGAACGAAGTACATTGTAATCTAAAATCATGCAGATTTCAAGGCAAAAACGGCGAATAAAGTGTAAATGGACAAATGAAAATACATATGCTAAAATATACCTGATTTATAAGATGTATAGAGCTTGCTGTACGCAGTCTCCGGGAGGAATGAGAAGTGGAACAACAGACACATCAGCGCATCGTGGTCAAGGTGGGTACATCCACCCTGACCCGCGACAGCGGCGCGCTGAACCTGCATAATATGGACCACCTGGCCCGTACGCTGTCCGACCTGCGGGGCATGGGGCATGAGATCATCCTGGTCTCCTCGGGCGCCATCGGCGTGGGCACCGGCAAGCTGGGCCTGCACGAGCGCCCCAAAGAACTGCGCATGAAGCAGGCGGTGGCCGCCGTGGGCCAGTGCGAGCTGATGCACCTGTACGACAAATTCTTCGGGGAGTACGGCTACACCGTGGCCCAGATCCTCCTGACCGATGAGGATGTGGAGGATTCCGTGCGCAGCGGACATCTGGCCAACACTTTCTCGTCCCTGTTGGAGCTGGGCTGCATCCCCGTGGTCAACGAAAACGACTCGGTCTCCTCCGCGGAGATCGAGACCGGCAAGTGCAAGGTCCTGGGCGACAACGACACCCTGTCCGCCATCGTGGCCCGTCTGTGCCAGGCTGATCTGCTGGTGTTGCTGTCGGACATCGACGGACTGTACGACGCCGACCCCCGCAAGGATTCCAACGCCAAGCTGATCGAGCGGGTGGAGGAGATCACCCCGGAGCTGAAGGCCATGGCCGGCGGCGCAGGGACCTGGCGGGGCACCGGAGGCATGGCTACCAAGTTGATGGCCGCCCAGACCGCCATGCAGGCGGGCATTGACATGGTCATCACCAACGGCGCCAATATGGAGGCGCTTTATGATATTGTAGAAGGGAAAATGGTAGGCACACGCTTCTGTGCGAAGCGGTAAGGAGGGAATACCTGTGAGCGAAAAGAAGGAAATGACCGTTCTGGAGACCCAGGGGCTGGCCGCCAAAAACGCCTCCCGCATCCTGTCCGTGGCGGGGACCGACCGGAAAAACAAGGCCCTGGAGGCCATCTGCAAGGCTTTGTTGGAACGGCAGGAGGAACTGCTGGCCGCCAACGGGGCCGACCTGGCCGCCGCCCGGGAGGGGGGCATGATCCCGTCTCTGATCGACCGCCTTTCTCTGGACGCCAAACGCATCGAGGGCATCGTGGAAGGGGTGCGCCAGGTGGCTGCTTTGCCCGATCCCATCGGCCAAGTGACCAAAATGGAGCGCCGCCCCAACGGCCTGATCATCGGCCGCCGTCGGGTGCCCCTGGGCGTGGTGGGCATCATTTACGAGGCCCGGCCCAATGTGACCGTGGACGCCGCCGCCCTGTGCCTGAAATCGGGCAATGCCGTGATCCTGCGGGGCGGCAAGGAGGCCATCCACAGCAACAAGGCCGCCGTGCATATCATGCGGGACGCTCTGGAGTCGGTGGGCCTGCCCCGGGACTGCGTGACCCTGGTGGAGGACACCAGCC
>JBJDYV010000076.1:0-1735 GCA_051867655.1 Oscillospiraceae bacterium
TTTTCCCTGCGCAGGGCCCGGCAGACGGAAAAGCCGTCCAGCTCCGGCATCATGATGTCCAGCAGGACGGCGTCGAACTCCTGCTCCCGGGCCAGTTCCAGCGCCTGTGTTCCGGTGGCGGCCTCAAAGGGAGTGTCGCCTTTGCTCAGAAAAAAGTCGCACAAAACCTCCCGCAGCTTGGGTTCATCCTCCACGATCAAAACCTTGAAGCCCACTTGACTCACTCCTTCCTGCTTTTAACAATATAACACAGATTTGTATTCTTTGTGTCGATTCCAAAAAAATTTCAAAAAAGCGCGGCGCCCGGATTAAACAGAACCGGGTGCCGCGCCGTTTCGAGCGGTCAGAACTGGACGATGCCCAGGGACTGCAGCAGCAGGAAAAACAGCAGGAGGGGGGCGACCACCTTGACCATGACCACGTACAGCTTTTCACGGCGGAATTTACACCCGCCCAAAGTGGCCTCATCAATGATGGCCTTGGGTTTGATGATCCAGCCGATGAAGATGCAGGTGGCGATGGCCACAACGGGCATCAGCACGTAGTTGCTGATATAGTCCAGAATGTCCAGAATCTGGGCGTTGCTGCCGGCGGAGGTGTTGGGCAGGACCGCTTCGAAGTAGAGCAGATTGTAGCCCAGGCAGACCGCCAGGCCCATCACCAGAGCGATCAGCGTAATCACGACGCAGGCCTTTTTGCGGCTGATATGGAACTTGTCCATGGCGCTGGACACGATGGCCTCCAGAACGGAGACGGAGGAGGTCAGGGCGGCGAAGGCCACGGTCAGAAAGAAGAGGATACCCACCACGGTGCCGACGCCGCCCATGGCGCCGAAGACCTTGGGCAGGGAGATGAACATCAGGGTGGGGCCGGCCGACATCCCTTCGGTTCCCGAGAAGACATAGACGGCGGGGACGATCATCAGACCGGCCAGGAAAGCCACCGCCGTGTCGAAGATCTCAATCTGATTGACCGAGCGGACCAGATTGGTCTCCTTTTTCACATAGGAGCCGTAGGTGATCATAATGCCCATGGCCACGCTGATGGAGTAGAACAGCTGCCCCATGGCGTCCGTCAGGATCGTCAGGAATTTCCGCAGGGTCATGCCGTCAAAGTTGGGCACCACATAGGCCAGAAGACCCTGAATTCCGGTGCGGGTGACGCCGCTTTCATCGGTGTGGCGCAGAGTCAGGGAGAAGCAGGCGATGCCGATGATCAAAACCAGCAGGACGGGCATGAGGATCTTGGACAGCCGTTCAATGCCGGAGTCCACGCCCTTGTAGACTACGAACATGGTAGCGCCCAGGAAGATCACAAACCAGAGGATGGGACTTCCGATCGAGGTGATGAAGCCGGTGAAGTAGCCGCTGTCCACGGCGGTCTGACCGTGACCCGTCAGAAAGACGGCCAGATATTTCAGCACCCAGCCGCCGATGACGCAGTAATAGGGCAGGATCAGCATGGGGATCAGGCAGGCGAGGGGGCCCAGCCAGCCCATGCGGGGGTGAAGTTTACGATAAGCGGTCAGGGGACTCTGCCGGGTCTTGCGGCCGATGGCGATCTCCGTGGTCAGCAGGGTAAAGCCGAAGGTCAGCGCCAGGATCAGATAACACAGCAGGAACACACCGCCGCCGTCCTTAGCGGCCAGATAGGGGAACCGCCAGATGTTCCCCAGGCCCACGGCGCTGCCGGCGGCGGCCAGGACGAAGCCCAGGGAGCCGGTAAAGCTGCCGCG
>JBJDYV010000077.1:0-35777 GCA_051867655.1 Oscillospiraceae bacterium
TGTCTGCGACCGTGGCGGCGCAAACCCTGATCGACGCCATGGAAACCGAACTGCAGCAGCGCGGCTGACTTTCCCGGATGCGGGCCCAAGGGATGGGACTGCTGGATCGGGACGCTGAAATTCAATCCGGAGATGTAATTTTCAAAATACGGCCCGCCACGGATTTAACATTATTTCAACTTTTGAACAAAAAAGCAGTTAGTTTTTGCAAAAACTAACTGCTTTTTAAAACCTTTTTGATTGACTGAAGCTCTATTCCGTGGTATAATACCCATAGAAAAGTAAAGAACACGGCAGTGCAGAGGAGTTGGCGCTCCCCCGCACCTGCGCAGGTGATCAAGGCACCTACACAACGGACATTCATCCGCACCGTGGAATCTTAGTATACCCGATTTGCGCTCTTTTGGCAAGCATTTCGGCCGTATTCTTCTTCCCGTTCCGGCTCTGTTTGTACCGTCTGTTTCCGTACGTTTTTTCGTGCACCGTGTAGGGTATCACCCTGCACGGTGTTTTTGCTTTTCAAATCATTTTGAAAAGGAGAAAACGTACCATGAGACAACCTACCTCTGACAAATGGGTGCGCGCGAAGCGTGCCCAGGCCCACCTGACCCAGGAGCAGTTGGCAAAAGAGACCGGCCTGACCCTCCGGGACATTCAGCGCATCGAGCAAGGCAACCTGAACATGCCCTGCCGGAAGTACCTGGCCGTGGCCCTCTACTTTGGTGCCACCATGGAGGAGATGCTGTACGGGGAGGTGGAGGAGGAATGAGTACCGTCAACGGCTTTCGCCACCAGCGGCTCAGCCGCGGCCTGACCATGCAGCAGATGTCGGATTTGAGCGGTGTGTCCGCCTATATCATCCGCTGCTGCGAGGAGGGCAACGTGGAGAACATCACCCTGAGCCGCCTGCTGGCCCTGTCCTCCGCTCTGGGTATCTCCCTCTCGGAGGGTCTGCGTGTCCGGGAGACGCCGGGCATCCGGCAGCGTCCCCGCCGCCGGGAGCCGCGCAACATCCTGGAGAACTACATGTCCTACTGGGAGCTGACCACTCAGGGCATGGCCGTCATCCTGGACGTGTCGCCCCAGACCGTCAGCGTCCAGTGCGGAAAGAGCAGTCCCGCCTTGAAGTATGTGAAGCGGCTAGCCGAGGAGGAGAATATGACCGTCGGGTCTTTCATCCACATGTACGGGAACATGCCGCTCCCGCCGTCCTGAGTGAGATTAAAGTTGGAGGTTTTACTGATATGCATGTCATCACTGTTTTACGAGACTATCTGGGCATGACCCAGCAGGAACTGGCCCGGCAGGCCAACATCACCCAGGCCGATCTGTCTGAGATCGAAAGCCGGGAACCCTACGGCAAGATCATGAAATACGAGCGCCTGGCCGCTGTGCTGGGCCTCTCTGTGGACACCCTGGTTCGCAACGACTACACCGGCGTTCCGGCATCTTTCTTTGAAGCCCGCGAACACGCCGAGTACCTGGAGGAGACCACCCGCGTCGGCCGGGAGGGGGAAGAGGAAGTTTTCCGCCGGGAGCAGGAGCGCCTGCGTCAGCGCTTCCACACGCTTGACCGGATGGTCATCCCCTACTACAAGCTGCGCAGCAGCTCTCCCGGCTACGACATTCTCTCCTTCGACGATGAGGGAAAGCCCATCTACATCGAGGTCAAGACCACCCGGCAGGGGGAGGAGCAGAACTTTCGCCTGACCGCCCACGAGCACGAGGTGGCGCGGAAGCTGACAGGCAAGGGTGAACGGTACTATGTCTACCGCATCACCAACTGGGGCCAGCCGGAACAGAAGCTCCACATCATCCCGTTTCAGGACATGGTCAAGGGGGCCCGAATCATTCCCTGCCAGTATGTCTGCACCATGAAAGACCGGGTGACCGAGATCTGCGGCATCGCCTATCACCGCCGCAGCAAGGGGATCACCCAGGAGGATCTGGCCGGGCAGCTGGGCATCCTTCCGCAGCACCTGTGCCGCTACGAGACAGGCGGGCACAAGTGCCCGGTGACGGTGTATCAGAAGATCTCCGACCTGTTGGAGGTGCCCATTGACGATCTGCTGGCCACCTATTCGGTCAGCGACCTGAAGAACTGACATGGCCAACAAGCGGCTGAAGAAGAAACGGTGGAAGGAGCAGGGCGGCACTCTGCGCTGTACTCTCTGCGGCAAGCTCCTGTGGTCGGCGGCGGGCAATTATCTGCCCGGCCGCCGCGGGGCGGTGTGCCATACCTGCCTCCACACCGGCTATGTGATGACCCTGTGCCAACAGGTGGAGAAGATCAAAAAAGCTGAACCTGTAGCCGAACCTCTGAGCCCGCAGGCGATCATGGAGCGGCTGGACCGTACCATTGCCGGACAGGAGGAGGCCAAGCGGGCCGTTTCCCTGGCTATGTGGAAGCAGCAGCTTCGGGCACAGGGGGAAGTCTCTGTCCCGGCGGGCCACCTTCTCCTGTACGGCCCCACAGGCTGCGGCAAGACCTTCCTGGCGACGCAGGCGGCGCAGCTGGTGGATCTCCCGTTCTGTGTTTTTGATGCCACCACCCTCAGCGAGGCGGGCTACCGGGGCCGGGACGCCCTTGATATCCTGGAGGACTACCAGAACGCAGCGGAGGGCCACACGAACAAGGACTGGGGCGTGGTCATTCTGGACGAGGCAGACAAGCTGGCGGCCCACGGCGGTACGGAGCGGCAGGCCTACTGCCGGGGCACCCAGCACAGCCTGCTGAAGCTGCTGGAGGGCGTCACCAGTGTGGACGTGGACAGCGGCAAGCTGCTGTTCATCCTTTGCGGGGCCTTCCCCGGCCTTGGTGAGGGGCAGCAGAGCTCTCCCATCGGCTTTCTGCGGGAAGCGGAAACAGCCGACGAAACGGTCGGCCCGGAGGATTTCGTGGAGTTCGGCATGGAGCGGGAGCTGATGGGCCGTGTCCCCGGATTGGCGGCTGTCCGAGCGCTGACTGAGGATGATCTGGTTCACATCCTGCTGGATAAGGAGGGCTCCGCGTACCATGTTTATCGAGACTTTTTCGCCGGTCGGGGCGTGACCCTGAAGCTGTCAGAAGAAGCGGCGCGGGAAATTGCCCGGCGGGCGCTCGAACTGGGCACCGGAGCCCGGGCGCTGAAATCGGAGCTGGATAAGGTCATGGAGCCGCTGATGTTCCAACTGGCAGCGGGAGAACTGGAGGGAGAGGTGACGATCCGTGTATGACTACCTGCGGTACAAGGAGCGGCTGGAAAAGGCGTTGGAACAAATCCGTGCCCATTATCTGGGGCAGGACCGGCCGCTGACGGAACTGGTGCCCGACAGCGCGGGCCTGCCACCGGAACTGCTTGCGGCGCAGATTGCGGACGTGCTGACATTCCACCTGCCCCGGGCCCGCTCCTGGACCGACGCGGAGCTGTGCGAAAGCTGGCGCTGGCTCCGGGCGGCAGCTCTGTTTCTGTGGACCTGTCCCCCAGAGGACCGGACGCCGTATGGACTGCTTAAACTGGCGAACCTTGACCGTGAGACGCGGGAGGAGTTGGACCTCAGTGCCTTTCCCACCCACTATGCCGCTGAGTTTGCGGAGGTCCCTGCCGGATTGAAGGCAACGCTGGAGGCGGCAATCTGGATGCTGACGGAGCCGCCGGTGAAGGCGCTGGAGCCATTGGGAGGATAGACAAAGCCAAGAACGCGGGCAAAATGTAAAATTTGTAGGGGAGATAATGCTTACTCTTAAAAGTTTACAAAAAGTTCACAAAATGGGCGTAATGGCTCAACCAAGCCATTTGCAAAATTCTGGAAAGCCTGCTGGAATATTAGCAGGTGAGATTTGGAAATTGCACAATCCCAGTTTCTGTGCAGGTTTTGAAACTTTTGCTGGGGTATAGTGGCACAAAAATGACACTATACCCCAAAAATTGACACAAATCTGTAAAAATGTTATGCTGTCGACATAGGGGGCGAGGACTATGCCGCTGCCATGTGTGTTGACAGTAGACGAAGCTGCTGATGTGCTGAAAGTATCCACAAAAACAATTTATAGGTTGCTGCGCGATGGTGATTTGCCGTATGTGGCGGTGCGTGGCAGCTATCGCATTACATTAGCTGCGCTGGAAAAATACATTGAAGCAGGAGGGAAACAACTTGAATGATAAACCATATGGCTGCTTATACGTAAAATCAGGCCGTTATTATGCACGCATCTACTATTATGATGACGGCGTACGCAAACAAAAAAACTGCGCTACAGGCGTTGTGGTAGATAACAGCAGTCAGCGGAAAGCAAAACAAAGCGAAAAGGCTGCACAACGTGTGCTGGCGGAGCTATTGAACTCTTTCGTTTTGCCTGCGGAACAAGATCATGCGATTAAACAGGAGCAGCTTTTTGCGGATACCGCCAAAGATTGGATGGAACGGCAATATGGAGCAAAGGCACCATCTACTATTGCAGGGTATCAATACATTGTCAATGATATTGTCTTTTACTTCTCGGAAATTAACCCTATTCGTGCTGTTGATTTGACCTCATCTATGGTAGAGAATTATTTAACATGGGAACGGCAACGGCGACAGGTGGACTACGAGGGGCCATACAAACGAACTGTTAAATATAAGGACCTATCGGGGGTTGAAAACACGGTTCTGCATCGGGCAGCAGTCTTGCGAGCGATTCTCCAGTGGCTAAAACGAGATGGTGTTGTTTCAGTTAATGTGGCGTCGAAACGTGACTGCTGGGTCGATTTGCCGCAGCCCCAGCAGCATGTCTTCGAGGTATTTACACCGGGAGAGGCAGACGAATTTATCGAAGTGCTGAAAGGCGAACCGCTGTGGTTTCGTGTTGCAGTATTGATTGCATTACTTTTAGGTTTACGCAGGTCAGAGGTAATCGGATTGTGCGAAATGGATCTGGACATGAAAACACGCGAATTGAAAATTCTGCGTGTTGTTACTGAGCAGGCAGGTGATGGCAACAAAAAGAAGTTGACTGTGAAACCAAAGACAAAAAACCGAAAGCCCAAGTGTTTTATCCTGGAGGCAGGACTCTTCGCCTGTTTAACAGCGATTATAGAGGAGAACCATAAGAACGAAGAAGTTTTTGGTGGTTCATACGACCAAGAGTGGAAAGGTTATTTGTTTCGGGACAAGGATGGGAAGTTGATCACTCCAGATACCCTTACCAAAACATTTTCCCGGTTCATTAAGCGGGTTGGCTGTAAAAAACTTCGGTTTCACGACCTCCGCCATAGCTGTGCCAGCATTTTGCACGCTCATGGCGTCAGCCTAAAGACCATTCAGGAGATTTTAGGCCATTCCCAGTTATCGACCACCATTATGTATACTCATTTGTACGAAGATGAGAAGGCGCAAGCTTTGAGTTATATGAGTATGCGCTATCTAGGGCCTGGTCGTCCAAATGACAGCAGTTCAAGCGATAAAGACCCAAACAAAAAAACTGATAGAAATTCTGATAGAAATTTATGCGAGACGTAGTGGATTGAAAATTGCCACTGAAAAAGAAAGAACCCCGAAGCCCTTGCAGCGCAAGAACTCCGAGGTTGGTGCCGGTGGCCGGACTCGAACCGGCACGCTGTTGCCAGCGGTGGATTTTGAGTCCACTACGTCTACCAATTCCATCACACCGGCGGAAATAGGCTCAATTAGTATACAACAATTTCCCGGCGCTGGCAAGCATTTTGTTTTCAATCCGTGAATTTGTTTTCGAAATGTCAATTGTAATTCCACGAAATCTATGATATGATACTCTATCATGGTATGCGATAACGGAAGGAGGCGTCCCGCATGGGAAAGCGCGTGAGACAATTGATCCTTGTACTGGGGATGCTGGTCCTGCTCTCCGGCTGCATGTCGCAGTCGGGGGAGGATTTTTATGCCCTTCCGCAGCTGCCGGAGGACTACCTGGCCCTGCAACAGACCATCAACAAGGTCATGAGCGACCTGGGGGCGGAGTACGCCGCGCCTTCCGCGGGCAGCAATACCCAAAACATCCAGCTGCAGGATCTGGACGGAGATGGGATCCGGGAGTCCGCCCTGGCCTTTTTCCGGGTGCCCAGCGCCGAAAAGCCCCTGAAAATTTACATCTTCCGGCAAAATGAGAAGACGGACGAATACGAGACCGCCTGGGTCATCGAAGGCGTCGGGACCGCCATCTATTCCATTGCTTTTGAAAACCTGGGCGGCACCGGGGAAAAGGAGATCGTGGTCAGCTGGCAGATCAGCGCCAAGACCCAGTCTCTGGCTGCTTATGCTCTCCAGCGCGGCGGCGACGTGGTGGAGCTGATGCGCAGCGGCTACACCAAAAGCGCGGTTTTGGACCTGGACCGGGACAACGAAAAGGAGATCGTCCTGCTCCAGCTTGACACGGCGGAGGACAACAGCCGCGCGGAGCTGTACAAGTACGATAACGGTCTGATGGTCCACATGTCGGCGGTCAGCCTGTCCTCAGGCATTACGGATATCCAGGCCGCCAAGGTGGGTGCCCTGACCAACCTGATGCCCGCCCTGTTCGTGTCCTCCGACTTCGGAGAAAACGGCGGCCGCATCACGGATATCATCACCCTGCGGGATGGCACTCTGACCAACCTGACCCTGGATGAGGAGACCGGGATGAGCCTGTCCACCATCCGCTACTACACGGACTTTAAGGACGTCAACGGCACGGATATCAACAACGACGGCATCCTGGAGCTGCCGCTGCCGGAGCTTTTGCCCGCGGTGGGGGAGAACACCACGCCGATGTACCTGCTCCACTGGAGCCAGTGCGGCCCGGATGGAGAGGCCGTTCCGGTGTACACCACCTTCCACTGCTATGACGACGGCTGGTATCTGGTCCTGCCGGAGGAGTGGCAGGGAAAGGTCACGATCGCCCGGCGGGAAACCAGCGGCAGTGTGGCTGGCTCGGAGCGGGCGGTGTCCTTCTACTACCTGTCGGATCAGGCGGGAAATCCGGAAGAGCCGGCGGAGCCGGAGGAGTTTTTGACCATCTACCGGCTGACGGGCACCAACCGCGCCCACCGGGCGACCATCGACGAGCGGTTCAAGCTCTTTGAGAGCAGCGACGTGATCTACGCCGCCAAGTTCCGGGACGCGGAGTGGGACTGCAAACTGGACCGGGATGGTCTGCAGGAAAAGTTCAACCGGATCAAGGTGGACTGGTCCGCTGAAAATTGACGGGGAGAGAGGAAGAAAAGCCGATGAAAAAGGTCCTGGTACTGGAAGACGAGGCCAACATCCGCAGCTTCGTCGTGATCAACCTGAAACGGGCGGGGTATGAGACCATCGAGGCGGAGACGGGCGAGGAGGCCCTGGCCCAGCTCAAGCGCAATCCCGACATCAAGGTGGCCCTGCTGGACATCATGCTGCCCGACATCGACGGGTTTGAGGTCTGCCGCCGCATCCGGGCCACCAACAACAAGATCGGCATCATCATGCTGACCGCCCGCACCCAGGAGATGGACAAGGTCACCGGCCTGATGACCGGCGCCGACGACTATGTGACCAAGCCCTTTTCTCCGGCGGAGCTGACCGCCCGGGTGGACGCGCTCTACCGCCGGGCGGGCGGGGACGAGCCAGGGGCGGACACAGGCGAGATCAGCCAGCCGCCCTTCCTGCTGAACACCCGCAACCGCACCCTGGAAAAGAACGGCCAGCGGGTCAAGCTGACCCAGGTGGAGTACAACATCGTCAAGCTCTTCATGGACAACCCTGGAAAGGCCCTGTCCCGGGAGGAGATCCTGGACGCCGTCTGGGGCCGGGACTACTTCGGGGAGCTGAAGATCGTGGACGTGAACATCCGCCGTCTGCGCATCAAGATCGAGGACGACCCCCAGAACCCCAGCTACATCACCACGGTTTGGGGCTATGGCTACAAGTGGGGATTTTAAAGGCGGCTGATGGTCGACCTCGATCCCCGCGCCGAGTGGCGCGTACAATGGTCCGCAAAACTGCGGGCCATTGCCGCAGGGCGAATTCATTTCGCCCGAGGAAGTGAAATTTTGGGGTCCCCGCAAAATCATAGATTTTGTGGGGCGGACGACCCGCAGAACCCCAGTTACATCACCACAGTCTGGGGCTACGGCTACAAGTGGGGATTTTAAAGCAGGGATTGGATAGAGACGGGCGGATATAGAATCCGCCCCTACGTCAGACGGAAACCGGTACGGTCGTACCTGTGTGGTCGGGATTCCAACAGCCTAAGGCGCTGCTTTCGGGGGATTCCGACGGGGAACATGGAGAAAGCCGCCGCCGTAACGGCGGTCAGGGCACGAGCCAATCCAGCTGAGCGGCTGCGCCGACAATGACCACCTGCGCGGCACGCTCGCGCCAGGTATGGAGACAACCTCGCTGAGATCGGTGCGGGGGTGTATGCATTGACGACGAGCGTCCCCCGCAAGCGAGGAGAATATGCGCCCAACCCCGCACAGGCCTTTTTCTTTGGGATCCAAACCCGTTTCTTTTTGGGCCCCGGTCAAAAAGAAATGGGGGTGGCCGTTCTTTGTCGGAGACGGTTACAAATTATGATTGCGGTATCGGCAGTTTTGTTGCCACACCCCATGCACGATGTGGGCGCATTTTTCCCCGCATGAAACGATTTTTCCGGAAAGGAGGACACGGCATGAGAAAAGCGAAATCCAAAGGCGGCGGCATCCGCAAGCGGTGGATCCTGAACTCCATCAGCGTGGTGGTGGTGCTGGTCCTGATCGCCGTGTCCGCCTTTTCCATCGCCATGGCCAGCTACTACTACACCAGCATGTCCGCCGGTCTGGAAAACACGGTCAAAGCGGCCACCGGCTTTCTGGAGGACTATACCGAAAGCGAGTACCGGGCCTATGTCAGCCGGTATGTCTCCGACTTTGAGAGCAATGACAAGCTGGAGCTGCAGTTTCTGAGCCGGTACGGCAGCGTGCAGGAGTCCACCTCCGGGCTGACCGCCGGCATCTCCCCGGGCACGCCCGATATCACCGACGCCATCAACAACCACGAGACGACCCCCTGGACGGGCAGGGACCCCAACACCGGCGAGCGGATCATGGCCGTCTCCGCGCCCGTCATCTACAACGGGACCGTGGTGGGCGTCATGCGGGTGGTGACCTCCCTGAAGCTGGTGGACAAGCAGATCGTCGCCACCATCCTGCTGGCGCTGCTGATCGGCTGCGCGGTGCTGGCCATCGTGTACTTTTCCAACCTGTATTTCGTGCGCTCCATCGTGGAGCCGGTGGCCGGCATCACGGAGATCGCCAAGCGCATCGCCGCGGGCAGCTACGGCATCCAGATGGAGAAAAAGAACGACGACGAGATCGGCGACCTGACCGACGCCATCAACGATATGTCCCTGAAGATCGCCCAGGCGGAAAAGACCCAGTCGGAGTTTATCTCCTCGGTCTCCCATGAGCTGCGCACCCCCCTGACCGCCATCAACGGCTGGGCGGAGACCATCATGAACGGCGAGGTGCGCAACGCCGAAGACGTGAAAAAGGGCATGGGCATCATCGTGTCCGAGGCCCGCCGTCTGACCAACATGGTGGAGGAGCTGCTGGAGTTCTCCCGCATCGAGGACGGCCGCTTCACCCTGTCGGTGGAAGAGATGGACCTGAAGGCGGAGCTGGAGGACGCGGTGTACACCTACCGGGAGTTCTTCCGCCGGGAGGGCACGACCTTAAATTACGACGACGGGGACGAGGAACTGCCCCCCGTGACCGGCGACCCGGAGCGCATGCGCCAGGTGTTCTGCAACCTGCTGGACAACGCCTTCAAGCACGGCGGCGCGGGCAAGCGCATCGACGTGGCCGTGCACCGGGACGGAGACAGCGCCGTCATCACCATCCGGGACTACGGTCCGGGCATCCCCGAGGACGAGCTGCCCCACGTGAAATACAAGTTCTATAAAGGCTCATCCAAGGCCCGGGGCTCCGGCATCGGCCTGGCCGTCTGCGACGAGATCATCACCCGCCACAACGGCACCCTGGACATCGGCAACGCCGAAGGGGGCGGCTGCATTGTTACCATCCGCCTGCCCATCGACATCACGGCGGGGAATGGAACATAAGTTCGAAAATCCTCTTGCCTTTTGGGGCAAGTCGTGTTAAAATCTTTTCAACAGCAGCGCATTTTTGCGCCCGAAGGAGTTACTATGGCAGAACAACCGAAAGCCTGTCCCGCCTTCCGCACCACCATCGGCGGACAGGCTCTGATCGAAGGAATTATGATGCTGGGCCCCGACAAAAAGGCCATCGTCGTGCGCAAGAGCGACGGTGAGCTGGAGGTCAAGGAGGAGCCCCGCAAGCTCATCAAGGACAAGTATCCCATCCTGGGCTGGCCCCTGATCCGGGGCGTGGTCAACTTCGGCAGCTCCCTGATCAACGGCGTGCGTGCCCTGTTCTACTCGGCGGATTTCTACCCCGAGGACGACGAGCCGGAGGAGCCCTCCAAGTTCGACCTGTGGCTGGAGAAGCACCTGGGCAGCGAAAAGGCCGCCTCGGTCATCATGGGCTTCGCGGCCGTGCTGGGCATCCTCTTTTCCGTGGGCCTGTTCTTTCTGCTGCCCACCTTTATCGCCGGATTTTTTGACCGCTTCATCACCTCGCCCATCGCTCACAACCTGATCGAGGGCGTGATCCGCATCGTGATCTTCATGCTCTACCTGTTCCTGTGTTCCCGCATGAAGGACATGAAGCGGGTGTTCTCCTACCACGGCGCGGAGCACAAGACTATCTTCTGCTACGAGGCGGGCCTGCCCCTGACGGTGGAGAACGTGCGCACCCAGCCCCGTCACCATCCCCGCTGCGGCACCAGCTTCCTGTTCGTGGTCATTGTGGTGTCCATCCTGTGCTCCAGCGTGGTGTTTACTTATGTGGAGTGGACCAATTTGTGGGTGCGCATGGGCTTGCACCTGCTGCTGCTGCCCGTGGTGGTGGCCATCAGCTATGAGTTCAACCGCCTGGTGGGCCGCCACGATAACTGGCTGACCCGCATCCTGACCAAGCCCGGCCTGTGGATGCAGAATTTCACCACCTTTGAGCCGGACGACTCCATGATCGAAGTGGGCATCGAAGCCCTGAAGCGTGTGATTCCCGAGGAGAAGGGCAAGGATACCTGGTAAAAGAGGTGAACGCCCGTGGCGACGACCTATAACAATCTGTATCTGGACATCCGCCGTCAGCTGAAAGCGGCGGGGGTGGAGAACGCCCAGCTGGAGGCCCGGGAGCTGGTGTGCTACGCCGCCGACAAGACCCGGGAGCAGTTCGTGCGGGACATGCCCTTGTACGTGGCGGACAACGTGGAAAAGCGGGTCCGCGACCTGGTGGACCGCCGTCTGGCGGGGGAGCCGGTGGCGTACATCATCGGGGAGTGGGAGTTTTACGGCCTGCCCCTGGATATTTCCCGGGACGTGCTGATCCCCCGGCTGGACACCGAGCTGCTGGCCGAGCGGGGCATCCTGCTGGCCCGCGCGGCGGGCGAGGGGGCCCGGGTGCTGGACCTGTGCGCCGGCTCCGGCTGCGTGGGCCTGGCGGTGGCCGCCAACGTGCCCCAGTGCCGGGTGGTGCTGGCCGACGTGTCGGAGGGGGCCCTGCGGGTGTGCAAGCAGAACGTGCGCCGCAGCGGCCTGAGCGCCCAGGTGGTCTGCCTGCTGGCCGACGCCATGCAGCCCCCGGCGGCCAACTTCTGGGATTTTGACGTGATCGTGTGCAACCCGCCCTACATTCCCACCGGGGACATTGACGGCCTGGACTGCTCCGTGAAGGACTACGAGCCCCATCTGGCCCTGGACGGCGGAAAGGACGGCCTGGACTTTTACCGCGCCATCGCCTCCCGCTGGGGCAACGCCCTGCGCCTGGACGGGACCCTGGTTTTTGAAGTGGGGATCGGTCAGGTGGGCGACGTGGAGATGATCCTGGCCAAGAACGGCTTCACCGACATTAAGACCTACCAGGACACCGCCGGCATCTGGCGGGTGGTGGAAGGAAAGGCAAAAGCGTAAGTAAGACTGTATATTACATCGTTTGAAAGGGTGTCGAGGATATGGCAACGAAAAAACCGACCGTGGAGGCTGCTGCCCCCGCTTCCGACAAGAAAAAGGCGCTGGAGACCTGCATGGCGCAGATCGAGCGCACCTACGGCAAGGGCTCCATCATGCGCCTGGGCGAGAACACCGATATCGTGGTCGAGGCCATCCCCACCGGCTCCCTGTCCCTGGACATCGCCCTGGGCATCGGCGGCGTGCCCCGGGGCCGCATCATCGAGATCTACGGCCCGGAATCCTCCGGTAAGACCACCCTGGCCCTGCACATCGTGGCCGAGGCCCAGAAGCGGGGCGGCGAGGTGGCCTTCATCGACGCCGAGCACGCCCTGGACCCCACCTATGCCCGCGCCCTGGGCGTGGACATTGACGCCATGCTGATCTCCCAGCCGGACACCGGCGAGCAGGGCCTGGAGATCTGCGAGGCCCTGGTGCGCTCCGGCGCCATCGACGTGGTGGTGGTGGACTCCGTGGCCGCCCTGACCCCCCGCGCCGAGATCGAGGGCGACATGGGCGACTCCCACGTGGGCCTGCTGGCCCGGCTCATGAGCCAGGCCCTGCGCAAGCTGGCCGGCTCCATCGCCAAGACCAACTGCGTGGTCATCTTCATCAACCAGCTGCGTGAAAAGGTGGGCGTCATGTACGGCAACCCCGAGGTCACCACCGGCGGCCGGGCGCTGAAGTTCTACTCCTCCGTGCGCATCGACGTGCGCCGTATCGAAGCCATCAAGAACGGCTCCGAGGTGGTGGGCAACCGCACCCGGGCCAAGATCGTCAAGAACAAGGTCGCGCCCCCCTTCCGGGAGGCCGAGTTTGAGATCATGTACGGCGAGGGCATCTCCAAATGGGGCGAGATGGTGGACCTGGCCGTCAAGCTGGACATCATCCAGAAGTCCGGCTCCTGGTTCGCCATGGGCGAGACCCGCCTGGGCCAGGGCCGCGACGCCGTGAAGGAATATCTGAAGGCAAACCCGGAGCTGGCCGACCGGATCGAGGCCGATATCCGGGCCAACTCCTACAAGCTCATGGGCAAGCAGTCCCAGATCGCCGCCAAGGCCGCCGGCCGCGCGGTGGACGTCTCCGCCGAAGACTTCGGAGATGACGATCAGTAAGCTCGCCCCCTCCAAACGGGTGGAGGGCCGCTGGCTGGCCTTTCTGGAGGACGGCACCATCCTGCGCCTGGGGGAAAACGAGGTCATCCAGTTCGCCCTGTACGCCGGGAAGGAGCTGGACGAGGCCGAAGCCGCCGCCCTGCTGGACTCCGCCCGCCGCAGCGAGCTGAAGGAAAAAGCCCTGGAGCTGCTCTCCCGCAAGCCCCAGTCCCGCAGGGAGCTGGAGCGCAAGCTGCGCCAGTGGGAGGCCGGCGAGGAGGAAATTGCCGCCCTGTGCGACCGGATGGAGGAGCTGGGCTACCTGAACGACGCCGCTTACGCCGCCCAGGTCGTGCGCCACTATTCCGCAAAGGGTTTTGGGGAGCGCAAGCTGCGGGACGAGCTGTACCGCCGGGGCGTCCCCCGGGATCTGTGGGACGAGGCCCTGGAGCAGGCGGAGGACCCCGCTGACGCCATTGATGAATTTGTGGCGAAGAAGCTGGCGGGGAAGCCTGCCGACCGCAAGGAGCTGAAAAAGGTCTCCGACGCCCTGGCCCGCCGGGGCTATTCCTGGAACGATATTTCCGCCGCCCTGAGCCGCTACGGCGCGGAGTGCGGGGAGTAAGGAGTTTTGTATGGACGCGTGGGAAGCCCTGCTGACCCGGCGCAGCATCCGAAAATATAAGCCGGATCCCGTGCCAGAAGACCTGCTGCGGGAGCTTCTGGAGGCCGCCTGCGCGGCCCCCTCGGCCATTAACCAGCAGCACTGGCATTTCGTGGCTCTGCGCAGCCCGGAGGCCCTGGCGGACCTGCGGGAGATCATGGGCCGGACGGCGGAGCGCTTCCACCCCGTGCTGGAGCAGCGATTTTCCCGCAATCCCGGCACGATCGCCGAGACCGAGACCTTCCTGACCACTCTGGGCGGCGCGCCGGTGTGCGTGCTGGCCTTTTTCCTGCGCCCGGATTACCCGGACCGGGACGGGGCCATGCAGAGCGTGTCGGCCGCCCTGGAAAACCTGCTTCTGGCCGCCCGCGCCAAGGACCTGGGCAGCTGCTGGCTGTCCGCCCCCCAGCGTATGGGCTTCGGCGGGGAGCTGCGGGACCGCTTCGCCCCCGGAAAGGGCGAGTTTGTGGCGGCGGTCACCCTGGGCTGGCCCGACCAGTCCCCCTCCATGCCGCCGCGCCGGGAGGGCCGTTATACCATTTTGTGAGGTGTCCTTTTCGTTGAAAGTTGCATTTATTTCCCTGGGCTGCGCCAAAAATCTGGTCAACACGGAGCAGATGATGGCCCTGTGCCGCGACGCGGGCTTTACCGTCACCGGCGAGCCCGACGGGGCCGACGTGGTGGTGCTGAACACCTGCGGGTTTATCGAGTCCGCCAAAAGCGAGGCCATCGACCAGATTCTGGAGCTGGGCCAGCTGAAAGCGGAGGGCAGGCTGAAAAAGCTACTGGTCGCCGGCTGCCTGACCCAGCGGTACGCGGACGACATCCGCACCGAGCTGCCCGAAGTGGACGGTATGCTGGGCACCGGCAGCTACACCGACGTGGTCACCGCCGTGCAGGAGCTGATGGCGGGGGAGAAGGCGGAGCACTTCGGGGACATTCAGCACACCTACGAGGACGGAGAGCGCTGGGTGACCACCCCCGGCTACACCGCCTATCTGAAGATCGCCGAGGGGTGCAGCAACGGCTGCGCCTTCTGCATCATCCCCAAGCTGCGGGGCCGCTACCGCAGCCGCACCATGGACAGCGTGCTGGCCGAGGCCAAAGGGCTGGCGGACAGCGGCGTGCAGGAGCTGATCGTCATCGCCCAGGACATCACCCGCTACGGCTGGGATCTGAAGGACGGCACGACCCTGGCGGGGCTTCTGACCGGGCTTTGCAAGCTGCCCTTCCACTGGATCCGGCTGCACTACCTCTACCCCGAGGCCGTGACCGACGAGCTGATCGATGTGATCGCCCGGGAGGAAAAGATCGTCCACTACCTGGACATTCCCATCCAGCACGCCAACGACGGCATTTTGAAGGCCATGCGCCGCCGCTCCACCAAGGCGGAGATCGAGACGCTGTTTGCCAAGCTGCGCGCCGCCATGCCCGACGTGGTCATCCGCACATCCCTGATCTGCGGCCTGCCCGGCGAGGGCGAGGCGGAGTTTGAGGAGCTGTGTGAGTTCCTGCGGGAGCAGAAGCTCCAGCGGGCGGGGGTGTTCCAGTTCTCCCCGGAGGAGGGCACCCTGGCCGCCGCCATGGAAAACCAGGTGGACCCCGAGACCGCCGAACGCCGGGTGGAGCTGGTGGTGGACCTGCAGTCCCAGATCATGGATGAATATAATGAAGAGCGTCTGGGCAGCGTCATGGAGGTCCTCTGCGAGGGCTTTGACGCCGACGAGGGCTGCTTTGTGGGCCGCACCTACGCCGACTCGGTGGAGATCGACGGCCGGGTCCTGTTCACCGCCGTCGGCAGGATCGAGCCCGGCACCTTTGTCCAGGTCCGCATCACCGGCACCGCCGACGGCGACCTGACCGGTGAGATCGAGGAATAAGGGGGAACGAAAATGAACACTGCCAATAAGCTGACCATGCTGCGGGTGATTATGATCCCGGTTTTTCTGCTGGCGCTCTATCTGGACTTCCCGTTCAACAAAATCGTGGCCCTGGTCATCTTCATCCTGGCCAGCATCACCGATTTTATTGACGGCTACATCGCCCGTCATTTCAACCAGATCACCGACTTTGGCAAGTTTATGGACCCCCTGGCGGATAAGCTGCTGGTGACCTCCGCCATGCTCTGGTTCGTGGAGGTGGGCCAGATGGCCGCCTGGGTGCTGCTGATTGTCATCGCCCGGGAGTTCGCCGTGTCCGGCCTGCGCATGGTGGCCGCCCCCAAGGGCGTGGTCATCGCCGCCGCCTGGTCGGGCAAGATCAAGACGGCCTCCACCATGGTGTGCATCTGCCTGATGCTGCTGCCCATTCCCGCGGTGCTGAACACCATCTGCGTCGCCGTCATCCTGGTCACCACCGTCTGGTCAGGCGTCGAGTATTTTGTCAAGAACCGGTCGGTCTTTTCCGGGGCTGTGTAACAGTATAAATCTTGACACTTTTTTCGACCCGTGTTAATATACTACGGTAACTGAATATCGCGATGATCGGAAAGAGTAGCGGAAGTTTTTCCACGCAGAGAGGGTGCGTCACCGGCTGAAAGCGCGCCTGTGGGGAGAACCGCGAACGTGCGTCCGGGAGCGAGAGGGATGTGGAAGCCCTCCGGCAGGCCCCGTTACGGCCATCGAGTAAAAAACGAGAGTGGAACCGCGGTTTACCATCGCCTCTCATGCCCTTTGGGCGTGAGAGGCGTTTTCTTTTTGGAAAGGAGACCCCCTATGACCAGACTCGGCGAGACCCTGCGGGCCTATCAGGCCCGCGACCCGGCGGCCCGCAGCCGTCTGGAGATCTTTCTGCTGTACCCCGGCGTACACGCCATTATTTTCCACCGCGTATCTCATTGGCTCTGGAAGCACCACCTGCGCTTTCTGGCCCGGCTGAATTCCCAGATCGCCCGCCACTGCACCGGCATCGAGATCCACCCCGGCGCTACGATTGGCCGCCGCTTCGTCATCGACCACGGCATGGGCATCGTCATCGGCGAGACCGCCGAGATCGGGGACGACTGCCTGCTGTACCACGGGGTCACCCTAGGCGGCACCGGCAAGGACCAGGGCAAGCGCCACCCCACCCTGGGCAACAACGTGATGGTGTCCACCGGCGCCAAGGTGCTGGGCCCCTTCAAGGTGGGGGACAACTCCCGCATCGCCGCCAACGCGGTGGTGCTGTCCGAAGTGCCCCCCAACGCCACCGCCGTGGGCGTGCCCGCCCAGATCGTCCGCGTCAACGGCGAGAAGGTGAAGCGCTACGTGGATGAGGTGGACCAGACCGACGTGGAAAACCCCACCCTGAAGAAGATCGAGGCGCTGACCAAGCGCATCGAAGAGCTGGAACAGAAACTGTCCTGAGGTGGCCGTATGCAGCTGACCCAAATGCACCACATCGCCATCATCGTCTCGGACTATCCGAGGTCCCGGGAATTCTACGTGGAGAAGCTGGGCTTTCCCGTTCTCCGGGAAAACTACCGCCCGGAGCGGGACGACTGGAAGCTGGATTTACAATTCGGCGACAGCGAGCTGGAGATTTTCAGCAAGCCCACCGCGCCGCCCCGGCCCGGCTGGCCGGGCCAGGAGGCCCGCGGCCTGCGGCACCTGGCCTTCCGCGTGGAGAACATCGAGGCGGTGGTGGCCGAGCTGGAGGCAAAGGGCATCCCCTGCGAGCCCATCCGCCTGGACGAGTTCACCCACACGAAAATGACGTTTTTCCATGACCCCGACGGCCTGCCGTTGGAGCTGCACGAATAATCACAAAGGAGCTTATATAAATGAAACTGTACAATTCCGCCACCCATAAAAAAGAAGAGTTCATCCCCCACGAGCCGGGCATGGTGAACATGTACACCTGCGGCCCCACGGTCTACCACTTCGCCCACATCGGCAACCTGCGCTCCTATATCATGGAGGACGTGCTGGAAAAGTTCCTGCGCTATGAGGGCAACGACGTGAACCGGGTCATGAACATCACCGACGTGGGCCACCTGGCCTCTGACGCCGACACCGGTGAGGATAAGATGCTCAAGGGCGCCCGCCGGGAGCACAAATCGGTCATGGAGATCGCCCGGTTCTACACCGACGCCTTCTTTGCCGACTGCAAGAAGCTGAACATCAAGCGCCCCGACGTGGTGCAGCCCGCCACCGGCATGATCGATGAGTATATCACGGTCATCACCAGGCTGCTGGACACCGGCTACGCCTACCAGGCCGGGGGCAACATCTATTTCGACACCTCCAGGCTGGAAAAATACTACGTGTTCCACTCCCATGACGAGGAAGACCTGGCCGTGGGCGTGCGCGAGGGCGTGGAGGAGGACACCAACAAGCGCAACAAGAACGACTTCGTCCTCTGGTTCACCAAGTCCAAGTTCGAGGACCAGGCCCTGAAATGGGATTCCCCCTGGGGCGTGGGCTATCCCGGCTGGCACATCGAGTGCTCCTGCATCTCCATGAAGTACAACGGCGAGTACCTGGATCTGCACTGCGGCGGCATCGACAACGCCTTCCCCCACCACACCAACGAGATCGCCCAGTCCGAGGCCTATCTGGGCCACCCCTGGTGCAAGTACTGGATGCATGTCCACCACCTGAACACCAACGACGGCAAGATGAGCAAGTCCAAGGGCGAGTTCCTGACCGTCTCCCTGCTGGAGGAGAAGGGCTACGATCCCCTGGCCTACCGCTTCTTCTGCCTGCAGTCCCACTACCGCAAGGCCCTGGTGTTCACCTGGGAGAACCTGGACAACGCCGTCACCGCCTACAACAAGCTGATCGCCCGCATCGCCGCCCTGAAAGAGGAGGGCGAGGTGGACGCCGAGGTGTTCTATTCCTACCGCGAGAAGTTCAAGGAGCAGGTGGGCAACGACCTGAACACCTCCATGGGCATCACCGCCCTGTACGACGTGCTGAAGGCCAAGACCAACGACAACACCAAACTGGCCATCCTGCACGACTTTGACCGGGTGTTGGGCCTGGATCTGATGGAGAAGGCGGCCCAGGTGCGCGCCGAACAGGCGAAAGCCCAGACCGCCAAGGCCGAGGGCGGCTACACCATCACCGGCGAGGGCGACGCGGAGATCGACAAGCTGGTCCTGGCCCGCTACGAGGCCAAGAAGGCCAAAAACTTCGCGGAAGCCGACCGCATCCGCGACGAGCTGAAGGCCCAGGGCATCGAGATTGTGGACACCAAGGAAGGCACCACCTGGAAGCACATATGACAAAAAAATCCAATTTATGATATAATAGCCCCGTCCTCCCCTGGAGAGGGCGGGGCGCTGCTATGCAGCGGGCAAAACAGAAGGGCGGGGAACTGCCGTGAAAACAAGAAAGAAGATCATTCTCGGGGCCGGAATTGCGGCCCTTTTCCTGCTCGTCGCCGCGCTGGCCCCCAAAGAGGAAAAGCAGACGCAGTCCGCCGAGGCCGGGATGCGCTCCCTTGCCTTGGAGTCGGCGGCCGACACAAGCGATTTTCAGGCGGAGACCAATGAGACGGTCACGTTCCGCCGGGCGGAGCTGCAGATCCCCGCCGCCTGGTCGGCGGAGACGGCGGACGGTACGCTGTACCTGTCGCCCGCCGGCGCGTCGGCGGAAGAGAGCATCACCGTCAAGCCCGTGGCGCTGGAGGTCCCGGAGGGCGGCCTGGCGGACAGCGGACTGCAAAAGGCCGCCGCCGAGACGTTCTTCTCCGCGTACCGTGCGGACTATACGGATTTTACGGTCATCCAGGAGGAGTATGCGGCGGCGGGGGACGGCTGCCCGGAGCTGTTCCTCTGCGCCTTTGAAGGGGTGCGGGATGATGGGAAGGCCTCCCGGTCCGCCGGTTTCTTTGTCGTGGAGGACGAGCTGTATGTGATGGAGGTCCCGTGCAGCGAGAACGACCGCTACAACTGCACCGGGGACGCCTACCGCGTCCTATGCTCCGTGACCGCCGCGCCGGAGTCTGCCTGGGAGCCAGCCCCGGAACCCACCCCGGAGCCGACCCCCGAACCCACGCCCACCCCCACGCCCGAGCCGACTCCCACCCCGGAGCCGTCATCCATGCCCGCGCCCACTCCGGAACCGGCTTCGGAGGGCGTGGAGATGAACTATGTGCTCAACACCAATTCGAAAAAGTTCCATCTTCCGTCCTGCGGCAGCGTGAAGCAGATGAAGGAGAGCAACAAGCAGCTTTACACCGGAACGCGGGATGAACTGATCGCCCAGGGCTACAGCCCCTGCGGCAACTGCCACCCCTGAAAAGAACATACGCCCCCCGGACGTGACCGTCCGGGGGGCGCGCGTTTCCGCGCTTGCTTTTTTTGACACAATCTGCTACAATCCCGAATGTTGTACAAATCGCAAAGCGTTGAGAAAAGGTGAATGTCGTATGATCGGGAATGAAGCAATGAAAAAGACGCAGTGGAAGGGCGTGGTGATGCTGCTGCTGACCGCGCTGATCTGGGGCTCCTCCTTCGTGGCCCAGAGCGTGGGCATGGAGAAGGTGGAGGCCTTCACCTTCAACGGAATCCGCACGCTGATGGGGGCCGCCGTGCTGCTGCCGTTCATCCTGGTCCGGGACCGGATGCAGGCAAAGACCATGAGCGCGGAGCAGATCCAGGCGCGCAAGGCCATGGACAAGAAGACCGTGCGCTGCGGCATCCTGCTGGGCGTGGTGTTCTGCGCGGCCAGCAACTTCCAGCAGTTTGCCTTTGAGGACTCCACCTCGGGAAAGATCGCCTTCATCACGGCGCTGTATATGTTCTTCGTGCCCCTGCTGGGGCTGTTCCTGAAAAAGCGGGTGCCGCTGCTGACCTGGGTCTGCGTGATCTGCGGCTTTGTGGGCCTGTACTTTCTGTGCATCGACTCCAACGGCTTGGGCGGCATCAACCGGGGGGATTTCCTGGCCTTCATCTGCTCCATCTTCTTCGCGGTGCATATTCTGCTGATCGAGAAATTCGCCCCCGACGTGGACGGCATCAAGCTCTCCTGCGTCCAGTTCATCGTGTCGGGCGTCATCTCCTGCGTGCTGATGTTCATTTTCGAGACGCCCCGGATCGACGCTATCGCCTCCGCCATCGTGCCCCTGCTGTATTCGGGCATCATGAGCTGCGGCCTGGCCTATACCTTCCAGATCGTGGGCCAGAAGTACACCGAGGCCACGGTGGCCTCCCTGATCATGTGCATGGAGTCGGTGTTTGCCGTGCTGGCGGGTGCGGTGGTCCTCCACGAGCTGCTGACCGGCCGGGAGATCCTGGGCTGCGTGATCATGTTCGCGGCCATCATCCTGTCCCAGCTGTCGGAGTACATCACGGCAAAATTCAAATTGAAAAAAGGGTAAAAAGAGGAGCATCCGTTTGGGATGCTCCTCTTTTTTGGAAAATCGTATTAGAAGGGCAGGCCCATGCCGCCGGTCAGCTTCTGCATGCTGCTGGCCATGTCGCTCTCGGCGGCGCGGGTGGCCTCGTTGACGGCGGCCACGATCAGGTCCTGGAGCATCTCCACGTCCTCGGGATCCACGGCCTCGGGGTCGATGGTCAGGGACTTCAGCTCCCGCTTGCCGCTGACCACGGCGGTGACCACGCCGCCGCCGGCGCTGGCGGTGTACTCCTTTTCCTCCAGCTCGGTCTGCATCTTCTGCATGTCCTGCTGCATCTTCTGGGCCTGCTTGATCATGTTCATATTGATGCCGCCGCCCATACCACCCATGCCGCGGCTTCCGTATCCTTTTGCCATGGTGAACAACTCCTATTCTTTGATATTGATATTGTCAAACTGCCGGCCCAGGGCCAGCAGATCGTCTAAGTTGTCGTGATCCGCCGGTGCGGAGGGAGTGGGGGCCGGAGCGGCGGGCGCCGCGGGAGCCTGGACCGGGGGACGGCCCTCCTTGACGAAGACCTGCACAGACCGGCCTGCCATGCGGGCACACTCCCGGGTGACGGGGTCCAGCACGGCGGGCTTTTCCAGAAGCCCCTTCACAAAGTCGGAGTCCGTCCAGAGGGTCAGCACGCCGTCGTGGTAGTCGCCCACCGTCGCGGCGGGGTCGGACAGGAAGGTGTACTCGCCCATGGGGACCTTGCCCATCAGGGCGGGGACCAAAGCTTTCCAGAACGCAGGATCGCCGCCTGCCGGAGCAGCAGGCGCTTGCGATGCTGCCGGGGCCGCTGCGGCGGGCCGGGGCGCGGGAGCCGGTTGGGGTGCGGGCCGGGGTGTCGGCTGCGGCGCCGCTCTGGGCGGCGGGGGAGCCTTGACCGGTTCTTCCCGCACCGGCGGCGGGTCCAGATCCCAAGGAGGTAAGTCTTCCGGTTCGGAGACGGGGGGGGTCTTTGCTTGAACGGGGGCCGCCTGTACGGGGGCGGTCTGTTGGGGGCCCCGGTTGGCGGTCTCCGCTTGGACCGCAGGCGCAGCGGGCACGCCGTATTCTATGCGCTGCTCCAGGCGCTCCAGCCGGGCGGTCAGTCCGGTGACGCTGCCGTCCAGCGTCGGGTCGCACAGACGGATCAGGCACAGCTCGGCGTCGGTGCGGGGGTTGGAACTGCGGCCCAGGTCGGCGGCGGTATCCTGCAGGATGGTCAGCATCTGCAGCAGCCGGGCGGGGGGCAGCAGCTCGGACAGGGCGCGCATGGTCCCCTCGTCATAGCCGCCGGTCAGCAGGGCCGCGCCGCCCTGGGGGGCGGTCTTGCGGATCAGCAGGTCCCGGGTCAGGGAGGACAGCTCACCCAGCAGGGAGCGCAGCTCCTTGCCGGCGGCGTACAGCCGGGAGAGGGTCTCCAAAGCGGCGGCAGTGTCGCCCTTGGCGATGCACTCCATCAGCCGGGCGGTCTCCACGTTTCCGGCCAGACCCAGGGCGTCCAGCACCTGGGGCACGTCCACGGTCTCGGAGTACCCGGCGCACTGGTCCAGCAGGGACAGGGCGTCCCGCATGCCGCCGTCGGCCAGACGGGCGAGCAGGGCGGCGGCGTCGGTGGACAGGGCGATGCCCTCCTGGGCGCAGACATAATTCAAACGGGCGGAGATCTCCGTAGGCAGGATGCGCTTGAAGGAGAACTGCTGGCACCGGGACTTGATGGTGGCGGGCACCTTGTGCAGCTCGGTGGTGGCCAGAATGAACATCAGGTGTTCGGGCGGCTCCTCCAGAATTTTCAGCAGAGCGTTGAAGGCGGCGGTGGAGAGCATGTGGACCTCGTCCACGATGTACACGCGCTTTTTCACGGCGGCGGGTGTGTACACCGCCTCGTCCCGCAGGGCGCGCACCTGGTCCACGCCGTTGTTGGAGGCGGCGTCCAGCTCCAGCACGTCCAGAATGGAGCCGTTTTCGATCCCCAGACAGGCGGCGCACTGGTTGCAGGGGCTGCCGTTGACGGGGTGTTCGCAGTTGACCGCCCGGGACAGGATCTTGGCGCAGGTGGTCTTGCCCGTGCCCCGGGTGCCGGTGAACAGGTAGGCGTGGGACAGCCGCCCGGTGGTCACCTGGCGCTTCAGCGTTTCGGTGATATGCTCCTGGCCCACCACATCGTCGAAGGTGCGGGGCCGCCATTTGCGATAGAGTGCCTGATACAAGGGCAGATCACCTCTTAAAAAACATAAAAAAAAAGCCTTTCGGTACAGGGCAAGGCCGCACACCGGCCTTTGAAGCTTTCCTTATACCCGTTACCCAGGCAGCCGGCTCAGGAACGGCAGCCCCGCGGCACACGTCGCGTTCCGCTTAGTGCTGCTCGGTTCCCCGCCTGACACGGTTCACGGGGCGGCGTTGCGCGGGACCGATCCATCATCACTGCTTACCGGGGGCAGACGGCACAAGGAAAGTCCGGGGGCCGGGATTCATCCCCGCTATAGCGGATTGCAGGTACAGGGCACCGCTAACTCCCCAACTAGTGCGGCCTTGCCGCGCGCCGAAAGGCCGCGGAAGGACTGTTTGCTATTTTACTACAGAATCGGGGAATTATCAACCGGAAAATTTAAAAGGCCGCGCTCCCGGGGAAAACCGTTGTTGAAAAATCCCCGTCTTATGCTACAATTTGAAGAAAACGAGCGAACAAGGAGAGACCGCCATGACCATCGACCCAAACACCATCACCATCGGCCACACCCTGAGCGTGGAGGACTTTCTCGCCCTGCGCCAAAAGGTGGGCTTCCAGCCCCTGGGGGAGGATCAGGCCCGGCGGGTCCTGGAGCATACGGCCTATGTGGCGGCGGCCCGCCGGGAGGGCAGGACCATCGGGGTGACCCGGCTCTTGTTCGACTACGGGACCGACGCCTATATCACGGACGTGATCGTGGACCCCGCCTTTCAGGGGCACGGCGTGGGCAAGCTGCTGGTGGCCGACGTGCTGAACTATGTGAAGCAAAACGCCGTACCCGGAACCCGGGTGGCGTGCAGCCTGTACGCCAATCCGGGCAAGGAGCGGTTTTACGAGTCCCTGGGTTTTTCCACCCTGCCTAATGACAAGTACGGGCACGGGATGCTGGTGGAGCTGTAAGGGGGCGGGCGCTTGGAATACACCGTCTACATCCTGCGCTGCGGGGACGGCACCCTCTATACGGGCATCACGACCGATCTGGAGCGCCGGGTGGCCGTCCATAACAGCGGCAGGGGAGCCAAGTACACCCGCAGCCGCCTGCCGGTGACGCCAGTTTACCGGGAAACGCAGCCCGACAAATCCGCCGCCCTGCGCCGGGAGTTGGAGATCAAGGCTCTGACCCGGACGGAAAAGCTGGAACTGATCGAAAAGGCAAAAATACTCCGCCCATGAACGGGCGGAGTATTTGCTTACTCGATGCCGAACAGCTGGTTCATCTTTGCCGCGGTCTCTGCGCCCAGCGGTTCGTAGGCCACACCGGAGTATTCGTAGAACTGTCCCCCGGCGGCGGAGTATTTCAGATCGTCAATGACCACATCATCAGCGGTCTGGATCGTCAGATAGCGGCCCAGACGCACGGCGTCCAGCAGTCTGTCATCGCCGCTGTCCCCCCGGTCGATCTGCTCCCAGTGGCCGGAGCCGTAGCAGACCATGTCCGCGATGGCATCATAGAGGGCGTCCAGCTCGGAGCGGTCGGTGACGGTGCGGGTGCCGATTTCCTTCTGCAGGGCCTTGCCCGTGTCGGTGTTGTCCATGTTGGCGGGGGAGATCGTCAGAGAGACCAGGTCGTCCGCCGATGTGACGGCATAGATGGTCTCCAGCACCTCACGGTACGGGTAGGGGGAGAAGTCCATATCCAGGCTGAACCATTCCAGCTCCGCCCAGATGGGGGGATCGCCGTGTTCCATGTTGTAGGCCACCTGAGCCAGAGTTTCTTCCTCCCAAACCGTAAAACAGGCGAATTCCCAAAGGGTGTAGCTGCCGTCTTCCTCCCGGTGTACCAGGTATTGCAGCCCCTTGTTGTCTTCGGGCAGGTACCAGTCCTCCAGGTCGCGGTAGGCTTCCCCCAGATAGCGGGGTCGTTGCTCCGTGGGGATGCCGTTGGGGTTTTCCACCTCGTGGTACTCCGCCATGCGGTCTCCCACTGGGAGCATGGTGAGATGCAGCGCGGCTTCCTGGTGGGCCCCGCTCTGCTTCGGCCAGTTCAGCTTCGGGCCGTGGATGGGGGCGGGCTGGCCGGTGACGGTGCTGGCCGCATCCTCCGGGCCGGAGGCGGGAGCGAGCAGGCCCGCGCTCCAAATGCCTACGCCCACGGCGACAAGAAGACAAGCGGCGGCCGCGGCGGGGACCCAGCGGCGGCGCTTCCTGGGCGCTTTGGTCTGAGCCAACAGGTCATCGGGCAGAGCGCCGATCAGTTCAAAAAGGCGTTCCTCCGGTTTCATAGGGTGATGCCCTCCTTTTCCAATTCAATTTTCAGTTTGGCGCGCATGCGTCCCAGGCGGGTGGAGACCGCGCTGGGGGTCATGCCGAAGGGAGCGGCCAGCTCCTGCACCGATTCCAGATAGAAGTAGCGCCGCAGGAACAGGGCGCGGTCCCGGGGGCTTTGACCCTCCAGAAAGCGGCGGATGCACTGCAAAACCGTGTCGTCCGCGGCGGCCTGCACGTCCTGGGTGCCGGGGACGCATTGGAGCAGCTCGGCGTGAATGGATTCCAGCTCGCCGCCCCGCTTTTTGCGGCGGTCAAATTTCAGCCGGTTTAGGGCCAGATTGCGGGTGATGCGCCCCACGTACGCGCCCAGATGCTCCGGGCAATCCGGCGGGATGGAGTTCCAGACCCGCAGCCAGGCATCGTTTTCACACTCCTCCGCGTCCCGGGGATCGGCCAGAATTCCCCGGGCGATGGTGCGGCACTGTCTGCCGTATTTTTGGCGCAGCTCCTCCACCGCCCGCTGGGAGCGGGCGAAGAACAATTCGATGATCGCGCGGTCTTCCATGGCGCCGCCTCCTTTTGAGTACTCACTGATCAAGACAACATCTTTACACGGGAGAGCACAAAAAGGATACCATATTTTTTTAAAGTGCGGTAGAATGGAGGAAAAGAAAGGGGGGACCTTCATGGAACGCGGACGCTTCGCGCCCAGCCCCAGTGGGCGGATGCACCTGGGAAATCTGCTCTCGGCGCTGCTGGCCTGGCTGGATGTGCGCCACGCGGGGGGCGTCATGGTGCTGCGCATGGAGGACCTGGACCCCGACCGCTGCAAGGAGGAGTACGCCGCCCAGGTGGCCCGGGACCTGGAATGGCTGGGCCTGGACTGGGACGAGGGCTACGGCGCGGGCGGCCCCCACGGCCCCTACCGCCAGAGCGAGCGGGGGGACATCTACCGGGACTACCTGGCGCGCCTGGAACAGCAGGGACTGATCTACCCCTGCTGGTGCACCCGTGCCCAGCGGCTGGCCGCCTCGGCTCCTCACCCGGGCGAGGAGCGGGGGGACGGCTCCTGTCCCTGCCGCCGCCTGTCCGCCGCCGAGCGGGCGAGCCGCCTTGCATCCGGGGGGAGGGCCCCCGCCCTGCGGGCGGCGGTGCCCGACGGGGAGATCTCCTTTGAGGATGGAAACTGCGGCCCCTACCGGGAGAATCTGGCCCGGGACTGCGGGGACTTCCTGGTGCGCCGCTCCGACGGGGTGTGCGCCTACCAGCTGGCGGTCACGGTGGACGACGGCCTGATGGGCGTGACCCGGGTGGTGCGGGGGCGCGATCTGCTCTCCTCCACGCCCCGGCAGATCTGGCTGCACCGGGCCTTGGGGTTTGCCCCGCCCCGGTACTTCCACACGCCCCTGCTTCTGGCCCCGGACGGCCGCCGCCTGTCCAAGCGGGAGCGGGATCTGGACATGGGCGCGCTGCGGGAGCGGTATACTCCGGAGGAGCTGGTGGGGCGGCTGGCGGCCCTGGCGGGCTTGCAGGACGAGCCCCGCCCGGTGGCCCCACAGGAGCTGGCCGGTGGTTTTTCTTGGAAAAAGGTACGGAAAGGCGACCTTGTCTTGCAGGAGGATTGGCCCTGAACTGCAAAAAACGCAAAACATGTCTCATTTTCCGGGGGAATCACGCAATTCCTTTCGGGTGTTCTGCCGAAATTTCCAATTAATGCTTGACAAAAGGATTATTTAATCTATAATGGGCCACAGAATTGAACAAAGCATGATAGAGGTGCGGGAATCAAGAGTAGCTCCGATTTTGCGGCAGGAATTCGCCGGAGTGAAAGGGAAACCCGCCGAAGGGTCTTTTGCTTTCCTGAGTGAAGGACGCCTGGGCCGTCGGAGAAGATCCGTCGGACTGTCGCAGTAGATGCGGAGAGCTGTCAGTGACTTGGTGATATGTGTTTTTCAGTCATGAAACAGCGTCATTGCTGGGTTCATGACTGAATTTTTTTGGAGGGAATTTTATGGATCTGTACGCAACAATCTGGTCCCTGCTTCCGCCGGTCATCGCCATCGCGCTGGCGCTGATCACCAAGGAGGTCTACTCCTCCCTGTTCATCGGAATTCTCGCCGGCGGCCTGCTCTATTCCGGCTTCAATCTGGTGGGCACCATGGAGCACGTCTTCGTGGACGGCATGATCGGGACCGCTCTGGCGGATACCTGGAACGTGGGTATTCTGATCTTCCTGGTCGTGCTGGGCGCGATGGTCATGCTGATGAACCGCGGCGGCGGCTCCGCCGCGTTCGGCCGCTGGTCCGTGGAGCACGTCAAGAGCAAGGTGGGCGCGCAGCTGTGCACCATCGTGCTGGGCGTTTTGATCTTCATTGATGACTATTTCAACTGCCTGACCGTCGGCTCCGTCATGCGTCCCCTGACCGATAAGCACGGCATCTCCCGCACCAAGCTGGCCTATCTGATCGACGCGACGGCGGCCCCCATCTGCATCATCGCCCCGATCTCCTCCTGGGCCGCCGCGGTGACCGGCTTCGTGGACGGCGCCAACGGCCTGGAACTGTTCATCCGCGCCATCCCCTATAACTTCTACGCGATCCTGACCATCGTCATGATGCTGACCCTGACCATCGGCAAGTTCGACTACGGTCCCATGCGCATGCAGAAGATGAGCGACCAGCTGAACCGCAAGGAGGCCAGCGCCAGCATGACCGGTGCGGAGGATCAGCCCGATCCTCCGATCAGCAGCAAGGGCAAGGTCATCCACCTGGTGCTGCCCATCATCGTTCTGATCTTCTGCTGCGTCATCGGCATGATCTACACCGGCGGCTTCTTTGACGGGGAGAGCTTTATCGACGCCTTCTCCAACTCGGACGCCTCCGTCGGCCTGGTGTTCGGCTCCGTCGTGGCGCTGATCGTCACCATCATCTTCTACCTGGCGACCCGCGTGCTGAACTTCCGGGAGTGCATGAACGCCATCCCCGAGGGCTTCAAGAGCATGGTCCCCGCCATCCTGATCCTGACCTTCGCGTGGACCCTGAAGGCCATGACCGATTCCCTGGGCGCGGCCGAGTTCGTGGCCGGTCTGGTGGAACAGTCCGCCGGCTCCATTATCAGCGTCCTGCCCGCCATCATCTTCCTGGTGGGCTGCTTCCTGTCCTTCGCCACCGGTACCTCCTGGGGCACCTTCGGCATTCTGATCCCCATTGTCGTGTCGGTCTTCGGAGCCAATCTCAGCAATGAGCTGATGATCATCTCCATCTCCGCCTGCATGGCCGGCGCCGTCTGCGGCGACCACTGCTCCCCCATTTCCGACACCACCATCATGGCTTCCGCCGGCGCCCAGTGCGACCACATCAGCCATGTCTCCACGCAGCTGCCCTATGCCCTGACCGTGGCAGCCGTCAGCTTTGTGTGCTACCTGTTCACCGGCTTCATCCGCAACTGGCTGATCTGCCTGCCGCTGGGCATCATCCTGATGGTCGTCGTCCTTCTGGTCATCCGGAATGTGACCCCCAAGCAGGACGCGGAGAGCGCGGCTTCCAAGTAAAATTAAACCATCCTGCGATTTGCAAAGCGCCGTTTCCCCGCCGGAAACGGCGCTTTTGCGCTTGACAATCCCGGAAAAATCGCATATACTTCTTGCGTATATCCACAAACGAGGATGGGAAGGAGTACGCGCGTACTTTGGTGCAGAGAGAAGCCGGTCTGGTGCAAGGCTTCCCGAGAACGCGCGGAAGGTGGTCCCGGAGTTTTGACCCTGAACACGCAGTAAGGGTCAGCGGCAGCCGCCGTTACCGGCAGTGAGTGAGTGCGGGCGCGTGCGCCCGAATTCAGGTGGTACCACGGACAAATCGTTCGCCCTGAGCCTTTGGCTCAGGGCGTTTTTTATGCGTGAGGAGGAATACCATGTCATTCGTATCCGTCGATTTTTACGGCGCGCGGCAGATGGCCGACGAGATCGCGGCCATGGGGAAGGACTGCGCTGATATGGCCGGGCAGACCGGCCTGGAGGAGCTGAAGGCGCTGGCCGCCGATCTGGAGGGCATCGCCGCCGACGTGCGCCGCAGCTGCGACAAGCGGGAGAAGCTGGACAGCGACACCCTGTTCGAGCTGCGCCCCGACTACAAGGAGGTGCTGAAGTGATAAATCACTTCAGCAGAGTGATCGCCCACTTGCTCGTCCCTACGGGACAACCGCAAGTGATGGCGAAAACCTCCATGCGCCGGAGGTTTTCAATTTAATGTAAGCGCCGTCAGGCGCATGGAGGTTATTATGAGCGAAAAATATCAGGAGCAGGCCCAAAAGCTCTTTCAGATGCGCCGCCGTCTGGAAGAGATCTCGGAAGAAATGAGTTTGGCCATCACCATTGATTTTGATCTGGCCAAGCGGATGGACAAGGCCGCCGCCGACCTGCGCGCGGCGAAACGGAAATTGGAGGAAGAGTAAATGCAGAAAAAAGAATTGCCCAAGGTCTACGAACCCCAGGAGGTCGAGGGCCGCATTTATCAGATGTGGGAGGAAAACGGCTGCTTCCGCGGCCATCGCGACCCGGACAAGAAGCCCTTTACCATCGTCATGCCGCCGCCCAACGTCACCGGCCAGCTGCACATGGGCCACGCTATGGACTGCACCCTGCAGGACATCCTGATCCGCTTCAAGCGGATGCAGGGCTACGCCGCCCTGTGGGTCCCCGGCACCGACCACGCGGGCATCGCCACCCAGATCAAGGTGGAGGAGGACCTGCGGGTCAACGAGGGCCTGACCCGCCACGACCTGGGCCGGGAGAAATTCCTGGAGCGGGTGTGGGAGTGGAAGAATAAGTTCGGCAACCGCATTGTGGCCCAGCAGAAGAAGATGGGCGCGTCCTGCGACTGGGAGCGTGCCCGCTTCACCATGGACGAGGGCTGCTCCAAGGCCGTCCGGGAGGTCTTCGTCTCCCTGTACGAAAAGGGCCTGATCTACAAGGGCTCCCGCATCGTCAACTGGTGCCCCCACTGCGTCACCGCCCTGTCCGACGCCGAGGTGGAATACAAGGACAAGCCCGGCCACCTGTGGCACCTGAAGTACCCCATCAAGGGGGAGGAAGGCCGCTATGTGATCGTGGCCACCACCCGCCCCGAGACCATGCTGGGCGACACCGGCGTGGCTGTCAACCCCAACGACGAGCGCTATCAGGACATCGTGGGCAAGACCTGCATCCTGCCCCTGATGGACCGTGAAATCCCCATCGTGGCCGACGAGTACGTGGATATGGAGTTCGGCACCGGCTGCGTGAAGATGACCCCCGCCCACGACCCCAACGACTTTGAGGTGGGCCTGCGCCACAACCTGGAGACCATCCGCGTGCTGGACGACCACGGCGTGGTCAACGAAAACGGCGGCAAGTACCAGGGCCTGGACCGCTACGAGGCCCGCAAGGTCATCGTGGAGGATCTGGAGAAGCTGGGCCTGCTGGAGAAGGTGGAGGACCACCAGCACAACGTGGGCACCTGCTACCGCTGCGGCACCGACGTGGAGCCCATCGTGTCCGCCCAGTGGTTCGTCAAGATGGAGCCGCTGGCCAAGGAGGCTCTGCGGGTGGTCAACGAGGGGGAGACCAGGTTCGTCCCCGACCGCTTCGCCAAGACCTACACCAACTGGATGGAGAACGTCCACGACTGGTGCATCTCCCGCCAGCTGTGGTGGGGCCACCAGATCCCCGTGTGGTACTGCGCCGACTGCGGCCACATGACCGTGAGCCGCCAGGACGCCTGCGAATGCGAGGCCTGCCACTCCAAAAACATCACCCGGGACCCCGACGTGCTGGACACCTGGTTCTCCTCCGCCCTGTGGCCCTTCTCCACCCTGGGCTGGCCCGACAAGACGGAGGACCTGGACTACTTCTATCCCACCGACGTGCTGGTCACCGGCTACGACATCATCTTCTTCTGGGTGGCCCGCATGATCTTCTCCGGCTGCGAGCACATGAAGCAGACTCCGTTCCACACCGTGTTCATCCACGGCCTGGTGCGGGACGACAAGGGCCGCAAGATGTCCAAGTCCCTGGGCAACGGCATCGACCCCCTGGAGATGGCGGAGAAGTACGGCGCGGACGCCCTGCGCTTCAACCTGATCACCGGCAACAGCCCGGGCAACGACATGCGCTTCTACACCGAGCGGTGCGAGGCCATGCGCAACTTCGCCAACAAGATCTGGAACGCCAGCCGCTTCCTGATGATGAACCTGACCATCGAGGAGTGCGCTCTGCCGGATAAGCTGGAGCTGGAGGACAAGTGGATTCTGTCCCGCCTGAACGAGACGGTCAAAGAGATGACCGAGAACATGGAGCGCTACGAGCTGGGCGTGGCCGCCCAGAAGGTCTACGACTTCATCTGGGACAACTACTGCGACTGGTATATCGAGCTGACCAAGACCCGCCTGCAGGGGGACGACGAGGACTCCAAGGTGCGCGCCCAGCAGGTGCTGTGCTATGTGCTGACCGAGACTTTGAAGCTGCTGCACCCCTTCATGCCCTTCATCACCGAGGAGATCTGGCAGGCCCTGCCCCACGAGGGCGACTTCCTGATGCTCCAGAAGTGGCCGGAGTACGACCCCAAGTGGGACTTCAAGGCCGAGGAAGCGGCCATGGAGAGCGTCATGGAGGCCATTTCCGCCGTGCGCACCCGCCGCAGCGAGATGAACGTGCCCCCCTCCAAGAAGGCCCATCTGACCGTGGTCACCGCCAAGGGCGACATGTTCAGGCTGGGCGAGGCCTTCCTGAAGCGCCTGGCCTACGCCGAGACCGTCACCATCACCGCCGACGCCCCCGCGGACCAGAAGGGCATGGTGTCCGCCGTCACCGCCGACGCCACCCTGTTCATGCCCCTGAGTGAGCTGGTGGACCTGGAGAAGGAGAAGGCCCGCCTGACAAAAGACCTGGGCAAGAAGCAGGGCGAGCTGAAGGGCCTGGAGGGCAAGCTGTCCAACCCCGGCTTCCTGAACAAAGCCCCCGCCGACGTGGTGGCCGCCGAGCAGGAGCGCGCCGAAAAGCTGAAAGCCCTGATCGCCAAGCTGGAGGAACAGCTGGCGTCTATGGAGTAATCATGAAAAAGCGGGGCCGCACCCATTCGGTGCGGCCCTGACATTTAGGAGGAAACGCCGTGGACATCCAGCTTCATTTTACCGAGACCGGAACGGGGGAACCCCTGGTGCTCCTGCACGGCAACGGGGAGGACAGCAGTTACTTTGTCCATCAGGTCGAATTTTTCTCCCCGCGCCGCCGGGTGCTGGCAGTGGACACCCGGGGGCACGGGCGGTCGCCCCGGGGGAGCGCCCCCTTCACCATCCGGCAGTTCGCGGAGGACCTGCTGGCCTTCCTGGACGAGCGGGGCATCGGGCGGACCGACCTGCTGGGCTTTTCCGACGGGGCGAACATCGCGCTGGTCTTTGCCCTCCGCTACCCCGAGCGGGTCCGGCGGCTGATCCTGAACGGGGCCAATCTGGACCCGGCGGGGGTGAAGCGGTCGGTTCAGATCCCCATTGAACTGGGCTACCGCATGGCAAGCCTGTTTGCGAAGAAAAGCGCTGATGCAAAGCAATACGCTGAGCTGCTGGGCCTGATGGTCAACGACCCCATGATCCCGGCGGAGGAGCTGGGGAAGCTCTCCCTGCCCACGCTGGTCATCGCGGGGACGAAAGATATGATCCGGGAGAAGCACACCCGGATGATCGCGGACGCCCTGCCCAACGCCCGGCTTGATTTCGTGCCGGGCGACCACTTCATTGCGAACAAAAACCCGGAGGAATTTAACCGCGCGGTGGCGGACTTCCTCGCGGAGACGGAGGGATGAGCATGGATATTAGAACCGCAGCGATGAACGACCTGGACGCCATCGCAGATCTGGAAGCCCAGTGCTTCCCGGCGGCGGAGGCGGCGAGCCGGGAGAGCTTCTGCGCCCGGCTGGAGGCCTTTCCGGATCATTTCTGGCTTTTGTGGGACGGGGCGGAGCTGACGGCCTGCGTCAACGGCATGGTGACCGACACACCCGACCTGACCGACGACATGTACCATGATGCAAGTTTGCACAGCCCGAACGGGAAATGGCAGATGATCTTCGGGGTGGCCACCCTTCCCGCGTACCGCCGCCGGGGCTGCGCCGGGCGGCTGCTGGAGCGGGCTATCGCCGACGCGAAAGAACAGGGGAGAGCGGGTCTGGTGCTGACCTGCAAGGAGAAGCTACTGCATTACTACGCGAAGTTCGGCTTCCGCGACGAGGGCGTGTCCGGCTCCACCCACGGCGGCGCGGTGTGGCACCAGATGCGGCTGACATTTGAATAAAAGACAAGGTCCCCCTGATGCGAACGCATCAGGGGGACCGTTTTTGTTTATTCGGCCGGCTTGTCTGCCTTCAGATTCTGCACCAGAAAGTCCTGCAGCTGCTTGATGGCCGCCGGGTGGCGGGCTGCGCCGCTGTTGGAGGTGACCAGGGAATAGGTGCGCACCATTTTCGGCTCGATGGGGATGCGCAGGGAATCCTGCTGCTTTTCCCAGTGGTGGGTGCGGTCCATGGCGAAAGCCACGCCGATATTCTGGGAAACATAGTGGATGCGGGTCTCGGTGTCGTTGATCTCCATGCAGCCGGTCACGTGAATGCCCATACGCCGGAAACGCTGGAGCACCAGGCGGCGCACGCCGGAGCGCTCGGAGGTGAAGATCAGGGTCTCGCCCGCCAGCTCGGCCAGAGTGACCGACTCCCGCCGGGCCAGAGGGTGGAGAGGGCTCATGGAGGCCACCACCCGTTCATCGTGGAGGGGAATGGCGGTCATGCCGGACAGGTCGTCGTTTTCCCAGTCCACGCCGAACAGGGCCAGGTCGATGCGGCCGCTGTGGAGCATTTCCACCAGATCCAGCTCCCAGGCGCTGGTCAGGTTCACGTCGATCTCCGGATGGGTGTGCATGAAGCGCACCACAGTCTCCGCCGCGTCGGGGCGGTAGACCACCGACATGCCCAGGTTGATGGTGTGCTCCATGGAGGCGCGGGTGGCCTCCACCTGATCGTGCAGGGCGCCGAATTCCTCCAGGACCTTCTTGGCCTGGGTCAGGAACCGGGTGCCCTCGGGAGTCAGGTGCACATACTTGGTGGTGCGCTGGAACAGGGGATAGCCGATCTCCTTCTCCAGCTTGGCAATCTGCTGGGACAGGCTGGACTGGGACACGTACAGGGTCTCCGCCGCCCGGGAAAAGCTGCGCAGCCGGGCCAGGGTGACAACATAGCGCAGATGCGTAATGTCCAATGCCGCTCACGCCTTTCATTTCAGCCGTTCAACGACTTATTACGGGAGATAATAAATTGATTATAGATAAATATTTCACAAATGTCAACGCAGCCCTTATAATACAGGCGAAAAGCGAGATGCACAATTTCTTCCCCGCTTCAAACGGGAATATTTCGGCAATCTGCCGAAAACACAAGGAGGTCAACCGTCATGCGTGCGCTCAACAAAGTCATTGACTGGTGCATCCTGGCGCTGGCGGCCATTGCGGGAGCGGTCCTGCTGTTCCTGCTGCTGGCGGTCTGCTTCGCCACCGTGTCCCGGGCACTGTTCAATGAGCCCTTCTCCTTCCTGATCGACTACGCATCCTACTCCCTGCTGTACATCGCGTTTCTGGGCGCGCCCTGGCTGTTGTCCAAGCGCGGCCACATCAACATCGACATGGTCCTCAACGCGCTTTCTCCCAAGGTCAGGAAGATCTGGCAGGCGGTTCTGGACCTGGTGCTGGCCCTGGTGGCCGCGGTGCTCTGCGTGATCGGCTTCCAGCTGACCCGGAGCAACTTCCTCAACGGGGTGACCATCCCCGACTTCCTGGGCACGCCCCAGTGGCTGCTTCTGGTGTGCATCCCCGTGGGCAGCTTCTTTACCGCCGTGGAGGCCATCCGCCTGTGTGTCCGCGGCCTGCTGGACAAGCCCGCAGAAGGAAAAGGAAAGGAGGCGCAGGCATGATCGCAAATCTGGAATGGTGGATGGTTCTGCTCATCCTGATCGGCTTTCTGATCCTGGTCATGTTCACCGGCCTGCCCATCGCCTTCTCCTTCATCGCCGTGTCCGGCGTGTTCATCTTCGCCATGATGGGCATGGGCGGCCTGAAACAGCTGGTGCTGGGTATGCGCTCTCAGCTCTGTAACTTCAACTTCACACCCATCCCGTTTTTCGTCATCATGGGAGAAGTCTTCTTCCAATCGGGCATCATTACCCGCACCATGG
>JBJDYV010000078.1:0-1723 GCA_051867655.1 Oscillospiraceae bacterium
TGAAGTGTACCCTTTGTCAAGGACAATTTGATTCTGAGGGGTAGAAAAAAATTCGACCCCATGATATGATGAAACTGCTTTACCATCACGGAGGATAGTGCAACGCTGGGGAGCGACACGAGCGCCGGGGTGGGTTTGCGGAAGGCAGTGCAGTCATATGCGCTGCCTTTTTCACTGCCTTCCGGAAACAAATGCGATAAACCCATTGTCAGTCTTTTGGGCTGTACAGAGGCAACGGATAAACGCCCGTTGTCAGATATTGATAATACTCCACCGGAGATAATTTGAGCAGTTCCCACTGGTAACGGTCGTTGTTGTAGTAATCGATCTGGTTATCCACGATTTCTTTCACTGCCTGGAAAGAAACAGCGTAGGCAACAGCATCCCGGATCTCGTCCTTCATATGCCCGAAGAAACTTTCTTGCGGAGCGTTGTCCCAGCAGTTGCCTTTTCGGGACATGGATTGAACAAACTGGTTGTCTTGCAGCTTCTGGATGAAGGCGTTACTGGTGTAGTGACAACCTTGGTCGGAATGGATAATGGTGGTGTTGTCCAGAGTACAGCCATGCTCCTTTATCAGTTGATCCACTGTCTCCAGGACAAAGGTGACTTCCAGAGATTCGCTCAGCTGGTAAGCTAATACCTCTCTTGTTGCGGCATCCAGGATGGTGGACAAGTAGCATTTTTCCCCTGCGTAAAACAGGTAGGTAATATCCGTCAGGAGAATCTTTCGGGGGCCGTACCCGAAGAAATTTCGTTGGACAACGTTGGGAAATGTGTGGTTTGTTTTTAAGCCCTTTGCCATTTGCTTGTAGGGATTTTCTTTACGAATAGGGCATTTCAAGCCGTATTTCTTCATTAACCGCCGAATTTTCTTGACATTCATTCGAATACCCTGATGCAGCAGCCGCATGTGGATACCCCTAGCCCCCTTGGGCCGTCCCCGAAAGCGGTAGGCTTCCAGTATCAGCGCGAAGTCTCCCTCATCGTCCTGTTCTCGCTGCAGCCGGACAGCGCAGTTGCGTTGCCAGGCGTAAAATCCAGAGCGGGACACGCCTGCAATTTGGCACATCCAGGTGATGTTCAGCAGATTCCCATCGGCCTGGATCGCGGCCTGGATCAGGCCGTACTTTACTTCGGCTGGTGCTTCAATTCCCATTGTTTCCGAGCCTCCGTATTGGCCATTTGCAGTTTTTTTAAAAACTCGACTTCCTGCTTGGTGTATTCCAATTCGTGGGTCAGCCAGCGGACACGGGCCTCTAAATCCATTTCCTCCGCTGGAGGTGTCAGCATCTTGCCGTTGTATTTACGCTTATCCTCGAAGCTGCCTTTCTCCTTAGCTTCCCGATTCAGACGGTAGGACAGGTTCTCAAGCCGCTTCCCACCCAGAATTTCCGGTTCAATCCCACACTCTCGCAGCACCTCCCGGAGTTTTCGCCCCTGCTGCTTCTGCTCTATTAGGTAGAGCTTAAACTCTGGTTTGAACATAACTCCAGACTCGTTGACATATGCCACATGGGGACTTCTCTGGAGAAATTCAATTTGCTCCTGTGTCAGTTTTGCCATTTTCGTACCCAACCTTTCCCCTTGATTGTTGGGTACATCTTACCACAAAAACCACCACTAGAAAAGTGTCCACAACATGGGATTCCACCCCTTAAGTGTTGTCCCGGGGAGGGTACCACCCCTCACCCCTTGTGTCCATTTTCTAGGGTACAGTTTA
>JBJDYV010000079.1:0-7825 GCA_051867655.1 Oscillospiraceae bacterium
ATCCCGCTTATCTCCACCAGGAAACGGACAGTCGGAAGGCTGTCCGTTTTTCGTTTGTACGGTGCCCCACACAAACAACAGCGGTTCGATCCCGCTTATCTCCACCAGGAAGAAGATATCTGAAAGGATGTCTTCTTCCTTTTGCTGCATTTTGAATGTCCTTTGGAAGAAAAAAACTCTTGAAAAGAACATAAGTTCGATGTACAATTGAAATAGAACAAATATTCGATTCTGGAGGCGGAGAGGATGGAACAGGAACGGACCTATCTTGCTATTGATTTAAAATCCTTCTACGCCTCTGTGGAGTGTATGGAGCGCGGGCTTGATCCGCTGACCACTAATCTGGTCGTTGCAGACGCCAGCCGGACGGAAAAGACCATTTGCCTGGCTGTTTCGCCTTCTCTCAAAGCCTGCGGTATTCCCGGCCGGGCCCGGCTGTTTGAGGTGGTTGAGAAGGTTCGGGAGATGAACACACGACGCAGACAAGACGCGCCCAGCCGACAGTTTACGGGAGCCTCCTATGACGCTGTGGAGCTGAAAGCCAATCCGGCCCTGGCCATCGACTACATCGCCGCGCCCCCGCGTATGGCGCACTATATTGCATGCAGCACAAAGATCTACGGAGTGTATCTGAAGTATGTGGCGCCGGAGGACATCCATGTCTACTCCATTGATGAGGTGTTTATGGATGTGACGGCCTATTTGAAGCTGTACCACCTGACCGCCCGCGCGTTTGCGCGCGAGATCATCCGGGACGTTTTTCGGACCACCGGCATCACGGCAACGGCGGGCATCGGGACGAACCTGTATCTGTGCAAGGTCGCCATGGACATCGTGGCGAAGCGCGTGGAACCGGACGCGGACGGCGTGCGCATCGCGCAGCTGGATGAAGAGTCTTACCGGAAGCTGCTCTGGGAACATCGTCCGCTGACCGATTTCTGGCGTGTGGGCAGAGGGTATGCGAAGAAGCTGGAGGCCCACGGCATGTTTACCATGGGGGATGTGGCCCGGTGCTCCCTGGGCGGTCCGGGAGACTATTTCAATGAAGATCTGCTGTACAAGCTGTTTGGGGTCAACGCCGAGCTTCTGATCGACCACGCCTGGGGCTGGGAGTCCTGCACTATGGCGGACATCAAGGCCTACAAGCCCAGTACCAACAGCTTCGGTTCCGGCCAGGTCCTGCAGTGCCCCTACACTTTTAAAAAGGCGAAGCTGATCGTCCGGGAGATGACTGACCTTCTCGTCCTGGACCTGGTGGACAAGGGCCTGGTGACCGACCAGATGGTGCTGACCGTGGGATATGACGTGGAAAACCTGAGCGACCCCAAACGGAGCAGAGCCTACAAGGGGCCTGTCACCACGGACTATTACGGCCGCCGGGTCCCCAAACACGCTCACGGGACGGCCAACCTCGGGAGCCCTACCTCCTCAGCCCGGTTGATTCTGGACGCGGTCACGGCCCTGTATGACCGGATCGTCGATCCGGATCTGCTGGTCCGGCGGATCAACCTGACGGCGAACCATGTGACCGAGGAAGGCTCTGTTTCCCGGGAATGCCCGGCGGAGCAGCTGGACCTGTTCACGGATTACGCGGCCGAGGAGAAAAAGCGCGCGGAAGAACATGCAGCGCTGGAGCGGGAGCGGCGCAGGCAGAACGCGATCCTGAGCATCAAGAAGAAGTATGGGAAAAACGCCATTCTCAAGGGCATGGATCTGGAGGAGGGCGCCACGACCCTGGACCGCAACCGGCAGATCGGCGGGCACAGGGCGTGACAGCCGCGGGGAGGTGCTTCCATGGCTGACAAGAGATCCCATCGGTATGACGACCTGATCGGTCTGCCCCACCATGTTTCCAACAAGCGTCCTCACATGTCCAGGCCCGACCGCGCCGCGCAGTTTTCTCCCTTCGCGGCCCTGACCGGCTATGACGCCGCCGTTCGGGAGACCGCCCGTCTGACCCAGCCGCGCGCGGAGCTGGACGAGAGCAGAAAAGCCGTACTGAATGAAAAGCTGCAACGGCTGCAGGAGCGGTTGGACGAGCGGCCGGAGGTCGCTATCACCTATTTCGTGCCGGATGGGCGGAAGGCGGGCGGCGCCTATGTCCGTGTGACGGGCCGGGTGAAGAAGATCGACACGTATACACATACCGTTGTGCTGATGGACCGGACGGTGGTCCCCATGGAGCAGATCTACGGCATTGAAGGCGAATGCTTTCCTGATATGGATTGAAGAATCTGCTTGATCAAAACATTTTTTGAGGGAAATAGCCGATTTTTGCCGCAGAAAAAAAGAATTTAACAAAAAAGTAAAAAAGGCATTGAATTTCTATATATTGTGTGATAGAATCACTAAGCAACACAATATAGGCTGTTTGACAGCCGAGACAGGGAGAGTGGAAATCACTATGATCGTGATTAAAAGAAACGGGTCGGAGGTCACCTTTGATATTACGAAGATCATCGCCGCGATCGCAAAGGCCAACGACACGGTGGAAGAGAACACCCGTATGACGCCGATGCAGATCCAGCGCATCGCGGAGTCCGTGGAGCTTGCCTGCCAGAAAATGAACCGCTCTCCCTCGGTGGAGGAGATTCAGGACCTGGTGGAACACCAGATCATGGCCCACGGCGCTTTTGAAGTCGCCAAAAACTATATTACCTACCGCTACACCCGCTCCCTGGTGCGCCGCAGCAACACCACGGACGACAAGATCCTCAGCCTGATCGAGTGCGTCAACGAGGAAGCCAAGCAGGAGAACGCCAATAAGAACCCTGTGGTGAACTCCACCCAGCGGGACTATATGGCCGGCGAGGTGTCCCGGGACATCAGCGAGCGTATCCTGCTGCCCCAGGATATTGTGGACGCCCACCGGGAGGGCATCATCCACTTCCACGATTCTGACTACTACGCCCAGCACATGCACAACTGCGACCTGGTGAACCTGGAGGACATGCTGCAGAACGGTACCGTCATCACCGGCACCATGATCGAGCGGCCCCACAGCTTTTCCACCGCCTGCAACATCGCCACCCAGATCATCGCCCAGGTGGCCAGCAACCAGTACGGCGGCCAGAGCATTTCCCTGGCCCATCTGGCCCCCTTCGTGGATGTCAGCCGCAAGAAGATCCGCAACCTGGTGGAGCAGGAGCTGGCTGAGATCGGCGCCGCCCCCGCGGAGGAGAAGGTGCGTGAGATGGTGGAGAAGCGCCTGCGGGACGAGGTCCGCCGCGGCGTCCAGACCATCCAGTACCAGGTGCTCACCCTGCTGACCACCAACGGACAAGCCCCCTTCGTCACCGTGTTCATGTACCTGGGCGAGGCCAAGAACGACCAGGAGAAGCAGGACCTGGCCCTCATCATCGAGGAGACGCTGGAGCAGCGCTATCAGGGCGTGAAGAACGAGGACGGCGTGTGGATCACCCCGGCGTTCCCCAAGCTCATTTACGTGCTGGAGGAGGACAACATCCACGAGGATTCTCCCTACTGGTATCTGACGCAGCTGGCCGCCAAGTGCACCGCCCGGCGCATGGTGCCCGACTACATCTCCGCGAAGAAAATGATGGAGCTGAAGGGCGACGTGTACACCTGCATGGGCTGCCGCTCCTTCCTGACGCCGGACCGCTTTACCGACGCCGGCATCGGCAACATCGCCAACGCCGGCAACTACGAGCCGGGAAAGCACAAATACTACGGCCGCTTCAACCAGGGCGTGGTCACCATCAACCTGCCGGACGTGGCCCTGTCCTCCGGAGGGAACCTCGAAAAGTTCTGGAAGATCTTTGACGAGCGGCTGGAGCTGTGCCACCGGGCCCTGCAGTGCCGCCATGAGCGGCTGAAGGGCACCCTGTCCGATGCGGCGCCCATCCTGTGGCAGTACGGCGCTCTGGCCCGTCTGGAGAAGGGCGAGCCCATCGACAAGCTGCTCTTTAACGGCTATTCCACCATCTCCCTGGGCTATGCCGGTCTTTACGAGTGCGTGAAGTACATGACCGGCAAGAGCCACACCGACCCCTCCGCCACCCCCTTCGCCCTGAGCGTCATGCAGAAGATGAACGACAAGTGCAAGGAGTGGAAGACGGCGGAGAACATCGACTACTCTCTCTACGGCACGCCTCTGGAGTCCACCACCTATAAATTCGCCAAGTGCCTGCAGCGCCGCTTCGGTATCATCGAGGGCGTTACGGACAAGGGCTATATTACCAACAGCTACCACGTCCATGTGACGGAGGAGATCAACGCCTTTGACAAGCTGAAGTTCGAGGCCCAGTTCCAGGCCCTGTCCCCCGGAGGCGCCATCAGCTACGTTGAGGTGCCCGATATGCAGAACAACCTGGAGGCGGTGCTCCAGGTGATGAAGTTCATCTACGAGAACATCATCTATGCTGAGCTGAACACCAAGAGCGACTACTGCCAGGTGTGCGGCTGGGACGGCGAGATCCAGATCGTGGAGGAGAACGGCAAGCTGATCTGGAAGTGCCCCAAGTGCGGCAACACCGATCAGGACAAGATGAACGTGGCCCGGCGTACCTGCGGCTACATCGGCACCCAGTTCTGGAACCAGGGGCGCACCCAGGAGATCCGGGACCGTGTGCTTCACCTGTAAGAGCGCGCCATGTACTACGGCGAAATTAAAAACTGCGACATCGCCAACGGCGAGGGCGTGCGGGTGACCCTGTTTGTCTCCGGCTGCACCAACCACTGTGAGAACTGCTTCCAGCCCCAGACCTGGGCCTTTGACTACGGACAGCCCTTTACCGGGGAAACGGAGGAGACCATTCTCGAGCTCCTCCGGCCGGAGTATATCAACGGCCTGACCCTCCTGGGCGGGGAGCCCTTTGAACCGGAGAACCAGCGTGCGCTGCTGCCCTTTGTCCGCCGCGTGCGGGAACGGTATCCGCGCAAGACGGTCTGGAGCTATACCGGCTTCACCTATGAGGAACTCCTGCGGGAGGGCAGCTATCCCCGCTGCGAGGTTACGGACGAGCTGCTTTCCCTGCTGGATGTGCTGGTGGACGGCCGCTATGTGGATGCTCTGAAAGATATTTCCCTGCGGTTTCGCGGCAGCTCCAACCAGCGCTTGATCGACCTGAACGCCACGCGGCGCGCTGGTACCGTCCAGCTTCTCGCGTCGCAGGATCGCGGAACAAGGGCCTGATTTTTTAACAACCTATTGACGTAAAAACAAACGCGGCTTTCTCCCTGCCGGGAGGGAAGCCGCGTTTGTTCATTTCCCGTTCTGATGTGCTATGAGTGCAGAGCGTGGAAGATTTCGTGTCAAATGGTGAACCGGAACTCGACGCCGGTTTTGGTATTGCGCACGGAGCAGCGTCCGCCGTGCAGCTCCACGATGTTTTTGGCAATGGCCAGCCCGAGCCCCGTTCCGCCGCCGGAGCGGGACCCGTCCGCCCGGTAGAAGGTGTCCCAGACCTTGCTCAGCGCTTCGTCGGACAGGGGCGCGCTGTCGTTTTCGATGGAAAAGGTGGTGTCGGTGCGCGCGCTGGTGCTGTAGTGCTGCACGGTGATCCGAACGCGGACAGTCCCGCCCGCGGGGGTATATTTCACGGCGTTGGTGGCGAAGTTTTCCACGACCTGCCGGATGCGCCCCTCGTCGGCGGTCACGGTGCAGTCCTCCGGGAAATCGTACTCGATGCGGAGATCCTTCGCCTGCGCTGCCATTTCAAGACGCTCAAACACGCCGCGCGTAAGCCCTGACAAGGAAAACTCCTCTACAGACAGTTTGACCTTTCCGGCTTCCAGCCGGGACAGGTCCAGCAGCTCCAGCACCATATCGTCCAGACGCTCGGACTCCGAGAGAATCACGTCGATGTACTTTTCCCGCTTGCCCTCGGCAATGTGCTCCTTCAGCCCCTCCGCGTAGCTGTGGATGACGGCCAGAGGCGTCTTCAGCTCGTGGGCGATGTTGGAGGTCATCTGCCGCCGGTTCTGCTCGGCGTCTTTGGCGTACTCCAGCGCGGTGTTCAGCCGGGTGATTTCGATTCGGTTGTCCCGCAGCTTATACTGAATGTCTGTGTAGTGCTGATAAAGCTCCTGTACCTCGCGCCAGGTACCCAAGTCTGTCCCGGCCGGTGGAGTCCACTCAAAATCATGAGCGATCTCTGTGTTCACTTGGTCGATCGGAAGGATCAGTCTGCGCCGGAGCGTGAGGCTGACCGCCAATGCGAGTCCCGCGGCGATCAGAAAAGTTACCAAGTAAAGCCCTTTCAGGTCGTAGAGGGCGGAACGCAGGGGAGAGCAGTGTACAGCGGTCGTAATGATGTATTTCGTCGCCGGTATTTTGCCGCCGTCTTCCGTCTCGGTCAGGTCATCATAATCGTAGATGCAGCTTTGCTCCAGGACGATCAGGTTTGTGACGCTGCCTGTACTGATCTGCCGGCTGTTGTCCGATATGCCGCGGGACAGCAGAAGGGACAGCAGGCTGTCGTATTCCGTGCCTTGGAAGGTGAGAGCTTTGCCCTCGTCATAATCACTGATGGAAGGCATGGTGGTGTAGATGGTGACAGCTCCCTCAGTGTGCTTGCCGCTGTCATACAGGGTATGCCAGGGAATGTTCTCGGTTCGGATGACCTCGCTGTAGGAGTAGTTGTATCCGGTCACCTCTGAGCCATCTTCATCAAAGTAATGTATATCCGGCTCACGGGAGTACAGGGCGTCGTGAAATTCAGCGTCCAGTATATATTCAATCTGGTCGGCATGGAATTCCGCGCCGTCAAAGACGCCGGTAAAGCGCATGGCTTTCATATCGAAGGTGACGATTTTGTCCCATGAATCATTTTTATCAAACTGTTCCAATTTGGTTTTTTCCAGGGCGTCCATGTCAACATCGACTTTCGTATAGCCGCTGCGGTTCATAACGGTATCTGCGTCCGCGGTTTCCCAGTCTTGTTCCGTGTCGTAGGGGAAGAAAATGAAATCTCCGCTGCATGCGATTCGGTTTCCACCGCCGTCATAGACCGCCGTGGCGGTTTGCCAGTCAATACTGTTATCGGATAAAAAATAGGTATCGCCGTTGTAGGCACGAACGGAATAAGCGCGGTTGTTCCCATAACGCAGCGTATCCCAGATCTCGTTTTCCACCGAGTTGGGGTAGGAAGAACCCTCTGCCAGCCCAAGACCCCGGAGAGTCATGGCGCTGCAGTAGATGCCGCTTTTATCTTGATAATAGTCCAAATAGTAGAGCGCTGCCCGCCATGTGACGGCCACCATGGAAGCAAGCCAAGTCAGGAAAAACGCGGCAGATACCATCCATGCCAATGCTGTCATAGAACGAGGACTTCGAAAAAGTTTCATGCTCACCCCTCCAGCACATAGCCCGCCTTGATGACCGTCTTGATGCAGGCGGCGTGTTCGCCCAGCTTTTCCCTTAAACGCCTGATGTGGGTGTCCACTGCGCGGGACTCGCCCTGATAGTCATAGCCCCAGCACTTGACCAGAAGCTGCTCCCGGCTCATGACGATGTTTTTGTTGCGCATCAGGCAGAGCAGCAGAGCGTACTCCTTGGGCGTCAGGACCACTTCCTTCTTCCCGATGAACACCTTGTGGGAGGACAGCTCCAGGGTGATGCCCGCCGCTTCCAGCCGGTCGCGGTCAGAGAGGACGTTCCCGCGGCTGCGCTTGATCAGCGCCGCCGTTTTTGCATACAGCACCGACATGGTGAACGGTTTGGTCACATAGTCGTCCGCGCCCAGCTCATAGCCGAGAAGCTTGTCGTCCTCGTCCGACAGGGCGGTCAGGAAGATGATGGGCACGGAGTTTTCCCTGCGCAGGGCCCGGCAGACGGAAAAGCCGTCCAGCTCCGGCATCATGA
>JBJDYV010000080.1:0-1684 GCA_051867655.1 Oscillospiraceae bacterium
CGACTTTGAGTTCAAGTATCTGGTCAAGGGCAACACCTACACCATCCGGGCGGAGATGCCCGGCTATCAGCCCAAGGAGCTGACCGTGGTGCTGGACGAGGCCAAGAACGTGGACGTCATCACCCTGGACAGGGCATAAAATCAGACAACTTCCCATTTCCATACTCCCTCCTTTCTCTTTTCTTGAGCGCGGCGGCGGCCTTCCGGATGACCCCGGGGGGCCGCCGCCGTGTTTGTGTCCTTTCTTACGCTTTTCTTACGCTTGCAGACGTTTTCTTGACGGGGCGGGAGGAAAGCGGATATAATGGCCTTGGAAAGGAGGGAGCCGTCATGAATGCCAATATACTGGTCGTGGACGACGAGCCCGAGATCGCCGAGCTGGTGGAGGTTTATCTGAAAAGCGAAGGCTTTTCCGTGGTCAAGTGTGGTACCGGGACCGAGGCGCTGGAGGCACTGGACCGGGAGACCATCGACCTGGCCATCCTGGACGTGATGCTTCCCGACATCTCCGGCTTCACCCTCTGCGGGGAGATCCGCAAGCGGTTCCACTTTCCCGTGCTGATGCTGACCGCCAAGGTGGAGGACATGGACAAGATCACCGGCCTGACCATCGGGGCGGACGACTACATTACAAAGCCCTTCAATCCGCTGGAGCTGGTGGCCCGGGTCAAGGCCCAGCTGCGCCGCTGCACCCGCTACAACGAGGCGGACAAGGGCTCCGGGGACGTGATCGACTTCAACGGCCTGGTCATCAACCGCGCCACCCACGAGTGCTGGCTGTACGACCGGGAGCTGGGGCTGACGCCGCTGGAGTTCGACATCCTCTGGATGCTCTGCGAGAACCGGGGGCAGGTCATTTCCGCCGAGCGGCTGTTTGAGAGCGTGTGGGGGGAGAAGTACCTGGACCGGAACAACACCGTTATGGTCCACATCCGCCGTCTGCGGGAAAAGATGGGCGAGCCGGGCCGAAATCCCCGCTTTATCAAAACCGTTTGGGGCGTCGGATATAAAATAGACTGATTTACGTAAAAAAACGTTGACAAACCGGGAATTGTCCGTTATAATATAATTCGCCTGTGAAAAAGGCGGACATATGGCGGCGTAGCTCAGTTGGCTAGAGCACTCGGTTCATACCCGGGGTGTCACCGGTTCAAATCCAGTCGCCGCTACCATTCCCAAAGAGGCGTATCAAGCGCCTCTTTGGGACCCCATATAAAGCCCGTTCGGGCACGATGGCCCGTTGGTCAAGTGGTTAAGACACCGCCCTTTCACGGCGGTAACACGAGTTCGAGTCTCGTACGGGTCACCAATATGGAGGCATAGCTCAGCCGGTAGAGCGCTCGCCTCACACGCGAGAGGTCACAGATTCGAGTTCTGTTGTCTCCACCAATAAAAACCTTGAAACTGCAACGGTTTCAAGGTTTTTATTTTTTATCCTTATTCGTTATATTGGCAAAAAATTAAAAGTACGACAAAAATACGACACTATTGCAAAAAAGATGGGATCGGAAATCAGCTTTCCGATCCCATCTTTTTTCTTCCCAAATGACGTTCTTCAGGGTGTCCGCAGCTGTTTCGTGACTTTATTTCAGCTTAGACACGCTTCCCTGCTCGTGGTAGTGGGTGTGTAGCAGGTCGTGGGCCTTGTTGGACAGGGGACGGCCGAAGTAGTCGCGGTAGATGG
>JBJDYV010000081.1:0-1667 GCA_051867655.1 Oscillospiraceae bacterium
AGCCGGCGTAAGCGGAGGGCAGGCCGTGCTCGGTGGCGTCCAGGCCGATGAGCTCTTCCTCCCGGCTGACCCGCAGGCCGATGGCGGCCTTGATGACCAGGAAGGTGATGGTAATGGTGACCACGGTCCAGGCAGCTACGGCCACGAAGCCCAGCAGCTGCAGGCCCATCAGCTCGAAGCCGCCGCCGTAGAATAGACCCTTGAGGGTCTTGCCGGAGGCGTTGGCGATGGCATAGGCGGGAGCGGTGTCGGTGGCGAACAGGCCTACCGCCAGGGTGCCCCAGATGCCGTTCATGCAGTGGACGGCCACGGCGCCCACGGGATCGTCAATGTGGAGCTTGTTGTCCAGCAGCCACACGCCGAAGACCACCAGCAGACCGGCTACCGCGCCGATGACGCAGGCGCCGAAGCAGTCCGTCACATCGCAGGGAGCGGTGATGGCCACCAGGCCCGCCAGGGAGGCGTTGAGGCACATGGACACGTCGGGCTTGCCGTACTTGAGCCAGGTGAAGATCATGCAGACCACGGTTGCCACGGCGGGAGCCACGGTGGTGGTCAGGAAGATGGAACCCAGCTGCTCCACGGAGGTGGCGGCAGCGCCGTTGAAGCCGTACCAGCCCAGCCACAGGATGAACACGCCCAGAGCGCCCAGCGCGATGCTGTGGCCGGGGAAGGCGTTGACCTTGGTGACCTTGCCGGAGGCGTCATGGTTGAACTTGCCGATACGGGGACCCAGGAGCTTGGCGCCGATGAGGGCGGAGATGCCGCCCACCATGTGGATGGCGCAGGAACCGGCGAAATCGTGGAAGCCCAGCTGGGCCAGCCAGCCGCCGCCCCAGATCCAGTGGGCCTCGATGGGGTAGATCAGCGCGGAAATGACAGCGGAATAGATGCAGTAGGACAGGAACTTGGTGCGCTCGGCCATGGCGCCGGAGACGATGGTGGCGGTGGTGGCGCAGAACACCAGGTTGAATACGAAGCTGGAGAAGTCGAAGCTTTCGTAAGCCGTGAACAGGTCAAAGCCCGGCTTGCCGATAAAGCCCAGCAGGTCCTCGCCCATCAGCAGGCTGAAGCCGATGAGAATAAAGACCACGGTGCCGATGCAGAAGTCCATCAGGTTCTTCATGATGATATTGCCGGTGTTCTTGGCCCGGGTAAATCCGGCCTCCACCATGGCAAATCCGGCCTGCATCCAGAAAACCAGGGCCGCGCCGATCAAAAACCATACATTCCATACTTCACTCATTTTGTTACCTCCTTATTTTTACCGGCATCGGGCTTACCCTTCCCAGGCTGGGGATCTTCGGGAAGCGCACCGGCGGTCATTCCGGTGGGGTCTTCCGATGGGCGTTGCCCGATAACGGTTTTTTGGGATCTTTCTTTTTCTCTTCGCAGCGATCCTGTGTGGAAGTTGAAAGTTGAGAGTTGAAAGTTGAAAGTTAAGGTGCCGCTTCGCGGTGAATGAAAAACCAACTTTCCACTTTCCACTTCCCAGGAGAATCGTTCTCTTACATTTATCATGTATGCTGCCATTCGGGAGGGGGAAGGCCCCCTCCGTCAGGCACCGTCCGAGACGGCGATTGGCAGCTATGAAAGGAAGCAAATTGATTAGCGGACGCCGAACAGCAGCTCGCCGTAGGTGGGGAAGGGCCAGTACTTCTCGGCGG
>JBJDYV010000082.1:0-1640 GCA_051867655.1 Oscillospiraceae bacterium
TTGAACTAACCCCTGCCGGGGAGCGTCAGTGCCTGACGATTTCGTGCTGATGCGTGGTTAATACAAGAAATAACACTGGTTTTGTTTATATTTGATTACCACATCAAAATCAAAAACCAGTGTTATGAAGAAAGAGTCTTCTGTCACAAGGGCCCTCAAGGAGGTTCCCTTGTTCGCCGAAAGGTACGAAAATTTTCTGAAACGTCTCGAAAATCAGGGCTCAAGTGAGAGCACAATCCGCAATTATGGGTACAATCTGGCCTTGATTTGCCTGGAATACGGGCGTCTTCCCGAGGCAATCACGGATGACGAGTACGTGGAGTACTACAACAAATTGTTGAAGAGAAAGTCATCGGGGTCCCACATGCTCCATGCGGTGTACTGCGTGCGCAAATACTTCAAGTTGTTCGGGTTGGAGTGTCCGCTTTCAGCCAATCCAACCATTCCCGCCCGCCGGACTTTGCCTGTAGTCTTGTCTGAGCGAGAGATGCAGGCATTGTTGCGTGCCTGCGTGGAGCTGCGTGAGAAGACGCTCATCGGGCTTCTGTTTGACACCGGGATGCGGAAGAGCGAGGCCCTGAATGTAGCGGTGTATGACCTGGACTTTGACCGGGGGAAGATTCATATCCGCGAAGGCAAGCGCCGCAAGGACCGCTACGTCCCGTTTTCCAGGAATATGCAGAAGGTGGTGGCGCGCTACCTGCACGAATATCATCCCCGCTCATACCTGTTCGAGACTGAACCCGGCAAGCCAAGAGGTAAAGCGTGGCCCGGCAAGGTGCTTTCCGGTGCCATTGAGCGTGCGGGCATCACCAAACATGTGAGCTGTCATGCCCTGAGACACACGTACGCCACGACGCTGCTGGAACACGGGGTTGATATCCGCCACATCCAGAAATGGCTGGGCCACAAACGTCTTGAGACCACTGCCATCTACCTGAACATCGCAGAGACACACAGCGACCAGCGCTGGGTGGGCCCTACGGACCTGATATTCCCGGTGAAGTAGCCGTGGTGGGCGGAATATCCGAGGCCCTTGTCCGGTTCGGTCCGGCGTGGGCCGCGCGGTATCATCCTACCGCGCACGTCGCCACGGTGCTTCAGCACATACGCGACTGTCGTACACCAGCTTTGGGTGGCCACGTGACCGTATGTCCGGAATGCGGTGAGGAGCACACGCTCTATCACAGTTGCCGGGACCGTCACTGTCCACGGTGTCAGTATGCGCAGCGGGAAGCCTGGCTTCTTGCACGCAAGGAAGAACTGCTGCCGCAGACCTACTTCCACGTCGTGTTCACCGTTCCGGAAGTGTTGAACGAGTTCATCTTCAGCCACCAGGAAGCGGCTTATGCTGCTCTGTTCCACGCGGCGTGGGGTACCCTGAATGCTTTCGGGGAAAAGGCCGGTGTGCAACTGGGGATGACAGCCCTGCTGCATACCTGGGGAAGCAACCTTGTGTTCCATCCCCACCTGCACTGCATCGTGCCCGGTGGCGGCAGGAGGACGGATGGTGACAGATGGAAGACCCTCCCGCAGGTCAGGGCCGGAGAGAAGGAACCGTTCCTCTTCCCCGTGAAGGCCCTTGGAGACATGTTCCGGGCCAAATATATGGCAGAACTCTCCTCTGTCGGAAAAGTCCC
>JBJDYV010000083.1:0-1606 GCA_051867655.1 Oscillospiraceae bacterium
GGCAAGCAGTACAAGGTGACCGAGGGCGATACCCTCTTCATCGAGAAGCTGCCCTGCGAGGCCGGTGACGCCGTTACCTTCGACAAGGTTCTGGCTGTCATCGACGGCGACAAGGCCACTTTCGGTACCCCCGTCGTGGAGGGCGCCAAGGTGGAGGCCAACGTGGTGAAGAACGGCAAGGGCAAGAAGGTCATGGTCTTCAAGTACAAGCCCAAGAAGGGTTACCGCCTGCGCCAGGGCCATCGTCAGCCCTACACCAAGGTGGAGATCACCAAGCTCTCCGTCTAAGGTATGACCACCGTTACGTTTTATTCCGAGGGCAGCCGCATCACGGGCTTCAAGGTTGAAGGCCACAGCGGACTTGCCTGCGAGGGAGAAGACGTCCTCTGCGCCGCGATCACCAGCGCCGTGCGCCTGGCCGAGTGCGCCATCAATGACGTACTTGGGCTGGAGGCTTCGGTCAAGGTCCGCGAGAAGGACGCGTCCATCTCTCTCAAGCTCCCCGGCGGCCTGGGGCAGACCAATGAGAGCACCTGTCAGACCCTTCTGACGGCGCTGATGGTCTACTTTGCCGAGCTGCACGAGGAGTACCCCGATCATTTGATCGTATTTGACAACGACAGCATGGAGGTGTAACAAATGCTGAAAATCGGTCTGCAGTTTTTCGCCCACAAAAAGGGCGTTGGCTCCACCCGCAACGGCCGTGACTCCGAGTCCAAGCGCCTGGGTGTGAAGCGTTCCGACGGTCAGTTCGTTCTGGCCGGCAACGTGCTGGTTCGCCAGCGGGGCACCCATATCCATCCCGGCGTCAACGTCGGCAAGGGCAGCGACGACACCCTGTTCGCCCTGAAGGATGGCCGCGTGAAGTTCCATCGCCTGGGTAAGGACCGCAAGCAGGTTTCCATTATCACCGAGGAAGCCGCCCAGTAATTTGGGTATACGAAACGCCCCGAACGAAAACCCGTTCGGGGCGTTTTTTAAATCTGTCGAAAAAGGTCGTGCACCCTTTTCAAGAAAATGCGAGGTGGCAAGCAATGCCAAATTTTGTCGATACCGCACGCATCACCGTCAAAGCGGGCAACGGCGGCAACGGCGTGGTCTCCTTCCACCGGGAGAAATACGTGGCCGCCGGCGGCCCTGACGGCGGAGACGGCGGCAAGGGCGGCCATGTGCTCCTACAGGTGGACGACCATATGTCCACCCTGATGGACTTCCGCTATAAGCGCAAGTATGTGGCCGCCAACGGCCAGGACGGCCAGGGCAAGCGCTGCTCCGGCCGGGACGGGGAAAACCTGGTCATCAAGGTCCCCCGGGGCACTGTGGTGCGGGACGCCGAGACCAATGAGATCATCAAGGACATGTCGGACGACGAGCCCTTCATCCTGGCCCGGGGCGGCAACGGCGGCTGGGGCAACAAGCACTTTGCCACCCCCACCCGGCAGGTGCCCCGCTTCGCCAAGGCCGGTCTGCCCGGCCAGAGCCGGGACGTGATCCTGGAGCTGAAGCTGCTGGCTGACGTGGGTCTGGTGGGTTTTCCCAACGTGGGCAAATCCACCCTGCTCTCCGTGGTCTCCAAGGCCCAGCCCAAGATCGCCAACTACCACTT
>JBJDYV010000084.1:0-1600 GCA_051867655.1 Oscillospiraceae bacterium
TTCTTGAAGAGCTTGCGCAGGTAGTCGTAGTTGAAGGGCATGGAGCGGATGACCTCGTCCAGGGCGTAGTCGTGGCGGGAGAAGTTCCGGGCGATGCTGGTGCGCAGCCGCTCCACCGGCTCGGAGTACTCCACGTTGCTCTGGAACACCACGATGTAGCTGGTGATCAGATCGCCCAGGGCGGAAAGCACCAGCTCCCGCATCTTGATGTCGGACATGTAGTAGTATTTCGCCTGGGCGAAGGCGGCCTTCAGGCTCTGGACGTCGTCGTCGCTGACCCGGAAGGCGGTCTTGCAGGTGAAGGAAGGCTCCGCCATGGTCATGTGGATGTTGGTGAAGCCCTCGGTGCTGGAGTTGGCGTGGACCTCCCTGGGGGGGATGATGACCACCTCTCCGGCCTGGTAGTTCATAATGGTGCCGTTGCTGAACCGGAAGGAGCCCTGGCCGCTGGTGCAGTAGACCAGCTCCCAATGCTCATGGGTGTGCCAGCGGACGTCGAAGGTTTTGGGATGCTCTCCTACAAATAAAATGGTATTCATACGTCTCCTCCATCATCCCGGATTTTGATACCGATTTCCGCAAAGAAGCGGAGCATGGCGTCCAGCCAGCCGGTCACGTCCCAGCTGGTTTCGGGAACGCCGTAGGTGGGGTAGGCCATCTCGTCCGCTGTGGACAGTCCGTGCTGCCCGTGGCGGTAAATGTGCATGGCGAAATCCACCCCGGCGGTCTCCAGAGCCTCAGCCAGCACCAGGCTGTTGCGCACCGGAACGGACTGGTCATCCCGGGTGTGCCACAAGAACACCGGCGGCATATCCGGCCTGGCCAGCTTGTCCAGGGACAGCCGCTGCCGGAGCGCTTCATCACCGGCGGAGATGGTCCGGAAGCTCTCCTCGTGGGTCCTGCCCCAGGAGACGGCCACCGGGTAGCACAGTCCCAGCCCATCCGGCCGCAGCAGCGACGCCGGGCCGATGTCCGCTGCCTCCGGACAGTCGAACATGGTTCCCAGGGTGCCGCACAGGTGGCCCCCGGCGGAGAAGCCCATGGCGATGACCATGTGGGGATCCGCCTCGAAGCGGTCCGCGTTTTCCCGGATGTAGCGCATGGCCATGGCGGCCTCCCGCAGAGCCACCGGGAAGCTGCAGGGGGCACAGGAATAGTCCAGCACAAAGGGCACATAGCCTCTGGCCAGGAACCGCAGTGCCACCGGCTCCGCTTCCCGGGGGGAGGTCCAGCGGTAGGCCCCGCCGGGCAGGATCAGCACAGCCGGCCGGCGGCGGTGGGAGCTGACCTTGTCGGAGGTTGCTGTCCGCCAGACGCAAAGCTGTCCGCCTGCCGCCCCTTCCGGACGGGGAAGCGGGAAGACTTTGTAGAGATCCACGGCGAAAGTATCCATTTTCCATTGCTCCTTCGGATCCGGTTTCGACAGTTTTTTCCATGGTTTTCCATGCTTTTTCCCGGGGCTACGGATATAACATGGATTTATTGCAGCATTTACGCTATTTTTGTTGTATTATATATTTTTTTCCGGCGTTCGTCAATACGGCCCCCCGGTTTTTGTCCGTTTTTGACAGGCAGGGCTATGTTTTTTCCATTGCATCCG
>JBJDYV010000085.1:0-1595 GCA_051867655.1 Oscillospiraceae bacterium
AAACCGATCCCGACGTTTTGAAGGCAACCTTTGAGAACTTCTTCCTCAATGCCAATATCATCGGCTGGCCCAAGCAGGAGGAATATCGGAAGAAATACAACTGCAATATCCCCTGGGCAATCCTGCTGGACCCCACCTCTGCCTGCAACCTGCACTGCACCGGCTGCTGGGCTGCGGAGTATGGCAATAAGCTGAACCTGACCTTCGACGAAATCGACTCCATCATCACCCAGGGCAAGGAAATGGGTGTGTACATGTACATCTACACCGGCGGCGAACCGCTGGTGCGCAAGAAGGACCTGATTGCCCTTTGCGAGAAGCACAGTGACTGCCAGTTCCTCTCCTTTACCAATGCTACCCTCATTGATGAAGCCTTTGCAGACGAGATGCTCCGGGTGAAGAATTTCATTCCCGCCATCAGCATCGAGGGCTTTGAAGCCGCCACCGACGGCCGCCGTGGCAACGGTACCTATCAGAAGGTCATCAAGGCCATGGCAATCCTGAAGGAAAAGCACCTGCCCTTCGGCCTGTCCTGCTGCTACACCAGCCAGAATCTGGACTCCATCAGCTCCTACGAATTCATTGACCAGATGGTGGAGTGGGGCGCGCGGTTTGTGTGGTACTTCCACTATATGCCCGTGGGCAACGATGCCGCGCCGGAGCTGCTGCCCAACCCTGAACAGCGGGAATTCATGTATCACCGTATCCGGGATATTCGCGCCACCAAGCCCATCTTTGCCATGGACTTCCAGAACGACGGTGAGTATGTAGGCGGCTGCATCGCCGGCGGACGGCGGTATCTGCACATTAACGCTAACGGCGACTGCGATCCCTGTGTGTTCATCCACTATTCCAACGCCAACATTCGAGACATGAGCCTGTTGGATGTGATGCGCAGTCCTATCTTCATGGCCTATCACGATGGTCAGCCCTTCAATGACAATCACCTGCGTCCCTGCCCCATGCTGGAGAACCCGGAGAAGCTCCGGGAAATCGTGAAAGCCACCGGTGCCCATTCTACTGACCTTCAGTCTCCCGAGACGGTTGACCACCTGTGCGATAAATGCGAAGCCTATTCCAAGAACTGGAAGCCCACTGCCGATACCCTGTGGCAGTGCAGCTGCGCCAAGAAGCAGGAGGCGGCAACAAAATGACTACCTTCTTTACTTCCGAAAGTGTAACGGAAGGGCATCCGGACAAAGTCTGCGACCAGATTGCCGATGCCATTCTGGACGCCCTGCTGGAAAAGGATCCCCATTCCCATGTAGCCTGCGAGGTCACAGCCATCACCGATGAAGTCCACATTTTCGGTGAGATCACCTCTGCTGCCCGGGTGGATTATGAAGCCATTGCCCGGCAGGTGATTTGGGAGATCGGCTATACCAAACCGGGACACGGTTTTGACGCGGATTCCTGTAAGATCACCGTGGATGTTCACGAGCAGTCTCCCGACATCAACATGGGTGTGGAAAAGGCGGACGCTATGGAAAACGGCGCGGGCGATCAGGGCATGATGTTCGGCTACGCCTGCCGGGAAACAGACAGCCTGATGCCCCTGCCCATTGAGCTTGCCCATAAGCTGACAAAGCGTCTGG
>JBJDYV010000086.1:0-1572 GCA_051867655.1 Oscillospiraceae bacterium
GGTTCAGCGTCAATTTGGGTGGTAATTCCAGTCCCATTTCATGCTGGCATAAAGCGTCTTTGCCCTTAGCACATCTGCCTTTGCCCTGTTGAACATACTTCTCTTAATGGCCTTGATCTTGTTGACCGTTCCTTCCAGCAGTCCGTTGTTGAAACAGGTACAGCAAGCCTGCTCGACCGCCTTCCTGTCTTTTCTTATGTATTCTGCAAAATCCCTGATTTCCTTGACCTGGCATGCTGCCGCCTCCTTGAGCCAATCGTCCATTGTCGGAGCGTCATCCTTATTGTGGAGCATTTTTCGGAAGCGTATGCAGACCTGTATGATTTGCTCCACCTCGGGATGGGTGTCTTTCAGCTTGAGCAGTTTCTCTGTCCCTGTCTCTCCCGTGACAATATAGTTCCAAATTGTACTGCCCTTCACCTTTACTGCCTTCTTCTGCTCTCCCAAAGCCTTGTTGTGTAGACGGACTTCCTCGCGCAACGGCTTGTACCTGGCAACGATACTGCGCATGCACCTCGAGAGCAGCCGCGAGGGGAGTTTCCCGTCCAGCCTTCTATGCACAACGGACGTAGACATGCATCCGGAACTGACGGTCCTGGCCACCTCCCTCGCAGCGGCCATTGCCTGCCTCTGTTCCTGAGTCAGCAGTTTCCTGATATCCGTGGTCAGTACCTTGTACACCTTCTGCGACTTGACACCCAGTATCCCGGATATCTCGGCTAAGCTCTTTCCCTCATCCTTCATACGGCGTGTCTCATAATACAGCATGACCTTCTCACGGTGTTTCTTCTCCCCCATCTGACAGATGTCGCCGATGATTGCCTTGTAGGCCTCCTCCTCTGTCGGGTAGGGATATTGCCTCCTCGCATTCTTCTGTCCCAGCAGCAACCGTATCTGCTCCACGGCATCACGCTTCAGGGCCTGCATAAGGTGAAAACGGTCGGAAATCTGTATGACAGACTCGCTGGCAGTGCTGATGATGGATGCATATGACTGGCTGCCGTCGCGGGTGACCGCCTTAATCTCCGGGTGTGCCCTCAGCCAGTCGGTGATTTCCTGCCCGTATCGAGAGTCGAATACAGCCAGTGGAAGCCGTGTGTAGTGGTCCGCAATGACACACATGTATTTATGTCCCTTCAATTTGGCAAAGTCGTCTATCCCGACAAAGCCGCTGGTACGCACTTCCGGGTTGACGCTGCCCATCAGACGAAGCGCGCGGATGAGGGAGGACTGGCTGACATGGATGTGCTGCATAGCCAGTGTCCCGCAGGCCTTGCGCGCCGTCTGGTTCAAAGCCTCGTGACGGATGCGCTTCTCGACCTCATGGGTATTCCGCCCGTATGGCAGGGTCATAGCAAGTGGCTCCGAGAATATGGTACGGCCGCATTTCCTGTTGCGGCAGAAGAAGTGGCGCACGTCCAGTATCAGCAGTGTGCGACTGCCAAGCATCTCCGTACATTGTATCGTGCGCAGCCGATGGCTGTGGACGGCCGTAGAGCGCCTTCCGCAACATGGGCACACGGCACTCCTGCCTGTTGTATGAGCTTTCAGCGTGACAAGGGATTCATTACT
>JBJDYV010000087.1:0-1557 GCA_051867655.1 Oscillospiraceae bacterium
GAGAGCGCCCCCAAGATGATCAAGATGAAGATCGACGTGGACAAGATCCGCGAGGTCATCGGCTCCGGCGGCAAGGTCATCCAGAAGATCACCGCCGAGTCCGGCGCCAAGATCGACATCGAGGAGGACGGCACCATCTACATTGCCGGCGTCAACAAGGCCTCCTGCGACGCCGCCAAGAAGATGATCGACACCATCGTCTTTGTCCCCGAGGTGGGTCAGCTGTACTACGGCAAGGTGGTGCGCATCCTGCAGTTCGGCGCCTTCGTGGAACTGGCTCCCGGCAAGGACGGCATGGTCCACATCTCCAAGCTGGCTGACCGCCGCGTGGAGAAGGTGGAGGACGTGCTGAACATCGGCGATATGGTGTGGGTCAAGGTCACCGACATCGACGACAAGGGCCGCGTCAACCTGTCCTACAAGGACGCCATCAAGGAGATCAAGGCCAAGCAGGCCGCCGGCGAGAGCGTTAAATAATCTGATCGCATGATTTAACAAACGGCGGAGTGAACCACTCCGCCGTTTGTTCACATTTGGAAGGAAAGGGGCGCGCCTATGAAATACTCTGTCCTGAGCAAATACCGCGCGGAGCTGATGGGCCTGGCCATGCTTTGGGTCATGCTGTACCATGCGTGGTTTCTGGACTTCGGCGTGCGGCCGCTGAACTGGCTCCGGGCGGCCGGCTTCGGCGGCGTCGATATCTTTATCCTCCTGTCCGCCACGGGTCTGTCCATGTCCCTCTGCCGGAAGGAGCAGAAATTCGGTCCCTTTATGGCCCGGAGGGCCCTTCGGATCCTGCCCGCCTACTTTGTGGTCATGCTGCCCTATACCCTGTTTTTGATCCTGCGAAGAGGCGCGCCGGTCTCCGCGCTCGTGTGGAACTCCACCCTGCTCTCCTATTGGGTCCAGTCCGAGGGGCGATTCAACTGGTACATATCGGGGATCATGTTCTTTTATCTGCTGACCCCTGTCTGTTTCTGCTGCCTGAAAAAAACAAAGCACCGGGAACTCCTGACCGCCGCAGGCATGGCGGTGGGGCTTGTGCTGTGCTTTGTTTTGATGCGGCTCGAACTGTGGCAGTACTTGGACGTGGCTTACCGCATCCCCATCTTTTTTCTGGGCTTGCTGATGGGATTTTACGCACAGGAGGAGCGCAGAATCGGGAAAAAGGGCCTTCTGTTCTGGTGCGTCTGGCTGCTCTGCGGCCTGGTCTATTTCATCGCCGCCTCCCGATCCCTCGTCAAGGTGATCTACCTCCCTCCCAGCCTTTTGCTGTTCTTTACGACCCTCCCCATGTGCCTGGTGTGCTGCCTGCTGTTTGAACATCTGCCCCTGGGCGGCCTTCGGAAATTTCTGCGCCTGGTGGGGGAAAACAGTCTGGAGATCTATCTGCTGAACGTCAGCCTTTTCGCGGAGACTGAACTGCTGCAGCGGTACCTGGATTTCGGCCCCGGACACTATTTCTATTATCTGATCACCTTCGCACTGAACATCCTTCTGGGCGTTCTGTTCCACCGGGTCATGGGGCTCTGCACGGCAAAGCTTCGCGCATGGCGG
>JBJDYV010000088.1:0-1552 GCA_051867655.1 Oscillospiraceae bacterium
ATTCTTTTTCTGAGAGTTTGATTCTGGCTCAGAACGAACGCTGGTAGCGTGGATTAGGCATGCAAGTCGGACGGGATCCGGGATGTAGCAATACAGTCCGGTGAGAGTGGCGGATTGGGGAGGAACACGTGAGCAACCTGCCTTGGAGTTGGGGAAAACCGCTGGAAACGGCGGCTAATACCGAATGTGGCGCCCGGGGGCATCCCCGGGACGCTAAAGGGGGCCGCAAGGCTCCCGCTCGTAGAGGGGCTCGCGCACCATCAGCTTGTTGGCGGGGTAACGGCCCACCAAGGCCTACGGTTAGCTGGTCTGAGAGGATGACCAGCCCCACTGGGACTGAGATACTGCCCAGACTCCTACGGGAGGCTGCAGTCGAGGATCATTTGCAATGGGCGAAAGCCTGACAATGCGACGCTGCGTGGAGGATGAAGGCCCTCGGGTCGTAAACTCCTGTCATGAGGGAACAGGCGATCCTACCTAATACGTAGGGAAGTTGAGTGTACTTCAAGAGGAAGGGACGGCTAACTCTGTGCCAGCAGCCGCGGTAATACAGAGGTCCCTAGCGTTGTTCGGATTTACTGGGCGTAAAGGGCACGTAGGCGGCCAGGCGTGTCAGATGTGAAATCTCCGGGCTCAACCCGGAAAGTGCGTCTGAAACTACCTGGCTGGAGTCCGGGAGAGGGAATCGGAACATAGGGTGTAGCGGTGAAATGCGTTGATATCCTATAGAACACCGGAGGCGAAGGCGGATTCCTGGAACGGTACTGACGCTGAGGTGCGAAAGTCGGGGGAGCAAACAGGATTAGATACCCTGGTAGTCCCGACCTTAAACGGTGCATACTCGCGGTTGGGGGATTTCACCCCTCCAGTCGCTCAGCTAACGCGTTAAGTATGCCGCCTGGGGAGTACGGCCGCAAGGCTAAAACTCAAAGAAATTGACGGGGGCCCGCACAAGCGGAGGAGCATGTGGCTTAATTCGATGCAACGCGAAGAACCTTACCTGGGCTTGACATGTGACTGCACGGCGTATGAAAGTATGCCTTCTTCGAGAGTGTCACACAGGTGCTGCATGGCTGTCGTCAGTTCGTGCCGTGAGGTGTTTGGTTAAGTCCACCAACGAACGCAACCCCTATGATATGTTGCCAGCGGGTAGAGCCGGGAACTCGTATCACACTGCCTGTTTACGCAGGAGGAGGGTGGGGATGACGTCAAGTCAGTATGGCCCTTACATCCAGGGCTGCACACGTGCTACAATGGCATATACAGAGCGACGCGAGACCGCAAGGTGGAGCAAACCGCACAGAGTATGCCTCAGTTCGGATCGGGGTCTGCAACCCGACCCCGTGAAGTCGGATTTGCTAGTAACGGCGCATCAGCTACGGCGCCGTGAATGCGTTCCCGGGCCTTGTACACACCGCCCGTCACATCATGAAAGCCGTCTGCACCCGAAGTCGGGCATTTGTCCGCCTAAGGTGTGGGTGGTGATTGGGATGAAGTCGTAACAAGGTAACCGTTGGGGAACCAGCGGTTGGATCACCTCCTTTCTAAGGAG